>NZ_JASMRZ010000030.1 GCF_030462475.1 Variovorax sp. CAN15
GTCCACGCTCGGTCCGATCTTGTCGATCAGCAGGCCCAGCGTGTTGTAGCGCAGCTCGTTGGCGTTGGTGTTGCCGTCGATCTCGCTGGTGACGTTGCCGAACGCGTCGTAGGTCTGGCGGCGAACGGTTGACCTCCAGCGCCACCTTGGCCTTGAACGCCGGTGAGAAGTTCCGGCGTGGTCTTCTGCTCATGCTCTCGCTCCATGTCAGCCCGCTCTTCGCGGACCGCTCACAGGGCAGAGTTTTCACTCATCGCCGTGTTCAGATTTCCGGGGCCACCTTTGTGGTCCAGCGGCGCAACAAGAACGTGGCGGCGGTGGCACTCGCCAGCAAGAACGCTCGAATCGTCTGGGCGTTGCTGGCCCGTGATCGGCGTGACGAGACGGGTTACAGGAAGGCGGCCGAGGTCGCGTGATCGAACCTTTGAAGTTTCCAACTTCTTGCTGTACGCGAAATCGAGGCAGGGTCAAACTGCCTGACTTAATCTCCGCGCGCCGGGGCCAATTCGCAGCACCAAGGTACCCAAGTTCTAATTGGTGATGGTCTCTCGCGCAAAGCTCTCGATGTAGTCAACAAGACGATCGGAGGCCGCAGCGGCATCCTTAGAGTGACCCCTGGCTATCGCCTCGGCCATTTTTGAATGCAATGTGGCCGCCAGCGGAAGATCTCCAACCCTGCGATAGTGCTCGAACCAGAACCTGCGCGATAAACCGCGCATGAGCGCCATCGTCTTGGTTATGAACTCATTGCGAGCCGCTTTCCACATGCACTCATCGAGTTCTCGATCTAGCTGAGCAAAAAGCCCTTCGTCGCGCGCGCTAGCTGCATGAAGCAGAGAAGCGCCGATCTGGGCAAAATGCGCCCTCTCCTCCTCTGTTGCCCGCTCTGCTGCGAGTTGTGCGAGAAGACGTTGCACTTCCCTTCGCAACTCCAGCAATCGGAGTTGGGTGCGAATATTGGTTTCGGAAACAAGAACCCCTCGCTTGGGGAGGACCACAACCAGTCCCTCTCCGGCGAGACGCTGGAGCGCCTCTCTGATTGGTGTTCTACCAATTTCCAGCAGTTCCGACAAACCATACTCAGAAAGCACCACGCCTGGTGCTAGCTGCAGAGTAATGATCATCTCCTCAAGCCTCTTATAAGCCTGCTCGGCCAGAGTCGGCGCTTCAGTTCGGTTGGAGTTGGATTTTTGTCTCCTAGAGGAAACAGCGAGCGACTTCTTCATGCAATGCCTTTGCCGGTATAAAACGAGCCCTTCGTCAGCGCGATGGGGCAAAAAACAAGTTGTGTCCTGTTGACATGCTAGCTGAACTTGGACAGCACATGGTCCTCGGCCGCTTCGCAGTGCCCTTGCTCTGGGTCCACTGTATCTGGTCCGTTGTCCGCGACCTCTGCATCACCTACGCGAGGAAAGGTCTGCGCAACGTGATTCGCAGCGCCGATTCGGAAGCATCTTGACTACGCCACGCTACGCATGGTTGCTTCAAATCACTGCCCGTACGCGGCGCTACATGATGGTTTCGGTGCCCTTCGAGGCCGCCCCGCATAAGGCTGCGGACGCACTCATCCCTGCGCGCCCCATCAAGCTGCGCCGAGCCATCCACAGGTTCGACAGCGCGAACAGCGTGACGATCTGAACTGTGTTCTTCGCCAGGCCGCGGTACCGCACCTTCGTGTAGCCGAACTGCCGCTTTAATACACGGAACGGGTGCTCGACCTGGGCTCGGATGCTCGCCGTCAGCTTCTCCGCCTGCTCTGCCAGGAAGTCGGGCTGCAGGAATGGGTTCAGCTTGCGGCGGTCGCCGGCGCGCATCGCCACGTGCCACTGCAGCCCCTGAGCCTCGCCGCGCTTGTGAACGCCGCGGTAGCCGGCGTCGCCGAAGGCGACCTCCTCAACGCCGTGCAGCAAGCTGCCTGCCTGCGTCACGTCGTTCACGTTGGCCGACCAGCCCACGACGCTGTGCACCAGTCCCGACTCTGCATCGACGCGTTCTTCGTCGAACTCGGCGCTGCGATCAGCGTGGCGTCGACCACCTTGCACTTCTTCATCAACAGGCCCTTGGCCTGCAGGATGTCGTTGACCACTCGCAGCATGTCGGTCGCCAGGTCGTGCTTCTCCAGCAGGTGGCGGAACCTCAGGATCGTCGTCTCGTCCGGCAACCGCGCCACGTCGCCTGGCTTGGCGAACTCGCGAAACACGGGCATGTCGTGCAGCGCCTCTTCCATCGCCGGGTCGCTCAGCGCGAACCACTGCTGGAGGTAATGAACCCGCAGCATCGTCTCGATGGCAAACGGCGGCCGGCCCGTCTTCGCCTTCAGGTAGTACGGCTTCACGATCTGCACCAGCGCCGACCACGGAACCACGCGCTCCATCTCCTCCCAGAACTCCCGCTTGCGCGTCTTCTTAGTCGACAGGTTCAGGCCCAGTCCGAGTTGCTTCATGCCGCAGATCATCGCAGGGCGCTGCCGTTCACGCTACGCGGCCAGCGCCTGAGTTTTGCAGACATTCCCTAGAGCCCGAATGACGTAAGCGGCGGCAAGCGAGAGTCAGCCTCGACTCGCGTCAAGCTTCTTAGCCAGCCGACAACGGAATCTTGCTGACATCTTGAATATTACCGAGATATGTGTAAGATGCTAGACGGCCGAGACTCTGAACCCCCTCTGCCCTTTTCATATTGCAAGGAGACGTGTATGAGATTCACTGGAAAAACTGCTTTCGTGACAGGCGCCGCGAGCGGCATTGGTGAAGCCACAGCAAGGATGTTTGCGCGCGAGGGCGCGCGCGTGGTCATCGCTGACCTACTAGAGCAAGAAGGCCAAGCAGTCGCACAGTCGATTACCGAGGGGGGTGGCGAAGCATGCTTCGTCAAGCTAGACGTCACTGAAGAGGAAAACTGGAAGGAAGCCCTTCAGAAGGGGGAGCAATCCTTCGAAGCCATTCATATCGTTGTAAGCAATGCCGGCATAAGCGGTATGGTTCCTGATCATGAAAAGGTCGACTATCTCGACCGACTGACGTCAATCCATATCCGCGGCACCTTCCTAGCCATCCGCCATGGCGCCCGCGCCATCACTCGTGCAGGTGGGGGATCAATCATCACGATTTCCTCCATCGCAGCGTATGCAGGCATGCCCGGTCTCCACATGGGCTATTGCGCCGTGAAAGCCGGGGTGTTGGCCATGACGCGCTCTGCTGCAGGCGAGTACGCAAGATCAGGGATCCGGGTAAACGCCATCGTTCCCGGTCTTCTGCCCCCCATGCGAACCTCAGTGGTGTCCGCTGATCCCAAAATGCGGGAAAAGTTCTTTGAAACCGTTCCACTGGGCGGCACCGGTAAGCGAGAAGACGCCGCGAACGCAATCTTGTTTCTTGCATCAGAAGAGGCTGGGTACGTGACTGGCGCCGAGATACTGCTGGACGGCGGCTTCTTGGCATATCGATACTGAGTCTCGCCCCATGAACACCTTTGTGATGGTCCATGGGGCCTGGTCAGCAGGTTGGGCGTGGTGGCGAATGCACTCTCTCTTTTTGGCAGCGCATCACCGACTCCTGACGCCAACCTGTACGGGGCTGGGTGAACGCTCGCACTTGCTTGGACCTCGTATCGACCTGCATATGCACGTCGATGATGTCGTCCGTGCTATCGAGTCGGAGAACCTCAACCATGTCATCTTGGTCGGGCACAGCTATGGGGGAATGGTCGTGACTGGTGTGGCCGACAGAATCCCCGATCGGATTCAACAGTTGATATACATCGACGCACTACTACCGGAGTCCGATGAGTGCGCATTGGATCTCATGCCAAAGGCTCAGCGAGCCGCCATCCTGGAAGACGTCAAGAACAATGGATTCGGTTGGCTGGTCCCCCCAAGCCCACTTCCGCCGGACACCCCTGACCATGATCAAAAGCTCGCCCAAGGGAGGCGCGGACCGCAACCCCTTGCTACGTTCACATCTCCTCTATGTCTAGCGGGAGAAGCTTCAAACATCCCTTCTGCGTATATTTACTGTACGAAGACTGGTCTGTATGACACCTTTGGTCTTTCGGCGTCCCGCGCTCAAGCCCGAGAAGGGTGGAAATATTATGAGCTGCCTGCTTCGCACAACCCCCACATCACCATGCCAGAGCAACTCACCACCTTGCTCTTGTCAATTGCCGATTTAACCAACTAAAAGGCTCCTCCTCGAGTATCGACGGAGTGTGTCTGCGGCCATCGTTGCACACGTAAGGCCAGGCTCTCAACGATTCGGGAAATGCAATCGTGGCGGGGCGTCATGATCGCTCCGATTTTCATCCGATCTACATCTGTACGGGACGCCAATCGTCGTCCACACAGATCGTTGTGACGAGATTGAGCATGGAGGCTCTGCGATGAAGATGCATTTTGAGAGGGCACTATATGGAGCTTCGTCATCTGCGTTGCTTCTTGGCCGTTGCTGAAGAACTCCACTTCGCACGAGCAGCGGAGAGGCTGCACATTGAGCAGTCGCCTCTGTCGCGCGCTATCAAGGAGTTGGAGGTGGAACTCGGGGCGGTGTTATTTGCTCGCACCACTCGCAGCACTCGATTGACGCTCGCTGGCCGACTGTTCTTGGAACACGTGCGTCGCGTGTTCACTGTCTTGGAGCAAGCCCGCGATAGCGTGAAAGCGGCGGCCAATGGTTTCCATGGGCAATTGCGAGTGGCATTGTCGGACGGCATCACACCGTCGCGCCTACCGGCTCTGCTGGCGCTATGCCGACAAGAAGAGCCTGAACTTGAACTCCGATTCTTCGAGGTACCGCTATCACAGCAGATCAAAGGTCTGCACGACGATCTGTACGACGTGGGGTTTGCGCAGTCTGATGAAGTAGGTGACAGCATCGCCGCCATACCTGTATGGCGAGACGCGCTCATAGTAACGGTGCCAGCCCGGCATCCGCTGCTTGCGTACAAGCGCATTCCTTTGGAGGAGTTGCTGCGCTATCCGCTGGTTCTATGCGATCCACAAGTTTGCGAAGGCCATGCCAGATTCGTAGATCGTGTGCTACGCCGGGCCGGCACGGAGCCGTTGGTCGCAGAACGGGTTGCTACGTGCGATCTGATGATGGTGCTGGTGTCGGCTGGCCTGGCGCTTGGGTTTACGGGTGCCGCGCGCATTGCCGCTAACCCTGACGCAGGTGTGGTGGCCCGACCGCTGGCATTGCGCGTGCCGCCGCTGACAACTTACCTACTGTTCCCCGAAGGCGAGCCGTCCGATGTTCTGGCCCGGTTCATTGAGCGCGTGCAGGCCATTGAATCTCCGGAACCCCCAAGGCCCAAGCCGGGCCATCATTCCGATCCCTTGGAGGAATCCACGCCATGAAGAAGCTCATCCAGTTCCTGCTGGTGGCCGCGCTGACTGCCTGCGGCAATTCCGAGACGCCACAAACGACCAACGTTCCGGAGGCGAATATCCCGACGGTGGAAGAACTGGCGGCCAACCCCGAACGGCTCAAAGAGCTGCGCCAACAATGCAAGACGGATCGCCCCAAGCTGGGCGACGTGCTGTGCAATCGGGTAGCCGAAGCCACGCGCAAGCGGTTCTATGGCGACGGTGAAACGCCGTACACACCACCGAAGGAATCAGCCAAGTTCTGATCGTTGGCGGTTCGCAGCATCGCCTCAATATTTCTGCTCGACACGCCGCAATGCGTTATCGCTTGCGGTGTTTTTCATTGGTTCGCCCCTGCACTAATTCTGTCTTTTTGCTCGACCTTTCTGCTCGAAGCAGTCTTTGACCGGCACTGACCCGACACCCATCCTGACGCCTGCGGCACGTTCTTGTGCCGCCTTCCCCATGAGGAATCAGCGCAGGAGAAATCGGAGGCCAGGTCATGCAAGGGACGAACGTGCTGTTCGGTCAGATCGCCGTGGTATTCGGCATCGTGATCGCCGGCGTGTGGGGCGCCACACAATGGACAGCAGCGGCTCTTGGCTATCAACTACGCCTTGGCTCGCCCTGGTTTGACCTTCTCGGCACACCGATCTACCACCCGTGGAAGCTGTTTGAGTGGTGGTTCGTTTTCGATGCCTACGCGCCGCGCGTGTTCGATACCGGCGGCGCCATCGCGGGCGGCAGCGGCCTGCTGGCGGTGGTGGTCGCCATCGGCATGTCGATTTGGCGCTCGCGCCAATCGCGCCTTGTCACGACTTACGGCTCTGCCCGCTGGGCGAACGCGCAGGACATTCGCATGGCGGGCCTCACGCAGCCGGCCGGCGTGTTCCTGGGCCAGCATGACCGCCAGTACCTGCGGCATGAAGGCCCGGAACATGTCCTGACCTTCGCGCCCACGCGCTCCGGCAAGGGCGTGGGCCTGGTGGTGCCCACCTTGCTGTCCTGGCCCGCATCCGCCGTCATCCACGACATCAAGGGCGAGAACTGGCAGATCACCGCCGGCTGGCGCTCGCGCTTCTCACATTGCCTGCTGTTCAACCCGACCGATGCGAAGTCGGCGGCCTACAACCCGCTGCTGGAGGTACGGCGCGGCGCGCATGAGGTGCGCGACGTGCAGAACATCGCGGACATTCTGGTTGATCCCGAAGGCGCGCTGGAGAAGCGAAACCATTGGGAAAAGACCAGCCACGCACTGCTGGTCGGGGCCATCCTGCATGTGCTCTACGCGGGMRAGGACAAGACGCTGCGCGGCGTCGCCAACTTCCTTAGCGACCCGGCYWGCCCSTTCGAGCTGACCTTGCATCGGATGATGACCACGCCGCACCTCGGCGATGGGGCGCATCCGGTCGTCGCGTCGGCGGCGCGTGAAGTCCTCAACAAGAGCGACAACGAACGCTCGGGCGTGCTGTCCACGGCCATGTCGTTCCTCGGCCTGTACCGCGATCCCACGGTGGCCGAAGTCACTTCGCGCTGCGACTGGCGCATCGCAGACCTGATCGCGGCAGCGCATCCTGTGTCGCTGTACCTGGTGGTGCCGCCTTCGGACATTTCGCGGACGAAGCCGCTCATTCGCCTGATCCTCAACCAGATCGGTCGGCGCCTCTCCGAATCGCTCGATGGCTCCGATGGCATCGAGCGCCGCCACAAGCTGCTGCTGATGCTCGACGAGTTCCCGGCGCTGGGGCGCTTGGACTTCTTCGAGACGGCACTGGCCTTCATGGCCGGATACGGCATCCGCAGCTTCCTCATCGCGCAGTCGCTCAACCAGATCGACAAAGCCTACGGCCAGAACCATTCGATTCTCGACAACTGCCATGTGCGCGTGACGTTCGCCACGAACGACGAACGCACCGCCAAGCGGATCTCCGAGACGCTGGGCACGGCCACCGAGCTGCGTGCCCAGCGCAACTACGCGGGCCATCGGCTCGCGCCGTGGCTGGGCCACCTGATGGTGTCGCGCCAGGAGACGGCCCGCCCGCTGCTGACGCCGGGCGAAGTCATGCAGCTTCCACCCGACGAGGCAGTGGTGATGGTGTCCAGCATGGCGCCGATCAAGGCGAAGAAGCTGCGCTACTACGTGGACAGCAACTTCAAGCGTCGCGTGCTGCCGCCGCCCGCGCTGGCGGACGGGCAGTACGCCGACGCGCCGCCATCGCGGCCCGATGACTGGAGCGGGCTGGCGATTCCGCTGATGCCGGCAGCACCGGGCACGGCATCCGCCGACGACTTGGACAGCACCGACGACGGCGGCCCATGCCGTCAGCCCGAACTCTCCGAAACCGTCGCCTACGACCCCGTGCTGGCCGCGCCTGCGGCCGACCTTGGGCTGCTCGATGACGACGACGACCTGCCGCTTCCCCTTCCTCGCCAGCTTGATCCAGCCATGCAGCGCACGGCCCGGCTGGCTTCCCTCGACCCCAACGACGGAATCGAGCTATGAGCCACTACCGCCTGAACCTCTTTATCCAGCCCGAGCACGCCAAGCGGCTCGATGAGCTTGCCGCCAAGAAAGGCGTGTCCAAGTCGTCCATCGTCGCGGCGGCGCTCGCATCGTGGCTGTCGCCCGATGCCGCCGACCAGCGCGAAGCGGCCATCGCCAAGCGGCTGGATCGCCTGTCGCGCCAGGCCGAGCGCATGGAGCGCGACCAGAACATCGCCATCGAAACGCTGGCGCTGTTCATTCGCTACTACCTCACGGTCAGCACACCAGTCCCCGAGGCGCACCAAGACGCGGCACGCGCGCAGGGCAAAGCGCGCTTCGAGCAGTTCACCGAGCAGCTTGGCCGCCACCTGCTGCGGGGCCGCAGCCTGGTGCGCGACGTGGTGGAGGAACTGCATCCCGACCCGATGCGGATGGAAGACGCGGCGGCAGCCGCGCAAGCGCAGGAGCGTGCGTCATGAGTGCCGTTCCGCAGTCCATGACCGCCACGTCGCTCGACCGCCGCATCCAGATGTTGCGCACGGCGATGGGGCCGCTGATCGCCGCCGCGCTCGAAGACCCGGACGTGGTGGAGGTGATGCTGAATCCTGATCGCACCCTTTGGGTGGATCGGCTTTCTAGTGGGCGCGCGCCGATGGGCGTGGAACTGTCCGAGGCGGACGGCGAGCGAATCATCCGCCTGGTCGCGGCCCACGTCGGCGCAGAAGTCCATCGCGGCCAGCCGCTGCTGTCCGCCGAGTTGCCCGAAACCGGCGAACGCTTCGAGGGCATCTTGCCGCCGGCAGCGCCGGGGCCGGCCTTCGCGCTGCGCAAGCGTGCCATCGGCGTAATTCCGCTGGAGCGGTACGTCATCGACGGAATGATGACCAGCGCGCAAGCGGGCTTTCTCGTTCGCGCCGTGCGCGAGCGGCAGAACGTGCTGATCGCCGGCGCCACCAGCAGCGGCAAGACCACGCTCGCCAATGCTTTGCTCGCCGAAATCGCCGCCACCGGCGACCGCGTGCTGGTGCTCGAAGACACGGTGGAGCTGCAATGCGCGGCCCGTGACCACGTTCCTCTGCGCACCCGCGCAGGCGTGGTGTCCATGACCGAGCTGGTGCGCTCGTCCATGCGCCTGCGGCCTGATCGCGTCGTCGTTGGCGAAGTGCGCGGCGCCGAGGCGCTGGATCTCATCAAGGTGTGGGGCACCGGCCATCCCGGCGGCATCGCCACGATCCATGCCGGCTCCGCACTCGGCGCGCTGCTGCGCTTGGAGCAACTGATTCTCGAAGTGGCGGTGAACCCGCCCCGTGCGCTGATCGCCGAGGCGGTCAACGTGGCGATCCACATCGCCGGGCGCGGGCGCAAACGCCGCATCGAGAGCATCGCCCGCGTCGTCGGCTTCGACGGCGTGGGCTACCAACTGGCGGACGCGCTGGAAACGCCGTTTCCCGAGCTGCCGCCGCTTCCCAATGCCGCACCCGCTGCGGCGACTTCCCCATCCCCTGACTCACTTGGAGAACTGCCATGACGCAGATGACCATTCCTGCTTTCCGTTTTTCTGCAAATCCGGCTTTGCGCCACGCGCGGCTGCGCTGCCTGGCCCGCCCTGCGGGGCAAGGGCTGCTGCTGGCCGCGCTGCTGCTGTTCCTAGCCGGAACCGCGCAGGCCGCCGGTTCCTCGATGCCGTGGGAAGGCCCGCTGCAATCCATCCTCGAATCCATCCAGGGGCCGGTGGCGCGAATCGTCGCGGTCATCATCATCATCGCCACGGGCCTCGCGCTCGCCTTCGGCGACACGTCCGGCGGATTCCGCAAGCTGATCCAGATCGTCTTCGGTCTGTCCATCGCGTTTGCGGCTTCCAGCTTCTTCCTGTCGTTCTTCAGCTTCTCCGGCGGGGCGGTCGTATGAGTGCCCCGGACACCTTCAGGGACGGCTTCGAGGTGCCGCTGCATCGCTCACTGACCGAGCCGATTCTGCTTGGCGGTGCGCCGCGCACCGTGGCGATCGCCAACGGCACGCTGGCCGCCGCTGTCGGCTTGGGCCTGCAACTGTGGATTCCCGGCGTGGTGCTCTGGATCGTCGGCCATTCGCTGGCGGTGTGGGGTGCGCGCGTCGATCCGCAGTTCATGCAGGTCTTCGCCCGGCACATCAAGCACCGCCCGCTGCTGGACGTGTGAGGGGAGGACGCCGCGATGCTGAATCTCGCCGAATACCGCCAGCGCCCGGCCTTGCTTGCCGACTGGCTGCCCTGGGCCGGGCTGGTCGCGCCGGGCCTCGTCTTGAACAAGGACGGCAGTTTCCAGCGCACGGCCCGGTTTCGCGGGCCTGACCTCGACAGCGCGACGCAAGGCGAGCTGGTCGCCACGTCGGCGCGGTTGAACAATGCGCTGCGCCGCATGGGATCGGGCTGGGCGCTATTCATCGAAGCCGAGCGCCGGCCTGCGGCCGACTATCCGCACTCGGAGTTTCCCGAGCCGCTTTCGTGGGTGGTGGAGGAAGAACGCCGGGCCGCCTTCGAGGAATCGGGTAATCACTTCGAGAGCGGCTATCACCTGACGCTGCTTTACCTGCCGCCGGAAGAATCCCGCGCTCGTGCAGCCAGGATGCTCTACGAGAACACGCCGACGAATGGCGTGGACTGGCGCGAGCGGCTGCAAGCCTTCGTCGCGGAAACGGATCGCGTCATCGACCTGCTCGACAGCGTGATGCCGGAAATTGACTGGCTCGATGACGCGCAGACGCTGACCTACCTGCACGCGACCATCTCGACGCTGCGCTATCGCGTGGGCGTGCCCGAAGTGCCGTTCCACATCGACGCGCTGCTGACCGATTCCGCGCTGGTCGGCGGCCTGGCGCCCATGCTGGGCGACCAGCACCTGCGCGTGGTGTCGGTGCGAGGTTTCCCGACCTCGACCTGGCCGGGGATTCTGGACGACCTCAACCGCCTGGGGTTTGGGTATCGCTGGAGCACGCGCTTTCTGTGCCTCGACAAATCCGAGGCGGAACGGGGGTTGGGGCGCTTGCGCCGCCAGTGGTTCGCCAAGCGCAAGAACGTCATCGCGCTGTTGCGCGAAACGATCTTCCAGCAGGAAAGCCCGCTGGTCGATACCGACGCGAACAACAAGGCGGCGGACGCGGATGCCGCCTTGCAGGAACTGGGCAGCGATCAAGTCGCCTTCGGCTACCTGACGGCGACCGTCACCGTCATGGACGAGGACGCCGGCGCAGCCGACGAGAAGCTGCGCATGGTGGAGCGTGCCATCCAGGGCCGGGGCTTCGTCACCATTCCCGAAACGCTCAACGCCGTGGATGCGTGGCTGTCGTCCATTCCGGGCAACGCCTACGCCAACGTGCGTCAGCCCATCGTCTCGACGCTGAACCTGGCGCACATGATGCCGGTATCGGCGGTATGGGCCGGGCCGGAGAAGAACGACCATCTCGACGGCCCGCCGCTGATCGTCACGCGCACCGATGGCGCCACGCCGTTCCGGCTGGTGACGCACATCGGCGACGTGGGCCACACGCTGGTCGCGGGGCCGACTGGCATGGGCAAGTCGGTCTTGCTTGCCACGCTGGCGATGCAGTTCCGCCGCTACCGCGGCTCGCGCATCTTCGCCTTCGACATGGGGCGCTCGATGCGAGCCACGATCCTCGGGCTGGGCGGCGAGCACTACGACCTCGGCACGGATGGCGAAATCGCTTTCCAGCCGCTCGCACGCATCGACCGCGAGGGCTACCGCACCTGGGCCGCCGAATGGATCGAAGGCCGCTTGCTGCACGAAGGCGTGGCGGTCGGCCCAGACGAGAACGCGGCCATCTGGTCGGCGCTGGGAAGTCTCGCCGGTGCGCCGGTGGAGCAGCGCACGATGACCGGGCTTTCCGTGCTGCTGCAATCGAACACGCTTCGGCAGGCGTTGTCGCCCTATGTGCTGGGTGGCGCGCACGGCAAGCTGCTGGACGCCGACCACGACCGGCTGGGCATGGCCGACGTGCAGTGCTTCGAGATGGAGGAGCTGATGCACAGCAAGGCCGCCGTCATGGCCGTGCTGCATTACCTTTTTGCGCGTTTCGATGAACGCTTCGACGGGGCGCCCACGCTGCTGATCCTCGATGAAGCGTGGCTGTTCCTCGACGACCCGGTGTTTGCCGCACGCATCCGCCAGTGGCTCAAGACGCTGCGCAAGAAGAACGTCAGCGTCATCTTCGCCACGCAGAGCCTCGCCGACATCAAGGATTCGAGCATCGCGCCCGCGATCATCGAGAGCTGCGCGAGTCGGATTTTCTTGCCCAACCCGCAGGCGACGGAACCGCAGATTCGCACGATCTACGAAGGCTTCGGCCTGAACAGCCGGCAGATCGAGATCGTCGCCACCGCGAGCCCCAAGCGCGACTACTACTACCAATCCCGCCTCGGCAATCGCCTGTTCGACCTCGACCTGGGGCAGGCGGCGCTGGCCTTCGCGGGCGCTTCCACGCCGCAAGACCAGCGCGACATAGACCGCGTGCTGCTGGACGCCGGCGTGCCCGGCTTCGCGGGCGCCTGGCTGCGCCATCGCGGCCTCGATTGGGCGGCCGACCTGCTGGCCTCGTTCCCCGGCCTCGCGCCGGGTTCTTTCCGTACCACCGACCACCCACAGGAGAACCTGCCATGAAAAAGCGTCTTGTCGCCGCCGCCATCTCGGCCATGCTTTGCACTGCCACCGCCCACGCGCAATGGGTTGTGATCGACCCCACGAACCTCGTGCAGAACACGCTGACCGCGATCCGCACGCTGGAGCAGATCAATAACCAGATCCAGCAGCTCCAGAACGAAGCGCAGATGCTGATGAATCAGGCGCGCAACCTCGCCAGCCTGCCGTCCAGCGTGGTCGGCCAGTTGCGCGCCAATCTGGCGACCACGCAGCGGCTGATCGACCAGGCGCGCGGCCTGGCCTACGACGTGACGAATCTGGATCGGGAGTTCCAGCGCCTGTATCCCGAGCAGTACGCCGCCACCGTCAGCGGCGACCAGATGTACCGCGATGCGCAGGAGCATTGGCGGAACACGCTCAACGGCTTGCAGACCACCATGCGGATGCAGGCCCAGGTGTCGCAGAACCTGGGCGAAGACGAAAGCGTGCTGGCCGACCTCGTGGGCAAGAGCCAGTCGGCCGAAGGCGCGCTGCAAGCCATGCAGGCCATGAACCAGTTGCTGGCCTTGCAGGCCAAGCAGTCGATCCAGTCGCAGCGGCTCCAGATCACGCAAGATCGGGCCGCCTCGCTGGAGTTGGCACGGCAGACCGCGGCCACGGAACGCGCCCGCGAGGTGCGGCGGCGTTTCCTGGGCGATGGCACGCCATACACGCCGCAGCGCGTGGATTTCTACGGCAACTGACGGGAGGCCGCTATGCGATGCGTCCTCGTCCCGTCTGTTCTGGTACTTGCTGCGCTGCTGGCCGCTTGCAGCGAACAGCCGGCTGACCACCTTGCCGATGCCTTGGCCGCCGATCCCTTGCGGCTCAAGGCATTGCGCGCGCAATGCGCGGACGACCGGCAGGCCACGGGCGAGGACGCTTGCCGCGCCGCCGCCGAAGCCTTCCGGCGGCGCTTCTTCTCCGGCCAGGCTGGGCCGGATGAATACCAGACGCTGGCCGACCTGCCGCCGATCCCGCCGAGCTTCGAGGAACCGGCCGATGGCATGGCGCCGGCCGTTCCCGCCGAACCGAAGGACACGCCATGAATGACGTGACCATCATCGACCAATTCCTCAACACCTTTGCCGCTTATATCGACTCGGGTTTCGGGCTGCTGCGGGGCGAAGTGGCGTTCCTCACGGCCACGCTGATCGTCATCGACATGACGATCGCCGGCCTGTATTGGGCCATGAGCCATGCCACCGGCCAGGGCGAG
This sequence comes from Variovorax sp. CAN15, assembly GCF_030462475.1. GTDB lineage: Bacteria > Pseudomonadota > Gammaproteobacteria > Burkholderiales > Burkholderiaceae_C > Variovorax. The sequence continues at coordinate 13,731 of NZ_JASMRZ010000030.1, forward strand.
GACGTGATCGCCAAGCTGCTGCGCAAGGTGCTCTACGTCGGTGCCTTCGCCTACATCATCAATAACTTCAACTGGCTGGCCAGCATCGTGTTCCGCTCGTTTGCGGGATTGGGCATCACAGCCACCGGCTCGGCCATCACGATGGAGAACTTCTTGCAGCCGGGCCGGCTGGCGAAAACCGGCATCGACGCCGGGGCGCCGATTCTGGAGCAGATCGGCGAGATGGCGGGCTTTCCCGAAGTGTTTGTGAACCTCGACCCCATCGTGGTGATGTTCCTCGCGTGGCTGGTCGTGGTCTTGTGCTTCTTCGTGCTGGCGATCCAACTGTTCATCACGCTGATCGAGTTCAAGCTGACCACGCTCGCCGGATTCGTGTTGGTGCYGTTCGCGCTCTGGAACAAGACCGCGTTCCTCGCCGAGAAGGTCTTGGGCAACGTGGTGGCCTCCGGCGTCAAGGTGCTGGTGCTGGCCGTGATCGTCGGTATCGGCTCAGGCTTGTTCGCTCAGTTCCAAGTCCATCCTGCCGAGCCGTCCATCGACCACGCGCTGGTCATCATGCTGGCCTCGCTCACCTTGCTGGCGCTCGGGATCTTCGGCCCCGGCATCGCCACGGGCCTCGTCTCCGGTGCGCCGCAGCTCGGCGCTGGCGCAATGGCCGGTGCTGCTGTCGGCGCTGCCGGCACGGCCGTCGCCATCGGCGCCGCCGCGACGGGCGTGGGTGGCGCCGTGGCTGCTGGTGCGCGCATGGCCCCGGCTGCCGCCAAGCTGGCCGGTAGCGGTGCGCGCGCCGCTACGTCGGCGGCCAGCAGTGCGAAGTCGGCGTTTCAGGCCGGTTCCGCCGCCGCTGGCGGCGGCGCAAAGGGCGCGATGGCGGGCCTGGGCAACGTCGCCAAGACCGGCGCGCGGGCGGCCGGGCGAGGCGCTGCATCCCGCGCTTCCGCTGCCGGGCAACGCATGGCCGCTCCCTTCCACGCTGGCTGGAATGGCGCTGCTGCCGATGGTGGCGCGGGCGCGGCATTCGGTCAGGGTGCCGCAGGCGAGGCCGCATCCGGCGCCGCTACGGCGCAGACACAGGAACGGCCCGCTTGGGCCAAGCGCCTGCATCGCCGCCAGCAACTCACCCACGCCGCGACCACCACCGCCCACACGCTGCGCGGTGGCGATGGCGGCGGCTCCGGCCAGGGGCCGAGCCTGCGCGGCTCCGACGAATAAAGCGATTCATAAGGAGAACTGACCATGCGATTCAAGAAGCCGCAGGTGCGCTATGCCGACACGCCGCAACCTGCCACGCCGTACCAAGCCGCCGGCCAGGTGTGGGACGACCGTATCGGCTCGCCGCGCGTGCAGGCGAAGAACTGGCGGCTGATGGCCTTCGGCTGCCTGACGCTCGCGCTGCTGATGGCTGGCGGCCTGGTGTGGCGCTCGGCGCAGTCCATCGTGACGCCCTACGTCGTGGAGGTGGACAACGCGGGCCAGGTCCGCGCCGTGGGCGAGGCCGCCACGTCGTACCGGCCCACTGATGCGCAGCAGGCGTACTACATCGCGCGCTTTGTGACGCTGGTGCGCTCGCTGTCCATCGACCCCATCGTCGTCCGCCAGAACTGGCTGGACGCCTACGACTACACGACCGACAAGGGCGCAGCGGTGCTCAACGACTACGCGCGTGTGAACGATCCGTTCGCACGCATCGGCAAGGAGTCGGTGACGGTGCATATCACCAGCGTCGTGCGAGCCAGCAACACCTCGTTCAACGTGCGCTGGACGGAACGCCGCTACGTCAACGGCGCCGCGGCCGGGCTGGAGCGGTGGACGGCCGTGGTGACCATCGTGCTCCAGCTACCACGCACCGAAGAACGCCTGCGCCGCAATCCCTTGGGCATCTACGTCAATGGTCTGTCGTGGAGCCGCGAGCTGGATTCTTCCGAAGGAGCCAAGCCATGAATGATCTTCTCCGTAAATCCGCTTTGCCAGTGATCCTGCTTGCATCCACCGCCTTGTTTTCGGGCTGCGCCACGCAGGGCAAGCCGCCGCCCGTGATCTCGCTCGATGAGCCGGTGCTTGCCCAGCCGCTGCCAGAACCTCCTGCGCCGGTGGAGGTGGTGGCCGTGCCCGAGGTGCTGCCGATGCCGGCGCAGTTGAAGCCGTTGCCCGAAGCCGAGGACGCCAAGCCCATGCCGGAGCCGGCAGACGAGAAGGTGCGCGTCTCGCGCGCCAATGCCGAGGCCCGCGTCGCACCTACGCGCGAGGGCTACGTCAACGCGATTCAGGTGTGGCCGTTCACCGACGGCGCGCTGTATCAGGTCTATGCGGCCGTGGGCCGCGTGACCGTGGTTTCGCTCCAGCCGGGCGAGGAGCTGGTGACGGTCGCCGCCGGAGATACCGTGCGCTGGATCGTGGGCGACACGTCCAGCGGACGCGGTGCCGAGTTGCGCGTGAACGTGCTCGTTAAGCCGATCCGCTCGGGCCTCAGGACCAATCTTGTCATCACCACCAGCCGCAGGACGTACCTGTTGGAGCTGGCCTCGACGGAAAAGACGTGGATGGCGTCGGCGTCCTGGGAATATCCGCGCGACCGGATGCTGGCCTTGCAGCGCCAGGCGCAGGCGGCCAGCGCAGTCGCGCCGGTGGATTCCGGCTTGTCGTTGGAGAACCTGCGCTTCCGCTACGCGGTCAGCGGCAGTAATCCGCCGTGGAAGCCGCTGCGCGCCTTCGACGACGGGCAGAAGGTCTATATCCAGTTCCCCGCCGGCATCGCGCAAGGCGAGCTGCCGCCGCTGTTCGTGATCGGGCCGGAAGGCGACGGGCAACTGGTCAATTACCGCTTCCGCTCGCCGTACTACATCGTGGATCGGCTGTTCGGCGCGGCCGAACTGCGCCTGGGCGGTGACAAGGGCGACGTGGTGCGGATCAAGCGCACGGACGGCGTCGCGCGGAGGAACTGACCATGAGCCAGGACGACACCCCCGACCTCGCCACGCCGCAGGCGGACAAGGTCGCACCGGAGGCGGTGGCGCTGCGCGCCCAGCCGCGCCCGGTCACACGCCTGAACCGGCGCACGCTGGCCATCCTCGTTGGCGGCCTATCGGTCGCCGTGCTCGGCGCCACGATTTGGTCGCTGCAGCCCCCGCGGCGCGCGGCCAGTGAGCAGACCGAGCTTTACAACGTCGAGCGCGTGTCGAAGTCCGAAGGTCTGGATGGCCTGCCGGCGGACTACTCGAAGCTGCCGCCGAAGTTACCCGAATTGGGGCCGCCGCTGCCGGGCGATCTTGGCCCCGCCATCGTCAACTCGCAGCAGCCCGTGACGCCAGCATATGCGCCACCGGGCCATGATCCCGAGGATGCCTTGCGCAAGGAGGCCGATGCAGCGGCGGCTTCGTCGGTGTTCTTCCGCTCGGGTGGCCAACGTGCAGCCACGGTGGCGCAGGCAGCGCCGGTGGCGCCTGGCGCAGCAAGCACGCTCGCGGCCTTCGATCCGCTCGCCGGCGGGCCGGCCTCGACGGCGGCCCAGCCTGCCGACCCGACTGCCGTGCAGAACCGGCAAGACCAGAAGGAGGCGTTCCTGAAAGGCGGCGCTACGGAAACCCGCAACTCCGGCAACTTGGCGCTGCCGGCGTCGCCCTATCAGGTGATGGCCGGAACGGTGATCGCTGGCGCCTTGGTCACGGGCATCAAATCAGACTTGCCGGGCGACGTGATCGCCACGGTGACAGAGCCGGTCTTTGACACGGCCACAGGCAAGTTCCTGCTGATCCCGCAGGGATCGCGCATCCTCGGGCGCTACAACAGCCAGGTCAGCTACGGGCAGAGCCGCGTACAGGTAGTGTGGAACCGGATCATCCTGCCCGACACGTCCTCGCTCACGCTCGACAACCTTGTCGGCACCGACCCGGCCGGTTACGCCGGCCTGGAAGACGATGTGAACTGGCATTGGAATCGCATCGTCGCGGGCGCTGTGCTGACGACGCTGCTGGGCGTCGGCGCCGAGCTGGCCGCGCCTGATAACCGCCAGAACGGCAACCGCATCGTCATCGCCGGCCGTGACAGCGCCCAGGACAGCATCAACCAGGTCGGCCAGGAGATCACCCGGCGCAACATGAACATACAGCCGACGTTGACGGCGCGCCCCGGCTTGCCGGTGCGAGTCATCGTTAACCGGGATCTCGTGCTGCGGCCCTATCAGCCGCTGTTCTTCAACCGGGGAGCTTCGCAATGAGCACGACCAAGAAGCTGCGGCTCGGGCCGCTGCCCAAGACCGAGAGCGTCAAGCTGACATTCGCGTGCCCGGCCAGCCTGAAAGCCGACCTCGACCGCTATGCCGCGCTGCACGCGCAGTCGTATGGCGAAGCGGTCGATGCCGCGACGCTGATCCCGCACATGCTGGAGGCATTCATGGCTGGGGATCGAGGCTTCAAGCGCACGCAGCCCAAGAACGGAAAAGCCGCCCCTGCGTGAACAGGGGCGGCTCTAGATTGGTGCCCGAGGCCGGAATCGAACCGGCATGACCGTAAGGTCGAGGGATTTTCTTACCACTTCGACTTTCGCCGCCAACGCGCATGCGCTGTTCGTGGTCTGGAGCACGCCTTCACCATAGCCTTGCGGCCGTAGGTGCCCGCCGTCTGCTCTCTACACCTTCCCAAACTGTTGCTTGGGCTTGGCTCGGCGTTGGCTCGGGTGCAGAAGCATCCAGGGCTTTCGCCGATTTTGACGGGCTTCACTCCGGGCGTTTCCCCCCGAAGGCTCAAATTGTTCAAGTCCCTTGTGTCTACCGATTTCACCACTCGGGCGTAGCGTGCAATGCGCTGGAAACACCTACCTCCATCTACTGGCGCCTAGCTGGCTCCTGACCGTCAAGCCAAGCTATGAAGCTGCATCATGGACGCTCGCAAACCGTTGTCACTATTGGCCTTCTGGCCCGTTGGCGCAAGCAAGAAGGACTTGACAAAACAGATTTTAAGTCCGATGTGTCTACCAATTTCACCATCCGGGCGTCAGGTTGGACATCGACGATAACCCAAACAAAACAAGCCCCGGCAACGTCGGTTGGCGGGGCTTGGTATTCGGGGTCGAATCAGTTTGAACCGAGAGAGTGGAGGCGCGATCCGGAGTCGAACCGGACTAGACGGATTTGCAATCCGTTGCATAACCGCTTTGCTATCGCGCCACGCAGAAATACGAAATCAAACTAGCGAAAAAAAGGGAAGCTGGAGCTTCCCTTTTTCAAAACTGGAGCGGGAAAAGAGTCTCGAACTCTCGACCTCAACCTTGGCAAGGTTGCGCTCTACCAACTGAGCTATTCCCGCGTTTCGAGCCTTGAAGTATATACCAATTCTTCGAGGCCCCGCAACTCTTGAAGGCGCCGATCAGTGTTTGACCGAGCCTTCAGAAGCCGGTGAAGTACCGCGCTGCTTGGCCAGTTCGGCCATTGCAGCAGCGGATGCAGCCACTTCCTCATCGGACAGCGGTTCGGGCATTTTCTCGAGAGCGATCTCGAGCACCTTGTCGATCCACTTCACAGGCACGATCTCGAGGCCGTTCTTCACGTTCTCGGGAATGTCCTGCAGGTCCTTGGCGTTCTCTTCCGGAATCAGCACGGTCTTGATGCCGCCACGCAGGGCCGCCAGCAGCTTTTCCTTCAGGCCGCCGATGGCCGTGACCTCGCCTCGCAGCGTGATCTCGCCCGTCATGGCGACGTCTCCGCGTACGGGGATGCCGGTGAGCGCCGACACGAAGGCCGTCGTCATCGCTGCACCGGCGCTCGGGCCGTCCTTCGGCGTCGCTCCATCGGGCACGTGGATGTGGATATCGCGCTTCTCGAACACTTCGTCCTTGATGCCCAGGCGGCGCGAGCGGCTGCGCACCACGGTGCGCGCGGCCTCGACCGATTCCTTCATCACGTCGCCCAGCGAGCCGGTGCGGCTGATGATGCCCTTGCCGGGCATGGTGACCGCCTCGATCGTCAGCAGGTCGCCGCCAACTTCGGTCCAAGCGAGGCCGACCACCTGGCCGACCTGGTTCTGCTTCTCGGCCAGGCCGAAGGTGTACTTGCGCACGCCGAGGAAGTCGTTGAGGTTCGCGCCGGTGACCGTGACCTTCGGCGTGAGCTGCTTCAGCAACAGCCCCTTCACCACCTTGCGGCAGATCTTCGACAGCTCGCGTTCGAGCGAACGCACACCCGCCTCGCGCGTGTAGTAGCGCACGATGTCGCGCACCGCTTCCTCGGTGACCGCGAGCTCTTCGTCCTTGACGCCGTTGTTCTTCATCTGCTTGGGCAGCAGGTACTTGATCGCGATGTTGGTCTTCTCGTCCTCGGTGTAGCCCGAGAGGCGGATGACTTCCATGCGGTCCAGCAGCGCCGGCGGGATGTTCATCGAGTTCGAGGTGGCGACGAACATGACGTCGCTCAGGTCGAAGTCGACTTCCACGTAGTGGTCGCCGAAGGTGTGATTCTGCTCGGGGTCGAGCACCTCGAGCAGCGCGCTCGAAGGATCGCCGCGGAAGTCCGTGCCCAGCTTGTCGATTTCGTCGAGCAGGAACAGCGGATTGCGCGTGCCGATCTTGCTCAGCCCCTGCAGCACCTTGCCCGGCAGCGCGCCGATGTAGGTGCGGCGGTGGCCGCGGATCTCGGCTTCGTCGCGCATCCCGCCCAGCGCCATGCGGGTGTACTTGCGGCCGGTCGCCTTGGCGATCGACTGTCCCAGCGAGGTCTTGCCCACGCCCGGAGGCCCCACGAGGCACAGGATCGGCGCCTTGACCTTGTCCACGCGCTGCTGCACCGCGAGATATTCGAGGATGCGGTCCTTGACCTTCTCCAGGCCGTAGTGGTCGGCATTGAGCACGGCCTCGGCATTGGCGAGGTCGTGCTTGATCTTGGTCTTCTTGCTCCAGGGCAGGCCAACCAGCACGTCGATGTAGTTGCGCACCACGGTGGCCTCGGCCGACATGGGCGACATGAGCTTTAGCTTCTTGAGCTCGCCCTCGGCCTTCTTCAGGCCTTCCTTGGACATCTTCGCGAGCTTGATCTTCTTCTCGATCTCCTCGATGTCCGCGCCCTCTTCGCCTTCGCCGAGCTCCTTCTGGATGGCCTTGACCTGCTCGTTGAGGTAGAAGTCGCGCTGGTTCTTTTCCATCTGGCGCTTCACGCGGCCGCGGATCTTCTTGTCGACGTTCAGGATGTCGACCTCGCGCTCGAGCTGGCCGAACAGGTTCTCCAGGCGCGCCTTGACGTCGTCGAGGTCGAGCACGGCCTGCTTGTTGTCGAGCTTGAGCGGCAGGTGTGCGGCGATGGTGTCGGCAAGGCGGCCCGGATCGTCGATGCTCGAGATCGAGGTCAGGATCTCGGGCGGAATCTTCTTGTTCAGCTTGACGTACTGGTCGAACTGCTGCATCACCGCGCGGCGCAGGGCCTCGACCTCGGTGCCTTTCTCGCCGCCTTCGGGCGCCTCCAGGGGCGTCACGTTGGCCGAGAAATGGGTCTCGCCGTCATCGATGCGGTTCACGCGGGCGCGCTGCTGGCCTTCGACCAGCACCTTCACCGTGCCGTCGGGCAGCTTGAGCATCTGCAGGATGGTCGAGACGCAGCCGACCTCGAACATGTCCTCGACGGAGGGCTCGTCCTTGGCGGCGGCCTTCTGGGCTACCAGCATGATGCGGCGCTCCGCCTCCATGGCCAGTTCGAGCGCCTTGATGCTCTTGGGGCGACCCACGAACAGCGGGATCACCATGTGGGGAAACACCACGACGTCGCGCAGCGGCAGCAGCGGCAGGTCGAGGGCCTCGGGAGGCAGAGGGGTATGGCCAGACATGCAGATCCTTCGCGTCTTTGGCTTTAAGCCTTTTTCGCAGCTTCGCGGTACACGAGCAGCGGGGGCTTGTTTTCGTCGATGGTCGATTCCTCGACCACCACCTTGTCGACATTGGTCGCGTTCGGCAATTCGAACATGGTGTCGATCAGCGACTGTTCAAGGATCGAGCGCAAGCCGCGTGCACCGGTCTTGCGGGCCAGCGCCTTGCGGGCGATCGCCTTGAGCGCCGCCGGACGGATCTCGAGGTCCACGCCTTCCATCTGCAGCAGCTTGGTGAACTGCTTCACCACGGCATTCTTGGGCTCGGTCAGGATCTGGACCAGCGCGTCTTCGGAAAGCTCGGCGAGCGATGCGACCACGGGCATGCGGCCCACGAGTTCGGGGATCAGGCCGAACTTGATCAGATCTTCGGGCTCGACTTCGCGGAACACCTCCGTGAGGCTACGCTGTTGCTTGCTCTTGACCGAAGCGCCGAAGCCGATGCCCGAGGCCTCGGTGCGGTTTTCGATGACCTTCTCGAGGCCCGCGAACGCGCCGCCGCAGATGAACAGGATGTTGGTCGTGTCGATCTGCAGGAAATCCTGGTTCGGGTGCTTGCGCCCGCCTTGCGGCGGCACGCTGGCCATGGTGCCTTCGATGAGCTTCAGCAGGGCCTGCTGCACGCCCTCGCCCGACACGTCGCGGGTGATCGAGGGGTTGTCGGACTTGCGCGAGATCTTGTCGATTTCGTCGATGTAGACGATGCCGCGCTGGGCGCGTTCGACCTCGTAGTTGCAGCTCTGCAGCAGCTTCTGGATGATGTTCTCGACGTCCTCGCCGACGTAGCCGGCTTCGGTCAGCGTGGTGGCGTCGGCCATCACGAACGGCACATCGAGCATGCGCGCCAGCGTTTGTGCCAGCAGCGTCTTGCCCGAGCCCGTGGGGCCGATCAGCAGGATGTTGCTCTTGCTGAGCTCCACGTCGTCGCCCTTGGCCTTTTCCTTGTGGCGCAGGCGCTTGTAGTGGTTGTAGACGGCCACCGACAGCATGCGCTTGGCCGGCTCCTGGCCGATCACGTAGTTGTCGAGGTTGGCCTTGATCTCCAGCGGCGTCGGCAGGTCGTTGCGCGCCTCGCGCGCTTCCTCACCCGCCGGGAGTTCGTCGCGGATGATCTCGTTGCAAAGGTCGATGCACTCGTCGCAGATGAAGACCGAAGGGCCCGCGATCAGCTTCTTGACCTCGTGCTGGCTCTTGCCGCAGAACGAGCAATAAAGCGTTTTTTCGCTGGAGGAGCCTTTTTTATCGGCCATGGACATTTGCCTCGTTACAGGGTAGGGACAATGATAACTAAACAAAAACGGCGTTTCCCGTGTGGAAAACGCCGTTTTTTGCCAATTGGCGCCCTCGGCGCCGGCGTTCAACCGCGCTTGGCGACGACCTGGTCCACCAGGCCGTAGTCCTTGGCCTCGTCGGCGGTCAGGAAATAGTCGCGTTCGGTATCGGCCTTGACCTTTTCCAGCGGCTGGCCGGTGCGCTCGGCCAGGATGCGGTTCATCTGGTCCTTGGTGCGCAGGATGTCGCGCGCGTGGATCTCGATGTCGGTGGCCTGGCCGCGTGCGCCGCCGAGCACCTGGTGGATCATGATCTTCGAGTTGGGCAGCGAGAAGCGCTTGCCCTTCTCACCGGCCGCCAGCAGGAAGGCGCCCATGCTGGCCGCGAAGCCAAGACACATGGTCGACACGTCGGGCTTGATGAACTGCATGGTGTCGTAGATCGCCATGCCGGCGCTCACGCTGCCGCCCGGGGAGTTGATGTAGAACGAGATGTCCTTGTCCGGGTTCTCGCTCTCGAGGAACAGCAGTTGGGCCACCACGAGGTTGGCGGTCTGGTCGTTGACCTCGCCCACCAGGAAAATGATGCGCTCCTTGAGGAGACGCGAGTAGATGTCGTAGGACCGCTCGCCGCGGCCCGACTGCTCGATGACCATCGGGATCATGCCGAGGGCCTGGATATCCTGTGCGCTCATGAATTTGCTCTCCGGGAAATGGGATCGTTCGCTGTTTCTGAACTGTACGCCTGAGTGAAATGGGGCTCGTGCCGCAAAGCACAAGCCCCATCGGCGTAGCGGGCAGCCAGGGAGATCAGCCCTGCTGCTGAGCCATCAGCTCGTCGAACGAGACCGACTTTTCGTTGACCTTGGCCTTGCCCAGCACGAAATCGGTCACGTTGTTCTCGATGACCACGGCTTCGACWTCGGCCAGGCGGTTGTTGTCGCTGAAGTACCAGCGCACCACGTCGGCCGGCTTTTCGTAGCTGGCGGCCAGCTCGTCGATGTGGGCCTTGATCTGCTCGGGCTTGGCCTGCAGGTTGTTGGCGCGCACCAGTTCGGCCACCACCAGGCCCAGGCGCACGCGGCGCTCGGCTTGCGGACGGAACACTTCCTCGGGAATCGGGGCCTTGTCGGCGTCCTTGATGCCGCGCTGCTTCAGCTCGGCGCGGGCGCCTTCGATCATGCGGCTGACTTCGGACTGCACGCTGGCGTTGGGCAGGTCGAGCTCGGCGTTGGCCACCAGGGCGTCCATCACGGCATTCTTGTTGCGAGCCAGCAGGCGGAACTTCACTTCGCGCTCGAGGTTGCGCTTGATGTCGGCGCGCAGGCCTTCCACGGTGGCTTCGGCGATGCCGAGCGACTTGGCGAGCTGCTCGTTGACTTCGGGCAGGTGCGAGGCTTCGATCTTCTTCACGGTGACGAGGAAGTCGGCCTGCTTGCCGGCCACGTCCTTGCCGTGGTAGTCGGCGGGGAACGACAGCGGGAAGGTGCGGCTGTCGCCCGACTTCATGCCGCGCACGGCGTCTTCGAATTCCTTGAGCATCTGGCCTTCGCCGACGACGAACTGGAAGTCTTCGGCCTTGCCGCCCTGGAAGGGCTCGCCGTCGATCTTGCCTTCGAAGTCGACCGTCACGCGGTCATCGTCCTGTGCAACGGCGTCTTGCGCGCGCTGGGCGAAGGTACGGCGCTGCTTGCGCAGGATGTCGAGCGTCTTGTCGATGGCTTCTTCGCCGACTTCGGCCGAGAGCTTCTCGACTTCGGCGCCCGACAGGTCGTTGATCTTGACGTCGGGGAACACTTCGAAGACGGCGTCGAAAGCCAGCTGGCCTTCGGGCGACTCTTCCTTCTCGGTGATGCGGGGCTGGCCCGCGACGCGCAGCTTGGCTTCGTTCGCGGCTTGCGAGAAGGCCTCGCCGACCTTGTCGTTCATGACTTCGTAGTGCACCGAGTAGCCATAGCGCTGGGCCACGACGTTCATCGGCACCTTGCCGGGACGGAAGCCGTCCATCTTGACGGTGCGCGCGAGCTTCTTGAGGCGCGAATCGACTTCGGACTGGATGGTGCCGACCGGCAGGGTCAGCGTGATCTTGCGTTCGAGCTTCTCGAGAGTTTCAACGGTCACGGTCATGATGTCTTCCTGGTAAGGGGGCTGGTGCGCGGGGCCTGCATCTTCTTTATCAATACAGATCAAGGACTTACACGCGCTCGCGGGATTTATGCGGAGGCAAGCGGATGCCGCCTGCAAAACTGGGCAACCTGCGATTCTAATCCGGCGGGAAAGCGGGTTTTCACCGGGATGAGCCACGGTGCTGACACTGGTCAGGTTTGGCCAATATTGGGCTCCTAGAGTGGCCATCATTCATCGTCCTGCCCAGGAACGCACAGGAAAACCCTCATGCTCCAGCGAATGCTCGCCGTCCTCGCCCTCACTCTCGCCGCGGCATTCGGCCTGCCCTCCCTCGCGCAGGCCAGGACCGACGCACCAACCCCGAAAGAACCGACCATCCAGCAGATCTACGAGGCTGCCAACGGCGGCCGCATGTCCGACGCCGACGCGATGATCTCGAAGGTCCTGAAGGACCATCCCAACAGCGCCAAGGCGCATTTCGTGCACTCCGAACTGCTCGCGGCCGAAGGCAAGCTCGACGACGCGAGAAGCGAACTGACGAGGGCGAGGACGCTGTCGCCCCAACTCGACTTCGCAAAGCCCGAGGCCGTCGAACGGCTCACGAACAAGCTCGACAAGCCGGTGCCACAGGCCAGGAGCACGCCCTCCCGCGTGAGCGAGCCCGCTGCGCCGGCACCGCGCGTCACAGAGAGCAGAACGAGTTCCGTACCGTGGATGCCCATCGCCCTGCTGGGGCTGCTGGTCGTCGGCTACCTCGCCTTCCGGCGCCGGGTCGCGCCGCCCGCGGCACCGGTCGCCCCGTCGTACGGCCCCGCACCGGGCATGCCCGGCATGCAGGGCGCGCCAGCAGGCTACGGAAGCTACGGCCCTGGCGGCAACTGGACGCCCGCGCCACCGCCCGCCGCCAGCCCCGGCATGGGCCTCGGCTCGGCCCTTGCCACAGGCGCGGCCGTGGGCGTCGGCGCGATGGTCGCGCAGGAGGCTGTACGCCACTGGATGCACGGCAGCGACAGCAACGTGATCGACAACAGGGACAGCGGCACGACCCGCATCGCCGACAACGGAAACACCGAAATGGGCCGAGGCCTCTGGCCCTCGTCGACCACCCCGGAGCCTGAGCGCATCGTCGACAACGATTTCGGCATCAAGGACACGAGCTCCTGGGACGACGCAAGCAGCAGCGGCGGCAGCTTCGACAGCGATAGCGGCAGCAGCGACAACGACTGGTGAAAAGAAAAAGCCCCGTTCCTTGCGAAACGGGGCTTCATGACTGCTCGATAGATCAGGCTACATAGCAGGGCTGGTGCGCGGGGCCGGACTCGAACCGGCACGTTCTTGCGAACGTCAGGACCTAAACCTGGTGCGTCTACCAATTTCGCCACCCGCGCGATGCCAATCTTTTTTTCAGGTGAATGCAAAAGCGGACGGGCTTTCGGCATCACGGATTCCCGTGGGCCAAAGACCATCCGCTTGAAATCGGTCAGCCAGCGATTTTAGACGCTAATCGGGTGCGTTTCCGGCTCGCGCTTCACACGGAATGCGGCGGCGTACATCGCGGGCAGTGCAAGCAGGGTCAACACCGTTGCCACGATCAGGCCGCCCATGATTGCGACGGCCATCGGCCCCCAGAACACGCTGCGCGACAGCGGGATCATCGCCAGCACCGCCGCGGCCGCCGTCAGCACGATGGGCCGCAGACGCCGCACCGCCGACTCCACGATCGCGTCCCACGCCGGCACGCCCGCCGCGCGGTCGAGCTCGATCTGGTCGATCAGGATCACGGCGTTGCGCTGGATCATGCCCATCAGCGCGATCACGCCCAGCAGCGCAACGAAGCCGAAGGGCCGGTTCAGCACCAGCAGTGCGCCGGCCACGCCGGCAATGCCCATCGGGCCGGTGATGAACACCAGCAGCGAACGGCTGAAGCTGTGCAGCTGCAGCATCAGCAGCGTGAACACCAGGAACAGCATGATCGGCACGCCCGCCACGATGGAGGCCGAGCCCTTGCTGCTTTCCTCGACCGCGCCGGCTACCTCGATGCGGTAGGCGCCCTGCCCGGCCGCAACCCAGCCGGCTTCCATTTCGCGCAGCTTCGGCAGCAGTTGCGTGGTCACGGTGGCGCCCTGCAGGCCCTCGACCACGTCGCCCTGCACGGTGATGGCGTAGTCGCGGTTCTCGCGCCACATCACGCCCGGCTCCCAGGTGAACACCGGCTTGGCGATCTGCGTGAGCGGGATCGAACGGCCCGAGGTCGTCGGGATGTAGGCGTTGCCGATGTCCGAGATGGCCTGGCGCTCGTCAGGCGCCTGGCGCAGCACGATGTCGATCAGCAGGTCGTTCTCGCGGTACTGGCCCACGGTGGTGCCGCTGAACATGGTCTTGGAAGCCTGCGCGATGGCCTGGCTGGTCACGCCGAGCGCGCGCGCCTTCGCCTGGTCGATCTCGAGGCGGATCACCTTCACCGACTCGTTCCAGTTGTCGTTCACGCCACGCATGTTGGCGTTGTCGCGCAGCACGGCCTTCACCTCGTCGGCATGGCCTCGCAGCAGCGCCGGGTCGGGGCCGATCACGCGGAACTGCACCGGATACGGCACCGGCGGCCCGTTGGGCAGCAGCTTGACGCGGCCGCGCACCTCGGGGAACTCCTGCGCCAGCACCTGCGGCAGCTTGATGCGCAGGGTCTCGCGCACCTTCAGGTCCTTGGGCAGCACGATGAGCTGCGACACGTTGGTCTGCGGGAACACCTGGTCCAGCGGCAGGTAGAAGCGCGGCACGCCGGAACCGATCCAGGTGCTGACAGTGCTCACGCCGGCCTCCTGCATCACGCGCTTCTCGACGCGCCTGGCCACTTCCTCGTTCGCAGCGAACGAGGTGCCCTCCGGGAACCAGAGGTCGACCAGGATCTCCGGCCGGCTCGAATCAGGGAAGAACTGCTGCTGAACCTTGCCCATGCCGACGATGCCCAGCGCGAAGATCAGCACCGTGGCGCCGATGGTCATCCAGCGGTGCTGCACGCACCAGTTCACCGAGCGGCGGAAGGCGTTGTAGAACGGCGTGTCGAAGAGCTCGTGCGGCGGCGCGTTCGCGTCGTGCGGCTTCACCTTGAGCAGCAGCGTGCCGAGGTACGGCACGAAGTACACCGAGACGATCCACGACAGCACCAGCGCGATCACCGTCACCGCGAAGATGGCGAAGGTGTACTCGCCCGTCACCGACTTCGCGATGCCGATCGGCAGGAAGCCCGCCGCCGTGATGAGCGTGCCCGTGAGCATCGGCTTGGCCGTCACGTCGTAGGCGAAGGTGGCGGCGCGGACCTTGTCGTAGCCCTCCTCCATCTTCCGCACCATCATCTCGACCGCGATGATCGCGTCGTCCACCAGCAGGCCCAGCGCGATGATGAGCGAGCCCAGCGATATCTTGTGCAGCCCGATGCCGAAGTAGTTCATCGCGAGGAAGGTCACGGCCAGCACCAGCGGAATGGTGATCGCCACCACCAGCCCCGGGCGCATGTCGATGTACCAGCCGAAGCGCCCGCCCTTGTGCAGGCCCAGCGAGATGATGCTCACGGCCAGAACGATGGCCACGGCCTCGATCAGCACGCCCACGAATTCATTGACCGAACTGGCCACCGCCACCGGCTGGTCCTGCACCTGCGCCAGCTTCACGCCGGCCGGCAGGCGCTGCCCGATGGTCACGGCGGTGGCCTTCAGCGCCTTGCCCAACGCGATGATGTCGCCGCCCTTGGCCATCGACACGCCCAGCGCGATCACTTCCTTGCCCTGATGGTGCACCTTGACCGACGGCGGATCGATGTAGCCGCGGTGGATGTCGGCGATGTCGCCGAGCTTGAGCTGGTTGCCCGAGCTGCCGCGGATGGGCATCTCGCGCAGCTGGTCGACGCTGGTGAACTGGCCCGCGACGCGCACCTGCACCACGTCCAGCGGCGACTGGATCGTGCCCGCGCTCTCGATGGCGTTCTGCGAGCCGAGCTGCGAGAGCACGGCGTTGAAATCCAGCCCCAGCTGCGCCAGGCGCTTCTGCGAGATCTCGATGTAGACCTTCTCGTCCTGCACGCCGAACTGGTCGACCTTGGCAACGTCCTTCACGCGCAGCAGCTGCTGGCGCACGTCGTCGGCCATCGTCTTGAGCTCGGCGTAGCTGAAGCCTTCGCTCTCCAGCGCGTAGATCACGCCATAGACATCGCCGAAGTCGTCGTTGAAGAACGGCCCCTGCACGCCGGCTGGCAGCGTGGCGCGCATGTCGCCGATCTTCTTGCGCACCGTGTACCAGACGTTGGCCACCTCGGTGGACTTCGACGAGTCCTTGATGTTGAAGATGATCTGCGACTCGCCGGGCTTCGAATAGCTGCGGATCTTGTCGGCGTAAGGAGCTTCCTGCAGCGTGCGCTCGAGCTTGTCGGTGACCTGCTCGGCCACCTGCTGCGCGGTGGCGCCGGGCCAGTAGGTGCGCACCACCATCGCGCGGAAGGTGAAGGGCGGGTCTTCGTCCTGCCCGAGCTGGAAGTACGCGAAGGCGCCCAGCACCATCAGCACCACCATCAGGTAGCGCGTGAGGGGCGCGTGGTCCAGCGCCCATTTGGAGAGATTGAAGCCGGAGGGCTTGTCGGTGGGGGTCGCCGCGCCGCCGCTCATTTGGCGGCACCCGCTGCGATCTCCTTGTTCGTCGCGGCAACGGCCGTGACGGGCTGCGCCGACTCCTTCGCACCGGCACCGGCGGCAGCAGCAGCCGCCTCCCTGGACTGGTAGATGGTGACCTTCTGCCCCGGCGACAGCACGTGCACGCCGGCCGCCACGACCATCATGCCGGGCGAGATGCCGCCGGCGATCACGGCCTCGTTGCCGTCGGCGGTGGCCACCTGCACGGTCTGCGAGCGCACCGTCATGGTCGACTTGTCGAGCACCCACACGGCCGAGCCCTTGCCTTCCTGGCGCAGCGCGCTGGTCGGCAGCTTCATCACCGGGGCTGCCGAATGCGCCAGCGCCTGCGGGCGCGCGTAGACAGTGGCCCCGATCGGCGGCGCGGTGGCCGCGTCGATGGAAACCTTGACCGAATAGGTGCGCGTGACCGCATCGGCGCTGGCCGCCACCTCGCGGACCTGGCCCTGCAGTTCGTTGCCGCCTGACCAGCCGCGCACCGTGACGGGTGAGCCGGCCTTGATCAGCGTGGCGCGGTCTTCAGGCACCGCGAACACCACGTCGCGCGCGCCGTCCTGGGCGATGCGTACGACCGGCGTGCCGGCCTGCACGACCTGGCCGGGCTCGGCCTCGATGGCGGTGACGATGCCGGCCACGTCGGCCACTAGCGTCGTGTAGTTGGCCTGGTTGCCCTGCGAGGCGAGTTGCGCCTGCGCCTGTTCGAGCTGGGCCTGCGCGGCCTTCCAGGTGGTTTCGCGGCGCTCCAGCTCGGCGCCGCTGATGAAGTTCTGGGCGCGCAGCTCGGTGTAGCGCTTGAGGTCGGCCGCCGCCAGGTCACGGTTGGTCAGCGCGGCGGCCTGCTGGGCGCGTGCCGCTTCGGCGGCGAGGCGGTAATCCTGCGGATCGAGCTGGGCAAGTACCTGCCCTGCCTGCACATGCTGGCCGAGCTCGGCCTGGCGCCTGGTGATCTTGCCCCCGACGCGGAAGCCCAGGCGCGATTCGACCCGGGCTCGCACCTCGGCCGAGAACTCGGGCTGGGCGTCGAATTCGCTCGTGCCGACGGTCACGAACTTGACCGCCCGGACCGGGTCTTCGGCCGCGGGCTTCGGGGAGCAACCGGCAAGAAGCACGGCGGGAAGCAGCAGCCAGGCGGCGCTGCGCACACGGAACGGGGAGACGATGGAGGCGGTCATGAGACACCCTGGAGAGGACGAACCGAGTCATTACTGACCCACTGGTTAGTAATCTAGGGTAAACGTGAACCAGTGTCAATGACCCGCTGGTCACTAGGGCGGCCGGCCGCCAAAAAACCTAGGTGCGCTGGCCCATTTCCACGAGGCGGTTGTCGGGCAGCTCGAAATAGTCGGAAGCCCGCCCCGCATTGCGCTGCAGCCAGCCGAAGAGCGCACGCCGGACCGGGTTCATGCCCGGCAGGTTCTCCTCCCCCACCGAGGCACGCGAGACGAAGTACGAAGTCTTCATCGAGTCGATCGCCAGCGTCTTCTGGTAGGCCAGGATGCGGATGAATTCCGGCACATCGGGCCGCTCCATGAAGCCGTGGCGCGCCGTGACCATCCAGATGCCCTCCATCAGCTGCTCCGCCTCGATGCGGATGCGTGCATCGACGCGCGGCGTGTCGCAGGGCAGCACGCGCAGCACGATCACCTGCTCATGCAGCACCTGGTTGTGCTTGAGGTTGTGCAGCAGCGCATGCGGCACCGCCGTGGCGTCGGGGTTCAGGAACACCGCCGTGCCGCTCACCCGATGCGGCATGTGCTGCGCCAGCGATTCGACGAAGGGCCGCAACGGCAGGCTTTCGGCCGCGGCCGCCTCCAGCCCCAGGCGGCGGCCCTTGGCCCAGGTGGTGAAGACCACCATCACCACGACCGCTACCGCCAGCGTGAGCCAGCCGCCCTCTGCGATCTTGAGGCTGTTGGCCACCACGAAAGTCAGGTCGACCACCGCGAAGGCCGTCACGCCGATCACCACCGCCACCTTGTTCCAGCGCCACAGCCCCCAGGCGACGATGCCGGCCAGCAGCGTGGTCGTCACCATGGTGATCGACACCGCGATGCCGTAGGCCGCCGACAGCGCCCCGGAGCTCCTGAAGCCCAGCACCAGCAGCAGTACGCCCACCATCAGCAGCCAGTTGACCGCCGGCACGTAGATCTGCCCGATGGCCGTGCCCGAGGTCTGGATCACCCGCATGCGCGGCAGGTAGCCCATGCGCATCGCGTGCGCCGTGAGCGAGAACGCGCCCGAGATCACCGCCTGCGAGGCGATGACCGTCGCCGTCGCGGCCAGCACCACCATCGGCAGCACGCCCCACGAGGGAAAGAGCCGGAAGAACGGGTTGTCGATGGCAGCCGGGTTCGCCAGCACCAGCGCGCCCTGCCCGAAGTAGTTCAGCACCAGACCCGGCAGCGCGATGAAGAGCCACGCCAGCCGGATCGGCTTCGCGCCGAAATGACCCATGTCGGCATAGAGCGCCTCGCCGCCCGTGAAAGCCAGGAACACCGCGCCCAGCACCGCCAGTGACTGCGCCCGATGCTCGACAAGGAAGCCCAGGGCGCGCCGCGGATCGAGCGCCGCCAGCACCTGCGGCTGCTGCAGCACCTGCCACGCGCCGGCCACCCCCAGCACGACGAACCACAGCAGCATGACCGGCCCGAAGATCTTGCCGACCGTGCCCGTGCCCTTCTTCTGCACCATGAAGAGCGCGATCAGGATCGCCACCGTGATCGGCAGCACCGCGCGCTGCAGCACCGGCGCCTGCACCTCCAGCCCCTCGACCGCCGACAGCACCGAGATGGCCGGCGTGATCAGGCTGTCGCCATAGAACATGGCAGCGCCCACCAGGCCCAGCAGGCCGATGGCGTTCCACACCCACGGCCTGGTCTTCGGCCCCGCCACGGCGCTGCGCGCGAGCGCCTGCAGCGCCAGGATGCCGCCTTCGCCGTCGTGGTCGGCGCGCAGCACGAACACCACGTACTTCAGCGTGACCACGAACATCAGCCCCCAGAAGATCAGCGAGAGCAGCCCCAGCACCGAATCGGGCGAGAACGGCACGCCGTGCTCGGGGTTCATCGTTTCCTTGAAGGCGTACAGCGGCGAGGTGCCGATGTCGCCGAAAACGACGCCCAGCGCCGCCACCATGAGCGCCGGGCCCGCCGGGTGCGCCGCCTCGCCGTACGCTGAAACCTGGGACCCGGAAGCCGGAGCGGATGCTTTCATGAAGCGGGAAGTTCGTAGTGGCGACGCTGCGAGCATAGTGCCGGGGCATTGCGCCGTCGCTGACAATCGTGGCGTGTCCGCCACTCCCCAACATGCCGCGCCGCCGGCGCACTACGAAAACTTCCCCGTAGCCTCCTGGCTATGCCCGCCGCATCTGCGCCCGCCGATCGCCGCGATCTACCACTTCGCCCGCACCGCCGACGACATCGCCGACGAAGGCAGCGCCTCGCCCGCCGAGCGCCTTGCCGAACTGCGCGCCTACCGCGAAGAACTGGCCACCGCCGCCCGGGGCGAAGTGCTCCCCGAATCCCGCTGGCCCCATGTGTTCGGCCCGCTGGCCCACAGCATCGTCCGGCACGGCCTGCCCGAGGACCTGCTCGCCGACCTGCTGAGCGCCTTCATGCAGGACATCGAGAAAACCCGCGACCACGGCACCTATGCCGACCGCGCCGAACTGCTCGACTACTGCCGCCGCTCCGCCAACCCCGTCGGTCGCCTGCTGCTGCACCTGTACGGCGTGCACGACGCCGAGGCGCTGGTTCAGAGCGACGCCATCTGCAGCGCCCTGCAGCTCATCAACTTCTGGCAGGACCCGAGTGTCGACCTGCCGCGCGGCCGCTTCTACTTTCCGCTGACCGACTGCGACCGGCGCAGCCTCTCGCCCGAGAACTTCAAGGTCTTCGCGCCGCTTTCGCAAGCGGAGCCTCCGCAGGAAGCTATCAATCTGATAGCAGTCGTGTCGCACTGGGCGCGCGAACTCATGACCGAGGGTGCCCCCCTCGTGCACCGCCTGCCCGGCCGCGCCGGCTGGGAGCTGCGCTTCGTGGTGCAGGGCGGGCTGCGCATCCTCGACAAGATCCAGGACCTGGGCTTCGACACCTTCACCCAGCGCCCCGCCATCGGCAAGCTCGACGCGCCGGTGCTGCTCTGGAAGGCCCTGCGGATGCGGAGACAATCACGCCCCATGAAAGCAGCGCCTCCCCGATGACCCCCGAGCAATACGTGCAAGACAAGGCCGCCGCCTCGGGCAGCAGTTTCTATTACGCCTTCCTGTTCCTTCCCAAGCCGCGCCGCGCCGCGATCACGGCCTTCTATGCCTTCTGCCGCGAAGTCGACGACGTGGTCGACGAGGTCAGCGACCCCGGCGTGGCCGCCACCAAGCTCGCCTGGTGGCGCACCGAGGTTGCCCAGTCGTTCGCCGGTACGCCTCGCCATCCGGTGATGCAGGCGCTGATGCCGCACGCCGCGGCCTACGGCATCGAGGCCCGCCAGCTCAGCGAGGTGATCGACGGCTGCCAGATGGACCTCGACCAGACGCGCTATCTCGACTTCCAGGGCCTCGCGCGCTACTGCCACCTCGTGGCCGGCGTGGTCGGCGAGGTCGCCGCCCGCATCTTCGGCCAGACCGATGCCCAGACCACCGCCTACGCCCACAAGCTCGGTTTGGCGCTGCAGCTCACCAACATCCTGCGCGACGTGGGTGAAGACGCCCTGCGCGGTCGCATCTACCTGCCCGTCAACGAGTTGCAGAAATTCGACGTGAAGGCGCACGAGCTACTGAACCGCGTGCACTCCGAGCGCTTCGTCGAGCTGATGAAGTTCCAGGCCGCCCGCGCCCACTCCGCCTACGACGAAGCGCTCGCCCTGCTCCCGCTGGCCGACCGCCGTTCGCAGAAGCCCGGCCTGATGATGGCCAGCATCTACCGCACCCTGCTGCGCGAGATCGAACGCGACAACTTCCAGGTGCTGAACCAGCGCGTGAGCCTGACGCCGGTGCGCAAGTTCTGGCTGGCTTGGAAAGTCCAAGCCCTCGGACGCATCTGAGCTTGAGCAAGAAGACCGCCGTCATCGGCGCCGGCTGGGCCGGCCTTGCCTGCGCGGTGGAGGCCACGCGCCTCGGCCATGCCGTCACGCTGTTCGAGGCTGCGCACATGCCGGGCGGCCGGGCGCGGCGGGTCGACAACATGCACGGGCTGGCGCTGGACAACGGCCAGCACATCATGATCGGCGCGTACACCGCCACGCTGCAGCTGATGCGCGATGTGGGCGTGGATGTCGAAGGCGCGCTGCTGCGGCTGCCGCTCTCGCTGCGTTTTGCCGATGGCGGCGGGCTGAAGCTGCCCCGGCTGCCTGCGCCGCTCGACCTGCTGGCGGGCATCTTCACGGCGCGCGGCTGGACGTGGCGCGACAGGTCGTCGCTGCTGCGCACCGCCATCGGCTGGAGGCTCTCGGGCTTTCGCTGCGAGCGCGGCACGACGGTTGCCGATCTGTGCGCCGGGCTCACTCCGCGCGTGATGCGGGAGCTGATCGAGCCGCTGTGCGTTTCCGCGCTCAACACGCCCGTGGCGCAATCGAGCGGTGAAGTCTTCCTGCGCGTGCTGAAGGACGCGCTGTTCAGCGGAAGCGGCGGCGCCGACCTGCTGCTGCCGCGCGCCGATCTCGGGGCGCTGCTGCCCGATGCCGCGATCCGCTGGCTGACGCAGCAAGGCGCCACGGTGCGCACCGGCACGCGCGTGCGTGCCATCGCATCCGAAGCCGGGCTGTGGCTGGTCGACGGAGAAGCCTTCGACCAGATCGTGCTGGCCTGCGCGCCGTGGGACGCGGCGCGGCTGGTCCGCGCCTCGGGCCTGCCTGCGGACCGCTGGTGTGAAACCACCGAGGCGCTGCGCTTCGAGGCCATCGCGACCATCTATGTGCGTGGCGCCAGGCCGCTGGCCGAGCCGATGCTCGCGCTTCGCAGCGATCCGGCCAAGGCACCGGCCCAGTTCGTTTTCGACAGGAGCCGGCTCGGCGGCATGCAGGGTGTGCTTGCGATGGTCGTGAGCGCGAACGAGGCGTCGCGCGAGGTGCTGGAAGAACAGGTCATCGCACAAGCCGCCGCCCAGCTGGGCCAATCGAACCTGCAGCTGGTGCAGACCGTGATCGAGAAACGCGCCACCTTCGCCTGCACGCCCGGCCTCGCGCGGCCGCACTCGGTCATCGCACCGGGCCTGCAAGCCTGCGGCGACTACATCGAAGGCCCCTACCCCGCCACGCTCGAAGGCGCGGTGCTCAGCGGGCTCGCCGCCGCCAGATCGCTGGATTGACGCCATGACGACCGGACTGCGCTACCTCGACTTCGACTACAGCGAAGACACCGAAGGCCACGGCACCTTCGACGCCATGGCATCGACTCCGCCCGACAAGACGCCCGAAGTGCGGGCCGAAGTCGCCCTGTTGCTGGCCTGGGCCGAGGCGACCTTTCCCGATGCGCGCGGCGCCCTCGACGAAGGCGCGGCGTGGGACTTCGACCTGCAGGAATCGAGCGAGGACGATCCGCGCTACGACACCATCACCCTCTCGATCAGCGGCAACGCCGACTTCTGCGCGGCACTGCGCGAGCGCTTCGGGCTCGACTGAGGAAGGCGGAAAGCGGGAATCAGGCCGCCTTGTTGCGCAGGCGCAGCAGGCTCAGCCCCAGCAGCACGAAGGCTCCGCCCGACACCTTGTTGAAGATGCGCGTGCGGCGCGGGTCGGAGAGCTGCCTGCGCAGCAGCCGCGCCAGCAGCACATAGAACGAATGCGCGATCACCGAGGCAGCTGCGAAGGTACCGGTCAGCACCGCGAACTGCGTGAGGATCGGCGCGTCCTGCGTGAGGAACTGCGGGAACAGCGCGGAGAAGAAAAGAATGCCCTTGGGGTTGGTCAGCGCCACCGTCATCCCGTGGCCGAAGAGGCGCCAGCTCGAACGCGGTGCCGCGCCGCCCTGGCTGCCCTGCACGTCGGCGAACACGCTGCCCTGGCTGCGCCATTGCTTGATGCCTAGGTAGATCAGGTAGGCCGCGCCAGCCAGCTTCAGCACCATGAAGGCATGAGCCGAGGTGGAAAGCACCACGCCCAGCCCGGCCATCGCGGCGGCCGACACCATGAAGAGCCCCGCCGCGTTGCCCAGCGAACTGATCATCGCGCGTCGCGGCCCCGCGCTCATCGAGTTCGAGACCGCGAGCAGCACGGCCGGCCCCGGGGTGAAAGCGACGAGCAGCGTGACGCCGCAGAAGATGAGCCAGTTGGAGAGATGCACTTTGGGGTTCCTGCCCGGCGCGAAGCCGCAAGACGTTGAGACAGCCGGGAAACTATAGTCAGCCCGGCGCGCGGCTGCAGACGCCGCGCCAATATCCCTCGGCCCGCATCACGGAAAAACGGACACCATGGTCACCTGCTACCTGCGATACATCGTCGACGCCTACAAGCTCAAGGAATTCGAGCACTACGGCAAACTCTGGATTCCACTGGTCGAGAAATTCGGCGGCAAGCACCACGGCTACTTCCTGCCCTCGGAGGGCACGAACAACGTGGCGCTCGCGATGTTCACCTTCCCGAGCCTGGCCGCCTACGAGAAGTACCGCGCCGACTCGATGCAGGACCCGGAATGCCAGGCCGCGTTCAAGTACGCGGAAGAAACCCGCTGCATCGTGAGCTACGAACGCAGCTTCTTCCGCCCGGTCTTCAGCTGACGCCTCAGCCGCCCAGCGCCATGCACAGCGCGTGCAGGTTCGGCACGATCAGCTGTGGCCGCGCGCCGTGCACCCAGGGGCGTTCGTCGCGCACCAGCCAGGCGGCCTGCATGCCGGCATTGAGCGCGCCGACCACGTCCAGCTCGGCATCGTCGCCCACGTGCAGCACATCCTTGGGCAGCAGGCCGACCGACGCGGCGGCGGCGCGGAAGATGGGCGCGTGCGGCTTGCCGCTGCCGAAGGCGCGTGCGTTGAAGGCGGTGCGGAACCAGCGGCCCACGCCGGTCTTGTGGATGTCGGCGTTGCCATTGGAGACCGCCACCAGCGGATAGCGTTCGCTGAGCCACTTCAGCGCCGGCAGCGCGTCGTCGTACAGCGTCACGCGCTGGCGCTCGGCGAAGAAGGCGTCGAAGGCCGGGTCGGCCAGCGCCGGGTCTTCGCCCGCGCGGGTGAGTGCGGTGCGGATCGACTCTCGGCGCAGTGCGCTCAGGTCGTGCGCGAGGTCTGAGCGCTCCTTGGCGGTGGCTTCGCGCAGCTCGCGCAGGATGCCTGGCGTCATCAGCAGCGTGGCCGTCTTGGGCGCCTCGCGCAGCAGCCACGCATGCAGCACGGCCTCGGCGCGTTCGATGGTCGGCCAGATCGGCCAGAGGGTGTCGTCGAGGTCCAGTGAGATCGCCGAGATGCGCTTGAGATCGAGAGGCGCGGCGCCCGCGGGCACCGGGGAAGCGGAAGTCATGCCTGAGAATATCGCATGCCTTCGACCCAAGAGAACGCCTCTCCGAGTACCCCCGGTTCCCCAAGTGCCCCCCGCACCGCGGTGCTCTGGTGCAACCTCGGCTCGCCCGACGCCCCCACCGCGGCCGCCGTGCGCCCCTACCTCGCCGACTTCCTGGGCGACCCGCGCGTGGTCGAGATCCCGAAGGTGCTGTGGGCACCGATCCTGCACGGCATCATCCTTCGCACGCGGCCTGCCAAGTCGGCCGCCAAGTACGCGAGCATCTGGATGCGCGAAGGCTCGCCGCTCAAGGTATGGACGCAGAAGCAGGCCACGCTGCTGGCCGGCTGGCTCGGTGAGCGCGGCCATCGCGTGACGGTGCGCGACGCGATGCGCTACGGCAGCCCCTCCATCGCCTCCCGGCTCGACGCGCTGAAGGCCGATGGCGCCACCCGCGTGCTGGTGCTGCAGGCCTACCCGCAGTACTCGGGCACCACCACCGCGAGCGTGATCGACGCGGTGAATGCCTGGAGCAGCAGGCAGCGCCGCGTGCCCGAATTCCGCTTCGTCAACGACTACCACGACGACCCCGCCTACATCGAGGCGCTGGCGCAGAGCATCGAGAAGCACTGGAAGACCGACGGCCGCGGCGAGGTGCTGCTGATGAGCTTCCACGGCATTCCCGCGCGCAACATCGCGCTGGGCGACCCGTACCAGGCGCAGTGCCTCGAAACCGCACGCCTGCTCGCGGCACGGCTGGGCCTTTCGAGCACCCAGTACCGCGTGACCTTCCAGTCGCGCTTCGGCAAGGCCAAGTGGCTGGAACCCTACACCGAGCCCACGCTGCGCGAACTCGGCGCCTCCGGCGTGAAGCGCGTCGATGTGGTCTGTCCGGGCTTCCCGGCCGACTGCCTCGAGACGCTCGAAGAAATCGCCATGGAAGGCCGCGAAGCCTTCCTGCACTCGGGCGGTGAAGCCTTCAGCTACATCCCCTGCCTCAACGACAGCCCGGCATGGATCACCGCGCTAGCGGGCATCGCCGAACGCAATCTGGCGGGCTGGCCCACGCAAGGAACAAGCACCACCCAATGAAGCAGGACCTGCACGAAGCCAACCGGGTCTCGTGGAACGCGGCCACCGTCGCGCACAACAGCCACAAGGGCGACCAGGCCGCCTTCTTCCGCAAGGGCGGCTCCACCCTCTTTCCCGAGGAAGCCGGTCTGCTCGGCGACGTGACGGGCCTGTCGGTGCTGCACCTGCAGTGCAATGCCGGGCAGGACAGCCTGAGCATCGCGCGCCTGGGTGCCGAGGTGACGGGCGTGGACATCTCCGACGAGGCCGTCGACTTCGCGGCGCGGCTGTCGCAGCAGTCGGGCATCGCGGCGCGCTTCGTGCGCTCGGATGTCTACGACTACTTCCGCGATGCGCAGGCGCGCGGCGAGCGCTTCGACATGGTGTTCTGCTCGTACGGCACGCTGTGCTGGCTCTCCGACATCGGCGCCTGGGCGCGCGGCGTGGAGCAGTTGCTCAAGCCCGGTGGCCGCTTCGTCTTCATCGAGTTCCATCCTTTCGCACTCGTGTTCGACCCCGCCTGGAAGTTCCACTACGACTACTTCAACGAAGCTCCCGTGCCCGAGGAAGGCGTGAGCGACTACGTGGCCGAGTCCGGCGACGGCCTCGTGCGCGAGGGCTACGAGCGTGGCGTGGAAAACTTCAGCAACCCGCATCCGAGCTTCGAGTTCACATGGGGCGTGGGCCAGGTGACGACCGCGCTGTCGCAGGCCGGCCTCGTCATCGAGCGGCTCGACGAGTACCCGTACGCCAACGGCTGGAAGCCCTTCGAAGGCATGCGCGACATCGGCGGGCGCCGCATGGCGCCGCCCGAGGGCATGCCGCGCATTCCGCTCATGTATTCGATCTCCGCACGCAAGCCATGAAGCTCTTTCACGCCCTCGGTGGCCTCTTTCTGCTGGCGCCCTTCCTGGCCAGCGCGACCGGAACCGTCGAAGTGCCCAAGGGCGTGTGGGAAGGCACGCTCGGCACCAAGGCCATCGTGGCCTGCTTCAACGCCGAATTCCCGAGCGGCAGCTACTTCTACAAGCAGTACAAGAAGGCGATCCCGCTGAGTCGCGTCGAAAAAGACAGCTTCTGGCACGAAGCCGGCGACACCGGCCTGTGGTCGCTCGACCCTGCCAAGGGCAACACGCTGACCGGCACCTGGAAGAGCGTGAAGGGCACGCCCGTGACGCTGCCGATCAGGCTCGACCTGGCCGACACCACTGGCGACGACCGGGCCTGCGGCAGCGAAGGCTACGCGGGCCAGCTCGAAGCGCCGCCAAAGATCGAAGTCGGCAAGAAGGAGGAATACGCGCCCGGCCGCAGCTTCCGCCGCCTGCGCTTCGCCGGCCAGGAAACCATCGAGCTCTCCGGCCCCGAGCCCACGCTGGCGGCCATCAACCGCGAGCTGCGCCGCGACTTCGACACCAGCAAGGACACGATCAAGGAGTACTTCGACAAGCGCCGCGAGTTCCTCGGGCGGGTCGGCGTGCCGGCGGAAGACGAGAACACCGCCGATCCTTCTTACTGGAGCTCGCAGTGGCTCAGCATCCGCAACTACACCTGGGCGGCGGGCATGGGCCGTAACGGCATCTCCTGGTTCTATCGCACCTGGGACCTGCAGACGGGCAGGCAGGTCGACCCATGGTCCTGGTTCGGCCTGCGCTCGCTGTCGAAGTCGCGCCCGGCCGAGGCAGGGAGGATCTCCGGCACCGGAGGCGCCTCGATGACACCTAAGCTGCGCCGCTTCCTGTTTCGCTACGCGGGCATCGACGCGTCGAAGGCCGAGGACAACTGCCGGTCCAACTACGAAGAAGGCGCCTACTACGACCTGACGCTGGAAGCCAAGGGCATGCGATTCGCCCAGCCCGCCTATGGCAACGGCTGCGAAATCGAGGTCGAAGTGCCCTACGCCGACCTCGATCCGGTCCTCGCGCCCGCAGGCAAGGCCGCGGTGCGGCGCATCCTCGAATCGGGCAAGTAAAGCTGGCTCTGCCCAGGCTCAGGCCGGGGGCCTGCGCGCCAGCAGCACCTCGATCGCGGCCTCCATCTCGGCGTATTCCCCTTCGCCGAAGTGCTGCCGCATCACCTGCCCGTTGCTGTCGGCCAGGTAGAACGCGGGCCAGTACTGGTTGTTGTAGGCCCGCCAGGTGGCGAAGCCGTTGTCCTGCGCCACCGGGTAGCGGATGTTGAAGCGCTCGATCGCGTCCTGCACATTGCGCGTGAGCTTCTCGTAGGCGAACTCGGGCGAATGCACGCCCACCACGGTGAAGCCCCGGTCCTTGTAGGTCTCGTACCAGCGCACCACGTGCGGCAGCGTGCGAATGCAGTTGATGCAGGAGTAGGTCCAGAAGTCGACCAGCACCACCTTGCCGGCCAGCCCCTTCATCGTGAGCGGCCCGGAGTTGAGCCACTTGTCGATGCCCGTGAACTCGGGGGCCTTGCCGTAGTCACGCAGGCCCGGCGAAGCGGCCAGCGCGCTGCGCACCGGCCAGGCGCCGCCCGCGGCGGCGGCCAGGGCGGAAGCTCCGGCGGCGAGCCCCGAGAACGCCCTTCTGGACATCATGTTCATGATCGCAAACCTCGCTCGTGTGTCAGACCGACAGCGGTCAGGCGCGATTGTTCGCGGCGCACGCGCTGCGTGCGCATGTGTCACGGCAATTTGAAGTTTGTCCCGGCGGCGTGAAGGGCCGCCCTGGTCAGAACTTGCCCAGGTAGTCCATCTTGCCGATGGGCATGCCCTTGTGGCGCAGCACGTCGTAGGCCGTGGTCACGTGGAAGAAGAAGTTGGGCAGCGCGAACTGCAGCAGGTAGCGCTGCGCCGTAAAGGTGGCCTCGCCCTCGCGCGTCTTGATGGTCACGGCCCGGTCTTCATGGCCGTCGATCAGCGCGCGGTCGACCGTCTCCAGGAAGTCCTGTGTCTTCGCGATGCGCGCGACCAGGTCGTCCCAGGTCTTTTCCTCGTCGGCAAAGCTCGGCGCGGTGACGCCGGCGATGCGGGCCGTGCCGAGCTTGCAGGCATCGCTCGCGCGCTGGATCTGGCCGGCCAGCGTCAGCATGTCGGGCGCGAGGCGCGCATCGACCAGCGTGGCCGGGTCGATGCCGTTGGCCTTCGCGTGCGCGAGACTCTTGTCGAGGATATGGGTGAGCTGGCCGAGTCCGCGCGTGAAGACGGGCACGGACAGGTCGTACATCGAGAGCGCCATAGTGTTCGAGGCCTTGTGGTCGGCCGTGTGGTTGAGGTGGGCGGCGATTTTCACGCCGCCGCTGCCTCAGCGGCCGGCCGCCCGGATAAACCCCTCGATGGGATCAAGTTGTTCGGGCACGTTCAGCGCGGGAGCGTGACCACAGGCAGGAACTTCGATCACCTGCAGCCGGCCGGCCGCGCCGGGACCGCGCCGCTTCATCTCCTCGATCACGCCGGGCAGCACCAGATCGGACTCGACCCCGCGCAGGCACAGCACCGGCACCTCGATGGCGTCGTAGTGCGGCCAGATCAGGTAGTCGTTGTCGTGCGCGCTGAACTGCCGGACCATGGCCGGGTCGTAGTGCGGCGTCACGCGGCCGTCGGGCAGCCTGCGCGTGGAGGTCTCGGTCAGCCGGCGCCATTGCGCGTCGCTGAGCCAGCCGTAGGGCTTGTAGACAGTGCGGAAGAAGGCTTCGAGCTCGGCCACCGTGTCGAATGCCGGCGGCTCGCCCGCGTAGGCACGGATGCGCTCGATGGCCGGCTGCGCCAGTTCGGGCGCGTTGTCGTTGAGCACCAGGCTCGCGATGCGCGCCTTCATGCGCGGCTCGAAGAGGCCCGAGGCGCAGACGGTGCCGATGGCCCCGCCCATCGAGGTGCCGACCCAGTGCACCCGCCCGAGCCGCAGCTCGTCGCACAGCGCATTGGCGATGCGCGCATAGAACGAGAGCTTGTATTCCTCGTCGGGCAGCGGGCTCCATTGGCTCAGCCCACGGCCGATGGTGTCGGGGCAGATCACGCGGAAGCCGCGCGAGGCGAAGTGCTGCGCCAGCTCGTCCATGTCGCGGCCGGTGCGCGCCAAGCCGTGCCAGGCAATGACCACGGGCGCCTCGGGCGAGCCCCATTCGAGCCAGTGGATCTCGCGGCCGGCAAGCTGCGCGTAGCGGGAGAGTGGCAAGTTCATTTCTGTGAGTTCCGTTCAGGCGTGCCGCGGAACCGGCTTCGCCGGGCCGCTGGCCCGGCCGCCTGCAAGGGGGTAGGAGTAGCGACACGAAGTGCGTAAAGCCTGGGGGTGAGCTTCATTTGGCAGCCCTTGCTCGCAGCTTGCCGACGATGCCGGTGGGGAAGTAGTAGACGGACAGCACGAACAGCACGCCCAGCCACAGCAGCCAGCGGTCGGGCGACAGCAGCGCGGCCAGCCACGGCAGGCCGCTCGCGGCCTCGCTGCCGATGCGCAGCAGGTCCTGCAGGTAGCTCTGCGCCACCACGAACAGCACCGCGCCGATGGCCGCGCCGTAGATGGTGCCCATGCCGCCGATCACCACGATCAGCAGCACGTCGATCATGATCTCGAAGCTCAGCGAGGTGTCGGGACCGTTGTAGCGCAGCCAGATGGCGAGCATCGCGCCGGCCAGCGTGGCAAAGAGCGCCGACAGCACGGCGGCCGTGGTGCGGTACACCACCACCCGGTAGCCGATGGCCTCGGCTCGGAACTCGTTCTCGCGAATGGCCTGCAGCACGCGGCCGAAGGGCGAGTTCACGATGCGCAGCAGCGCCAGCACCAGCACCACCGCCGCCACGAACAGCAGGTAGTAGCACAGCAGCCGGCCGTCGAGCGAAACGCCGAGGAAAGGCTCTTCCGCGAACTCGAAGGCAGGCGAGATCAGCTCGGGCAGCTTGAAAGTCAGGCCGTCTTCGCCGCCGGTGAAGTCGGACATCTGCGAAGCCAGCGTCTGGAAGGCCGAGGCCACGGCCAGCGTGATCATCGCGAAGAAGATCGCGCGCACCCGCAGCGAGAACAGCCCGATGGCGAACGAGAGCAGCAGCGAGATCGCCAGCGACGCGCCCAGCCCCACCAGCACCGCGCCCCAGTTGGGCCCGAGCCGCGAAGCCGAGATGGCGATGCCGTAGGCCCCGATGCCGAAGAACATGGTGTGCGCGAAGCTCACGATGCCGGTGTAGCCCAGCAGCAGGTCGAAGCTGGCCACCAGCACCACGAACACCAGGATCTTGGCCGCGACGCTCAGTGCCTTCACGCCCGGGAAGATGAACGGCGCGAAGGCCAGCGCGACGAACATCGCCAGCAGCAGCACGGCGAGCAGCCGACTGCGAGGCATGTCGTTGGAGAGGAGTCGTTTCAGGAACATGTCTTCTTCCTCCTCTTCTTCAGCGGTTCGCCACCGGGTACACGCCCTGCGGGCGCCACAGCAGCACGGCCACCATCAGGAAGATGCTCGCGAACTGCGTGAGCGTGGGCACCAGGAAGCCCACGTAGTTGGTCATCAGCCCCACCAGCAGCGCGCCGATGAGCGCCCCACCCGTCGAGCCCAGCCCGCCGATGATGATGACGATGAAGATCAGCACGTTGACCTGCGCGCCCATCTGCGGCACCAGGTTCTGCTGGAACAGCCCCCACATCACGCCGCCCAGGCCGGCCAGCGCGCTGCCGACCACGAACACGCCGACGAACAGGCGCCCGATGCGGTAGCCCAGCGACTCGACCATCTCGCGGTCCTGCACACCGGCGCGTATGAGCAGGCCGATCTTGGTGCGCCCCAGCGTCCACGCGAGCACGCCGAACACCACCACGCCCACGGCCACCGCGAGCAGGCGGTATTTGCTGATGGCCGCGTCGCCCACCAGCAGCGAGCCGCGCAGCGCCTCGGGCAGCGACAGCGGAATCTGCGCCGGCCCCCAGATCACCTTGATGAGTTCCTCGCCGATGATCATGCCGCCCATCGTGATGAGGATCTGCTTCAGATGCTGGCCGTACACCGGCCGCACGATGAAGCGCTCGAAGGCCAGCCCCACCGCGCCGGCCACGAGCATCGCGACCAGCATGGCCGGGAACACAGCCACCAGGTTGCGCCACAGCTCGCCGGAACCGGTCCAGTCGCCCATCAGGCCGAGCACGCTGCTGGCCACGAAGGCGCCCAGCGCGATGAACACGCCGTGGCCGAAGTTCAGCACGTCCATGAGGCCGAACACCAGCGTGAGGCCCGAGGCGATGATGAAGATGATCATGCCCATCGCCAGCCCCGCCACGGTCAGCGTGAGCCAGGTGGAGAAGGAGCCGGTGAGCGGCAGCGCGGCGAGCGCGAGCACCGGGGCCAGCAGCAGCGGCTTCCAGTCGAAGTCGAGGGCTTTCATTGCTGCGCCTCCTCTTGCCCCCTCTCCCGCTTGCGGGAGAGGGTTGGGGTGAGGGCCGACGGCGCCGAGACAAAAGCACAGCCGTTGCACAGGCCGCCTGCCCTCACCCTAGCCCTCTCCCGCAAGCGGGAGAGGGAACAAGACACGGAATACGTCATAGCGCGAGACCCAATAGAGATTGCTGAAGTTGCGCGTCAGCGGAGAACTCCGCCATGGAACCGGCGTGCACCACCCGGCCGTTGTCCATCACCGCGACGGTGTCGCCCAGCCGCTGGGCGAAGTTGATGTTCTGCTCCACCAGCAGGATGGTCACGCCGCTGCGCTTGAGCTCTGCGAAGGCGTCGATCATGTTGTTGATCATCACGGGCGCCAGGCCCTTGCTGGGCTCGTCGATGATGAGCAGCTCGCGCGGCTCCACGATGGCCCGCGACACCGCGAGCATCTGCTTCTGCCCGCCCGAGAGCTTGCCCGCCGGGTGGTTCCAGAACTTCTCGACCGCGGGGAAGAGCTTGAAGATCCACTTCAGCCGCGTGTCGTCGATCTGCTGAGCGTTCTTGGCGCCGCGCGCGGCCAGCAGCATGTTCTCCTTCACCGTGAGGTCGGAGAAGATGCCCATGTTCTCGGGCACGTAGGCGATGCCCAGGCCGGCGATCTGCGGCGTGTGCTGGGCGGTGATTTCCACGACCTTGTTGCCATGGCCGAAGCGCACCCTGCCCTGCGACGCATGCCACAGGCCCATGATGGTGCGCAGCGTGGTCGTCTTGCCCGCGCCGTTGCGGCCCAGCAGCATGGTGAGCTGGCCGCGCGGCACGGCAAGGTCCACGCCGTGGAGGATGTGATACGCCCCGATGTGCGTGTGCACGCCTTCGAGGGTCAGCAGGTTGTTCGTGCTCATGCGGCCTCCTTCGCGACGCCCAGGTAGGCTTCTTGCACCACCGGCGAGGCAATCACCTCGGCCGGTTCGCCGTCGGCCACCAGCGTGCCGTTGTGCAGCACGATGATGCGGTCGGCAAGCTCGCGCACCACGTCCATCTTGTGCTCGACCAGCAGGATGGTCTTGCTCTTGTCCTGCTTGAGCTTGCGGATCAGGTCGAGGATGACGGGCGCCTCGGCCGCATTCATGCCGGCCGTGGGTTCGTCGAACATGAAGACCTTGGGCTCCAGCGCCATCAGCAGAGCCACTTCGAGCTTGCGTTGGTCGCCATGCGGCAGGCTCGCCACCGTGGCGTGCTCGCGCGACTTGAGCGCCACGTCGGCCAGGATCTGGTCGGCCCGCTCGGTCAGCGCCTTGTGGTCGCTCCAGATGCTCCACAGGTTGAGCCCGCGCCGGTGCGCGCCCTCGCGCGTGGCCTGCACCGCGAGGCGCACGTTCTCCAGCACCGTGAGGTTGGGAAACAGGTTGGTGAGCTGGAAGGCCCGCCCCAGCCCCGCGTGCGTACGTGCGGAGGGGGACAGGCCCGACAACGAATGCCCGTCGAGCGACACGGTGCCCGCGCTCGCCTTGAGCTGGCCCGAGATCAGGTTGAAGTAGGTGGTCTTGCCCGCGCCGTTGGGGCCGACGATGGCCGTCAGCGTGCCCGGCGCGAAGGCGCAGCTCACGCTGTTGACGGCCACGTGCCCGCCGAAGCGGATGGTCAGATCTCGGGTCTCAAGCATCGTCGTTGGTCATTGCGAATCGAAAGGAAGAAAGGGCGGCGGCCTCAACAGGTGCCGATCACGTAGTAGTTGGGGCCGGTCTGCTTCAGCGTGGTGATCGCGTAGATGTTCCACAGCCCCATGGACTGGCCCGAGCCATAGGCATAGGTCAGGCCCCACAGCGCGTAGGCGCGCCCGGCCACGGTGTGCGTGTAGTTGCTCGCGGTGTAGCACGTTCCGCTGCCGGAGCCGCCGAGGGTGGTGCCGCTGGCGGGCGCCGACATCGCGCCTTCCACGTTGCTCGCGTCGAGCGCGGCCACGGTCCAGCTGTAGGTGGTGGAGGCTGCCAGGCCGGCGTCGGTGTAGCTGGTGGCGGCCACCGGAGAGGCGTTGACCTTGCTGCCGCCGCGGTACACGTTGTAGCCGCTGGCGCCGCTCACGCCGGCCCAGCCGATCACCATGCTGCTGGCGGTCGCGCCCGAGGTGCCGACGCCGGTGGGCGCCGGCAGGCCGCTGCCGCCGGAGGAGCCCGTGACACGGTCGATCATGGCCTTCATCGCGGCCATCTGCGGGCCCGACTTCTTCGCGTAGGCGGCGTTGTCGTAGCCCCACCAGTCCCAGCAGCTGTTGGTGGCCGCCGTGCTGGTCTGCGGATAGATCAGCACGATGTTGTTGGTGTCGGCCCAGCGGTTGTAGCCGGTCTTGCGCACGTACTGGTCACTCACGTCGGTGTAGTTCTGCTTGCAGCCGTGCAGCACCAGGTGCACGCGGCACGAGGTGGTGGTGCAGGCCTGGGGCACGTAGATCCAGCCGGTGGCGGCCATGCCGTGGCCGCTGATGAATTCAGACTGGTTGAACTCGGTGAAGGTGCCGCCCAGCGTGCCGTTGTTGCGCGGGTTCAGTGGTCCGTAGAGCTGCGTGAGGATCTCGCCCGCGAGGTCGAAGCCGCAGTTGTTGATGTAGGGCGCGGCAGTGGTGCTGCAGGCGCTGCCATAGTCGTCCGTGACCATCGCGTGGCCGGCGCCGATGTTGTTCTTGTAGACGATGTTGGCCGCGGGCACGAAGCTCTGGTAGTAGGTCTTCAGGTCGTCCATCACCGCCTGCTTGACGGTGTTGTCCGAGGTGCCCGAGAACATGTAGACCCTGGAGCCGCTCATGTTCGACACCGGGTCGATCGCGCCGCTGGCGGCCCAGCTGTTGGTGGTGCTCACGAGCGACGAAACCGGGATGCTGGTGCTGTGGGTCATGCAGCGCCCGGTGGCATTGAGCACCGAACCTTCGGCGCAGTAGTACGGGCCGCCCGCCACCACGCCCGCACCGCGCTTGAAGGTGGCCGAGTACGCCACGTGCAATTGCACCGCCATGAAGCCGCCGGCCGACAGGCCCGACACGCTCACCTCCGCCGGGTTGGCGCCGAGAGACGGCAGCGGCACCGCCGCCGTCGCGGCATGCGCCGCCACCGTCATCGCCGCGGCCGCGGCAAGTCCCTTCCAGTTCTTCCATTTCATCGCTGGCATCGCTGTCTCCTTCTGTTGTGGGTATCGAACGCTTGCTTTGCTGACTGACGAATCGATTCGGCCGTGGGAACAACACGCCGCCGCGAAGAAAGGCGCAGGCTGGCGCTTCGCCCGGCGGCCTTCCGGGGCGAAACAGAGAACATTCAAGAAGCACCGCGGAACCGGCTTTGCCGGGCCGCAGGTGTTGCCCCCGGTAGGGGGTTGGCGCAGCGACACGAAGTGCGCGCAGCCTGGGGGCGAGCTCTTACCTCTTGTTCTTGATGGGGATGTCCATCTCTTCGGGTTTGATCTCGTGCACCAGCTCCGGCACGCCCCAGGCGAATGCCGGGTCGACCTTGATCTTGAAGTGGTACATCGACTGCATCGCCTGGTGGTCTTCCTTGCGGAAGGTCATCTTGCCCTTGGGCGTGTCGAAGCTCATGCCTTCCATGGTGCTGATGAGCTTGTTGGTGTTGGTGTCGCCGCCCGTCTTCTTGAGCGCGGTCACCACCGCCATCGCGGCCGAGAAGCCGCCGGCCGTGAAGAAGTCCGGCGGCGTCTTGAATTCCTTGTAGTGGGCCGACACCATCGCGTCGTTCACCGGGTTCTTCGGGATGCCGAAGTAGTAGTAGGCCGCGCCCTCCATGCCCGGCAGCGCCTTGTAGGCGGCCATGGCCGGAAGGATGTTGCCGCCGGTGGCGATCTCGATGCCGTAGCGCTTGAGGTCGAGGTCGACGATCTTGAACGGGTTGCCCGCGCCGGCCCAGACGATCCAGATGATCTTGCGGCCCGGCTGGTCCTTCAGCTTGTCGATCAGGCGCTGTGCGCCGGCGGTGAAGTCGGTGGTGGCGGGCGGCAGGTACTCTTCATGCACCAGCTTGGCCTTCTTGAGCGCGGAGCCGAAGGCCTTCACGCCGTCGCGGCCGAAGGCGTTGTCCTGTGCGAGTGTGGCGACGGTGACGCCGGGCTTGTCGATTGCCACCGCGTTGGAGATCGCGTCCTGGCTCGAATTGCGGCCAGTGCGGAAGATGTACTTGTTCCACTTGTCGCCGGTGATCGAGTCGGCCACTGCCGGCTCGACCAGCAGGATCTTCTTGTATTCCTCCGCCACCGGCAGCATGGCCAGCGCCACGCCCGAGGCGGTCGGGCCGATGGCCAGCGCGGCCTTGTCGTCGGAATAGGCCGCCGCCAGCAGCGACTTGCCGAGGTCGGGCTTGCCCTGGTCGTCCTTCTCGATGACGACGATCTTCTTGCCGTTGACCATCATCGTGCCTCCGGTGGCGTAGTTCAGGCCCATCATCAGGCCGGTCTGCGTCTGCTTGCCGTAGGCTTCCAGCGCGCCCGTCTTGCTGTAGATGTGGGCGATGCGGATTTCGTTGGACTGAGCCCAGGCCGGAGCGGCGGCTGCGCAGGTGGCAAGCGTGGCAAGGGCAACGAGGTGGCGACGGTTCATTCTTTGTCTCCTGGAAAAGGTGACTGAATATTGCACAGTTCGTGCCATCCGCTAAGCCATTGATAACAAACGTTTCTCCATTCGGAAGGAACGCTCTTCGACTGAATTCAGAACACTTGCGATGTCTGGATTTCAGTCGAATGTCTGATTTTCAGTCAGGGTTTTCGCGGAGGCCTTGCGCTCGGCGATCCACTGTTCGAACTGGCGCTCGGCCTGCATCCGGAACTCGTTGCGCGCATGGTTGCAGGCCGCATGCGCGAGGCGCCGGTGCTTCGAGGAGCGCACGCCGCCGAAGGTCGAATCCACCAGATGCTCGATGGTGGCGGACTCGGGGCGCCCCGCGGGTTCGTCGAAGTCCATGGCCAGCCCGCACCAATGGCAGTTGGGCCCGAAGGTGGAGCGCAGTGCCTTGACGCTCACAGGTTCGCGTACTCGAGGATTTCCTGGCCCATCAGCGTGCAGTCATTGCCCGACACGTAGTAGATGAGCCGCATCCGGTACTCGCCCTTGTAGACACTGCCCCACACCTCCAGCACCTTGAACTGCTGCTTCTTGTTGGCTGGGTTGCGGATCGGCGGCAGTTCCTTCACGTCGGGGCTGATGCGGATGCGGTCGTCCTCGCCGAAGTGGAAGGTCAGCAGCTTCTTTGCGCGGGCGACGGCTTCGCCGGAGCACTGGGGCGCGGCGTTGGCCAGGCCGGCGGCGCAGCACGCCGCGGCAAGGACGAGGGAACGGATCGGTGTTTTCATTGATGGCGGGGTCACGGAATGACAGGAACGAATGCGATTGTCATGTGGGTGTGTCGACGTCATCCCAGGCGCTGTCCTCGAAGCGCACCAGCCAGTTCAGCACGCGATGGCGCTCCAGCACGACGCCGGCATCGACGCCCTGCACAGGCCCCTGGTCCTTGAGGCGGGCCTGGCGCACGAGCCAGTGCAGCCGGTAGTGCATGTCCAGCGCATCGAGGATCTCGCCGTTCGAGCGCATCTTCATGGCGTGCATCACGCCTTCCGTGTCGCCGGCCTCCAGCATCAGCCGCGCGGCCAGCGGCACATCGCAGATGGCCGATGGAAACGGCAGCGCATCGGCCAGCCCCAGCGCCCACTCCAGGACGAACAGGCATTCGTAGCGCCACACGAACTGCGCCACGGTCGACTCGTCCGGCGCGTCGTCGGCCAGAAAGGCCTGCTCCGCGGGCGACAGGCTGGCCTGCGCCGAGCGCAGCCGGTCGAACAGCATGCCCGTGGACAGAGGCTCCCCGGTGCCAACTGACTCCGCGCGCGCGGCTACCGCCAGCAGCGCGAACGCCCTGCCCGCCATGTCCTGCGGCGTGCGCGGGCGCAGCTCCGGCTCGCAGACGAGCGGCGGCAGGTGCGAGGGCACCGCGAGCCGGCGTGCGGCGAGCAGCGCCTCGGTGCGCGCCTTGCGCTGCCAGGCTTCTTCGGGGTATGGCACCGCGGCCTCGGGATCGGGCTCCTGGCCCCCTGCGGACAGCAGCACCCGTCCGTTTGGGTCGCGAATGTCGCCATCAGGCAGGAACACGAGCGCATTCGCTCGTTCCGCCCACGACGACAACGCGTCGAGTTGCGACTCGTCGACCGACAGGCTCAGATGCTGCTGCACCCGCTGGATGTGGCGCATCGCGTGATAGCGGTTGCGCGACATCTCGCCGTCTCCCCTGCTCAGCACGTAGCCCACGAAGCCCGAGAGATGCGGCGCGAGTTCCGGATCAGACAGGTCGCGGCGCGCATGCAGCGTGTGGGGGAAGTCGAGCGCCGGCACGTCGGCTCGCGTGCAGTAGGCATTGACGAGCACGCCCTCGGCGTGCTCCGGTGCAGTTGGCGCCGTGGCCGTCGGAGCCGGTGCGTTGGCCGAGCCAGTCAGCGCTTTCAGTCGTGTCAGCAAACCCTTCATGGAATCCTCTCCCGTTCGATTGAATCCGGCCGGATCCTGTCGAGATCCGGCAACGTTGGGCGACCTCGGCTGCCATCGGCCGCCGCCGTTCACTGGTTTGTCATGCGCTCGTACAGCGTCGCCCGCGAAATCCCCAGCAGCCGTGCGGTCGCCAGCTTGTTGCCGCCCGTCGACGCCAGCGCCGCCGCAATCGCCTTTTGCTCCAGTTCGGCCACCTGCTGCGCCAGTGGGCGCAGCAGCGCGGCTTCTTCATCTGCGTCGTGGCCGCTCTGCAGGGTGGCCGGCAGTTCGATCTGCTCCAGCCCGGCTTCGCGCAGGATGCGCTCGAGCTGCACGGCGTCGATGCGCTGGGAATCGCTTCGCATCGTGACTTGCTCCAGCACGTTGCGCAGCTCGCGAATGTTGCCGCGCCAGTGCTGGCCGGCGAGCAGCGCGAGCGCATCGGGCGTGAGTTCGGGCGGCGCCTCGCCGCTGCGCAGCGCCATGTCCTCGCCCAGCGCCTCGACCAGCGCGGGAATGTCGGCGCGCCGCTCTCGCAGCGGCGGCACGCGCAGCGGCAGCACGTTGAGGCGGTAGTACAAGTCTTCGCGGAACTGGCCGCGGCGCACCAGCTCCGGCAGGTCGCGCGAGGTGGCTGCGATCACGCGGGCGTCGAAGGGGACGAGCTTGTTGGAGCCCAGCGGCTCGATCTCGCCTTCCTGCAGCGCGCGCAGCAGCTTGGCCTGCAGGCCCAGCGGCATGTCGCCGATCTCGTCGAGGAACAGGCTGCCGCCATCGGCCAGCTTGAACTTGCCTTCGCGGCCCTTGCGGTCGGCGCCGGTGAAGGCGCCGGGTGCGAAGCCGAAGAACTCGGCCTCCAGCAAGGTGTCGGGCACGGCCGCGATGTTCACGCTGACGAACTGGCCCTTGGCTCGTGCGGACGAGGCATGAATGGCGTGCGCCAGCAGCTCCTTGCCGGTGCCGGTCTCGCCCAGCAGAAGCACCGGGCTCGTCGATTGCGCCGCGCGACGCGCATGCCGCTTCACCTCCACCGCCGCCGGGCTGCTGCCGATGAAGCTCGCGAAGGTGTACTTGGAGCGCCGCTGGCCATCGCCGGAGTGCTGGTAGAGCGGGTTGTTGCGCTGGCTCGCGAGTTCGCGGCGCGCGTCGTCGAGGTCGCGCTGCAGCAGCGCGAACTTGCTGATGAGCGGCTGCAGCGTGGTCTCGGGCTGGTCGAACAGCACGATGCCGATCGCGCCGATGACCTTGCCCATGCCGCCCTCCGCGCCCTCGCGCTCTTCGCGCAGCGGAATGCGGCTGACGACGAAGGTGCCGGCCTTGTTGGTCAGCAGGTCGACCAGGATGGGCTCGCCGGTTTCGAGCACGCGCCGCATCTGGGTGTTGGGAATCACGTCCTCCACCATGTGGCCCATGAACTCGTCGATGGACGAGAAGCCCAGCGCCGGCAGGAAGCGCCGGTAGCCTTCGTTCACCCACACGATGCGCCCGGTGCTGTCGACCAGGAACATGCCCTGGCTGATGCTCGAAAACAAATGAAACATCGAGCGCGCGGCGAGCGCGAGAATGCCCTCGGCATCGAGAGGCAGCGAAGGTGTTGCGGTGGGGGCTGCAGGCATGCCGGGATCGTAGCGCGGGCAGGACCCGCTCCTTAAGCCTTAAGGATTCGCTTCGACGAGCACAGTCCGGAAAAGACCTTCAGGAAGCCTTAAGTTAATCAATCGTTTGATTTTGTGCATGGTGTAATGCCGGGCATGAACGCGAGAGACCCGACCACCCAGGCACCTCGCCGCGCGCCGCGCGCAGACGGCGCCGAGGCGCGCCACCGGCTGCTGCATACCGCCTTGAGGTTGTTCGCGCAGAAGGGCTTCGCCAAGACTTCCACGCGAGAGATCGCCCGCGAGGCCGAGGTCAACATCTCGGCCATCAGCTACTACTTCGGCGACAAGGAGGGGCTCTACGCGGCCACCTTCAGCGAACCGATGGGCGGCGACTCCAGCGACCTGATCGCCGCCTGCAACGTGCCCGGCCAGCCGCTCGAAGCCACGCTGCGCATGTGCATGGTGTCGATGATCGATCCGCTCAAGCAGGGCGAGATCGTGCGGCAATGCATACAGCTGCACATGCGCGAGATGCTCGAGCCCACGAGCCGCTGGGCCGAGGAGCTGGAGCGCGACATCAAGGGACCGCACCGCGCCATCGCCGAGCTGCTGTGCCGCCACCTGAAGGTGGACCGGGCGGACGACGACATCCACCGCCTGACCTTCGCGATCACCGGGCTGTCGATGCAGCTCTACGTGAGCCAGGACTTCATCGAGGCCATCCGCCCCTCGCTGCTGCGCACGCCGCGCGCCATCGACGCCTGGGCCGACCGGCTCACGGCCTATGCGCTGGCGCTGGTCCAGACCGAGGCCGCGCGCAGGCAGGCCGAGAGAAAGCAGAAGAAACAATGAGAAAACTCCGATTCAGATCCAGACTGACGGCCACCCTCTGCATGGGCGTGGGCATCGGCCTGTCGGGCTGCTCGCTGACGCGCCCGCCCGCGCAGGTCGAGGCACCGATGCCTGCGCAATGGCACGCCCCCCTGCCTCATGGCGGCTCGCTGGCCTCGCTGGCCAACTGGTGGAGCCAGCTCGACGATCCGCTGCTGGTCGAACTCATCGCCGCAGCCGAGGTCGCAAGCCCCAACGTCGCGAGCGCCGCCGCGCGCGTGGCCGAGGCCCGCTTCACACGCGTGCAGGCCGGTGCGGCGCTGCTGCCCAGCCTCGACGGCACAGCCTCCGCAAGCCGAGGGCCGGTGGGCGTCTCCGGCGGCAGCCCATCAGGGGCGGGTGCGGGCGCGGGTTCGGGTAGCAGCAGCGGCGGCCTGTCTTCCAGCACCCCGATCACCACGCTGCAGGCCGGCCTGCAGTCGAAGTGGGAAGTCGACCTTTTCGGCCGCCTGCGCGCCGACCGCGACGCCGCCGAAGCCAAGCAGAACAGCGCCAATGCCAAGTGGCACGACGCCCGCGTGGCGGTAGCGGCCGAGACGGCCAACGCCTATTTCGCCGAGCGCGCCTGCCAGCAGCAGCTGCGTGTGTCCGAATCGGATGCGCGCTCGCGTGCCGAAACCTCGCGGCTCACCGATCTGTCGGCAAAGGCCGGCTTTACCGCGCCCGCCGATGCGGCACTGGCCCGTGCCAGCGCCTCCGACGCCTCTGGCCGGCTCACGCAGCAGCGCGCCCAGTGCGCCGTGCAGCGCAAGGCGCTGGTCGCGCTCAGCGGCATCGATGAAAGCACGCTCGAACAGAAGCTCGCGGCAGCGCCGGCGCAGCGCGCACTGCCGGCCGTGGGCAGCATCGCCAGCGTGCCGGCCGAGGCGATCTCGCAACGCCCCGACGTCTACGCGGCCGAACTCGGCGTGGCATCGGCCAGCGCCGACGTGGGCTCGGCCGAGGCCGAGCGCTACCCCAAGCTCACGGTGTCGGGCTCCATCGGCCGCTCGCAGTACCGCGTGAGCGGCGCGCGCCAGTCGCTCGAAACCTGGACTGTGGGTCCCGTCGCGCTGACGGTGCCGCTGCTCGACGGCGGCGCGCGCAAGGCGAACGTCGATGCCGCCAAGGCGCGCTATGCCGAGGCCGTGTCGCTCTACCGTGCCAACGTGCGGCAGGCCGTGCGCGAAGTCGAGGAGGCGCTGGTCAACCTCGACGCCACGAATACCCGCACGGCAGACGCCGATGCCGCGGTGAAGAACTACCAGGCCTCCTTCGACGCCGCGCAGGCGCGCTACAGCAGCGGCCTCGCGAGCCTGTTCGAGCTGGAGGACTCGCGGCGCACGCTGTTCTCGGCGCAGACCGCGCGCGTCTCGCTGCAGCGCGAACGCACCGAGGCATGGGTGGCGCTGTACCGCTCGATGGGCGGAGGCTGGAATCGCCAGGCCGCCCAGGGTCCCTCTTTCGAATCGTCCTCAATGACCACCTCCCCGGCCGCCAAGGTCGCGACGTCGCCATGAAAACAATGAAGCGTTCCACTCTCGCCATCGCGCTGATCGCGCTGGCCGTCGTCATCGCGGCGATCTTCTTCATGAGGGGCGGCAAGCCGTCGGACAAGGCCGGCGAGCAGGTCGCGGCAACCAAGGGCAAGGACGGTGCCGCCGCGCCCCGGCCCGCGCTGACCGTCACCGTGGCCAAGCCAGAGCCCACCGAACTGATGCTCACGCTCGCGGCCAACGGCAACGTGGCCGCCTGGCAGGAGGCGGTGATCGGCTCCGAGTCCAACGGCCTGAAGCTGGCCGAAGTGCGCGTGAACGTGGGCGACACGGTCAAGAAGGGCCAGGTGCTCGCGGTCTTCTCGCCCGAGACGGTGCAGGCCGACATCGCGCAGGCACGCGCCTCGCTGGCCGAGGCCCGCGCCACCGCGGCCGACGCCGCCGGCAACGCCGCGCGCGCACGCACGCTGCAGGCCACGGGCGCATTGAGCCAGCAGCAGATCAACCAGTACCAGACCACCGAGCAGACCGCCAAGGCGCGCGTGGAAGCGGCCGAGGCCGTGCTGGCCGCACAGCAGGTTCGCGGCCGCAACACGCAGGTGCTGGCGCCCGACGATGGCGTGATCTCGGCGCGCACCGCCACGGTGGGCAGCGTGGTCGCGGCGGGCACCGAGCTCTTCCGCCTGATCCGCCAGGGCCGGCTCGAATGGCGTGCAGAGGTGACCTCGGCCGAGCTCAGCCGCGTCTCGGTCGGCACCACCGCCTTCGTGGTCAGCGCCAGCGGCGCGCAGGTGCGCGGCAAGGTGCGCAGCATCGCTCCCACGGTCGACCCGCAGACGCGCGCGGCGCTGGTTTACGTCGACCTGCCCAACGTGCAGCAGAACACCGGCGTCAAGGCCGGCATGTTCGCCCGAGGCGATTTCGAACTGGGCCGCAGCACGGCGCCGACGGTGCCGCAGGCGGCGGTGGTGCCGCGCGACGGCTTCAACAACGTGTTCATCCTGAAGCCCGACAACAAGGTGTCGCAGATGAAGGTGCAGATCGGCCGGCGGCTGAACGACCGCATCGAGATCACCAGCGCGCTGCCCGATGGCGCCCAGGTGGTTGTGCAGGGCGCGGGCTTCCTCAATGACGGCGACCTGGTGCGCGTGGTGGATTCGC
The DNA here is from genome assembly GCF_030462475.1 of Variovorax sp. CAN15. GTDB lineage: Bacteria > Pseudomonadota > Gammaproteobacteria > Burkholderiales > Burkholderiaceae_C > Variovorax. The sequence goes on from NZ_JASMRZ010000030.1 coordinate 57,080, forward strand.
CCGCGGCCACGTCGGCGCCGCCGGCCCCCGCGGGCGCGGCCTCCGCCGCCGTTGCCAGGTAAGGAAGAAAAAAGAAATGAAAAGCCAGATGGCGCAAAGGACACGCCCATGAACGTTTCCGCCTGGTCCATACGCAACCCGATTCCGGCTGTGATGCTGTTCGTACTGCTCACCTTCGGTGGGCTGCTGTCGTTCAACGCGATGAAGGTGCAGAACTTTCCGGACATCGACCTGCCGACCGTGACGGTCTCGGCCTCACTGCCCGGCGCCGCGCCTTCGCAGCTTGAGACCGACGTCGCGCGCAAGCTCGAGAACTCCATCGCCACGGTGCAGGGCCTGAAGCACATCACCACCAAGGTGCAGGACGGCGCCGCCACGCTGATCGTCGAGTTCCGCCTCGAGAAGCCGGTGCAGGAAGCCGTGGACGACGTGCGCTCCGCGGTGCAGCGCGTGCGCGCCGACCTGCCGGCGGACGTGCGCGACCCGGTCGTCACCAAGCTCGACTTCGCGGCGCAGCCGGTGCTGGCCTTCACCATCGCCTCCTCGGCCATGGACGCCGAGGCGCTGAGCTGGTTCGTCGACAACGACGTCACCAAGAAGCTGCTCGCGCTGCCCGGCGTGGGCGCGGTGAACCGCGTGGGCGGCGTCACGCGCCAGGTGCACATCGACCTCGACCCGAGCAAGCTGCAGGCGCTGGGCGCCTCGGCGGCGGACATCTCGCGCCAGCTGCGCCAGGTGCAGACCGAGAGCGCGGGCGGCCGCTTCGACCTGGGCGGCAGCGAGCAGCCGGTGCGCACCATGGCCACGGTGAAGTCGGCCGACCAGCTCGCCGACATGCAGATCGCGCTGAGCGACGGCCGCCGCATCCGCCTGGACCAGGTGGCGCGCGTGAGCGACACCATCGCCGAGCCGCGCGCAGCTGCCCTGCTCAACGGCAAGCCGGTGGTCGGCTTCGAGGTGGCCCGCAGCCGCGGCGCCAGCGAAGTCGAGGTGGGCCACGCGGTGATGAAGGCGCTGGCCGACATGCGCGCCGCGCGCCCCGACATCGAGCTGACCGAAGCCTTCAACTTCGTCGACCCGGTGGAAGAGGAATACAACGGCTCGCTGCACCTGCTGTACGAGGGCGCCATCCTGGCGGTGGTGGTGGTGTGGCTGTTCCTGCGCGACTGGCGCGCCACCTTCGTCTCGGCCATCGCGCTGCCGATGTCGGTGATTCCGGCTTTCATCGGCATGCACCTTCTGGGCTTCTCGGTGAACGTGATCTCGCTGCTGGCGCTGTCGCTGGTGGTCGGCATATTGGTGGACGACGCCATCGTGGAGGTCGAGAACATCGTGCGCCACCTGCGCATGGGCAAGACGCCCTACCAGGCGGCCATGGAGGCGGCCGACGAGATCGGGCTGGCGGTGATCGCCACCACCTTCACGCTGATCGCGGTGTTCCTGCCCACGGCCTTCATGAGCGGCGTGGCCGGCAAGTTCTTCAAGCAGTTCGGCTGGACGGCATCGCTCGCGGTGTTCGCCTCGCTGGTGGTCGCGCGGGTGCTCACGCCGATGATGGCGGCCTACATGCTCAAGCCCGTGGTCGATGCCGAGAAGGAACCGGGCTGGATGCGCTGGTACATGCGCGCCGTGACCTGGAGCACCCACAACCGCTTCAAGACGATGGTGCTGGCCACCCTCTTCTTCTTCGGCTCGCTGGCGATGATCCCGCTGCTCAAGACCGGCTTCATTCCGCCGGACGACAACTCGCAGACGCAGATCTACCTGTCGCTGCCGCCGGGCTCCACGCTGGCGCAGACCACGGCCGCTGCTGAAGAAACGCGCAACCGCGTGATGAAGATCCAGCACGTGAAGAGCGTCTACACCACGGTGGCCGGCGGCAGCGCGGGCGGCGACCCGTTCGCGAACTTCGGCACGCCCGAGACGCGCAAGGCCACGCTCACCATCAAGCTCGACCCGCGCGGCGACCGGCCGCGCAAGCAGGTGATCGAGAACCAGATCCGCGCGGCGCTCGAAACCCTGCCCGGCGTGCGCAGCACGGTGGGCCTGGGCGGCTCGGGCGAGAAGTACATCCTGGCGCTGACCGGTGAAGACCCGGTGGCGCTGGCCAGCGCCGCCAGCGCGGTCGAGAAGGACCTGCGCACCATCCCGGGCCTGGGCAACATCACCTCCACCGCGAGCCTGATCCGCCCCGAGATCGCCGTGCGCCCCGACTTCGCGCGCGCCGCCGACCTGGGCGTGACCAGCTCCGCCATCGCCGAGACGCTGCGCGTGGCCACGCTGGGCGACTACGACCAGTCGCTGGCCAAGCTCAACCTCGCGCAGCGGCAGGTGCCGATCGTGGTGAAGCTGGAAGACTCGGCGCGCACGGACATCGACCTGCTCGGGCGCCTGTCGGTGCCCGGCACGCGCGGGCCGGTCATGCTGAACCAGGTGGCCTCCCTGAGCATGGAAGGCGGCCCTGCCGTGATCGACCGCTACGACCGCTCGCGCAACGTGAACTTCGAGATCGAGCTGTCGGGCGTGGGCCTGGGCGACGCCAAGGCGGCGGTGACCAAGCTGCCGTCGATCCAGAAACTGCCGCCGGGCGTACGCATCGCCGAGGTGGGCGACGCCGAAGTCATGACCGAACTGTTCGCCAGCTTCGGCCTTGCCATGCTCACGGGCGTGCTGTGCATCTACATCGTGCTGGTGCTGCTGTTCAAGGACTTCCTGCACCCGGTGACGATCCTGTGCGCGCTGCCGCTCGCGCTGGGCGGCGCCTTCGTGGGCCTGCTGATCGGGCAGAAGGCGCTGTCGATGCCCTCGCTGATCGGTCTCATCATGCTGATGGGCATCGCCACGAAGAACTCGATCCTGCTGGTGGAGTACGCCATCGTGGCGCGCCGCGATCACGGCATGAGCCGCTGGGACGCCCTGCGTGACGCGTGCCACAAGCGCGCCCGCCCCATCATCATGACCACGCTGGCCATGGGCGCGGGCATGCTGCCCATCGCAGTCGGCTTCGGCGCGGCCGACTCCAGCTTCCGCTCGCCGATGGCGATGGCGGTGATCGGCGGCCTGATCACTTCCACCGTGCTGAGCCTGCTGGTGGTGCCGGCCGTCTTCACCTACGTGGACGACATCGAGCACTGGATCAGGCGCACGGTGCGCAGGCTGCGCGGGCAGCCTGCCGATCCGCACATCGATGACGACCTGGTCGAAGAACATCGGCCTGCCGCCTGACGGTCCTCTTTTCTTGCCCCCTCTTCCCTCGGGCAGGGGAGCCAGGGTGAGGGCTGCGGCGCTCGTCGGGGCGACCTGCTCTTGCGAAGGCCGTCGCCCTCGCCCCGACCCTCTCCCCACGGGGAGAGGGAGCAGGCAGGCTCAGGCGTCCAGCTGCGCCAGTCTCGCCAGCTTTCGCTCGCTCATCCGCTTGGCCAGGCGCGGCAGGATCAGCACGGCCAACACGATGACGACCAGCGCGATGGACATCGGGCGCTGGAAGAATACCGCCGCGCTGCCCTCGCCGATCGACATGGCATTGCGCAGCTGCGCCTCGGCCAGCGGGCCGAGGATCATGCCGACGACCACCGGGGCGGTCGGAAAGTCGAAGCGGCGCATCACCACGCCCAGGATGCCGATGGCGTACAGCAGGAAAAGGTCGAACGCGCTCTGGCGCATGCCGTAGGCACCCACCGTCGCGAAGATCAGGATGCCGGCGTAGAGCTGGGGCTTCGGAATCTTCAGCAGCTTGACCCACAGGCCGACCATCGGCAGGTTCAGCACCAGCAGCATCACGTTGCCGATGTACAGCGACGCGATCAGCGCCCACACCAGCGCAGCCGAGGTGGTGAAGAGCTGCGGCCCAGGCTGAATGCCGTAGTTCTGGAACGCGCCCAGCAGGATGGCGGTTGTGTTCGAGGTCGGAATGCCCAGCGTGAGCAGCGGGATCAGCGCGGCCGTCACCGTGGCGTTGTTGGCGGCCTCGGGGCCGGCCACGCCTTCGATGGCGCCGCTGGTGCCGAACTCGGCCTTGGCTTCCGCGTCCTTGGCGAGCTTCTTCTCGGTGGCGTAGCTCAGGAAGGTCGGAATCTCCGTGCCGCCGGCCGGAATGCAGCCGAAGGGCGTGCCGATGGCGGTGCCGCGCAGCCAGGCGGGAATGGAGCGCTTCCAGTCGCGCCTGGTCATGTGCACGCGGCTGAGCTTGTTCTGGCCCTCGACCACGCGGCCTTCGTACAGCACGGCGTACAGCACCTCGGCCACGGCGAACAGGCCCACGGCCACCAGCACGATCTCGATGCCGTCGAGCAGTTCGGGGATGCCGCCGGTGTAGCGGCCCTGGCCCGAGATCTGGTCGAGGCCGATGCAGCCTGCCGCGAGGCCGACGAACAGCGCCGTCATGCCGCGCAGCGTGCTCTTGCCGAGCACCGCGCTCACGGTGGTGAAGGCCAGCAGCATCAGCATGAAGTATTCCGGCGGGCCGAGCTTGACCGCGAACTCGGCCACGAAAGGCGCGAACAGCGTGACGATG
>NZ_JASMRZ010000031.1 GCF_030462475.1 Variovorax sp. CAN15
CGGCGGCGCGGCGCACTGTCGTGTCCACGCAGAACTCCGAGGAATAGCCGCAGACCACCACGCGCTTCACGCCGTGCTCGGAGAGCCAGGCTTCCAGCGGTGTGCGCAGGAAGGAATCGGGCGTGGTCTTGCGGATGCGCGCGTCGCGCGAGTCGGTGTTCAGCGCGCTGGCGAGCTGCCAGCGCTCGGAGTCGAATTCGAGGTCGACCGCGTTCTCGTGCTGGATGAAGGCCACCGGCACGCCGGCCGCGCGGGCGCGTTCGGTGAGTGCGTTGATGCGCTGCATCACCTCGTTGGCTTCATGAGGGCGCGGCGGATCGTCGCAAAGGCCACGCTGGACGTCGATGACGAGAACGGCAGTTTTCATAGGTCCGGAATCGGCGGGTTCTTGACCGGCGCGATTGTGCCCCACGCTGCCTGACCCGCGCCCTGCTGCCAGGCGCCCTATCGCCAGGCGCCCTATTGCCAGGCTCCCTATTGCCAGGCGCTCACCTCCAGCCGCACCTTGCCGCTGATGCCGGGCGCGGCAGGCGCGGCGCCAAGGCTCGACAGCGGCACCACGAACTGCAGCTTGCCGCTGGTCAGTTGCTTCGGGCTCATGGGCAGCGAGGCGCGGCCGGCGGTGTCGGTCTGCCAGCCGTATTTGACGTTCCAGTTCTGCGCCGGGTCGTCGGGCTGCGGCGGTGCGATCTCGATGACCAGCGTGTCGCGGAAGAGCGAGCTGCCCTCGTAGTGGCCGTCGAGCCAGAACTTGTTGTTGACCTGGTAGTCAGGCACGCGCACGCCCAGCGTCATGGCGTAGGCCAGTGTCGGGCGGTCCTGCTTCACGCGCGCGCGGTTGGCGAGGAACACGGTCGATAGGTAGATGGAGCGGCGGTCGGCCTTGGCCGGATCGGTCAGTTCCTTGTGCGTGCGGCAGGCGGGCGAGTCTTCCTCGGCGATGCGGCGGCTCAGGTACCAGCGCTTGCCACGCGGCGCGGCCAGCAGTTCGACCTGGTAGAGCGCGTCGACGTCGGCGTCCTTGGGCAGGTCGGGTGGCAGCGTGACGCCGTCGACGTCGAACCACAGGTCCACGCGCACGTCGCCGAACAGGAAGCGCGTGAGGTTCTGGTAGGCCTCTTCGGAATTGACGATGCCGAAGTAGCCCGAGTGCGAGCGGTAGGTATACGCGGTGGCCACCGGCTGCGACTTGCCGGCCGCGTCGACGGCCCAGAGCGACGCGTTCTCGATGCGCACGAGGCCGTCGCTGCCGTGGCCCGCGAACATGCGCGAGAGGCCCTTGGCGGTTTCGTAGTCGCCGCGGTTGGTGCCGACCATGCAGAAAAAGCGCTCGGGCGGGAAGGCCGCTGGTGGCAGGTAGTCCATGCGGCCGTTGACGGCGGGCGTGGCCAGGAACTCCGACATCTTGTCGCGGTTGAACGTGTTCATCTCATTCAGCGTGAGCCAGGACGGCACGTTGATGCCGCCCATGTCGATGCCGTTGTGCGGCGTGGCGTAGGTGAACACCTTGTCGACGCAGGCGCGCGCGGCCGCGTCGCCGAGCGCGGGGTTCTGCAGGAAGGCGCGCACCACCAGCCCGCCCATGGAATGCGCGACGAGGTAGCAGCGGAAGTCGTCGGGCGTGAAACCCGAGGGGCCTTCGCGCTGCACCACGAGGTCGCGCACACGAAGGATCAGCTGGCTCAGGCCCTGCGCGTACACCTTGACGTCTTTCGCCTTGCCGTCGCCCAGCAGCTCGGAGCCCGAGTCGTAGTAGCGGTAGATGATGACCGAGGCCGAGGGAATGCCGTCCACGTCGTTGCCGTTGGCGTCGGGCGAAGGCTTCCAGTCGGGGTCGAGGATGTCCAGGCCGTTCTGGTAGACGCTCTGGTACTGGAAGTCGGCCAGCAGCCGCACCATCGGCGACTCGAAGACGAACTTCTGCGCCGGCGCTTCCTTCTTCACGGTGGCGCGATACACGGTAGAGCCGATGTTGAAGCCGCAGAACGGATCGGCCGCGGTCTCGTCGCGCTCCGACTCTGTCATGGCGTAGCCGCGCACGTAGATGATGGGGTAGCGGTTGGTGCTCATGGCGATTCAGCCTCCTCAGGTCCGGTGAAACCGATGAAGTCCGGCAGTTTGCCGGGACCGCGCCGCGCCCGCCATACGGCGCATGGCATAGCTCCGGAATGCCCCTCCTGCCCGAATGTTTCTATCGTTGAAACCATTGAAACAAGCGCCTTCGATAGTCTCCGGCCATCCGACAAACACAATCCAGAAGGCTCACCCATGGCTGAAGACTCCGGCTCGCAAGGCTCCTACCTGCCCCAGCTCCTGCGCCGCGGCACCGCGCTCGCCACGGCTGGCTGCGCCTTCGTCGCTGGCTGCAGCGCCGCCGGCGGCAGCGAGACGCGCTACGAGAATTCGCCCCAGTTCAGGGACGGCGGCTTCCACAACATGGCCAACCCCGACCTGCCCGCGCAGGCCAGCGCATGGCGCATCTGGTCGCGCTTCATCGTGGGCAGCAAGGTCGACACGGTGCCGGTCGATCCCATCCCCGTGAAGCCGCTGGACAAGCCCGCCCTCGACGCGCTCGACACGAAGACCAACCACGTGGTGCGCCTTGGCCATTCGTCGCACCTGCTGAAGCTGCGCGACAAGTACTGGCTGATCGACCCGGTGTTCAGCGACCGCGCCTCGCCCGTGCAGTGGGCCGGGCCGAAGCGTTTCCACAAGACGCCGATCGCGCTGGAGGAGCTGCCGCCCATCGAGGGCGTGATCCTCTCGCACGACCACTACGACCACCTCGACGTGGCGACCATCGAGTACCTCTCGAAAGACGTGAAGCGCTACTTCGTGCCGCTGGGCGTGCGCTCACGGCTGGTGGCGATGGGCGTGCCGGCCGAGCGCGTGACCGAGCTCGACTGGTGGCAGTCCGCCGAGCACGACGGCGTGAAACTCAGCGCCACGCCCGCGCAGCACTTCTCGGGCCGCACGCTGGGCGACCGCGACCGCACGCTGTGGGCCTCATGGGTGGTGCAAAGCGGCGAGCAGCGCATCTTCTACAGCGGCGACTCGGGCTACTTTCCGGGCTTCAAGCAGATCGGCGAGCGCTTCGGCGGCTTCGACATCGCGCTGATGGAAAACGGCGCCTACGACAGCATGTGGCCCGCCGTGCACATGACGCCCGAACAGAGCGTTCAGGCCTTCGAAGACCTGCGCGGCAAGGTGTTCTTCTCGGTGCACAACAGCACCTTCGACCTCGCCTTCCATAACTGGCACGACCCGCTGGACCGCATCGCGGCCCTCACGGAGGCCAGGCAGATCGAGCTGGCGACGCCGGTGATCGGCGAGGTGGTGACGGTGGGCGCCGCGCGGACCAACACGCGGTGGTGGGTCGGTCTGCGCTGACCGGCCCCGCCATTCCGATACCCCGATCAGCTCAGTCGCCGCGTTCCTTGCGTTCGCGCGCGCGCCGCACCTGGCGCGTCTCGTTGGCCTGCGCGGCGACGCGATCCTTCTCGCGCTTCTTCAGCATGCGCTTCTCGCGCATGCGCCGGCCCAGCACGTAGCTGCCGATGCCGGTGACCACGGCAATGAAGATGCCGATGACGCTGATGTCGATGCCGCCCATGGCTACTGCACCCGCACGATGCTTGCCGGCTTGAAGCCCAGGTCGGCAGCCTTGCCCTTGCGCGCGCGGCTGCCGCGTGCGTTGTTGAGCGTGCGGATCTCCAGCGTTTCCTCGCGCTCCTTGCCGCCTCGGCCGATGCCTTCGATCTTCACGCTGCGCGTGTAGGCGGCGGCGCCGGCCAGGGTGTCCTTGGCTTCCAGGTCGATCAGCGTGAGGCCGCGCCCGCCCTTGGGCAGGCTCTTGAGTTCGGTGATGTCGAAGGTCAGGATGCGCCCGCCCGTCGAGGCGCAGGCCACGTGCGTGGCGGCCGGCATCGGCTCGGCGCCGCTTGCGCCGCCCACCAGCGACGGCCGGCACAGCTGCTCGCCCTCGCCCACGTCGATGAAGGCCTTGCCGCCGCGCTGGCGCGACATCATGTTCTCGACCGTGGCGATGAAGCCGTAGCCGCCGGTGTTGGCCAGCAGCAGGCTCGCACCCACCGGGCCCGCGAAGAAATGCGTGACGTGCGTGCCGGCGTCCAGTTCGATGAGCGTGGTGACGGGTTGGCCATCGCCACGGCCGCCGGGCAGCGAAGCCACGGGCACGGTGTAGACGCGCACGCTCTTGTCCTTCGCGCTGCCGAAGACCAGCAGCGTGTCGACGCTGCGGCATTCGAAGGCGCCGTAGAGCGCGTCGCCCGACTTGAAGCTGTATTCGGGCGCCGCGCCGTTTCCGTTGCCGGCCGCCTTCTCGCTGGCCCAGCCCTTCTGCGCGCGGACCCAGCCCTTCTGCGACACGATGACGGTGACGGGTTCGTCGACCACCTTCACTTCGGCCACGGCGCGCTTCTCGGCCTGGATCAGCGTGCGGCGCGGGTCTTCGAAGGTCTTGGCGTCGGCTTCGATCTCCTTGACCAGCAGGCGGCGCAGCGCCGCGGGGCTGGCGAGGATGTCTTCGAGCTTCTTCTGATCTTCGCGCAGCTCCTTCAGCTGCTGCTCGATCTTGATGGCCTCGAGCCGCGCAAGCTGGCGCAGCCGGATTTCAAGGATGTCCTCGGCCTGCACCTCGCTGAGGTTGAAGCGCGCGATGAGCGCGGCCTTCGGGTCTTCGGCCGTACGGATGATCGCGATCACCTCGTCGATATTCAGCAGCACCAGCTGCCGGCCTTCGAGGATGTGGATGCGGTCCTGCACCTTGCCCAGGCGGAAGCGCGAGCGCTTCTCGACGGTGATCTCGCGGAACGCGATCCACTCGTTGAGCATCTGGCGCAGCGACTTCTGCGTGGGCTTGCCGTCGATGCCGACCATCGTGAGGTTGACCGGCGACGAGGTTTCGAGCGAAGTCTGCGCGAGCAGCGTGGTGATGAACTCTTCCTGGCTGATGCGCGAGGTCTTGGGCTCGAACACCAGGCGCACGGCGGCGTCCTTGCTCGATTCGTCGCGCACCACGTCGAGCACCGACAGCATCGCGGCCTTGAGCTGGGTCTGGTCGGCGCTCAGCGCCTTCTTGCCGGCCTTGACCTTGGGGTTGGTGATTTCCTCGATTTCCTCGAGCACCTTCTGCGAGCTCACGCCCGGCGGCAGCTCGTTGACCACCAGCTGCCACTGGCCGCGCGCCAGCTCTTCGATCTTCCAGCGCGCGCGCACCTTGAGCGAGCCGCGGCCAGTGCGGTAGGCATCGGCGATGTCGGCGGCGCTGCTGATGATCTGCGCGCCGCCCGGGTAGTCGGGGCCGGGCACGATGGCGAAGAGTTCTTCCTCGCTGAGCTTGCCGTTCGACTTGATCAGCGCCACGCAGGCATCGGCGATCTCGCGCAGGTTGTGGCTCGGGATTTCGGTGGCCAGGCCCACGGCGATGCCGCTGGCGCCATTGAGCAGCGTGAACGGCAGCCGCGCGGGCAGCAGGCGCGGCTCCTCGGTGCTGCCGTCGTAGTTGGGAATGAAGTCGACCGTGCCTTCGTCGATCTCGTCGAGCAGCAGGCTGGTGATGCGCGCCAGCCGCGCTTCGGTGTAGCGCATGGCGGCTGCGCCGTCGCCGTCTCGGCTGCCGAAGTTGCCCTGGCCGTCGACCAGCGGATAGCGCTGCGAGAAGTCTTGTGCCATGCGCACCAGCGCGTCGTACGCGGCCTGGTCGCTGTGCGGGTGGAAGCGGCCGAGCACGTCGCCGACCACGCGCGCGCTCTTCACGGGCTTGGCGCCCACGGTGCCGTTGGTGCCGCCGAAGCCCAGGCCCATGCGCGACATCGAATACAGGATGCGGCGCTGCACCGGCTTCTGGCCGTCGGACACATCGGGCAGCGCGCGGCCCTTGACCACGCTGAGCGCGTATTCGAGGTAGGCGGTCTGGGCGTAGTCGGCGAGGGTCAGGGTCGTGTCGCCATCGGTGGGACCCTGGAGATCGAGCGGAGGTTGGGAATCCATGAAAGAGCTGGTGAGAAAAACTTGTGTTGTTGCTGGCTGCGCGTTCAGCCCAGAGTGAAGGCCTCGTGGACCGCGGACTGTACGGCGCCGCCGAGCACCGCGCCGCCGCCTGCCACGTAGATCCAGTCGCCGATGACGGCCGCGCCCACGGCGTGGCGCGGCGTGGTCATCGGGGCGTGCCGCTGCCAGGTGTCGTCGACGGGGTTGTAGCTTTCCATCTGGCCGAACACCTTCGCCTGGCGCGGCACGCCGTCGACGAGGATGCCGCCCTCCCCGCCCATGGCGAAGAAGCGGCCGCGATACACCACGAGCCCGTGGCCCGATCGCGCTGTGGGCAGCGGCGAGCGCAGCTCCCAGGTGTCGCGCGCGGGCAGGTAGACGTGGTGCAGGTCGGTGTTGTATTCGAAGGTGTTGAAGCGACCGCCGACCACGTGGATGCGGCCGCCGTGTGCCACGCAGCCGACATGGTCACGCGCGCCCGGCAGCGGCTTGCGGGCGGACCAGCGGTCGGCCTTCGGGTCGTAGACCTCGTGCCAGCCCACGCTCGCGCGCTCCGCGGCGGGCTCGGACGCACCGCCGATCAGGTGCAGCGCGCCGTCGAGCATCACGGCGGCGGCAGCGCCGCGCGGACGCGGCAGCGGCGCGATCGCGCTCCAGCGATTGGCGGCGATGTCGTAGAAGTAGGCGTTGGTGTCCGAGCGCCGGTTCTGCTCGACGAAGCCACCGAGCGCATAGACGCGGCCGCCTTCGGCCGTCACCGCGACGTGATTGGCACCGCGCGGCAGCGGCGCCCCGTCGAGCCAGCGGTCGGCCTTCGGGTCGTAGATGTGGTGGTAGTCGCGGTTGACCTTGCCTTCGCCATAGCCGCCGACCACGTGCATCCGCCCCATCGCCGCAGTGGCCCAGGCCATCTCGCTGCGCGGGATCGGCAACGCGGCACGCGGCTCCCAACGGCCCTGCGGGCCGGGCGGCGCGGAGCTCTCGATGAAGCGCTGGGCTTCCTGCTCCGGCGTCACGTGGTGCGGCACACCGCCCTGCAGCCGCGCATAGGGCTCGGCCGAGGAAGGCACGGCCGGCAGCACATCATGTGTGGCTGAATGCTGCGCGCGTGCGCTGCCCGCCACCATGCCCGCAGCGGTCGCGAGAACGAAGCTTCGACGATCCATGGCCTCCTCCCTCCTCCGGTCGATCAGGACATCGGCGTGCCCGGTGGCGCATCGGCCGAGCCCGTGGGCACCGCCGACGGCTCGGGGATATCGGGCATGGCCGGCATGCTGCGCGGCGAATCCGACGGCATGTTGCCGCGGCCGAGCGCGCCGCCCTGCGGCACGGTCAGCTCCATGCGGATGCGCCCCGGTGTCTTGCCGCCACGGGCAGCGCCGCTGCCACCGCCCGCGGCCACAGAAGGCTTCAGGTACGCATACAGCTGCAGCACCGTCTGCACGTAGTTCTGCGTTTCCTTGTAGTTCGGGATCTTGTTGCCCGCCCGCTGCACCGCGCCCTCGCCCGCGTTGTAGGCAGCCAGCGCGAGCTCGATCTGCCCCGGGAACATCGCGATCAGGTCCCGCAGGTAGCGCGAGCCGGCGGCGATGTTGATGCGCGGGTCGAACAGCTTCTTCTCGATGGTCGCTCGCTTGTCTGCCGACACGCCATAGCGCTGCGCGGTGGCGGGCATGAGCTGCATCAGGCCCATCGCGCCCTTGGGCGAAACCGCCTGCGCGTCGAAGCCCGACTCGGTGGCGACCAGCGCCTGCAGCAGCTCGTAATCGATGGCGTGCTTGCTTGCCGCATCGCGCAGCGCCGACTTCGCGATCTTGTAGCTGGGCGAGGCCTCGAACATGGCCAGCAGGCTCTGCGAGGCCGGCGGCACCTTGCCGTCGAGCTTGCCCACGCCGCGGCCCAGCGGGGCGATGCCGTTGGCGGTGTCGAAGCTCTGGCCGCCGCGGAAGAAGATCTGGTAGCGCTCGTCGAGCTTCTCGGAGGCGAAGTGCGCGTTGCCCTTGCTGTCGATGTAGCCGTAGATGTCGGTGGCGTGCGCCGGCGCCTGCTGCATGCAAAGCAGCAGGACGACCAATCGCAACAAGCGCTTGAAAACCGACATGCGTTGTAGTGGTGGAGAGGGGAAATCAGACGTCGATATCGACGTCATCGGCGCGCAACTCCATGAGCTCGCGCCGCGCCGCCGCTTCGCCCTTGCCCATCAGCTTGGTGATTTCGCCCTGGGTGGACGTGAAATCGAAGCGGCCCAATTGGACCTGCATCAGGCGCCGGGTGTCAGGATTGAGCGTGGTTTCCCACAATTGTTCCGCGCTCATTTCGCCCAGGCCCTTGAAGCGGCTGATGCTCCAGGCGCCTTCGCGCACGCCGTCTTTACGAAGCTTGTCGAGCGTGGCGGTCAGTTCGCCTTCGTCCAGAGCATAGACCTTGGAGGCCGGTTTCTTGCCGCGCGCGGGGGCATCGACCCGGAACAATGGCGGCTTCGCGACATACACGTGGCCGGCTTCGATGAGTTTCGGAAAATGCCGGAAGAACAGCGTGAGCAGCAGCACCTGGATGTGCGAGCCGTCCACGTCGGCATCGCTGAGGATGCAGATCTTGCCGTAGCGCAGGCCGCTCATGTCGGGCGTGTCGCCGGGGCCGTGCGGGTCGACGCCCACGGCCACCGAGATGTCGTGGATTTCGGTGTTGGCGAAGAGCCGGTCGCGCTCCACTTCCCAGGTGTTGAGCACCTTGCCGCGCAGCGGCAGGATGGCCTGGCTTTCCTTGTCGCGGCCCATCTTGGCGCTGCCGCCGGCGGAGTCGCCCTCGACCAGGAAGACTTCGTTGTGGCTGATGTCCTTGCTCTCGCAGTCGGTCAGCTTGCCGGGCAGCACGGCCACACCGGAGCCCTTGCGCTTCTCGACCTTCTGGCCGGCGCGCTGGCGGGTCTGCGCGGCCTTGATGGCCAGCTCGGCGAGCTTGCGGCCGTAGTCGACGTGCTGGTTGAGCCACAGCTCCAGCGCGGGGCGCACGAAGCTGGACACGAGACGCACCGCGTCGCGCGAGTTCAGGCGCTCCTTGATCTGGCCCTGGAACTGCGGGTCGAGCACCTTGGCGCTCAGCACGTAGGAGGCGCGCGCGAACACGTCCTCGGGCAGCAGCTTCACGCCCTTGGGCAGCAGCGAGTGCAGTTCGATGAAGCCCTTCACTGCGGTGAACAGGCCGTCGCGCAGGCCGCTTTCGTGCGTGCCGCCGGCGCTGGTGGGAATCAGGTTGACGTAGCTCTCGCGCACCGGCTGGCCTTCTTCGGTGAAGGCCACGCACCAGTCGGCGCCCTCGCCTTCGGCGAAGTTGTCGGCGTTCTTGTCGGCATGGCCGGCGCCTTCGAAGAGCGGAATGACCGGGTCGCCGTTGAGCGTCTGCATCAGGTAGTCGCTCAGGCCGCCCTTGTAGAGCCACTGCTGGCTTTCCTTGGTCTTCTCGTTCGTGAGCGTGACGCTCACGCCGGGCATCAGCACGGCCTTGCTGCGCAGCAGGTGGGTGAGCTCGCCCATGGGCAGCGCGGCAGTCTCGAAGTACTTGGCGTCGGGCCAGGCGCGCACCGTGGTGCCCTGCTTGCGTTCGCCGGCCTCGAGTTTGCGGACCTCCAGCGCCTCGATCACGTCGCCGCCGCTGAAGGCCAGCTTTGCCACCGAGCCCTCGCGGTGCGTGGCCACCTCGAGCCGCTTCGACAGCGCGTTGGTCACCGACACGCCCACGCCGTGCAGGCCGCCCGAGAAGCTGTAGGCGCCGCCCGAGCCCTTGTCGAACTTGCCGCCGGCGTGCAGCCGGGTATAGACCAGCTCGACCACGGGCGCCTTCTCTTCCGGGTGCAGGCCGAAGGGAATGCCCCGGCCGTCATCCTCGATGCTGACCGAGCCGTCGGTGTGCAGCGTGACCTTGATCTTCTTGCCGTGGCCCGCCAGCGCCTCGTCGGCGGCGTTGTCGAGCACTTCCTGGATGATGTGCAGCGGGTTGTCGGTGCGGGTGTACATGCCCGGGCGCTGCTTGACGGGCTCGAGGCCCTTGAGCACGCGGATGGAGCCTTCCGAGTAGCCGGAGGATGCGGACGATGAGCTGGGGGATGTCTTGGGAGAAGTCGCCATGGGGGCGGATTGTAGTCAGTAGCTGTCAAATAACTGGATACCCATACAGGGGCGCTCAGGCGGCCTGCGGCATGGGCAGACGGGCACCGAGGAAGTCGATGAAGGCCCGCAGCTTGGGCGACGGATGGCGCCCCGACGGCCACAGCACGCCCAGCCCGATGGTGTGGGGCCGCACGTGCTCGGCCAGCACGACGCGCAGCCTGCCGGCGGCCAGCGCGTCGCGCACGCTGAAGTCCGGCAGGCAGGCGATGCCGCGTCCGCGCTCGGTGAAGCACAGGCGGGTCTCGATGTTGTTGCAGACCATGGAGACGGGCGGCCTGCACTCGCTGCCGTCGGGCAAGGGCAGGAGCGGCCAGACCTCCACCTTGCCCGTGGTGGGGAAACGGTAGTGCAGGCAGAGGTGCGTGGCCAGGTCGGCGAGCGAAGTGGGCATGCCATGCTGCTCCAGGTACTCGGGAGAGGCCACGAGCACTTGCGAGAACGCGCCGAGCCGCCTGCTGGAAAGCCGTGAATCGGCCAGCTCGCCGGTGCGCACCACGGCGTCGAAACCCTCCTCGATCACGTCAACGAGCCGGTCGCTGAAGTCGAGGTCGAGCTCGATGGCCGGGTGGTCGCGCATGAAGTCCGCCAGCACCGGCAGCACCAGCGAACTGATCAGCGGCAGGCTCACGCGCAGCTTGCCGCGCGGCGCACCGGCCGACTGCGAAAGCTCCTGCTCGGCCGCCTCGATCTCCGCCAGCACGCGGCGGCTGCGCGCGAGGAACAGCGCGCCTTCCGCGGTGAGCGTGATGCTGCGGGTGCTGCGGTGGAACAGGCGCACGCCCAGCCGCTCCTCGAGCCGGGCCACGCGCTTGCCCACGGCCGATGCGGACACGCCGAGCACGCGGCCGGCGGTGACGAAGCTGCGGGTTTCGGCCACCTGGATGAAGACGGTGAAGCCGCTGAGGCTGTCCATGCGATTACTCCATTACGGACTTCGATGTCCGTATTGAGCGGAACTGTAGCCCCCTTTTTCCGGAGTCGGCTTCTTCCTATCGTCAAGCGCATGTCATTCGCCAACGAAATCTCCCCCTCCTTTTCTTCAAGAACTTCTGCGACGGGCTCCGGCTGGCATGGCCCCGATCCGTCACGCATCGACGCGGTCATCGACCGTGCGCTGGCCGACCAGCGGCTCGTCGGCGCGGTGGTGCTGGTCGCCCACGGCGGGCGCCTTGTCCATCGCCGGGCAGCCGGCCTCGCGGACCGCGAGGCGGCCCGGCCGATGCAGCTGGATGCGCTGTTCCGGCTGGCTTCGGTGTCCAAGCCGATCGTGTCGACCGCCGCGATGGTGCTGGCCAGCCAGGGGCGCCTGAAGCTGGACGACGCGGTCACTCGCTGGCTGCCGGACTTCCGCCCCCGTCTGCCGGAAGGAAGCGAGCCCGTCATCACCCTGCGTCAACTGCTGACGCACACCGCCGGCCTGGGCTATCGCTTCCTGGAGGCCACGGACGACGGCCCGTATGCGCGCGCCGGCGTTTCAGACGGCATGGACTGCAGCGGACTCACGCTGGCCGAGAACCTGCGGCGCATCGCGCAAGTGCCGCTGCTCTATGCGCCGGGCACGGCGTGGCTCTATTCGCTGGCCATCGACGTGCTTGGCGGGGTCGTCGAGGCGGCAAGCGATGCGCCGTTGGGCGATGCGGTGCGCAAGCTCGTCACCGGTCCCCTGGAGATGCACGACACCGGCTTCTTCGCCGCGAGGCATGACGCTCGGCTGGCCGTGCCCTACGTGAACAGCACCGCCTCGGCACCGCGGCGCATGGCCGGTGCGACCGTCGCCACGCCCTTCGAAGGCGCCGTCGGCATCCGCTTCGACCCCTCGCGCGCCTTCGATGCATCGGCATTCCCCTCGGGCGGCGCAGGCATGGTCGGCAGCGCCGGCGATTTCATGCGCCTGCTCGAGACCTTGCGCAGCGGTGGTTCGCCGCTGCTTGCGCGAGAGCTGGTGAACGAGATGGGCCGCAACCAAACGGGCGGCCAGGGTCCGGCGGATGCACCGGGCTACGGCTTCGGGCTGGGCTTCTCGGTGCTGCACGACAAGGAGGCAGCCGCATCGCCCGAGTCGGTGGGCACCTGGCGCTGGGGCGGCGCCTACGGACACTCGTGGTTCGTCGACCGTGCCCGTGAACTGAGCGTGGTGGCCTTCACCAACACGCTCTACGAAGGCATGTCGGGCCGCTTCGTGGCCGACCTGCGGGATGCCGTCCATGCGTGAGGCGCGCACCCCCTTTCGCTCGGAAGCCAGGCTGCCCCTGGCGGGCCTGCTCGCACTGGCGGCGGCCGGCTTCATCACGGTGCTGACCGAGGCGATGCCGGCCGGCCTGCTGCCGCAGATCGGCGCGAGCCTGGAGGTCACGCCCGCGCTGGTCGGCCAACTGGTGACGGTCTACGCCATCGGCTCGCTGGTGGCGGCCATTCCGCTGGTGGCCCTCACGCGAAGCTGGCGCCGCCGGCCGCTGCTGCTGCTGGCCATCGGCGGGTTCGCGATCGTCAACACGGTGACCGCGCTGTCGCACAGCTATGTGCTGACGCTGGCCGCGCGGTTCTTCGCGGGCGTGTTCGCCGGCCTGCTCTGGGCGCTGCTGGCCGGGCAGGCGGCCCGCATGGTGCCGCCGTCGATGCAGGGCCGCGCGATCGCGGTCGCCATGCTGGGGGCGCCGCTCGCGCTGTCGCTGGGCATTCCGGCGGGCACGCTGCTGGGCAACGGCGTGGGCTGGCGCCCGGCGTTCCTGATCATGTCGACGCTCTCCGTGCTCCTGCTCGACTGGGTGCGCTGGCAGGTGCCCGACTTTCCCGGCCAGGAGGCCAGCCGCCAGCAGAGCGTGCGGCGCGTGTTCCTGCTGCCGGGGGTGCGGCCGGTGCTGGCGGTGATGCTGGCCTTCGTGCTCGCGCACAACATCCTCTACACCTACATCGCGCCTTTTCTCGCGCACGCCGGCCTCGGCGAGCGGGTCGACCTGGTGCTGCTGGTGTTCGGCGGGGCCTCGCTCGCGGGCATCTGGATCACGGGCCTGCTGATCGACCGCTGGCTGCGCGAACTGGTGCTGGCCGGCACGGCAGGCTTCGGGCTGGCGGCGCTGCTGCTGGGCAGCGTCACGGGTTCGCATGCGGCCGTCTTTCTCGCCGTGGGGGTCTGGGGCGTGGCGTTCGGCGGGGCGGCCACGCTGTTCCAGACCGCGTCGGCGCAGGCGGCCGGCGATGCGGCGGACGTGGCGCAGTCGATGGTGGTCACGGCGTGGAACATCGCCATCGCGGGCGGCGGCCTGATCGGCGGCGTGCTGCTGCAGGGCCGGGGCGCGGGCGCGCTGCCGTGGTCGCTGATCGTGCTGCTGGTGCCTGCGCTGTGGCTGGCCTGGCGGGCCTGCGCGCACGGCTTTCCGCGCACCCGGACTGTCGCGGGCGCGACAGCCCATTGATTGCGGCGGCTTTGATGCGCGACGCGCATTGAAACGCCGCCGAGAAATCATCAATGGCTGGAGCCACCGCCTCGCCTGCTGCAGCAGGCGAATCGTTACATTCGAAGTCATGCAATCTCCAGCCGCCCCCGCCCTATCGGTCAAGCAAGTCCTCATCTGCGGGGCGATGATCGTCACGCTGTCGATGGGCATACGCCACGGCTTCGGCCTCTGGCTGCAGCCGATCACGCAGGCGCAGGACTGGAGCCGGCAGACCTTCTCGTTCGCGCTGGCCATCCAGAATCTCTCGTGGGGCATCTTCGGCGTGTTCGCGGGCATGCTGGCCGACAGGTTCGGCGCGTTCAGGGTACTGATCGGCGGCTCGCTTCTCTATGCGCTGGGGCTCTTCGGCATGGCGCATTCGCCGACGCCGCTGCTCTTCACGCTGAGCGCGGGCATCCTGATCGGCGCGGCGCAGGCGGGCTCCACCTACGCGGTGATCTACGGCGTGATCGGACGGCAGATCCCGGCCGAGCGGCGCTCCTGGGCCATGGGCGTGGCGGCGGCGGCCGGCTCATTCGGCCAGTTCCTGATGGCGCCGATCGAGGGCCGGTTGATCGGCCAGTTTGGATGGCAGACGGCGCTGGCCGTGGTGGCAGTACTGGCGCTGGTGATCGTTCCGCTGGCCTTCGGGCTGCGCGAGCCGAAGACGGCGGCGCTGGCCGGGCACCGCGAGCAGTCGGTGATGCAGGCAGTGGGCGAGGCTTTCCGTTATCCGAGCTTCGGGCTGCTGATGGCGGGCTATTTCGTCTGCGGCTTCCAACTGGCCTTCATCGGCATCCACATGCCGACCTACCTGCGCGATCGCAGCCTGCCGGCCGAAGTGGCGGGTTATGCGCTGGCGCTGATCGGGCTGTTCAACGTGTTCGGCACCTACACGGTGGGGCTGCTGGGGCAGAAGCTGGCCAAGCGGAAGATCCTGGCCGCCATCTACTTCGCGCGGGCGGTGTCGATCGCGCTTTTCCTGATGGCGCCGATCTCGCCGATGAGCGTGTATGTCTTCTCGGCGGCGATGGGCTTCCTGTGGCTTTCCACAGTGCCGGCCACCAATGCCATCGTGGCGGGCATCTTCGGCGTGGCGCATCTCTCCATGCTCAGCGGCTTCGTGTTCCTGAGCCACCAGGTCGGCTCCTTCCTGGGCGTGTGGCTCGGCGGCTACCTCTACGACACCACGGGCAGCTACGACATCGTCTGGTACATCGCGATCGCGCTGGGCGTGTTCGCGGCGGTGGTCAACTTGCCGGTGAAGGAAAGCGCCATTCCGCGCGGCGCCCAGCCGGTGGGTGCCGCCGGCTGATACCCAGCCGGGTTGCGTGTAAAACAGGGCCATGACTCCCCGGATGCGCCATCACATCGTCCACGCAGGCTGGCTGGCCGCCGCACTGGCGGTGCTGGGCGGCGTGTTCGCGATGTACGTGCACCCGGACTTCCTCGTGACGCTGGTCGACCAGATCTGGTCCTGCTTCTGAGTTGCGGCTTGCTATGAAAGAAATAGCACCAGTGCACGGCCTGGGTGCCCCTTCCGAATGGATCGTCCGCTGGTCGCACCTGCTGGCGCCCGGCGCTTGCGTTCTCGACGTGGCCTGCGGTGGCGGGCGGCACATGCGGTGGTTCGCCGGGCGCGGGCATGCCGTCACGGGCGTCGACCGTTCGCCCGAAGCCGTGGCGACAGCCGGCGCCTTCGGCCAGGTCATCGAGGCAGACATCGAATCCGGCCCCTGGCCCTTCTCCGGCCAGGCCTTCGGTGCCGTGATCGTCACCAACTACCTCTGGCGTCCGCGCATGGCCGACATCGTGGGCGCCGTGGCACCGGGCGGCGTGCTGCTCTACGAGACCTTCGCCGCGGGCAACGAAACCGTCGGCAAGCCTTCGCGGCCCGACTTCCTGCTGCAACCGGGCGAACTGCTGGCCGCCTGCGCCGGATTGCGCGTGGTGGCCTACGAGGACGGCTTCATCGCGCAGCCGGAGCGCTTCGTGCAGCGCATCGCCGCCGTCCGACCGGCGATGGCCGATTCCGCCCAGCCGGCGCGCCACTTCCTTAATTAAGGGAAACCAAGGGGCCCGGAGCGGCTGTCTGGCGGGACGCCGGAGTAAGTAGAATCGGCGCTTTCGTCCACCGACAAAGAGATTCCCCTTGGAGCAACTGACAGGCAGCATCGTCGCGCTCGTCACGCCGATGCACGACGACGGCAGTGTCGACTACCCCGCCCTGCGGCGGCTCATCGACTGGCACATCGAAGAAGGCACCGACTGCCTCGGCGTGGTCGGCACCACCGGCGAATCGCCGACGGTCGATGTCGAGGAGCACTGCGAAATCATCCGCGTCTCGGTCGAACAGGCCAAGGGCCGCGTCCCCGTGATGGCCGGTTGCGGCGCCAATTCCACCAAGGAAGCCATCGAGCTGGCCAAGTTTGCCAAGGGCGTGGGCGCCGACTCGCAGCTCCAGGTCGTGCCCTACTACAACAAGCCCACGCAAGAGGGCCAGTACCAGCACTTCAAGGCCATCGCCGAGGCCGTGGGCGACCTGCCCATCGTGCTGTACAACGTACCCGGGCGCACCGTCGCCGATATGGCGCACGACACCGTGCTGCGCCTGGCCCAGGTGCCCGGCATCATCGGCATCAAGGAAGCCACCGGCAACATCGAGCGGGCCCAGTGGCTCATCCGCGAAGTGCCGAAGAACTTCGCCGTCTACTCCGGCGACGACCCGACCGCGGTCGCGCTCATGCTGTGCGGCGGCCAGGGCAACATCAGCGTCACGGCCAACGTCGCGCCGCGCAAGATGCACGAGCTGTGCGTCGCCGCGCTGGCTGGCGACGTGAAGCGCGCCATGCAGATCCAGTTCGAGCTCATGCCGCTGCATCGCAACCTGTTCGTCGAGCCCAATCCGATTCCGCTGAAGTGGGCCATGGCCCGGCTCGGCCTGTGTGGCGGCGCGCTGCGCCTGCCGCTCACCGAACTCGGCGAAGCGAGCCGTCCCGCGGTCGAAGGCGCCTTGCGCGCCACCGGCCTGCTGAAGGGTTGAACGCCTCTTTCCCGCACGTCCCGGACCTGCCTTTCCCCTGGGCGCAGCAAGGTTAAGCAACCTTTTGCCCGAACCGCGCTCAGAGATGGCGGCGGGCACTGCGGCCCCTAGATTGACCGAACCATTCCAACAAGGAAGACGACGTTGAAGAACCTTTCGCGACTTGCACTGCTGGCCCTCGTTGCCAGCCTCGCCGCCTGCTCCGTCCTCGAGAGCGACAAGATCGACTACAAGAGCGCAGGCAAGGCCCCGACGCTCGAAGTCCCACCCGATCTTTCCCAGCTTTCGCGCGACAACCGCTACGCCATCCCCGGCGGCGCGGTGTCCGCCAACTCCTACCAGGCAGGCATCGCCAACGCCCCGGGCATCCCGACCGCGGTGACCAACATCGGCGACGTGCGCATGGAGCGCTCGGGCACGCAGCGCTGGATCGTCGTCAACCGCACGCCCGACCAGCTCTGGGACCCGGTGAAGGACTTCTGGCAGGAAAACGGCTTCCTGCTGACCACCGAACAGCGCAACCTGGGCATCATGGAAACCGACTGGGCCGAGAACCGCGCCAAGCTGCCTCAGGACATCATCCGCGGCACGCTGGGCAAGCTGGTCGACTCGGTCTACTCCACCGGCGAACTCGACCGCTTCCGCACCCGCCTGGAGCGCACGCCTACCGGCACCGAGATCTTCATCAGCCATCGCGGCATGCAGGAGGTCTACAACAACTCCCGCCAGGACCAGACCGTGTGGCAGCCCCGCCCCAGCGATCCTGAGCTCGAGACCGAATTCCTGCGCCGCCTGATGGTCAAGCTCGGCGTTTCGCAGGAGCAGTCGAAGATCCTGGCCGCGACCAACTCCACGCCCAAGACCGCCACCATCGCGAAGGTCGGCAACCAGCCGGTCGTGCAGATCAGCGAAGGCTTCGACCGCGCATGGCGCCGCGTCGGCCTGGCGCTCGACCGCACCGGCTTCACCGTGGAAGACCGCGACCGCAGCGCCGGCGTGTACTTCGTGCGCTACGTGCCGCCGAACCCCGACAAGAAGGAGCCCGGCTTCTTCGGCAAGCTGTTCGGTGGCTCGAGCAAGGCAGAAGCGCCTGCGAAGTTCCGCATCTCGGTCAAGAGCCAGGGCGAATCGACCACGGTGTCGGTGCTCAACGAAGCCGGCGCGCCCGAAACCTCGGTCAACGCCGAGCGCATCGTCAAGGTCATCGCAGACGACCTGAGATAACCCGCATGCTCCGCTTCCGAAGCCTCGGCAGCGGCAGCACGGGCAACGCCGCGCTGGTCGAGACGACCAGCGCCGGCCGCACCTCCCGCCTTCTCGTCGACTGTGGCTTCGGCCTCAAGCAGCTCGACCTGCGCCTGGCCCAGGCAGGCCTTGCAGCCAGCGACATCGACGCGGTCTTCGTGACCCACGAGCACGGCGACCACATCGGCTGCGCCCACACGCTGTCGCGGCGCAACCGCATTCCCGTCTGGATGAGCGAAGGCACTTGGCTCGCCACCGGCGGGCGCGACTTCGAGGGCCTTTTGAACATCGCACGCGACGACGCCGAATTCACCGTCGGCGACATCTGCGTGCAGCCCTTCACCGTTCCGCACGACGCGCGCGAACCGCTGCAGCTGCGCTGTACCGACGGCAATCGCACGCTGGGCGTGCTGACCGACCTGGGCCACGCCACGGCCCACGTGCTGGCCCGGCTCGGCGGCGTGCATTCGTTGCTGCTGGAGTTCAACCACGACAGCGAACTGCTGGCCAACTCGAGCTACCCGCCCTTCCTCAAGCACCGCGTCGGCGGCAACTACGGGCACCTGTCGAACACCGCCGCGGCAGACATCGCACGCGCGCTGCTGCACGACGGCCTGCGGCACGTGGTCGCGGCGCACCTGAGCGAGCAGAACAACCGGCCCGAGATCGTGCGCCGCCTCATGGCTGAAGCATTGGGCGGCAACGAGGCCGAGATGCTGACCGCAACGGCTACTGAGGGCTCGCCATGGCTCGACGTCTGAGAGCCATTTCCGCCAACATCACGCTCGCCTAAGAAAAAGCCGCCTCACGGCGGCTTTTGCATGGCTGGTGCAGTGCTTGTCTACTGTTTCGGCGCTTCGTTCTTCTTCGCTGCCTCGGTGGCCGCGTTCGCCGCATCGAGCGCGGACTGCGCATTCGGAGCCGGCGTTGCAGACGACGAAGACGATGCGGCCGGATCGGCGGCCGGCGCGGGGGCCGGAGCAGGTGCGGGTTCAGTCACAGGCGCAGGAGGCGGCGTCACGACAGCCGGCGCTGCATCCTCCTTCTTCCCGCAGGCGACGAGCGCGGCAGCGGCAATCAGCGAGGCGATCAGGACGGACGATGACTTCTTCATGGAATCTCCTTTGGCAATGAAGGTCTGGAACGAAAAAATTCTAGACCTGCATATCCGCCTGAATATGTCTCGCGGCCGCATTCGCGGCATTGGCTTACAAGCCGAGTGTCGATGCCGCAAACGCGGGCCGGCCCATGCGCCAGCACTCGTCGATGGCCTCGCGCAATTCGCGGCGCGCGCGTGAATCGGTGCCGCTCACGCCCCTGCTGCGCTCGGGGTCGATGCGGTGCACGAACCATGTAGGAGTCCAGATGGCGCTGGGCACTTCGGAGCCCGCGGCCTTGCCGGTGGCGCGGCATTCGATGATGTGGTCCCACAGTCGCCGCCACGGCACGAAGCGCGCATGGCCACGTTCGAGAACGTCGAAGCGTTGCGCGAGCAGCATCAGGCGGCGGCCGCTCGCGGCCCAGGCCTGCAGCGCCTCGATGGTCGCGCGCTCGCCCAGGGGCCAGTCGACGAAGTCGGGGTCGCTGAAGACGATCTCCTTCCAGCCTTCGCGCGCCGCGGCCGAGAGCGCGTTGCGCAGCGCCGCATCGAAGGCTTCGCGGCCGTCGAAGCGCCCTTCGGGCAGCGATGGACCTTGCGCCTCACCCTGCATGAAGCCACCCTGCCTCACACCACTCGCCGAGCAATGCAAGAGCACCTTCGCTGGCGCGCGCGAGTTCGCGCGGACCGAGTTCGCGCCGGTCGGCCAGCTTGCGCATCAGCGTCGCATCGGCGCCGCCTGCTCTGAAGCTCTCGCCGTTGATGTAGATGTGCCGCGCGTCGTAGAGCATGCGCGTGCGGCGGTCGAGCTTCACATGCTGCATGGCATCGGGCGCCTCGCCGCCTTCACCGAACCAGACGTTGGCCTTGGGCTCGGTGAGCGACTCGCCCAGCGCGCGGTCGACGGCATCGGCATCGCGCAGCGCGGCCTCGATGGCCTTGCGCGCGAAGCCCTGCAGGGCCGCAGGCATCGCGGCGGGCGCATCGACGGCGGGCTGCGTCGGATCGCGGTAGCGCGCGAGCTCGGTGGGGCCCGCGCCTTCCAGGTCTTCCGCATAGGCCTGCGCCATGCGCGCGAGCAGGTCAGCGCCCAGCTCGCCAAGGGCCGGCGAGCGCAGGCCGATGGAGTACGTCATGCAGTCGTCGCCCACGGCGACGCCGTCGTGGGCGTAGCGCGGCGGCAGGTAGAGCATGTCGCCGGGCTCGAGCACGAAGGTCTGCKCGGGCTCGAAGTTCTCCAGAATCTTGAGCGGCAGGCCCTGCTGCAGCCGCAGGTCGCTCTGCTTGCCGATGGACCAGCGCCGGCGCCCCTGCGCCTGCAGCAGGAACACGTCGTAGCTGTCGAAATGCGCGCCGACGCCGCCGGTGTCGCTTGCGTAGCTGATCATCAGGTCGTCGAGGCGCGCATCGGGCAGGAAGCGGAACTGCCGCATCAGCTCGTGCACGCCCTCATGGTGCAGGTCGACGCCCTGCACCAGCAGCGTCCAGGCCGGCTGCTTCAGAGACGGCAAGGCGCGCCGGGCCAGGGGGCCGTGCTTGAGCGACCAGCCGGCCTTGCCGTGGCGGATCAGGCGCGATTCGACATCCTCGCGCTCGGCCAGGGCGAACAACTCGGCACGCGCTATTGGTGGCACCATCGCGGGTATCGCCTGGCGAACGAGCAAGGGCTTTTTCTGCCAATGCCGCCGCATGAACTGCGCGGCACTCAGGCCGCCAAGCAAGGGCAGCGGTTGGTTAATCTCCATGGGAGAATTCTGCAATGGAAATCTCTGAACAATGCGTGGTCGGCCTGACCTGGACGATGAAAGACACGCTCGGCGACGTGCTGGACGTGCTCGACGAGCCGGTGGAATTCCTGGTCGGCGGCGACGATCTCTTCGACGTGATCGAAGCGGCCCTGCAGGGCCACGAGCCCGGCGCCCGGGTGCAATTGCAGATCGAACCCGAACAGGGCTTCGGCGACTTCAACGACCAGCTGCTCTTCCTGGAGCCGCGCTCGCTCTTTCCCGAAGGCACCGAGGAGGGCATGACCTTCGACGGCTCCGCCCTGCCCAAGGGAGTGAACAGCGAAATTCCGAAAGATGCGATCTATACCGTGGCGGAAATCTATCCCGACCACCTGGTGCTCGACGGCAACCATCCGCTGGCGGGCATCGCGATACGGCTCGACATCACGGTGCGATCGGTGCGCGAAGCCACCGAGGAAGAAGTGGGCCGCGGCACGGCCGGCACGGGCTTCTTCAAGGTCGCGCCGATGGCGCCGGGCAACCAGACGCTGCACTGATGCGCTGAACCCGGCCTGCAGGCGCACATGAAAAAGCCGGGCGATGCCCGGCTCTTTCACGTCTGGAAGAACGCCCCCTTACATGCGAGAGATCTGGCCGTTGTCGATGCGCACGCGGTCGCCGATGCGCAGGTCGCCAGGGCTTTGCACGTCGAAGGCACGGTAGCCGCCCCGGTCGGTCTGCACCGACACCCGGTACATCTCGTAGACGCGCGGGCCGTTCTGCTGCGCCTCGATGGTGTTGCCCAGCAGGGCCCCGCCCACGATGCCCAGAGCGGTCGCCGCCGCACGGCCATTGGCGCGACCGAACTGGTTGCCGACCACGCCGCCGATCACGCCACCGGCGACGGCACCGCCGCCCGTGGTGCCGGTGCCGGCGGTTTCGCTGCGCAGCACCTCGATGTTGGCCACGTGGCCGTACTCGACGTAGGAAGCTTCCTGGTAGGGAATGGCCTGCGGGGGGGCCTGGTACGGATAGCGCGAGGTCGTATAGACCGGCGCCGGTGCCACGCACGCCGTGAGCGTGGCCAGGGCCAGCACGGAAGCGGTGACGGAAACAAAGCGCATTGAGATCTTCATGTTGGGAGGCTCCTCGAATAAACGGCACATGCATCATGAATGCATGCACCCTGCGTGTGCCTGACTAACGCCGCAGCATCCGCCGCGATGACGCAATTCACACACTGAAACCTTCGAGGCCCCGGGCCCGGGCCGGTTCCGCTCTTTACCGCGTGGAAACTCAGCCTGCCTTCAGGATCTGCTCAATGTTTGCCGGTGGAGCCGTAGCCGCCTTCGCCGCGTTGCGTAGGTGCAAATTCTGTGACCACCCGAAACTGCGCCTGCACCACCGGCACGATCACCAGCTGGGCCAGCCGCTCCATCGGGTTCAGCACGAAGGGCGTGTCGCTGCGGTTCCAGGCGCTGATCTTCAGTTCACCCTGGTAGTCGCTGTCGATCAGGCCGACGAGGTTGCCCAGCACGATGCCATGCTTGTGGCCCAGCCCCGAGCGCGGAAGGATCAGCGCCGCATAGGCCGGGTCGGCCAGATGGATGGCGATGCCGGTGCCCACCAGCTGCCAGCCGTTGGGCTCCAGCGTGATGGGGGCATCGAGGCAGGCTCGCAGGTCGAGGCCGGCGCTTCCGGGAGTGGCGTATGCGGGCAGTTGATCCACCATGCGCGGATCGAGGATGCGGACGTCGACTTTCACTTAGTTTTTGCCTTGCTTCTGTTGCTGTTCTCTTTGCTTGCGGGCCGCGTCTTCCAGCACCTGCTGCCACTTGGCGACGCCGGGAGTGAGCTTCACGCCCTTCAATTTCTTGCCGAACCAGGCCGCCAGCGCCGCGAGCACGAGCAGCACGCCGAACGGCACGCCCGCTGCCCACAGCACGAGGAACACCAGCGCGCCGCCAACGCTCAGTACCTTGAGCAGCGCCGGGTCGAAGGAGCCCGGCTGCTTCCTGGGCACTTCGCCGCTGGGAAGCTCGGGGCGCTGCATCGCGGCGGTGACGGGGCCCTGCCCCTGCCCTTGCGGGCTGGGGGTCGGCGTCATGCCGACATCGAGCCCATGCTCACCGAGCGCCGCCGTTCGCTTGGGCAGCGCCGCCTGCGCGGACAGCCTCTCGACATAGCGGGCGAAGTCGCCGTTCGGCGGTGTGTTCCATTGGGGATTCATCAGACCCTCCAGTCGGCAAGACGCGCCGCGATCTCGGTCATGAGCTCGCGCGCCAGCGTGAGCTTGGGTGCGCGCGGGAGCTCCCGCACGCCATTGGCGTCCACCAGCAGCAGCGCGTTGTCGTCCTGGCCGAAGGTCAGCGGGCCGATGTTGCCCACCAGCAGAGGGATGCCCTTGCGCTCGCGCTTGGCCTTGGCGTGCTCGGCGAGGTTCTCGCTCTCGGCGGCGAAGCCCACGCAGTAGAGCTTCTTCGACTGGGCCCGCTCGCTCTTCGCGACGGTGAGGAGGATGTCCGGGTTCTCGGTGAAGTTCAGCACCGGCGTCCTGCCGCTGCCGTCCTTCTTGATCTTCTGGTCGCTCTGGGTAGCCGGGCGCCAGTCGGCGACGGCAGCCGTAGCTACGAAAATGCTAGCACTCTGGGCTGCGCGGGTGGTCGCTTCGAGCATGTCCTGCGCCGAGAGCACGTCGACGCGCGTCACGCCGCGCGGGGTGGGCAGGTGCACCGGACCTGCCACCAGCGTGACCTCTGCGCCCGCCTCGCGGGCCGCGCGGGCAATGGCAAAGCCCATCTTGCCGGACGAATGGTTGGTGATGCCGCGGATCGGGTCCAGCGCCTCGAAGGTCGGCCCGGCCGTGACCAGCACCTTCTGCCCCGCGAGGAGCTTGGGGCTGAAGAAGGCGGTGATGTCCTCCAGCAGTTGCGCCGGCTCCAGCATGCGGCCGTCGCCGGTCTCGCCGCAGGCCTGCCAGCCGTTGCCCACGCCCAGCACGGTCGCGCCGTCGGCCGCCACCTGCATCAGGTTGCGCTGGGTGGCCGGGTGCCCCCACATCTCGCGGTTCATGGCCGGCGCGATCAGCAGCGGAATGCGGTCCATCGGGCGGGCCAGGCACATCAGGCTCAGCAGGTCGTCGGAGCGGCCCTGCACCAGCCGGGCGATGAAGTCGGCGCTGCAAGGCGCCAGCACGATCGCGTCGGCCTCGCGGCTCAGGTTGATGTGCGGCATGTTGTTGGGCTCGCGGGTGTCCCACTGCGAGGTGTAGACGGTGCGCCCCGAGAGCGCCTGCATGGTCACGGGTGTGATGAACTGCTCCGCCGCCTCGGTCATCACGACCTGGACGGTCGCGCCCGCCTTGACGAACAGCCGGCACAACTCGGCCGACTTGTAGCAGGCGATGCCGCCCGTGAGACCGAGAACGATGTGTTTGCCGGCGAGATCTTGCATATCGCCGGAGTGTAATGACCCTCAGCTCGCACACGGGGCCGCCGCGCACGGCCGCCCGAAGCGGCCGGCCCGCCCCCGGTAGGGGGAAGGAGAAGCGCGCGCAGCGCGCGGAGCCTGGGGGGGAGCCATATACAATCGCAATTTCCCACTGCCCGGATCTATGGTCCGGAACTGGCATGACCAAATTTGTCTTCGTCACCGGTGGTGTCGTTTCTTCCCTTGGCAAGGGAATCGCCTCCGCCTCGCTCGCCGCGATCCTCGAATCGCGCGGCCTCCAAGTCACCCTCATCAAGCTCGATCCGTACATCAATGTCGACCCCGGCACGATGTCGCCCTTCCAGCATGGTGAAGTGTTCGTCACCGACGACGGCGCAGAGACCGACCTCGACCTCGGCCACTACGAGCGCTTCATCAACACGCGGATGCGCAAGGCCAACAACTTCACGACCGGCCAGATCTACAAGACCGTGCTCGAGAAGGAACGCCGCGGCGACTACCTCGGCAAGACGGTGCAGGTGATCCCGCACATCACCAACGAGATCCAGGAATACATCAAGCGCGGCGCCGGCATCGGCACGGCGCACGAGGTGGACGTGGCCATCGTCGAGATCGGCGGCACCGTGGGCGACATCGAGTCGCTGCCCTTCCTGGAAGCCGTTCGCCAGATGAGCCTGCGCATGGGCCCGAACAACTCGGCCTTCGTGCACCTGAGCTACGTGCCCTGGATCGCCGCCGCCGGCGAGCTCAAGACCAAGCCCACGCAGCACACCGCGCAGAAGCTGCGCGAAATCGGCATCCAGGCCGACGCCCTGCTGTGCCGCGCCGATCGCCCGATCCCCGACGACGAGCGCGCCAAGATCTCGCTGTTCTCGAACGTGCCCGAATGGGGCGTGATCTCCATGTGGGACGTGGACACCATCTACAAGGTGCCCCGCATGCTGCACGAGCAGGGCCTGGACGGCCTGATCTGCGACAAGCTGCGCATCAACACCCCGCCCGCCAAGCTGCAGCGCTGGGACGACCTGGTCTACGAGGTCGAGCACCCGCAAAAGGAAGTGTCGATTGCCATGGTCGGCAAGTACGTCGACCTGTCGGACAGCTACAAGTCGCTGAACGAAGCCCTGCGCCACGCCGGCATGAAGAACCATGCCCGCGTGAAGATCGACTACATCGACTCCGAGACCATCAACGCGCAGGACGTGTCCCGGCTGGCCAAGTACGACGCCATCCTGGTGCCCGGCGGCTTCGGCCAGCGCGGCGTGGAAGGCAAGATCTCGGCGGCCCGCTTCGCCCGCGAAGGCAAGGTGCCCTACCTGGGCATCTGCCTGGGCATGCAGGTCGCCACCATCGAATACGCCCGCCACGTGGCCGGCCTGAAGAACGCCAACAGCACCGAGTTCGACCCCGAGACGCCCACCCCCGTGATCGCTCTGATCACCGAATGGAAGGACGCCGACGGCACCGTGAAGACGCGCGACGAGAAGTCCGACCTCGGCGGCACCATGCGCCTGGGCGCGCAGAGCTCCGACGTGTCTCCCGGCACGCTGGCCCACAGCATCTACGGCGACGTGGTCACCGAGCGCCACCGCCACCGCTACGAAGCCAACGTCAACTACCTCGACGAGCTGCGCAAGGCCGGCCTCGTGATCTCGGCGCTCACGCAGCGCGAGCACCTGACCGAGATCGTCGAGCTGCCGCAGGATGTGCACCCGTGGTTCATGGGCGTGCAGTTCCACCCCGAGTTCAAGTCCACCCCGTGGGGCGGCCATCCGCTGTTCAACGCCTTCATCAAGGCGGCGCTCGAACACAAGGAAAAGGGCGCGGGCAGCACCAACAAGGCACTGAAGGCGGTCGCATGAGCGCCGCGCCGGGCCGCCCCAAGCAAGCTCGCGCCGCAGTGCGGAGCACGGAGGTATTCGAATGAGCAGTGGATACGTCATCGCCCACGTCGAGGTGACCAACCCGACGCAGTACGAGGAATACAAGAAGTGGTCGAGCGCCGCCATGCAGGCGCACGGCGCCGAGGTGTGCGTGCGCGGCGGCCAGGTGCAGCCGCTGGAGGGCGACTGGAAGCCAACGCGCGTCGTGATCCTCAAGTTCCCCAGCTTCGAGAAGGCCAAGGCCTTCTACGACACGCCCGAATACCTCAAGGCCCGCGAAGCGCGCGCCGGCGCCGCGATCATGAACATGATCGCCGTCGAGGGCCTCTGAGCCCCTGCCCCATTTATTCATCCGCCAAAGAGAACCGAAAGAGAAAGACAAAAGATGAGTGCAATCGTTGACATCGTCGGCCGCGAAATTCTCGACAGCCGAGGCAACCCCACCGTCGAATGCGACGTGCTGCTGGAGTCGGGCACCATGGGCCGTGCGGCCGTGCCCTCGGGCGCGTCGACCGGTTCGCGCGAAGCCATCGAGCTGCGCGACGGCGACAAGAGCCGCTATCTCGGCAAGGGCGTACTGAAGGCCGTCGAGAACATCAACACCGAGATCTCGGAAGCCGTGCTCGGCCTCGACGCCAGCGAACAGGCCTTCCTGGACCGCACGATGATCGACCTCGACGGCACCGACAACAAGGGCCGCCTGGGCGCCAACGCCACCCTCGCCGTGTCGATGGCCGTGGCCCGCGCCGCTGCGGAAGAGTCGGGCCTGCCGCTGTACCGCTACTTTGGCGGCATGGGCGGCATGCAGCTGCCGGTGCCGATGATGAACGTCATCAACGGCGGCGCGCACGCCAACAACAGCCTCGACCTGCAGGAATTCATGATCATTCCCGTGGGCGCCAAGAGCTTCCGCGAGGCCGTGCGCTACGGCGCCGAAGTGTTCCATGCACTCAAGAAGATCCTGGGCGACCGCGGCATCAGCACGGCGGTGGGCGACGAAGGCGGCTTCGCTCCCAGCGTCGAAAGCCATGAAGCGGCCATCCAGCTGATCCTGGAAGCCATCGACAAGGCCGGCTACACCGCCGGCGAGCAGATCGCCCTGGGCCTCGATTGCGCGGCCAGCGAGTTCTACAAGGACGGCAAGTACGTGCTGTCGGGCGAGAACCTCTCGCTCACGTCGGAAAGCTGGACCGACATGCTCGCGACCTGGGTCGACAAGTACCCGATCATCAGCATCGAAGACGGCATGCACGAAGGCGACTGGGACGGCTGGAAGCACCTGACCGAACGCCTGGGCAAGCGCGTGCAGCTGGTGGGCGACGACCTGTTCGTCACCAATACCAAGATCCTGCAGGAAGGCATCGAGAAGGGCATCGCCAACTCGATCCTGATCAAGATCAACCAGATCGGCACGCTGACCGAGACCTTTGCCGCCATCGAAATGGCCAAGCGCGCGGGCTACACCGCCGTGATCTCGCACCGCTCGGGCGAAACCGAAGACAGCACCATCGCCGACATCGCGGTGGGCACCAACGCCGGCCAGATCAAGACCGGCTCGCTGTCGCGCTCGGACCGCATCGCCAAGTACAACCAGCTGCTGCGCATCGAAGAAGACCTCGGCGACATCGCCGTCTATCCGGGCCGCGGCGCGTTCTACAACCTGAAGTAACGCCCGGACGCCACGCGGCATGCGCGCCCGCTTCGTTCCTCCGATCATCCTGCTGCTCCTGCTGGCCATCCTGCAGTGGCAGCTGTGGAACGGGCGCGGCAGCGTGCGCGACGTGGCCCAGTTGCGGACCAAGCTGGCCGACCAGAAGGAAGCCAACGCCAAGGCCACGCTGACCAACGAGCGCCTGGCCTCGGAGGTCAACGACCTCAAGGACGGCCTCGAGATGGTCGAGGAACGTGCGCGGGCGGAACTCGGCATGGTCAAGCCCAACGAAGTGTTCGTGCAGATCGCGCACTAGGATGACCCCCAGTCTTCGCGCACTTCGTGTCGCTTCGCCAACCCCCTTCCAGGGGGCGACACCGGCGGCCCGGCAAAGCCGGTTCCGCGGTGTCCCACGAACAGACCACGACGGTGCCCTCTGGGGGCGAATCTGATTCTTGAGCTTCTCTCGGCCCCTGCATTCCTGCTCTGGGGCTCTCCCGTCAGCTGGCTCGAGCTTGTCGCCGCGCTCCTCGCGCTCGCCATGGTCGGCTGCAACATGCGCGAGATCCACTGGGGATGGCCGCTGGCCATCGTCAGCTCGCTGCTCTACGTGGCGGTGTTCGCCAAGGCTCGCATCTACGGCGACGCCTCGCTCCAGGTCTTCTTCGCGCTGGTCGCCCTCTGGGGCTGGACGCAGTGGCTGCGCGGCCACCGCGCCGACGGCAGTGCGCTGCATGTCAGCCGCCTTTCGTCGCACGGCATCGCGCTTACGCTGCTCGCCTGCGCTCTGGCATGGCCGGCCGTCGCCCTCTTCCTGCGCCGCTTCACCGACACCGACGTGCCTTGGTGGGATGGCTTCGCCACCGGGCTGAGCCTTGTCGGGCAGTTCCTGCTCGGGCGCAAGTTCATCGAGAACTGGCTGATCTGGCTGGCGGTTAACGTCGTGAGCGTGGGCCTCTTCATCCACAAGGGCCTGTGGCTCACCGTGGGCCTGTACACGGTGTTCGCCGTGCTCAGCGTGGCCGGCTACCTCGCCTGGCGCCAGCGCATGCCCGCGGCCGCCAGGGCAGCGCACGCATGACGCCCGTGCTGCCGGCCGGCTGCGTCATCGCCCTCGTGGGCGCCGAGAGCACCGGCAAGACCGAACTGGCCCGCGCCATCGCGCAGCGCCTGCAGGACCGCGACGTTCCGACGACCTTGGTGAGCGAATACCTGCGCGAATGGTGCGAGCGCGAGGGCCGCACGCCGCGCCCCGACGAGCAGCAGGCCATCGCCGACGAGCAGACCCGCCGCATCGCGCTCGCGGCCGCCACCGGCGTGGTGGTGGCCGACACCACCGCGCTCATGACCGCCGTCTACAGCGAGCAGCTCTTCGCCGACACCTCGATCTACGACAGCGCGCTGGCGGCCCAGCGGCGCTACGCCATCACGCTGCTGACCGCGCTCGACCTGCCCTGGGTGGCCGACGACATGCGCGACGGCCCGCATGCGCAGCAGCCGACCGACACGCTGGTGCGCGCCGCGCTCGCGGGCGCGAAGCTCTCGTATGCCGTGGTGCACGGCAGCGGCGGCGAGCGGCTGGCCAACGCATGGAACGCCATCGTCTCCATCGCGGGCAACGAAGGCCGGCCGCGCACACGCGCCAGGTCCGACGCGAAACCCGCCTCCTGGTCGTGGCCTTGCGAGAAATGCTCCGACCCGGAATGCGAACATAGGCTCTTCAGCGATCTCATCGCGCGCCGCGAGTAGCGCGCAGCCCACTTTCCTACCGGAGACCCGATGCCCTTTTCGACCTTCGCGCGCATCGCGCTTCTTCCTGCCGCCCTGCTGCTGTCCGCCATTGGCCCGGCCCACGCAGCGCCCATCGCGGCCACCGTCGAGAACGGAACCACCACCACCGCCTGCGCCGAGGAAGACAACGTCTCGCTGACCCTGCGCGGCGAAGGCATCCGCCGCATGCGCATCGAGGCGCTGCAGCCCGACTACCTCGACAAGATCGGCAACGACGTCACCGCGCCCGACTTCTCGGGCTGCAACTTCGACGGCGGCGAGCACCCCACCGACCCGGCCTACCGCTTCCGCAAGCGCACCGTGGTGCTGATGGACAACGCCCAGTGGCGCATCGTCGGCATGACCCTGCCGAGCTTCTGGCGCCCGCAGCGAGTACCCGTGCAGGTGGGCAAGCGCAAGGACAGCGGCTTCCACCTCTTGCAGGTGTTCAGGAAAGAAAACGGCAAGGCGCTCGAAGCCATCGTGCTCTATCCGTCGGACGGCTACTGGCGCCTCAAGCCGCTGCCCGAGCCGCGCTTCGGCGACGGCGTGTACGGCTCCTCGTTCCTGCTCGGTCCGGTCGAGGCAGCCGCGCGGCCGGTGGTGAACATCGCGTCGATCCGCATCGTGCCCCGGCCGCTGGCGATCAACGTGCGCTTCACCAACGGCGGCAGCGCCGCCGTGCGGGTGGACGAAATCAGCCGCGCGCGCACCGCGCTCGACGTGACGCTGTCCAAGCCCACCGCGAGCGCCCAGCCCTTCGCGGTGCTGCGCTCGATGTACGTCACGCCCGACAACGCCGACGTGAGCGAGGTGCGCTGGCAGCCATCGCCCGGCGCCGCGCAGCAGGTGCTGCCGCTGCCGGAGGTGAAGAGCCTGCAGGCCACGCAGGTGCGCTTCGGGCGCAGCCTGCCGTCGAAGCACAACACGAGCGCGCCGGATATCTCGTTCGGCGGCTTCGACGACGCCCCCCGATGACATCTGGCGGCCCGGCGGCCGCCTGCAGCCTTCAGGCCTTTACTGCACGACCGGGCTGCCCGGAACGCGGTCGCCCACCGGCGTGAACAGCTGCGCCGCATCGACCGCATCGAAGCGGTACTGCTTGCCGCAGAAGTCGCAGCCCACCTCGATGTCGCCGCGCTCGGCGAGGATGCTCTCGGCCTCTTCCACGCCGAGGCCGCGGATCATCTGCGCCACGCGCTCGCGGCCGCAGGTGCATGCGAAGTGCGGGCCGAGCAGGCCGGCTTGCGGCTCGAAGCGCAGCAGCTTCTCTTCCCAGAACAGGCGGCGCAGGATGGTCTCGACGTCGAGCGTGAGCAGCTCGTCGCGCGTCAGGCTCGACGCGAGGATCGAGATGCGGTTGTAGTCCTCGTTGCGGCCGATCTGGTCTTCGTTGGCCTGGTCGTGGTCCTTGTCGGAGGTGCCTTCGAGATTGCCCTCGCCCTTCACCGGCAGGCGCTGGATCAGGAGGCCGGCGGCGACCTTGTCGTCGGCGGCCAGCACCAGCGTGGTGTCGAGCTGCTCGCTTTGCAGCATGTAGTGCTGCAGCACGTCGCTGAGCTTGCCGAGCTTTTCGCCGTTGTCGCCGAAGAGCGGCACGACGCCCTGGTAGGGCGTGGCGCCCGGCAGCTTGTCCTTGGGATCGAGCGTGATCGCGCAGCGGCCCTTGTTGTTCACGTTGACCATGTCGGGCAGGTGCGCGTCAGCCGGCAGCTCGCCCATCACCTTGGCGGTGGCGCGCAGGCTCAGGTCGGGCTTGGCCTCGGCCACAACCACCTTGACGGGGCCATCGCCGAAGATCTGCAGGATGAGTGCGCCGTTGAACTTGATGTTGGCCTGCATCAGCGTGGCCGCGGCCGTCATCTCGCCGAGCAGTTCGGCCACGGGCGGCGGGTAGGCGCCGGTGGCGGTGTTGGAGGCGCGCCGAGCGAGGATCTCCTGCCACGCATCCGTCAGGCGCACGATCATGCCGCGCACCGGCAGGCCATCGAACAGGAATTTGTGCAGCTCGCTCAAAACGTCTTCTTTCTGTGTGTGTGCCTGCGACCGATGCGGTCAGGCGATCTTCTTGAGGCCCTTCGCGAAGCGGCGGGCGTTCGATACATAGTTTTCCGCGCCCTGGCGCAGCTTGGCGGCCACCTCGTCGTCGAGGGTGCGCACCACCTTGGCGGGCGAGCCCATGATGAGCGAGTTGTCGGGAAACTCCTTGCCCTCGGTCACCACGCTGCCGGCGCCAACGATCGAATTGCGGCCGATCCTCGCGTTATTCAAGACCACCGCCTGGATGCCGATCAGCGTGTTGTCGCCGATGGTGCAGCCGTGCAGCATCACCTGGTGGCCCACCGTCACGTTGTCGCCGACGGTCAGGGGACAGCCGATGTCGGCGTGCAGCACCGACAGATCCTGGATGTTGCTATTGMGCCCGATGCTCAGCGTCTCGGTGTCGCCGCGCAGTACCGCGCCGAACCACACGTTGGCGTTCTCCGCCAGCCTGACGTTGCCCATCACCTCCGCGCTGTCGGCCACCCATGCACCTTCGCCCACCTGGGGTGCCACACCGTCGAGTTCGTAGAGCGCCATTGTTCCGGTCCCTGCAAGGTCAAAACCTAGAATTGTAGGGATGCACCCCCGATTGAGCGCGCTGGCCGCGCTTCGCCTTACAGATCCCGACGAAAAGGTGGCCGCCACCCGTGCCATCCGCGCCACCTCTGCGGATGGCGCTACCGATTCCATAGCAGCCGAAACCATCCGCACCGCGGGAGACGATCTCGGCGTGCCGGGCCGCCCCGAGCGCCCGCTGCGCGTGGCCGCCACGGCCGTGCAGAAACGCTCGCCCTTCACCACCGAGGGACGCGCGGCGCTGATCCATTCGATCTGCCATATCGAGTTCAACGCGATCAACCTCGCGCTCGACGCCATGTGGCGCTACGACGGCATGCCCGAGGCCTACTACCGCGACTGGCTGCGCGTGGCCCACGAAGAAGCGCTGCACTTCACGCTGCTGCACGCGCACCTGCAGGACATGGGCTGGCGCTATGGCGACTTCCCCGGCCACGACGGCCTGTGGAACATGTGCGAGAAGACCAAGGACGACGTGCTCGCCCGCATGGCGCTGGTGCCGCGCACGCTGGAGGCGCGCGGGCTCGACGCCACGCCGCTCATCCAGGGCAAGCTCAAGCGCGTGAACACGCCCGATGCGCTGCGCGCGGTGGAGATCCTCGACATCATCCTGCGCGACGAAGTGGGCCACGTGGCCATCGGCAACCACTGGTACCGCTGGCTGTGCGAGCGAGCGGGCATCGACCCGGAAGCTGCCTACCCCGGGCTCGTGGCGCGCTACGACGCGCCTCGCCACAAGCCGCCCTTCAACCTCGAGGCGCGCGGACGGGCGGGCTTCAGCGCGGAAGAAMTGCGCCAGCTCTCGCAGACGCAGGACAAGGCCTGAGGCCGCGGCCTTCGGCCTTGTTCTCTTCTTCAGCTCAGGCCGGACGGGCCTGCACCACCAGCTTGGGCGTGAAGTGCTGCAGCACGTCGCCATTCTGGTTGAGCGTCTGGCAGCGCATCGCCACCATCGCGCGACCGGGCTTGGAGCGCGAGGGCACGATGTCGATGATTTCGCTCTCCACGTGCAGCACGTCACCGGGACGTGTCGGCTTGGGCCACTGCAGCTCGCCGCCCGAGCCGATGATGCCGTCGGCCAGCGGGATGCCGCTTTCGACCAGCAGCTTCATCGTGAGCGCGGCCGTGTGCCAGCCGCTCGCGGCGAGGCCACCGAAGAAGGTGCTCTTGGCGGCCTCTTCGTCGGTGTGGAAGGGCTGCGGATCGAACTGCTGCGCGAAGGCCTTGATCTGCGCCGCGTCGAGCGCGTGCTCGGCGCTGCGGAAACGGTCGCCGACCTTCAGGTCTTCGAGATACAGCTTGGCCATGGGGTCTCCTTTGTTTTGGGTGGCGATCGTCATTCTCGGACGGCCGGCGTTCAGACGCGCTCGAGGATCGTCGCGATCCCCTGCCCTCCGCCGATGCACTGCGTGGCCAGCGCGTAGCGGCCCTTCTCGCGCGCCAGCAGCGAGGCCGCCTTGCCGGTGATGCGCGCACCGGTCGCGCCCAGCGGATGGCCGATGGACAGGCCGCCGCCGTCGAGGTTGATCTTCGCCGGGTCGAGCCCGAGGTCGCGGATGCAGGCCAGCGCCTGCGAGGAGAAGGCTTCGTTGATCTCGATCACGTCGAGGTCGGCTGCACTCAGGCCCGCACGGGCCAGCGCCTTGCGCGTGGCGGGAATGGGGCCGATGCCCATGATCGCCGGGTCGACGCCCACGGTCGCGAACGAGCGGATGCGCGCCAGCGCCTTCAGGCCGTGCTTCGCCGCGAACTCGTCGCTGGTGACCAGCACCGCCGCCGCGCCATCGGTCAGCGGCGAGGATGTGCCAGCCGTCACCACGCCGTCGGGGCGGAACGCGGGCTTGAGGTTCGCCAGCGCTTCGGCGGAAGTGGTCGGGCGGATGCAGCCATCGGCATCGACCACATCGCCCGAAGCCAGGCGCACCGGCACGATCTCGCCCGCGAGCCGCCCCTGCGCGCGCGCCTCGGCCGCCTTGCGGTGCGACTCCACCGCGAAGGCCTCCTGGTCGGCGCGGCTCACGTTCCAGCGCTGAGCGACGTTCTCGGCGGTCTCGCCCATCGAGATGTACGCATCGGTGTTCTCCTTGAGCTCAGGGCTCGGCGAGAAGTTGAAGCCGCCCTGCGGCACCATCGTCATCGACTCCACGCCCACGCAGAGGAAGGCATCGCCCATGCCCGCCTCGATCTGCGCGGCGGCGATGTGCACGGCCTGCATCGACGAGCCGCAGAAGCGGTTCACCGTCATGCCGCCCACTTCGTGCGGAAGGCCAGCCAGCAGCCCGACGATGCGCGCGAGGTTGTTGCCCTGCGAGGCCTCGGGGTAGGCGCAGCCGAGAACCACGTCTTCGAGCAATGCGGGATCGAGGTCGGTGCGCTGCAGCAGGCCGCGCACCACGCCGGCGGCGAGCGTGTCGGGCCGCACCTCGGCGAGCGCGCCTTTCTTCGCGAAGTGGAACGGGGAACGGGCGTAAGCGGAAATGACGGCTTTCATGACATGGACTCCAGCAGATTTGACTACCATCCAATCGGTAGGCTTCAAGGTCGAAAAATAAGCACGCCGAAGCGTGCCTGCGCGAGGCCGGGACTCAGCCCGGCAAGGAACTCCTGAGTTGGGCGATGGCTTCGTCGAAGTCGTCGACGCGGCCTGTCATGCGCGCCGACAGCAGCGCGCCCTGGCAAACCGAGAACACATAGGCGGCCAGCGAGGCGACCGAGGTACCGGCCTTGCGCTGCGTCATCAGCGCGCCCAGCACGCCGGTGAGCCACGTCACCTGCGTATTGCGCAGCTCCTGCACGGCCAGGCGCAGCTCGTCGTTGATGACGCCCCATCCAGGGGCCACCGCCCCCGCGGGGCACATGCCCGAGCCTGCCCTGAGCGTGTTGCGGTACATGCGGAAATACGATTCGAGCGCGTCCTTCGGCTCGCGCGCCCGGGCGGCGTCCCAGTCCTTGAAGCCCTGCGTGGCCGCGCGGATCACCGCGACGCCCAGCGCCTCCTTGGTCGGGAAGTGGTGATACAGGCTGGCCTTGCGCACGCCGACCGCGTCGGCCACGTCCTGGAAGCTGAAGCCCAGGTAGGAGCGCGTTTCGATGAAGCCGCGCGCCACCGCGAGGATCTGCTCGCGGGTGCTGCCGGTGGCAAGGGCTGTGGCATTGGTCATCTACCTACTATAAGGTAGGCAAATTCAATCCTGCAAGCAGCAGGGTCAATCGGCCTTGATTCCCGCAGCCTTGACGATCCGCCCGTTGCTCTCGAACTCGCTGGCGATTTCCTTCGCGAACGCCGCCGAAGTGCCGCCGGTCGGCACGTTGTCGGTGGCCGTGAGCCTGGCGCGCAGCTCGGGGGTGGCCAGCGCCTTGTTGATCTCGGCGTTGTACTTCGCGACCAGCGCCGGCGGCGTGGCGGCGGGTGCGAACACGCCGAACAGCGAATTGATGTTCGCCGCCTTGTAGCCCAGCTCGCCCAGCGTGGGCACCTGCGGCAGGCTCTCGAGCCGCGCGGGCGCGCCCACCGCCAGCGGGCGCAGCTTGCCCGACTGGATGTGCGACGAAAGCGTCGGGCTCGCATTGGTCGAAAGAATCTCGAACTGCCCGCCGATCGCGTCGTTGAGCTGCTGGCCGCCGCCCTTGTAGGGCACGTGCGTGATGTCGACGCCCGCAGCCGCGCGCAGCTGCTCCAGCACGATGTGCCCCAGCGAAGCCGGCCCCGATGTGGCCCAGCGCACCGCGCCCGGATGCGCCTTGGCATCGTCGATCAGCGCGCGGAAGTCCTTCGCCTTGCTGGCCGGCGTCGCGATCAGCAGCACCGGCGAATACATGACGCTGGCCACCGGCGCCACGTCCTTCAGCGGATCGAAGGGCAGCTTGCCCAGGTGCGGGCTCAGCACCAGCGGGCTGATGGCCGAGAAGCCCAGCGTCGCACCGTCGGGCGCAGCCTTGGCGACGGCGTCCATGCCGATGGCGCCGCTCGCGCCGGCACGGTTGTCCACGATCACCGTGACGCCCATCTGCGCCGCGAGCCGGTCGCCCAGCGCACGCGCGACCACGTCGCTGACGCCGCCCGCCGGGTAGGCGACGATGAGGCGCACGGTCTTGGGCACGGCCTGCGCGAAGGCGCCGGAAGCGGCGCACAACGCGGCAGCGGCCAGGAGACGGGTCGCCATGCGGCGCGAGGGCTTCGAGGAAGCAAGGAGATTCATGGTGTCGGTCGATTGAAAAAAAGGAAAAGACGCACGGCTTCACCCTCGCGGATGGTGCTGCGCATGCAACTGCTTGAGGCGCTCGCGCGCCACGTGCGTGTAGATCGTCGTCGTCGAGATGTCGGCGTGCCCCAGCAGCAGTTGCACCGCGCGCAGGTCGACGCCGTGGTTCAGCAGGTGCGTGGCGAAGGCGTGGCGCAGCGTGTGCGGCGACAGCGGCACGTGGATGCCCGCCGCGCTGGCGTGCTTCTTCACGATGATCCAGAACATCACGCGCGTCATGCCCGCGCCGCGCGCGGTGACGAACAGGTCGGGCGTCTGCTGCCCATCGAGGATGGCCGGGCGCGATTCGTCGAGGTAGCGCTCGATCCAGCGCCGCGCCTCGGCGCCGAAGGGCACCAGCCGCTCCTTGTTGCCCTTGCCGAGCACGCGCAGCACGCCATCGTTCAGGCTCATGTCGATGGCCTTGAGCGCCACCAGCTCGCTCACGCGCAGGCCGCTCGCGTACATCAGCTCCAGCATCGCGCGGTCGCGCAGGCCCAGCGGAGACTCGACGTCGGGCGCGGCCAGCAGGTCATCGACCTGCTTCTCTGAAAGCGTCTTGATGGCGCGCGGCATCTGTCGCGCGGGCATGAGCCGGATGCTCGGG
Organism: Variovorax sp. CAN15; assembly: GCF_030462475.1. Lineage (GTDB taxonomy): Bacteria > Pseudomonadota > Gammaproteobacteria > Burkholderiales > Burkholderiaceae_C > Variovorax. The sequence goes on from NZ_JASMRZ010000031.1 coordinate 36,948, forward strand.
TCGGCCGCGATGCGCCGCTCGCGCAACGCCCATCGGTAGTAGCGCTTGAACACCGTCAGGCGCCGGTTGGCGGAAGTGGCCTTGCCCCTGGTCGACAGGCGCGCGCCCATGTAGGCCTGCAGGTCCGACTCCTTCGCGGCGTCGAGCGCGGTGCCGCTGCGCTGCGCGCCGAGCCATTGCGCGAACAGCGCGAGGTCGCGGCGGTAGGCGGCCAGCGTGTTCTTCGACAAGCCGTCCTCGAGCCACAAGGCGTCGATGAAATCGTCGATACCGGGTGTCGTCTGCGTGGCTGCCTCTGTGCTCATGCCTTGCAAGATAGCAAAAAGAAAAAGCCGCCCGGCATGCGGGCGGCTTCGCTGGCGTGAGGAACGACCCTCAGTCGAGCTTCAGGTTCTGCTTCTTCACGACCTGCTTGTACACGTCGTACTCGGCCTTGATCTGCGCGGCGAACTGTTCGGGCGAGTTGGCGACGATCAGCGAGCCCGTGTCCTCGATGCGCTTGCGCACCGCCGGCTCTTCGACTGCCTTCTTCACGCCCGCGTTGATCTTCTCGACCACTTCCTTCGGCAGGCCCTTCGGGCCGAGGATGCCGTAGTAGGCCATGCGGTTCACCGGCTCCAGGCCCACTTCCTTGAAGGTCGGCACGTTGGGCAGCGCGGCCAGGCGCTGCGGCGCCGCCACCACGATCGGAATCAGCCGGCCGCTCTGGATGAAGGGCATGGCCGAGGGGATGTTGTCGAACATGATCGGCACCTGACCGGCCACCACGTCGTTCAGCGCCGGACCCGCGCCGCGGTACGGGATGTGCGTGACGAAGGTGTTGGTCAGGCTCTTGTAGAGCTCCATCAGCAGGTGGCCGATGCCGCCCGTGCCCGACGAGGCGTACGAGTACTTTCCGGGGTTCTTCTTCAGCTCGGCCACGAACTCGGCGTAGTTCTTGGCGGGGAAGCTGGGATTGACCGCGATGATGTTCGGCGTGGCCGCGATGTTGATAATCGGCGTGAAGTCGTTGATCGGGTCGTACGGCGTCTTCGGGTTGATGGCCGGGTTGGCCGCCGTGCTCGACACCGTGGCGATGCCGAGCTTGTAGCCGTCGGGCGCGGCACGCGCGGTTTCGGCCGCGCCCACGATGCCGCCGCCGCCGGCGCGGTTGATCACCACCACCGGCTGGCCCAGCACCTTGCCCAGCGGATCGGAAATCACGCGCGCCACGATGTCCGTCGTACCGCCCGGTGCGAACGGCACGCTCAGTTCGACGGGCTTGTTGGGATATCCCTGCGCGAAGCTCTGACCCGCCACTGCGACCAGTGCCGCGGCTCCCACCATCGCGCCCCATTGACGACGTTGCATCGAAAACTCCTTGTTGATCTGTCTGACTGACTAACCGACTGATGTCGAAAAACGAAGCCCGGATGCTAGCGGCTCGGACTCCCTCCCCGTGCTCTGGATTACCCATGGTCGGGGAGGTTTATTCTCGAAGCGGTGAACTACGCCCAACTGCTCTTCCCCGACTTCTCCCTCATCGCCATCGGCTGGCTCCTGTGCCGCTATACCGCCCTCGACCGTCGGGTGTGGGATCAGGTCGAGAGCCTCGTCTACTACTTTCTATTTCCTGTATTGCTGTTCCACTCGATCGTGCGCAGCCCGCTCGACTTCGGTGCGACATCGAGCCTGCTCACCGCCGGCGTCGGCGTGGGCATCTGCGGCATCGCGCTGGCCTATGCCCTGCCCTTCGTTCCGGGCCTGCGCACGCACATCGACCGGCGCGACCACGCGGCCAGCGCGCAGATCGCCTTTCGCTTCAACTCGTTCATCTGCCTGGCGCTGGCGGAGCGGCTCGGAGGCTCCGAGGGGCTGCTGCTGATCGCGGTGCTGATCGGCGTGTGCGTGCCGATCTTCAATATCGCGGCCGTGTGGCCGATGGCGCGGCATGCGCAGACGGGGTTCGTGCGGCAGTTGGTGCGCAATCCGCTGATCGTCGCGACCGTGGCCGGGCTGCTGGCCAACGTGCTCGGGCTCACGGTGCCCGCCTGGGCCACGCCTACGCTGACGCGAATCGGGGCAGCGTCGCTGGCGCTCGGGTTGCTGGCCGCCGGGGCAGGGATGAAGTTTTCCACCCTCGGCGCGGGGAAGGTGCTGGCCGTTTCCGTGCTGGCCATACGGCACCTGTGCTTGCCGCTGGTGGCTTGGGGACTGGCCCGGTTGCTGCGGCTGGATGCCGCGCAGGCGGCTGTGCTGATGGCGTTTTCCGCCGTGCCTACGGCTTCCAGTGCGTACGTTCTGGCTGCCCGGATGGGCTACAACGGGCCTTATGTGGCGGGGCTGGTGACTCTTTCCACTTTGTTGGGGGTTGTCAGTTTGCCGTTTGCCTTGGCGTTGCCCCGGTGACGTTCTTTGGGAGGTTGCTTCCCGGCGCCGGGTCTCGGCCTCCTAAGCAGCCAGCCAGTGCACGCTGAAGAGCCTCTCAGGATCAGTCCAGACAGCTCCAGGCCGAAACCCCGCCCTCAAAGCCAGTGCGCGAAGCCCCTCCACGGTGAACTTGTGCGAGTACTCCGTGTGAATGGTCTCGCCTTCCTCGAACGCAAAATCCTGCCCGTCCAAGCGGACACTCTGCGCCCGCCGGCTCACGAGATGCATCTCGATGCGCCGACGCGGCGCGTTGTAGAACGCCGCATGCGAGAACCCGTCGAGATCGAAACCGGCATCCAGCTCCGCATTGGCCCGCCGCAGCAGGTTGAGGTTGAATTCCGCGGTCACTCCCTGCGCATCGTTGTACGCAGCATGCAACCGCCCCGGGTCCTTCACCAGATCGACCCCGATCAGCAGGCCGCCCCCGCGCAGCATCCGCGCAGCCAGCTGCAAAAACGCCAGCGCCTCGTCGGGCTCGAAGTTGCCGATGGTCGAGCCGGGAAAGAACCCCACGCGGCGCCCTGCCCCTGCCATCGGCGCAGGCAGCACCAGCGGCATGGTGTAGTCGGCCGCGATGGGCTGCACGACCAGATCCGGGTAATCGGCCCTCAGGCGCTCGGCCGCCGCCTCCAGGTGCTCGCCGGAGATGTCGATGGGCAGATAGCGCCTGGGCGTCTCCAGCGCATCGAGCAGCAGCCGCACCTTGGTCAGCGACCCGGCACCGAACTCGACGATTTCCGCGTTCGGCCCGATCTGCCCCGCGATCTCGCCTGCGCATTCGCCGAGGATGCGCAATTCGGTGCGCGTCGGGTAGTACTCGGGCAGTTCGCAGATGCGATCGAAGAGTTGCGAGCCCGCGGCGTCATAGAAGAACTTCGGCGAGATGCTGCGCGGCGAGCGCGCGAGCCCCGCCCGCATCTCGCGGCCGAACTCCGACAGCGGGGCTGCAGCGGCGGCCTGCGGCTTGCGGCCGTCCGTTGCGGGCACGAAGGACAGCGACGAGGAAGAGGTTGGATTGCGCATGATCAAAGGTCTTTCGCGAGCCGCAGCCCCGAGAACTGCCAGCGCGCCGCCGGCGGGAAGAAGTTGCGATAGCTGGGCCGCGCATGCCCGGCCGGCGTGGCGACGCTGCTGCCGCGCAGCACCAGTTGCCCCACCATGAACTTGCCGTTGTATTCGGCTGCGATGCCCGGCAGCGGCCTGAAGCCAGGGTACGGGTCGTACGAGGACCGCGTCCATTGCCAGACATGCCCGGTCATCTGCGAGATGCCGGGCGCGTCGTGCGCGGCCTCCCATTCGAACTCGGTCGGCAGCCGCGCGCCGGCCCATTCGGCGTAGGCCGCGGCTTCATAGAAGCTCAGCTGAGACACGGGTGCATCGGCTTCCATCGGCCGCACGCCGTGCAGGCCGAAAACATGCCAGCCGCCGCCCGCCTGGGCCGCGGGGCCGGCGAAGCGCAGCCGCGGATCGTCCTGCGCCAGCCAGTAGGCCGGATGCCGCCAGCCGTTGGCCTGCACCGCGGCCCAGCCGTCGGACAGCCACAGCTCCGGCCGCTGGTAGCCGCCGTCGGCGATGAACTGGGCGTAGTCGCCGCAGCTCACGAGGCGGTCGGCGATGGCGTACGGCTGCAGCAGCGCGCGGTGGCGCGGCGTTTCGTTGTCGAAGGAGAAACCGTTGCCGTCGTGTCCCACCTCGACCATGCCGCCGGGCCTTTCGATCCAGCGCATGGCGGGCGGCACCGCCGCCAGACGCAGCGCAGGGCCGCCGGCGGGCTTGCAGGCGGGCAGCATGGGGTTGCAGGAGAACGCGTGCAGGATGTCGGTGAGCAGCAGCTCCTGGTGCTGCTGCTCGTGGTTCAGGCCGAGCGTGACGATGGGCTCGATCACGCTCCAGTCGAGCCCGCCCTCCTCCAGCAGCGCCAGCACGGCGTCGTCGACGTGGCGCCGGTACTCGTGCACCTCGTCCAGCGAAGGCCGCGTGAGCAGGCCGCGCTGCGGGCGCGGATGGCGCGGACCGAGCGCCTCGTAGTAGGAGTTGAAGAGGTAGTGGAAGCGCGGATCGAGCGGCCTGTAGCCGCCCGCATGCGGCTGCAGCAGCACGCTCTCGAAGAACCATGTGGTGTGCGCGAGATGCCACTTGGTGGGGCTGGCATCGGGCATCGACTGGATGCACTGGTCTTCGGCGGACAGCGGGGCGGCAAGCGCCAGGCTGGTTGCGCGCACTTCGCGGAATCTGTCGCGCAGTGCGCCCGCCGCCGGAATGGTCGGCCGGGAAAGCGTCATGGAATCTCCAGTCGGGTCAGCCGCAATTTGTAGCCCATCCGGGTCGCGGCGGCGCGTAGGACAAAACGCCGCAGGCCTGCCGCCGCGACTTCGGCAAAGAGCGCCAGAGAGCGCAAGGGGGCTGCCACTGTGGCACAAGACGCCGGGACGTGCAGGACGGCTGCGTATCATCCGGCGAATGCAAACGACCAACCCCTCGGGCAGGCCCAAAGTCGTCATCGTCGGCTGCGGATTCGGCGGACTCGAAGCGGCCCGCAAGCTGCAGAAAGCCGACGTGGACGTGACGGTGATCGACAAGACCAACCACCACCTGTTCCAGCCGCTGCTGTACCAGGTGGCGACCGCCGGGCTCGCCGCGCCGTCCATCGCGGCGCCGGTGCGCGGGCTGTTCCGCAAGCAGCAGAACATCACGACGCTGCTGGGTGAGGTGAGCGGCATCGATCCGGCGGCGCGTTCGGTGCAGCTGGCCAACGGCGATCGCGTGCCATACGACCACCTGATCGTCGCCGCCGGCGCCACGCACAGCTACTTCGGGCACGACGAGTGGTCCACCGTGGCGCCCGGGCTGAAGACGCTGGCCGATGCCTTCGAGATCCGCCGCCGCGTGCTGCTGTCCTTCGAGACCGCCGAGATCACCGCCGACCTGGAACGCCGCCGCGCCCTGCTCACCTTCGTGGTGATCGGCGCCGGCCCCACCGGCGTCGAAATGGCCGGCACGCTGGCCGAGATCGCCAAGCACACGCTGTCGGGCGAGTTCCGCCACATCGACCCGGCCAGCGCCCAGGTGCTGCTGATCGAAGGCGGCCCGCGCGTGCTGCAGGCCATGCCCGAGTCGCTGAGCCAGAAGGCGCTGGAGCAGCTTCAGAAACTGGGCGTCGAGGTTCGGCTGAACGCGCGCGTGACCGCCATCGACACCACCGGGCTCGAAGTGCAGACCGGGGGTGGTGCAGATGGCTCGCCGGTCGACAGCTACCGAATCGATAGCAGCTGCGTGGTGTGGGCGGCAGGCGTGGCGGCCTCGCCGCTGGGCCGCATGCTGGGCACGGCCACGGGTGTCGAATGCGACCGCGCGGGCCGCATCAAGGTCGAGCCCGACCTGAGCCTCGCGGGCCATCCCGAGATCAGCGTGGTCGGCGACCTCGCCGCCGCCATGAGCCACGCGCCCGGCAAGCCGCCCAAGCCCGTGCCCGGCGTGTCGCCCGGTGCCAAGCAGGCGGGGCGCGCCGCGGCGGCCAACATCCTGCGCCGCATCGCGGGCCAGCCGACGGTGCCGTTCCGCTATGCCGACTATGGCAACCTCGCCACCATCGGCCGCAATTCCGCCGTGGTCGACCTGGGCACGCCCTTCGGCCCGCTGCGCTTCAGCGGCCGGCCCGCGTGGCTGTTCTGGTTGTTCGCGCACGCGTACTTCCTGATCGGTTTTCGCAACCGCGTCGTCGTGATGATGGATTGGGCCGGCGCCTACTGGAGCTTCCAGCGCAACGCGCGCGTGGTGGCCGACGTGCAGGGCAAGAGCGAATCCTGAAGACGAGCCCCCGATGCTCTCGCTCTTCATCTGGATCGCGGCGCATGCCGCCGAGGCGCTGTTCTGCCTCTGGGTGCTGCGCCGGGGCGGCGCCGAACGGCTCGAAGGCACCTTCGCCTCGGGCTTCCTATTCAGCAACTTCGCGCCGGGATGGAGCGCCGAGGGGCTGAAGATGGCGGCGCTGATCCTGCTGGTGTTCTGCGCCGTCAGCTTCATCGCGGGCCTGTTCGTGCCCGGGCTGCGCTGCTGGGGCAGTTGCTAGCGGCGCCCTGCCACGCCAGGCCGCACAGGACTCAAAAGAGCCCGCCCCACCGGCCGCCACCCCAGTGCGGCTGAGCCTGTTCCTCGCGCTGGTGCTTGCGCCATTCCCAGGGCGGCGTCGGCTGCGGATCGGCCCAGAGGCCGGCGCGGCGCGCCTGTGCACGTTCCTGCAGCTTGAACAGACCTCCGCCGCGCCGGGTGGCGAGGTGGTTGTAGTCGTACACCCAGGCCCAGCCTTCGGACACCATGCGGCCGCCGGCATCCTCGCCGTTGCAGCTCACGTCGGCCACGGTGCGGCCGTAGCGGTCGGTGTCGATCTCGGTGATGAGCGCCTGCTCGCCGAAGCAGATGCCGCTGAGCGCCTGCCTGCTGCGCTGGCCGTAGGGCTGGGCCTTCTCGGGCGCGTCGATGGCCGCGATGCGCACCTTCACACGCTCGTAGGCGCCGATGCGCCCGCAGCGGGCGGTGAGCGTGTCGCCATCGCTGATGCCGACGACGAGGCAGTTTCGCGAAGCGGCCTGCGACGGAAGGGGAAAGGCCAGGAACAGAGGAAGAAAAAGAAAGAAAAGACGAGAAGGCAGCGCGCGAAAGTGCATGAAGAAGCCGGAAAGACCAGGAGATAGGCAGAATGGCCGGTCCGGTCGAGGCTAAGTGATCCGCGCACCGGAACCATTCGGGACACAGTTTTTTTCCTTTCTTTCTCGCGCTCTTCCCCGAACCGCGCTTCGAAGGAGACCCCGCATGCAGGAACCCACCCGTGACGACTGGTTTTCCGCCGCCAACGACGCATGGGATGCCGGCGCGCACAAGAAGGCGCTGTCGCTGTTCCTCAAGGCCGCCGCATCCGGCGAGACCCACGCACTCAACAGCGTAGGCTACTTCCTCGACCACGGCATCGGCGTGAAGCAGGACAGCGCCGCAGCCCGCCAGTGGTACCGCAAGGCGGCCAGGGCCGGCGACATCGCAGGCTGCGCCAACCTTGCCATCTGCTACCGCGACGAAGGCAACTTCCGCTGGGCCCGCTTCTGGTTCGAGCGAGCCTATGCCAAGGGCGACGGCGACGCGGCGCTGGAGCTGGGCAGGCTCTTCCTGTGGGAAGGCCCGCACCAGAACCACCGCAAGGTCGTCGACTACCTGACGAAGGCGACGATGGCGGCGTCCGTCACGCCAGATGGGAAGAAGGAGGCCGGGAGGCTCCTGAAGTCGATGGGGCGCAAGGCGTAGCGGAGTGGCGCGCCCCGTCCGGTCTCACTTGGCCGCGTTCTCATCCTCCTGCAGCAGCCGCCACATCACCTTGCCGCTACCGCTCTTGGGCAGCGCGTCCACGAACTGCACCTTGCGCGGGATCTTGTAGACCGCCATGTTCTCGCGGCACCAGTCGATGATCTGCTGCTCGGTCGTGTCCTTGTGGGTGGGGCGCAGCACCACCACGGCCTTGACGGATTCGCCGCGGTAGTCGTCCCTGGTCGAGATCACGCAGGCTTCCTGGATGGCCGGGTGGCGGAACATCAGCAGTTCGACCTCGGCCGGCCACACCTTGAAGCCGCTGGCGTTGATCATGCGTTTCAGGCGGTCGGTGATGAAGAAGTAGCCGTCCTCGTCCATGCGGCCCATGTCGCCCGAGCGGAAAAAGCGCTTGCCCTCGAATTCGACAAACGCGGCGGCCGTGGCGTCGGGGCGCTTCCAGTAGCCCTGGAACACCTCGGGGCCGTGAATGATGATCTCGCCCGACTCGCCGATGGGCATTTCCTTCAGCGTGTCGGGGTCGACCACGCGCGCGTCGGTGCTCATGAACGGGATGCCCAGGCACTGCTGCTTGGGGTTGTCCAGGGGGTTGGTGTGTGAGGGCGCGGCGGTCTCGGTAAGGCCGTAGCCCTCCTGGTACTTCAGGCCGTACTGCTCGAAGAGGCGCTGCGCCACGGCCTGCGGCATCGCGGCGCCGCCGCCGCCGATGTAGGTCATGCTCGACAGGTCGTAGTCCTTGAAATTGGGGCTGGCCATCAGGTCGATGACCATGGTCGGGATGTTGGTCCATGCCGTCACCTTCCAGCGCGAGATGAACCGGCCGGCCACGTCGCGGTCCCAGCGCGGCATGATGATCAGCGTGGCGGCCGCGAGGATGGCGGTGTGCATCATGCTCACCACGCCGGTGATGTGGAACATGGGCACCACCGCCAGCACCACCGTCTCGGAGGTCGAGCCGCCCCACATCTGGCCTGCGACGGCGTTGTGCATCAGGCTCGAATGGTGGTGGACGCAGCCCTTGGGCAGGCCGGTGGTGCCGCTGGTGTAGGGCAGCAGCGCCATGTCGTTGGCGCCCACCACGTGCTCGGGCGGCGGGTGGCCGGCTTCGAGCGCATCGGTCCAGGCGATGACCTTGCCGCCTTCCAGCGCAGGCAGCGGGTGGCGGGTGGTGAGCCACTCCTTCCAGGCCGGCGCCGGGGCGTCGTCGCCCGACACGTCGGCATCGAAGGCGTCGGTGAACTGGGTCACGATCATGTGAGCCAGCCGCTGCCCGGACGGCAGCGCGTTGCTGGCCTTGGCCAGCTCGGGCGCCAGGTCGCCGGTGATGATGGCCACCTTGGCATCCGGGTCGGTGATGTAGTGCTTGAGCTCCTCGGCCCGGTTCATCGGGTTGACCGGCACCACCACCGCGTTGGCGCGCAGGATCGCGAAATGCGCGATCACCAGCTGCGGGCAGTTCTGCATGTCCAGGATCACACGGTCGCCGCGCTTCACGCCCAGCGCATGCAGCGCGCCGGCCAGCTTCTCGGCCTGCGCGGCGAACTCGCGGTAGCTGATCACGCGGCCGAAGAACACCAGCGCGGGCTTGTCGGGGTAGCGCGCGGCAGAGGTGGCCAGGTTGTGCCAGAGCGAGGTGGCGGGGACGGTGATCGAATGCGGCAGGCGCTTGGGCCAGAACTTATGGTGCGGGCGTTGTTCCATGGTCGAAACGGGCGGAAGAAGAAGGGAAGGAAGGGGAAGAGGGGAAGAGGGGGAAAAGAAAGCTTCCCGCCAGCCTAAGCCGCCACGCCCGCCGCTCCCATCGGGGCAAGCCCCCGGGGCGTCACCTTGGCGACGCCCATTTTTCTACGCCCCGCGCGACGAGATGTGCGACGAGATGTGCGACGAGATGTGCGACGAGATGTGCGACGCGATGTGCGACTACAGACAACCGCCCCCGCTTCGGCGATACCTGCTGACCCCCAACCCGTCACCGCAATGAAGGAGTCGACATGGCAGCAGACAAGCACGCGAGCGTTCACTGGGAAGGCGCCGGCAAGACCGGCAAGGGCCTGATCAGCACCGAGACCGGTGCCCTGAAGGACTACCCCTACGGCTTCGCCAGCCGCTTCGAGGACGACAAGCGCGGCACCAACCCCGAGGAGATCGTCGGCGCGGCCCATGCCGCCTGCCTGACGATGGCCTTCGCCTTCGCGCTGGAAAGAGAAGGCCTGACGGCCACCAAGATCGACACCCGGGCGGCCGTGCGGCTGGCCAAGGATGGTGAAGGCTTCAAGATCGACTGCATCGCACTCGAACTCGACGCCAGCGTGCCGAACCTCGACGAGGCGAAATTCCAGCAGATCGCGGCCGCCGCCAAGGCCGGCTGTCCGCTGTCGAAGGCGCTGGCGAGCGTGCCCGAGATCACGCTGAAGGCAACGCTGGCCGGCTGAGCGGGCTGCCTATGATCGTCTCCTCACAAGAACAGGAGACGGATCAGGAACAAGCCCTTCAGCACCGCGCTCGCGGCCATTTTCCTCGGCCTCGGCGCCACGGCGGCAATGGCCGCGTTTCCCGACAAGCCGATCAATATCGTCATCGGCTTCCCGGCCGGCGGTCCGCTCGACCAGCATGCGCGCCTGCTCACCGACAAGCCGCAGGCCGTGCTGGGCAGCGGCGACTTCGCGCGCTTCCTGGCGACGGAAACGCCGCGCTGGGAAAAGGCGGTGAAGGCATCCGGCGCGCGGATGGACTGAGCCGCCGACCGGTCCGGCTGCGCGCCTGAGCCAGCATCGGCGCCGATTTTTTTGATTGTCTTGCCCGATACGCAGGCGCTTCGGCCATGCGTTGCCGGCCTCTTGGATATAGTGCCGCACCTTGTCACGAGGAGGGCGACCTGCATCGCCGGTGATGACAAGGGCAACGCAATCAAACGGGAGGAACCGCGCAATGCGCACACATCAAAACCACACAGCCTTCGGCCGCCGCATGGCAGCCCTGGCCTGTTTCGCGGCCATGTCTTTCTCGGCCGGTGCCGCCGACACGCCGGCCGCCAACCTAGCGCCCGACATGGACGCGACGAAGACTGCGCTCATCGCATTCGCGCAATGCGATGCATCGTTTTTCACGTTGCTGGCTCAGAAGCCGCAGCTCTTCGGATCAGCCGTCGAAGTCGCCATCAATGGCACGGTGGCAGCCCCCACGGTAGCCGACCCAAGATCGCAGAAAGGACATCGGCAGTCTTTCACACGGCCGATCGACGTGGCAGGCCTGAGCCTGCTTGCCTGGCGCAACGAGGTGAGCTACGACGCGACGATGGGCGCATTCCTCTGGTGGGGCTTCGACGTCGAAGGTACGCCCGACACGGCCGCGGACGCCCTCAACCGTCTTCTGCAGCCCGCCCAGCGTGTCGTGAAGACAGGAAACGAATGGGCTCGCGCGGAAAACCGCCGGATCGGCGATCCCATCGACGCATGGCGCCGGGGAGGCCAGTCCGGGTCCGTGACACAGAAGGGCACGGTCGAGCGCGTGCTCCTCATCGAAGCCGACGAGGCGCCTGGCCGGACCAAGGTCTCCTGCGCTTTGCAAGGTTCCGTCACGCCGCCCTTGCTGGAGCGCGTGCGTCCTGACCTCCCGGCATCGCTGCAGCAATGAGTAAAGCCGTCATCAGGCTGGTCCTGGCCGCTGCGCTGGGACTGACCATCGCGGGCTGCGCGTCGGTCCCCCTCACCGGCCAAGGTGCATGCCGTGCCGCCGGCAACCTGCCACTGACCGACAACAAGACCGCTTATGCGCAACCGGACAAGGCCTTGGCACTCTGGACTCGCTGTGTGGACAGCGGACCGCAGACCGCCATCCTGAAGGGCCTGGCGCTGAAAATGCGCAGCCACGTGAGAGGACAGCTCAAACAGTACGACGAGGCCATCAAGGACCTCGAAGCATCCCAGCGCCTTATGCCACCCCGCGAGAGCTGGGACTTCATCAATCTCGCGTCGCTGTACCGGGAAACAGGGCAACCCGAAAGGGCACTCGGGCTTCTGCGCAAGATGCAGGACTCACGGCTCGGCCTGTCGGGCATGGCGCCCTACTACCACCTTGGCAGAACCTTGAGCGAGCTCAAGCAATGGCCAGAAGCAACCGAAGCCTTCACCGAGGGCATGAAGTATCAACCGACCTATGCGTGGGCCTACCTGTACCGCGCCCTCGCGTACGACGCTCAGGGCAAGCGCGAATTGGCCAGGACGGACCTCCAACGCGGCAAGGAATTGCTTGGCACCGAAGTCAAGCCGGCCGATCGCGCGCGGTTGCTCCCCTCGCTGCGGCAACCGCCTTTCGATTCGCTGCTTACCCGGTACGGGTACGACAGCGAGAACTTCGTCGCCAGATAGCCGCCAGCAACCTTTCAAGGAATCCAGCTGAACATGAGCACAGCACGCATCGCCATCCTGCTGCTTGCCGCCACGGCAGGGCATGCAGCCGTGGCCGCGGACTACGGCAGCTACCGCGGCAAAGGCGGCATGGGCGCCTACAAGATCGAACCGAACGTCTACGAGTACCACTATGACAAGGGCTTCACCGGGCCCGATGCGACGGGGTGGGACCCGAATCTGCAGTTCGCCTGGTCGCGTCTGGGCGCGGCGAAGACCTGCGGCATTCCATACGACCGGGCGAACGCCGTTACAGCACTGATCAGGAAGTACCAGCAGGACGCGCTGACACACGAAATCAACGGAATCGACTTCCACGCGGCGCAGAGCAAGGCAAATCCGAAGTTCTGCACGCCTGAGCGGGTCGGGGAACTCAAGGCTGTGATCCTCGAGTTCGAGAAAGGCGACTTTCCAACCCGGTTCTGAAAGTCCGAGGGCCGCACAGCCTCCTTTTGGTGCACACGCCTTGCATACCAGTTGGCACAGAAGCTGCTGGTATGCAGGCATATGGCCATTTCCGCATCCGAAATCAGTGCACGCATCGTCGAGGCGGTGATGGCGCAGAAGCTCGCGCCGGGTTCGCGCCTGGGCGAGCAGCAGCTGGCGATGCTGTTCGACTGCAGCCGCACCATCGTGCGCGAGGCGCTCACGCGGCTGGCGGCGCGCGGTATCGTCACGGTGAGCGCGCGGCGCGGCTGGTTCGTCATCGAGCCCTCGCAGGACGAGGCGCGCGAGGCCTTCGAGGCGCGGCGCGTGATCGAACTCGGGCTCATCCGCAGCGCGGGCAGCGCCGGCAAGATCGAAAAGACCGCCCTGCGCCAACTGAAAGCGCACCTGCAGCGTGAAAAGGCCGCACTGAAAGAGAGCGACGTCGGCAACCGCAGCTTCCTGCTGGGCGATTTCCATGTCTGCCTGGCCGAGTGCCTGGGCAACACGCTGCTGGCAGACACGCTGCGCGACTACACGGCGCGCACCACGCTGATCGCCATGCTTTATCAATCCACGCACGACGCAGTCCAGTCCTGCGAAGACCACGTACAGATCGTCGCTGCGCTGGAGCGCGGCGACCACGCCGCCGCCGAGGTGCTGATGGCCGAGCACATCGGCACGGTGCAGTCGGCCCTGCGCGTGCAGGCGCCCACCGATCCGCTGGCCCAGCTGCGCGATGCGCTCGCGCCGCTGCAGAACACGGCCGCACCCAAGACACCAGCCAACGGCAGGCGCCGCAAGCCCGGCGCATCGCCCGATTCCGATTCTTCGACCTACCTAGGAGCCCTGCTATGACCTTCTCTGCCTCCAAGCGCCGCATCGCCCTCGCGCTCGCTTCCGCCGCCATGCTGGCCTCGGCCGGCGCCGCGCACGCCCAGAACGCCCTGGACAACGTGCTCAAGGCCAGGACCATCAAGATCGCCGTACCCACCGACTACCCGCCCTACGGCTCGGTCGACAAGAACATGAAGCCGCAGGGCCTGGACATCGACATGGCGGAACTCATCGCCGCCAAGCTCGGCGTGAAGGTCGAGCTGGTGCCCGTGACCAGCGCCAACCGCATCCCGTACCTGCAGACCAGGAAGGCCGACCTGGTGATCTCCACGCTGGGCAAGAACCCGGAGCGCGAGAAGGTGATCGACTTCTCGTCGGCCTACGCGCCCTTCTTCCAGGCCGTGTACGCCGCCAAGAGCATGAAGCTCACCAGCTTCGCCGACATGGCCGGCAAGACCGTGGCCGTGACGCGCGGCGCAATGGAAGACCAGGAGCTGAACAAGGTGGCGCCGCCGAACGTCGACTACCGCCGCTTCGAGGACAACAACGCGACCATCGCCGCCTTCGTGGCCGGCCAGACCCAGACCATCGCGACCAGCGCCGCCGTTGCCGGCGACATGCTCGCCAAGAACCCGAAGGTCAGCGCCGAGTTCAAGCTGCTCTTGAAGGACAGCCCCTGCTTCGTCGGCGTCGCCAAGGGCGAGACCGCGCTGAAGACCAAGGTGAACGAAATCATTGCCGCCGCCAAGAAGGACGGCACGCTGGATGCCATGTCCAAGAAATGGCTCGGCAAAGCGGCCGGCGACCTTCCCGTGTGAGTGGTTCTCCCCCATGCTTCGCGCACTTCGTGTCGCTGCGCACACCCCCTCGACGGGGGCAACGCCTGCGGCCCGGCAAAGCCGGTTCCGCGGCGTTCCACGAAGAGAAGACTGACTTATGAACATCGAGTTTGATTTCGGCGCGGTGCTCTCCGAATGGCCGCTGCTTCTGCGCGGCGTGGCGTGGACCGTCGGCCTGACCGCCGTCGGCACCGTGCTGGGCATGATCGTGGGCACCTTCTGCGCGTGGGCGCGCGCCGACGGGCCGAAGTGGCTGCGCGCCGTCGTGGGCACTTATGTGGAGCTGATCCGCAACACGCCCTTCATCGTGCAGCTGTTCTTCATCTTCTTCGGGCTGCCCGCGGCAGGCGTCAAGCTCACGCCGGAGGTGGCCTCGGTGATCGCGATGGTGCTGAACCTCGGCGCCTACTCCACCGAGATCATCCGCGCCGGCATCGAGGCCACGCCCAGGGGGCAGATCGAGGCGGCGGTGAGCCTGGCGCTGAGCAAGTCGCAGGTGTTCCTGCGGGTGGTGCTGCCGCCCGCGCTCAAGAAGGTGTGGCCCGCGATGGTGAGCCAGATCGTCATCGTGATGCTGGGCTCTGCCGTGTGCGGGCAGATCTCGACCGAGGAACTGAGCTACGCGGCCAACCTCATCCAGAGCCGCAACTTCCGCGCCTTCGAGGCCTTCATCGTCGCCACGCTGATCTACCTGGCGCTGTCGGTGGCGCTGCGCCGGCTGCTCGACTGGGCGGGGCCGAAGTTCTTCTTCGGCCGCTGAGCAACCAAGGGAAGGCACCTTCGACATGGCTGATTTTTCTCTCTGGGACATCCTGCGCAACCTGCTGCTGGCGCTGCGCTGGACGGTCGCGCTCTCGCTCATCGCCTTCATCGGTGGTGGTATCGTGGGCGCACTGCTGCTGTTCCTGCGGCTGCGCGGCGGCAAGGCGATCGGCAGGGCCGTGGGCCTCTACGTGCAGCTCTTCCAGGGCACGCCGCTGCTGATGCAGCTCTTCCTGGCCTACTTCGGCATCGCACTCTTCGGCATCGACGTCTCGGCGTGGACCGCCGCCAGCGTGGCGCTCACGCTCTACACCAGCGCCTTCCTCACCGAAATCT
This sequence comes from Variovorax sp. CAN15, assembly GCF_030462475.1. GTDB lineage: Bacteria > Pseudomonadota > Gammaproteobacteria > Burkholderiales > Burkholderiaceae_C > Variovorax. The sequence continues at coordinate 52,276 of NZ_JASMRZ010000031.1, forward strand.
GGCGCGGCTGCGTGGCCTCGATTCCGAAGGGCCAGTGGGAAGCCTCCGGCAGCCTCGCGCTGAGCTTCGGCGAGCAGCTTCGCCACGTGATCCTGCCGCAGGCGGTGAAGATCGCCATCGCTCCCACGGTGGGCTTCCTGGTGCAGGTCATCAAGGGCACGGCGCTCGCGTCGGTGATCGGTTTCGTCGAACTCACCAAGGCCGGCAGCATGATTTCGAACGCCACCTTCCAGCCTTTCGTGGTGTTCAGCTGCGTCGCCCTGCTTTATTTCGTGCTGTGCTTCCCGGTGAGCCTGTACGCCAAGACCCTCGAGAGGAAAACCCATGGCCGCCGTGCTTGACCAACCGCAACAACAGCCCGCCACCTCGGTGGGTTCACCCATCGTGCGCATCACGGCGCTTCGCAAGTCCTACGGCACCAACGAGGTGCTCAAGGGCATCGACCTCGACGTGAAGCGCGGCGAGGTGATCGCCATCATCGGCAAGAGCGGCTCGGGCAAGAGCACGCTGCTTCGCTGCATCAACGGCCTGGAGGTGTTCCAGGAAGGCTCGCTCACCGTCGACGGCAAGCCGTTGCTGCACGAGAGCGCGATGGCCATGCGCGAGCTGCGACAGCGCGTGGGCATGATCTTCCAGAGCTTCAACCTGTTCCCGCATCTCACGGTCGGCAAGAACGTGATGCTCGCGCCCACGCTGGTGAAGAAGCGCACCGGCCTCGAAGCTGCCTCGCAGGCACGCAAGCTCCTCGAGCGCGTGGGGCTGGCCGAGAAGTTCGACGCCATGCCCGACCAGCTCTCGGGCGGCCAGCAGCAGCGCGTGGCCATCGCCCGCGCGCTGGCGATGGAGCCGGCCGTGCTGCTGTGCGACGAGATCACCTCGGCGCTCGACCCCGAGCTGGTGGGCGAGGTGCTGCGCGTGGTGGAGTCGCTGGCCGACGAGGGCATGACGCTCCTGATGGTCACGCACGAGATGAGCTTCGCACGCAAGGTCAGCGACCGCGTGATCTTCATGCACCAGGGCCGCGTGCACGAAATGGGACCGCCGGCGGAGTTGTTCGGCAACCCGCAGACGGCGGAGCTGAAGCAGTTCCTGTCCTCGCTGCACGATTGAGCCGACATCGGGCAATCAGGCCGGGTTATCCTCGGCCCATGGCAAGCCCGCGTACCGCGTCAATTATTCGCCCCATCCGGAAGACGGTGGGTTAGCGCGGCACTTCGAACGGCAACAGGTACACGCCATGCAACCCGCCCCACGAGGCGGGTTTTTCGTTTCCTGGGGAATTTTTCTTCCACCCACCCACCCAGGAGATCGAAATGACACCACTCCCCCGCCCCGTGCTCCACATGGTCTGCGGCAAGATCGGCGCCGGCAAGTCGACGCTCACGCGGCAGCTCGCCGAAGCGCCCGCCACGGTGCTGATCAGCGAGGACACATGGCTGGCCACGCTGTACCCCGATGAGATCCACGAACTGCCCGACTACGTCCGCTGCGCGGGCCGGCTGAAGAAGGCGATGGCGGAGCATGTGGCGGCGCTGCTCGGCGCAGGCKTTTCTGTGGTGTTGGACTTTCCCGCCAACACGGTGGCCAACCGCCAGTGGATGCGCGGCATCTTCGAGGCAGCCGGCGCGGCGCACGCGCTGCACTTCCTCGACGTGCCCGACGAGATCTGCAAGGCCCGCCTGCGCGCGCGCAACGCGAGCGGCATCCACCCTTTCGAGACGACGGACGCGCAGTTCGACCTGATCAGCAGCCACTTCGCCGCGCCGTCGCCGGAGGAAGGCTTCGACGTGGTGCGGCCCGCCTGAGCCTGTGTGGCGATATGCTCTGCCCTCGATGCAGATCGAACAAGCAAGGCCAGAAGAGGCGGCCACAGTCGCCGCCGTCCTCGACGAAGCCGCCCAATGGATCGCCGGTGAAGGCCGCCCGCTGTGGTCGGCGGCCGACGTCGGCCTGGAGCGCGAGCAGCGCGACACCGATGCCGGCGGCTATTTCATCGCCCGCGAGGGTGGCGAGGTGGCAGGCGTGGTGCGGCTCGACCTCGAAGACCCAGCCTTCTGGCCCGAGATGGAGGCCGGCACCTCGCTCTACCTGCACAAGCTGGCGGTACGCCGCGCATTTGCCGGACGCGGCGTGCCTTCGCTTCTGATCGACTTCGCCCGCGAGCGCGCACACGACCTGCGCCGCCCATTCCTGCGGCTGGACTGCGTGGCCGACCGGGCGCCGCTGCGCGCCCTGTACGAACGCTTCGGTTTTTCGCTGCATAGCGTGATCCAAAAGGGCGAGCGGGCCTTCGCGCGCTTCGAGATGCGGATACGAGCCCACGGCGCGCCGCCCGACATCGCGAAGCCTGGCGCCTGTGGCAAGCTCCCGGCCGTATGAACCACCGCAACCCGCCCCCAACCTCCCGTCGCCGGCTGCTGCGCGCGCTGCTGGGCGCCACGGCCCTGCAGGCGCCCCTGGCGGCGCTGGCCGGCTTCAATTTCTTCACCAGCGAATACACCGCCAGCCGCGAGGAACTGCAGACGCAGATCKCCAAGCACTTTCCGGTGGCCGAGCGCTACGCCGAAATCTTCATGGTCGGCCTGCGCGACCCACAGCTGGATCTGGATTCGAAGGCCAACCGAGCGTCCATCACCGCCACGCTGACCATCGCGAGCCCGCTGCTGGCGGCCTCGCCGGTGCAGGGCGTGGTGTCGGTCAGCAGCGCGCTCAGGTACGACGCCACGGCGCGCGCCCTGCGGCTGGACCAGCCCAAGGCCGAGCGGCTCGAGTTGCAGGGCATCGAAGGCCGCGACGCGGAGCGGCTGCAGAAGGTCGGCGCGGTGGTCGCGCAGGAACTGCTGCAGGGGCAGGTGCTGCGCAGCTTCAAGGCCGACGAGCTCACCGTCGGGCGCAAGACCTACGAGATCGGCGACATCACCGTGCAGGACAACGGCATCAAGGTACAGCTCAAATGAAATTCACCCTTCTGGCCGCGGCGCTGCTCCTTGCCGGCTGCAYGGCCATCATGCCCACGGCCAGGCAGCACTTCGACCTCGAGGCGCACCGAGGCGGACGCGGGCTGGCGCCCGAGAACACGCTCGCCGCGTTCTCGAACGCCGTCGACATGGGTGTGTCCACGCTGGAGCTGGACATCGGGCTCACGGCCGACGACGTGGTCGTGGTCTCGCACGACACTTCGCTCAACCCCGACCACACGCGCGACGCGAAGGGCGCGTGGCTCGCGCCGAAGAGCGGCGCACCCATCCGCACACTGACGCTGGCGCAGCTGCAGACCTACGACGTCGGACGGATCGACCCGTCCAGCAACTACGGCAAGCTGTTCGCGCTGCAGATTCCGCGCGACGGCGAGCGTATTCCCACGCTGGCATCGCTCTTCGCGCAGGTGCAGGCACGCGGCGCCGACGCGGCCACGGTGCGCTTCAACATCGAGACCAAGATCGACCCGTCGAAGCCCGACGAAACTGCCGCCCCCGAACCGATGGTGCGCGCGCTGCTCGCCGAGATCGACAAGGCGAACATGGCCAGCCGCGTGACCATCCAGAGCTTCGACTGGCGCACGCTCACGCTGGTCGGCAAGCTCGCGCCGCAACTGCCGCGCGCCTACCTCACCACACCGCGCACGCTGAAGGACAGCCGCTGGACCGACGGCTTCGATGCGGCCAGCTTCGCCTCGGTGCCGCAGATGGTCAGGGCCGCCTCGGCCAACGCGCCCGGCCCGGTGATCTGGTCGCCGGCCTTCGCCGGCCTCACGCCCGAGATCATCCGCGAGGCGCACAAGCTCGGCCTGAAGGTGCTGCCCTGGACGGTGAACCAGCGCGCCGACATGCAGCGGCTGATGGACTGGGGCGCCGACGGCATCATCACCGACTACCCCGACATCCTGCGCGACCTGATGCGCGAACGCGGCCTCTCGCTGCCGCCTCCGGGAAAGAACGCATCGTGAGCGCCGCACGGCAACAGCTCGACGCCATCGCCGCGCGCATCGCGGCCATGCGCAACGACGCAGGCTCCGTGACCACGCTGTCGGACGAAGCCCGCGCCAGCGCCGAACTGCTGGGCGCCCTGCCCCCGCGCTACGGCGAAGTGCTGCTCAGCCTGCTCGACAGGCTGGAGTCGAGCGCGCTCTTCAGCGAGGAAAGCTGCTCGTTCAGCCAGAAGGACCTGCTCGACAACCTGCAGGTGTGGGTCGACAAGGCCCGCGGCCAACTGGTGTCTTGACCGGCGCGCGCCGTTTCAGCGGGTTTGGCCGGTTTATCATCCCGCTCCATGCGCACCCTGCTGCTCGCCATCATGATCGTCCTGCTGCCCGTCCGMGGCTGGCTCGGCGATGCCATGGCGGTCGAGATGGTGCGCCACTCGCTGCCGGCGGCCATGGAGGCCGCGACCGTGGTCTCCGCCGCGGCCGAAGCCCATTGCCACGAAGCGACGGATGCCGATGCGGGCGGCGACATGGCGATGGCCATGGACATGTCCGCCCATGGCAGCAGCCATGACGACGGCGGCAGCGGCAACACCAACCACAACGACCACCAAGGCTGCGGCACCTGCGTCGCCTGCCAGGTCTGCCACACGGTGGCGCTCGGCGGCATGCCTCTTGTCGCCATCGTTCACGGCGCGCCCCAGGCGTCGCCCGCGGCCCACGCGGCCCGTTTCGTCAGCGCGGAGCCCGTCCAGGGCCTGAAGCCGCCCATTTCCTGATCTCCCTGCCCGTAGTCCGTCCGCGGTGAGCCCGTTGTTCCGGCTTGCGGCGTCCGTCGTATTGCTCATGGAGATCGAAAGTGAATTCCCTCATTCGCCGGCAGACTGCCGGCACCCGTGGCCATCGCAGGCGTAGCGAAGCGCGCCCGCCCCGGCTCCCATCCATCAGAACCATCAAGACCGGCGCAACGCTGGCCGCCGCGCTGGTGCTCGCCGGCTGTGCCAGCCTCTCGCCCGACGGCGGCAGCGCCGACGTGCAGGCGCTGGTGTCGGGCAACCCGCTCATGGCGGGCGCCACCGCGCAACGCACGCCCGACGCGGCTTCGCAGAAGAGCGTCGATGCGCTGCTCGCCAAGCCGCTGGACGTCGAGTCCGCGGTGCGCATCGCGCTCATCAACGGCCCGCGCGTGCAGGATGCCTTCGCCACCCTGCAACTGAGCGACGCCGACCGCGTGCAGGCCGCGAGCCTGCCGAACCCGGTGCTCTCGTTCAGCCGCCTGGCGCAGGGCAGCGAGCGCGAGTTCGAGCGAATGCTCAGCTTCAACGTGCTGGGCCTCGTCACGCTGCCATGGCAGGCCCGTTGGGCCGGCCAGCGGCACGAGGCGGCCAAGCTGCAGGCCGCGCAGAGCGTTCTGCTGCTTGCGGCCGACACGCGCCGCGCCTGGGTACGCGCGGTGGCGGCGCAGCAGGGCGTGGCCTACCTGCGCGACGCGAAGGAAACCGCCGAAGCCGGCGCCGAGCTCGCGCACCGCATGGCCCAGGTCGGCAACTGGAGCGCTCTGCAGCGCACGCGCGAGCAGCTTCTGCTGGCCGATGCGGCCGCGCAGTTGGCGCGCGCCGAGCAGTTCGCAGTCGCCTCGCGCGAGCAGCTCACCCGCCTGATGGGCCTGAGCGGCGAGCGCGCCGCAAGCTACACCCTGCCCGACCGCCTGCCGCCGCTGCCGAAGGCCGCGCCGGAACTCGGCGACGTGCAGGCACTGGCGCTGCGCGACCGCCTCGACGTGCGCTCGGCCCAGGCGCAGAACACCGCCGTGGCCGGCTCGCTCGGCCTCACGCACGCCACCAGCGTCATCAACGCGATGGAGATCGGCGTGGTTCGCAACACCACCTTCGACAACGACGCCGACCGCACCAAGAAGACCAAGCGCGGCTTCGAGCTCGACCTGCCGATTCCGATCTTCGACTGGGGCCAGTCCCGCAACGGCCGTGCCGAGGCGCAGTACCTGCAGTCGGCAGCCCGCGTGCGCGACGTGGGCGTGCTCGCCGCGAGCGAGGCGCGCGAGGCGTGGCAGGGCTGGAATACGGCCTATGCGTTGGCCCGCCGCTACCGCGACGAGGTGCTGCCGCTGCGCAGGAAGGTCAACGAGGAAATGGTGCTGCGCTACAACGGCATGCTCGCCAGCGTGTGGGAACTGCTGGGCGAAACGCGCGCCAGCATGCTCGCGGTGAACGCGGGCATCGAGGCGCAGCGCGATTTCTGGATCGCCGACACCGACCTGCAACTGGTGCTCACGGGCAGCTCGCCCGGTGGAATGTCGGCGCTGCAGACCGCTTCGGCCGCCGAAGCGCCGGCAACGGGAGGGCACTGACATGAACCGCCGCAACTTCTTCGCGGGCGCGGCCACGGCCGTCGCCGCGACCAGCGTGAGCCGCGTGTCCATGGCCGCGCTGCCCGAGCCGGTGTCGCAGGGCTCCACCGCCACCGCGCCGCCGCTTTCGCCGCCCAACGGCCGGCCCTACAACCCCGTCGTCACGCTCAACGGCTGGACGCTGCCCTGGCGCATGAACGCGGGCATCAAGGAATTCCACCTCGTCGCCGAGCCCGTGGTGCGCGAGATGACACCGGGCTTCAAGGTCAACATGTGGGGCTACAACGGCCAGTCGCCCGGCCCGACCATCGAGGTGGTCGAGGGCGACCGCGTGCGCATCTTCGTCACCAACAGGCTGCCCGAGCACACCACCGTGCACTGGCACGGCCAGCGCCTGCCCAACGGCATGGACGGCGTGGGCGGCATCACGCAGCCGCACATTCCGCCGGGCAAGACCTTCGTCTACGAGTTCACCGCGCGCCGGCCCGGCACCTTCATGTACCACCCGCACGCAGACGAGATGGTGCAGATGGCGATGGGGATGATGGGCTCCTGGGTCACGCACCCGAAGGAAAGCCATCCGCTGATCGAGCCAGTGCAGCGCGACTTCTGCTTCCTGCTCGGCAGCTTCGACGTGGAGCCCGGCAGCGCCACGCCCAAGGTCAACACCATGACCGACTTCAACATCTGGAGCTTCAACAGCCGCGTGTTCCCGGGCATCGACACGCTCAACGTGCGCCGTGGCGACCGGGTGCGCATCCGCGTGGGCAACCTGACGATGACCAACCACCCGATCCACATCCACGGCCACGAGTTCGAGGTGACCGGCACCGACGGCGGCCCCGTGCCGCGCACCGCGCGCTGGCCCGAGGTGTCGGTGGACGTGGCGGTGGGCCAGATGCGGCAGATGGAGTTCATCGCCGACGAGGAAGGCGACTGGGCGCTGCATTGCCACAAGGCGCACCACACCATGGGCCCGATGGGCCACGAGGTGCCGACCATGATCGGCGTAGACCACAAGGGCGTGGCCGAGAAGATCCGCAAGCTGGTGCCCGACTACATGGTGATGGGCGACAAGGGCATGGCGGACATGGGCGAGATGGAAATGCCCATTCCCGACAACACCGTGCCGATGATGACCGGCGCTGGCCCCTTCGGCTCGGCCGAGATGGGCGGCATGTTCACGCTGCTGAAGGTGCGGCGCGACCAGAAACCCGGCGACTACCGCGACCCGGGCTGGTTCAAGCACCCGCCGGGCACCGTCGCACGCGAGGTGAAGGGCGCGAACGTGCCGCCGGCCACGCGCAAGGAAACACCGGCGCCCGCTTCATCGCAGAAGGGCTCCGGCCCCGACGCGACCGTGCGCAAGCCCTCGGGGCACGGCTCGCACGAGCACTGATTTCTTCTCCCGTTTCATTTTCTGGAGTTCCCTCATGAACAAGACACTCATCAAGTCCATCGCCACGGGCCTCGTGCTC
>NZ_JASMRZ010000032.1 GCF_030462475.1 Variovorax sp. CAN15
AGATGGCCTAGATGGCCTCTACACCGTCACGCCTGCCAAGCCGCTGGAAGACGGCGCGAAGATCACCGCGGTGGCCACCGATGCAGCGGGCAACGCCAGCGCCGCGGCCTCCGCCACTGTGGACGCCCTGCCTCCGGCAAGACCCACGGTCGCCCCGACCAACGGTGCCTCGATCACTGGCACGGCCGAATCCGGCTCGGTGGTCACCGTCAAGGACGGTGCCGGCAAGCTGATCGGCAGCGCGACGGCCGATGCGAACGGCAACTACGCCGTCAAACCCGCGACCCCCGTGGCGCATGGCACGACGCTCGGCGTCTCGGCCACCGATGCGGCGGGCAACACCGGCCCTGCTGCCACGGCCACGGTGGACAGCGCCGCCCCGAACGCGCCCACCGTCAAGCCCACGAGCGGCGGCACCATCACAGGCGCGGCCGAAGCGGGCTCGCTCGTTCTCGTCAAGGACGGCGCCGGCAACAGCGTCGGCAGCGCGACGGCGGACGCCAACGGCAACTACGTCGTCAAGCCCGCAACGCCCCCGGCGCACGACACCGAGCTGAGCGTGACCGCCACCGACGCGGCTGGCAACACCAGCGCGCCCGCCACGGCCAAGGTCGACAGCAAGGCCCCCGATGCCCCGACGGTCAAGCCGACCTCGGGCAGCACCATCGCCGGCACCGCCGAAGCAGGCTCGCTGGTCACCATCAGGGACAGCGCGGGCAACCTCGTCGGCAGCGCGACCGCAGGCAGCAATGGCGAATACAGCATCACGCCCGCGACACCCGCGATGAACGGCACCCAGCTGCGCGTGATTGCCACCGACGCGGCCGGCAACGCCAGCCAGCCCGCCATGGCCACGGTCGACAGCGTGGCGCCCGTCATCGCCGTGACGATCGTCAACGACGTCGACAACGACGGCTTCATCAACGCCAAGGAGAAGGGATCCGACGTGACCGTGCGGGTCACCCTCGTCTCCGGCGCCGCTGAAGGCGATGCGATCAGCATCACCGACGGCACCCGCAATCTCGAGCTGAAGCTGTCCGCGACGGATGTCGCCAAGGGCTTCGTCGATGTCTCGTTCCCCAACCCGGCCGAAGGCGCGCCGATCCGCGTCGCTGCGATCAGCCAGGACCTGGCGGGCAATGCCTCCAGGCCGACGGCGAGCGACAGCGCCGTGCTCGACACCACGGCACCGGCCGCGCCGGCCACTGTGTCCGCCTCGGACAACTTCGGTCCGGTGCAGGGCGCGTTCGGCAACGGCGGCTCCACCGACGACACCACGCCGACCTTCGCCGGCAGCGGGGCGACGCCGGGCGATATCGTCAAGGTCTACGACGGCGCGACGCCGATCGGCAGCGCGACCGTCAAGTCCGACGGCAGCTGGGAACTCACGCCGACCGGCCTCGGCCAGGGCGCGCACAGCATCACGCACACCATCACCGACGCGGCCGGCAACACCAGCGCCGCCAGCGCACCGCTGTCCTTCACCGTCGACACGTCGGCGGTGGCCGTCAGCGTCACCAAGGCGGGGGAAACCAGGCAAGGGCAGCAGATCAAGACGCGCCCGGCCGGCTTCACCGACGACGTCATGCCCACGATCGTCGGCACCGCCACGGCTGGCGCCGTCGTGACCATCAAGGAAGGCTCCACGGTCCTCGCCTCCACCACGGCGGATGCCAACGGCAACTGGAACCTCATGCTGCCCACGCAGGCGGAAGGCGCGCACAGCTACAAGGCCACCGCGGTGAACGCCGCCGGCACCAGCAGCGAGACCACGTTCTCGCTGACCATCGACACCACGCCGCCGGCCGTGCCGGTGATCGCGTCGGTCGTCGACGACACCGGTTCGGTGCAGGGCGCGCTTTCCAGCGGCGCCGCGAGCGACGACACCAGGCCCACGCTCAGCGGAAGCGGCGCGACGCCGGGCGACCTCATCACCGTCTTCGACAACGGCAGCGCCATCGGCAGCACCACGGTGCAGTCCGACGGACGCTGGAGCTTCACAACGGCCAGCCCGACCTCGCCGCTGGGTGAGGGCGAGCACAAGCTCACCGTGACGGCCACCGACCCGGTGGGCAACCAGAGCCAGCACTCGGCCGCCTTCGTGGTCAACGTCGACACCACGCCGCCGGCCCGCCCGGACGCCGTGGCCGGCTACGTCGACGACGCCGGCGCGGTCCAGAACGCGGCCAGCACCGCGTCCTTCACCGACGACACCACGCCGGGCTTCAAGATCGCCTCCGTCGCAGCCGGCCTGACGCCGTCGCTGTACGTCGACGGCAACAAGGTCGCCGCCACCTACGACCCGACCACCGGCACGCTCACGCCCGCGTCCCCGCTCGCCGAGGGCGCGCACAGCATCGGCTACACGCTCACCGACGCGGCAGGCAACGAGAGCCCGCGTTCGAATGACTTCCGGCTCACCGTCGACCTCACGCCGCCGCCCGCGCTCGATTCGTCCCTTATCCAGGTGCTGGACGACGTGGGCCCGGTGCAGGGCACCCTGGCCGCCGGCGCGAAGACCGACGACAGCAAGCCCGAGTACACCGGCAAGGCCGACCCGGCGCAGGTCTCGGTCATCAACGTCTACGACAACGGCACGCTCATCGGCAGCACGGCGGTCAACGCCGACGGCAGCTGGCGCTTCACGCCCGACCTGCCGCTGGCCCTGGGCGCGCACAGCCTCACGGCACGCGCCGTGGACGCGGCGGGCAACATCGGCGCCGCCACGCCGGCATCGACCTTCACGCTGGTGGGCGATCCGCCCGCAGCGCCGGCCATCATCGGCGTGATCGACGACAGGGGCAGCGTCACGGGCAACGTCGCTCGCGACGCCAGCACCGACGACACCACGCTCACGCTCAACGGCACCGGCACGGCCGGCACGGTGGTCACCGTGTATGCCGACGGCGTGGCCGTGGGCTCCACCAGCGTCGCCGCCAACGGCACCTGGAGCGTCACCACCAGTCCGCTGAGCGGCGACGGCGTCAAGAACCTGAGCGCCCAGGCGGTCGATGGCGCAGGCCAGGCCAGCCCGCGCACGGGCCTCTATCCGGTCGTGCTCGACACGACGGCTCCGGCCACGCCCGACACGGTCGTCGCCTTCGACGACCAGGGCCCGGTGCAGGGCGCGATCGTGGCCGGTGCCACCACCGACGACACCACGCCCACCTTCAGCGGCAGCGGCCTGAAGGCCGGCGACACCGTGCGCCTGTATGACGGCGGCGCGCTCATCGGCAGCTTCACCGCCGCCACCGACGGCGCCTGGAGCATCACGCCCAGCACGCCGCTGGGGCGTGGCACGCACCGCATCACGCATACCGTCACCGACGCCGCGGGCAACACCAGCGCCGCCAGCGCGGTGCTGGACTTCACGGTCGACTCGAGCGACGTCGTCGTCAGCATCGAGCAGATCGCCGACGACCAGGGCAGCATCAAGGGCAACCTCGCGCCCGGCGCCCGCACCGACGACACCACGCCCTCGCTCGTAGGCAAGGCCACGGCCGGCGCGATCGTGACCGTCAAGGAGGGCTCGACCGTCCTCGGCTCCACCGCGGCGGACGGGGGCGGCAACTGGCGCTTCACGCTGCCCCTGCAGAAGGAAGGCACGCACAGCTACACCGCCACCGCGGTGAACGCCGCGGGCAAGCAGGGCGACGCCACCATCGCGCTGACCATCGACACCACCGCGCCCGAGGTGCCGTCCATCGCCGGCGCCGTCGACGACGTCGGCCTGGTGCAGGGTCCGGTCGCCAACGGCGGTCCCACCGACGACGCCACGCCCACGCTCACGGGCAGCGGTGCCACGCCGGGCGATGTGATCAAGGTCTACGACAACGGCAGCGTCCTCGGCAGCACGACCGTCAAGGCCGACGGCAGCTGGAGCTTCACGCCGACCACGCCGCTGACCGAGGGCACGCACCGCCTCGGCGCCACGGCCGTCGACCCCGTGGGCAACGAGAGCCCGCAGTCGGGCTCCTTCACCGTCAACGTGGACACCACCCCGCCCACCACCAAGGCCACGCTCGCCGCCATCGGCGACGACACCGGCTCGAGCGGCAGCGACTTCATCACCAGCGACCGCACCCTGGTGCTCACCATCAAGGTCGACTCGGCCGTGGAGGCCGGCGCCAAGGTGCAGGTCTCGCTGGACAACGGCAAGACCTGGAACGACGCCACGCCGTCGGGTGGCGGCAGCTACCAGTTCGACAACACGGCCGTCTCGCTGGCTGATGGCAGCTACACCGTGCTGACGCGCGTGGTGGATGCGGCCGGCAATGCGACCCAGCCGGGCTCGCAGCTCGTGGTCATCGACGCAAGCGGCCCCACCACCGGCAATGCCGTCGACATCACGGCCTACACCGACGACGTCGCGCCCAACCTGGGCGACTACGGCAGCGGCACCAGCACGAACGACACCACGCCGGTGCTCAAGGGCACCGTCTCGGGCCTGAAGGCGGGCGACGTCGTGCAGATCTTCGAAGGCTCGGTGCTGCTGGGCACGGCCGCCGTGAACGGCACCGCCTGGACCTTCGCATTGCCGACGCTGGCCAACGGCAGCAGGCACACCTACGTCGCCGTGATCGCCGATGCGGCGGGCAACAAGGGCACGGCCTCGGCCGACTTCTCGCTGGCCGTGAACACCGCCGCGCCCTCGCAGTCCGTCGCGATCGTCAGCTGCACCGACGACCAGGCACCCCAGACGGGCACCTTCGCGTCGGGCAGCGCCATCAACGACACCTCGCCGCTGCTGAACGGCACGATCAGCGGAACGCTCAACGCCGGCGACTCGGTGGTGATCTACCGCGACGGCGTGCGCCTGGGCACCGCCACCCTGTCCGGCGGCTCCGCCTGGACCTTCCAGGACGCCGGCCTCGTCGACGGCAACAGCTACAGCTACACGGCCCGCATCGAGGATGCCGCGGGCAACCAGAGCGGAGCCTCGGCGGTCTTCGCGCTCACGATCGACCAGCGCGCGCCCACCACGGCGCCGGTCGTCGAGAGCTTCCTGGACGACGTGGCACCGGTGACCGGGTCCATTGCCCAGGGCGGCACCACCAACGACGCGCGCCCCGAACTCAAGGGCTCGGGCGCCGAGCCGAACGGCACCGTCAGGATCTACGACAACGGCACGCTGATCGGCACTGCCACGGCGGACGCCACCGGCAAGTGGAGCTTCACGCCCGAAGCCGGCAAGGAGCTCGCCAACGGCGCCCACAGCCTCACGACGAGCAACGTCGATGCAGCCGGCAACGAAGGCCCGCAGTCCGCGGCGCTGGCGTTCACGGTCGACACCGTCGCGCCCTCGCAATCGACCGCGATCGTCTCGATCAACGACGACCGCGGCACGCTGCAGGGCGCCGTGGCGGACGGCGGCTTCACCGACGACGCCGCGCCGCAGGTGGCGGGCACCGTCTCCGCGCCGCTGCAGGCCGGCGAGAAGGTGGTCGTGCTGCGCGACGGCGCCGTCATCGGCACCGCGAAGATGACCGACGCCACCCACTGGACCTTCGACGACACCGGCCTGAGCGACGGCCGCACCTACACCTACACAGCGCGCGTGGAGGACGCGGCCGGCAACCGGGGCGCCGTCTCGGGCAGCTACGCCATCACCGTCGACACCTCCGTGCCGACGCAGGCGGCCACGATCTCGACCGTGTTCGACAACGCAGACCCGGTGCAGGGCGACGTTGCCAGCGGCGGCACCACCAACGACTCCCAGCCTGAACTCAGAGGTACCGTGTCGGGCAGCCTGGCCGGCAACGAGTTCGTCGCCGTCTATCGCGACGGCGTCAGGATCGGCACCGCGTCGATCTCGGGCACGAGCTGGTCCTACACCGACACCAGCGGCCTCGCCAACGCCTCGACCTACAGCTACACCGTGCGCGTCGAGGACGCCGCGGGCGGCGGCGGCACCGCCTCCTCGCCCTACGTCATCACGCTGAAGCTCTCGGGTCCGTCCACCAAGGCCAGCATCACGGCCGTGAACGACGACGTCGATCCGCAGCAGGGCTCGGTGCCGAACGATGGCTACACCAACGACACCGCACCGCAGGTCACCGGCACCATCTCGGCCGCGCTGCAGGCGGGCGAGAAGGTCGTGGTGCTGCGCGACGGCAAGGAAATCGGCTTCGCGACCATGACCGACGCCACGCACTGGAGCTATGCCGACAGCGGCCTCTCCGACGGCGCCACCTACGTCTACACGGCCCGTGTGCAGGACGCGGCTTCCAACTCGGGCGCCGAATCGAACGCGCATGCGATCCGCATCGACACCGCAGCGCCGGCGCCGACGGTGAAGCTGGTCCGCGCCATCGACAACGTCGACCCGGTCTCGGGCGACATCCCCGCCAACGGCACCACCAACGACGACACGCCGACGCTGGAGGGCACCCTCTCTGCGCCGCTGAGCGGCACCGAGCGGCTGAACGTGTTCCGCAACGGCCTGCTCGCCGGCGTCGCCAAGGTCACCGGCACCGCCTGGACCTTCGAGGACGCGGGCCTCGCCAGCGGCACCACCTACACCTACGAGGCGAGGGTCATGGACGCGGCCGGCAATGCCGGAGCCGCCTCCAACAGCCTGCGCTTCACGGTCAACACCTCGGGCGTCACGCAGACCGTCCAGATCCTGAGGGTGGACGACCAGGCCGCTCCGGTGAAGGGCAACGTGCCCAACGGCGGCACGACCAACGACACCGCGCCGACGCTCGGCGGCTCGATCTCCACCGTGCTGAACGCGGGCGACGTGGTCGAGGTGCTGCGCGACGGCAAGGTGGTCGGCAACGCCACCGTGACGGGCACGACCTGGAGCTTCCGCGACACGGGCCTTTCCGACGGAACGACCTACAGCTACGCCGCGCGCGTCGTCAACTCCGGCGGCAACGAGGGCGCGAAGAGCGCGGCCTACGCGATCACGCTCGACCTCGTCGCGCCGAGCCAGACGGCGGCCATCACCGGCTACACCGACGACCAGGCCCCCCAGCAGGGCAGCTTCGCCTCGGGCAGCATCACCAACGACACCACGCCGCAGCTCAACGGCACGCTGAACGCCGCGCTCGCGGCGGGCGAGGCCGTGGTGATCTACAGGGACGGCAAGCGCATCGGCACCGCCACCATGGCCGGCGCCACGGCCTGGAGCTTCCAGGATGCGGGCCTCTCCGACGGCGCCACTTATAGCTACACCGCCAAGGTCGAGGATGCGGCAGGCAACGAAGGCCAGGCCTCGGCCGCCTTCACGCTGACCATCGACCGGACCGCGCCCGCCGCGGCACCTTCAATCGACAGCGTCATGGATGCAACGGCACCGGTCGTCGGCCCGATCACCTCCGGCAGCACGACCAACGAAACCCGTCCCCAGATGAAGGGCGCAGGGGCCGAGCCCAACGGCACGGTGAAGGTCTACGACAACGACACGCCGATCGGCACCGCGGTCGCCGACGGCTCGGGCAAGTGGAGCTTCACGCCCGACGCCGGCAAGCCGCTGGCCAACGGCGCGCACAGCCTGACGGCGAGCAGCGTCGATGCGGCCGGCAACGAAGGACCGAGGTCGGCACCGCTGGCCTTCACGGTCGGTACCACCGCACCGACGCAGGCGGCAACGATCACCGCGATCAGCGACGACACCGGCGCCAGCGCGAGCGACTTCATCACCAGCGACACCACCCTCGTCGTGACGGTGACGCTGGACGCCGCGGCCGGAACCGGCGAGAAGGTGCAGGTCTCGCTCGACAACGGCACGAGCTGGCGCGATGCGACGCTGGTCTCGGGCAACACCTACCGGCTCGACAACACCTCCGTGCCGCTCGCGGCGGGCGACTACGTCTTCCAGGCACGCGTCGTCGATGCCGCCGGCAATGCCGGCAAATCGGCCAGCCAGCGCGTGGTGATCGACACCCAGCACTCGGCGGGCGTCGCCATCGACATCGCGTCGATCAGTACCGACACCGGCGTCGCGGGCGACTTCATCACCAGCGATACCAGCCTGACCATCAACGGCAGGCTGACCGGCACGCTGGCTTCCGACGAAACCGCGCAGATCAGCGTCGACGGCGGCGCCACCTGGGCCAACCTGATCGTCAGCGGCGGAAGCTGGAGTTACGTCGACGGCCGGGTGCTCACCGACGGCAGCCACGAGTACAGGGTGCGCGTGGTCGATACCGCCGGCAACCTCGCCGCGCTCGATGCCCGCACCGTGGCCATCGACACCTCGACGCCGACCGCCGGCAATGCGGTGGCCATCACCGCCTACGCCGACGACATCGAGCCGAATGCCGGCGACTACGCCAGCGGCACGAGCACCAACGACACCACGCCGGTGCTCAAGGGCACCGTCTCGGGCCTGAAGACCGGCGAGGTCGTGCAGATCCTCGAAGGCGGCGTGCTGCTTGGTACCGCTGCCGTGAACGGCACCGCGTGGGAGTTCAAGCTGCCGACGCTGGCCGACGGAAGCACGCACACCTACACCGCGGCCATCGCGAGCGCCGCCGGCACCAAGGGCACCACCTCGGCGAACTTCACGCTGACGGTGGACGCCGTCGCCCCGTCGGCCGCACCGGCGATCGACAGCGTCACCGACAACGTCGATCCGGTCCAGGGCCCGATCGCCCAGGGCGACACGAGCAACGACGCGCGTCCGGAGCTCAAGGGTTCGGGCGCCGAGCCCAACGGCACGGTGAACGTCTACGACAACGGCGTGCTGATCGGCAGCACCAAGGCCGATGCCTCCGGCAAGTGGGGCTTCGAGCCCGCATCCGGCAAGGAGTTGGCCGAGGGCGTGCACAGCCTCAGGGTGAGCAGTGTCGACGCGGCCGGCAACGAAGGGCCGAAGTCGGCGCCGATGGTCTTCATCATCGACACGGTGACACCGTCGCAGACCGTGACGCTCTCGCGCGCCATCGACAACGTCGACCCAATCTCGGGCAGCATTCCTGCCAACGGAAGCACCAACGACGATTCGCCCAGGCTGGAGGGCACCCTCTCCGCCGTGCTGGCCAGATCGGAGCAGCTGCGCGTGTTCCGCAACGGCGTGTACGTGGGCAACGCGACCGTCAGCGGTACCGACTGGGTCTTCAACGACATCGGCCTTTCGAACGGCACCACCTACACCTACGAGGCCAGGGTCATGGACATGGCCGGCAACGCCGGCGCCGCCTCGAACAGCCTGCGCTTCACCGTCATCACCTCCACGGTCACGCAGACGGTGCAGATCGTGCGTGTGCAGGACAACGTCGAACCGGACCGCGGCGCAGTGGCCGACGGCGGGACGACCAATGACGCCGACCCGGTGCTCATCGGTTCGATCTCCGCCGCCCTGAACACGGGCGAGGTGGTCGAGGTGCTGCGCAACGGCGCCGTGATCGGCACCGCCACGGTGACAAACACCAGCTGGCGTTTCTTCGACAAGGGCCTCACCGACGGCGCGACCTACAAGTACACCGCCCGAGTCGTGAGTGCCGGCGGCAACCAGGGGGCGGAGAGCGTGGCCCACTCCGTCACGCTCGACCTGACTGCCCCCGTGCAGAAGGTGGCCATCACCGACTTCTCCGACGACCGCGATCCGCAGAAGGGCAACTTCGCATCCGGCAGCACGACCAACGATGCGACGCCCCAGCTCAACGGCACGCTCTCGGCGCCGCTCGCGGCCAACGAGGTGGTTGCGGTCTACCGCAACGGCACGCGCATCGGCATCGCCGCGGTGAGCGGCAACGCCTGGAGCTTCGAGGACAAGGGCCTCGACGATGGCAGCACCTACCGCTACACCGCCCGCGTCGAGGACGCGGCGGGCAACCAGGGCAGCGCTTCGGCGGAGTTCACGCTCACCGTCGACCGGACCGCGCCCGCGACGACGCCTTCCATCGACAGCGCCATGGACGACGTCGCACCGGTCACGGGAGCCATCGCATCGCGCGGCACGACCAACGATGCGCGTCCCGAGCTGAAGGGCTCGGGCGCGGAGCCGAACGGCACCGTTCACATCTACGACAACGGTACGCTGATCGGCACCGCGACGGCTGATGCGTCAGGCAACTGGAGCTT
Source organism: Variovorax sp. CAN15 (assembly GCF_030462475.1). Classification (GTDB taxonomy): domain Bacteria; phylum Pseudomonadota; class Gammaproteobacteria; order Burkholderiales; family Burkholderiaceae_C; genus Variovorax. The sequence continues at coordinate 10,033 of NZ_JASMRZ010000032.1, forward strand.
CACGCCCGCGGCGGGCAAGGAGCTCGCCGATGGCCTGCACAGGCTCACGGCGAGAAACGTCGATGCGGCGGGCAACGAGGGCTCGCAGTCGACGGCGATGGTCTTCACGGTCGACACGATCGCGCCGACGGGCACACCTTCCATCGATCGTGCCGTGGACGATGTCGCTCCGATCACGGGCTCCATCGCGTCAGGAGGCATGACCAACGACGCCCGCCCCGAGCTGAGAGGGACGGGAACCGAGCCCAACGGCATGGTGAACATCTACGACAACGGCAAGCTGATCGGTTCCACGACGGCGGACAGCTCCGGCAAGTGGAGCTTCACGCTCGAAGCTGGCAAGGAACTGGCCGACGGCGCCCACAGCCTGACGGCGCGCAACGTGGATGCCGCCGGCAACGAAGGCCCCGCGTCGGCAGTGCTCGCCCTCACCATCGATACGGTCGCTCCCGCGACCGCGCCTTCCATCGACCGCGCCGTGGATGACGTGGCTCCCGTCGTCGGCGTCATCGCCGCTGGCGGTGCAACCAACGACGCCCGCCCCGACCTGAGCGGCGGAGGTGCCGAACCCAACGGCGTGGTGAAGGTCTACGACAACGGCACGCTGATCGGCTCCGCGACGGCGGACGGCTCCGGCAAGTGGAGCTTCACCCCCGACGCCGACAAGAAGCTGGCTGACGGCGCCCACAGCCTGACGGCGAGCAACGTCGATAGCGCTGGCAACGAAGGCCCGAAATCGGCACCGCTGAGCTTCACGGTCGACACGAAGGTGCCGGCCACCGAGGCAAAGATCACCGGCTACATCGACGATGCGGGCCCGGTCAAGGGCACCTTCGGCAGCGGCACCACCACCGACGACGCGAACCCGGTGCTCACCGGTACGCTGACGGCGGCGCTCGGCACCGGTGACACCGTGAATGTCTACGAAGGCTCCACGCTGCTGGGAACGGCGACGGTGAGCGGCACCGCCTGGACCTACGACCTCGGCGTTCTCGCGGACGGCTCGACCCACACCTATCGCGCCGCCGTGGCGACCGCCGCGGGCACGCAGGGCAGCCTGTCCGGCAATTTCAGCCTGACCGTCGACTACGCCATCACGGTCAACCGCCAGACGACCGTCGACACCACGCCGCTCGTCTCGGGCAGCATCCCCTTCAAGCTGGCCAATGGCCAGTATCTCGAGGTCACGATCGCCGGCAAGACCTACAGCTCGGCCGATGGCTCGGTGGTGGTCGACTCGCAGCACGAGACCTGGTATGTGCAGGTTTCCTCGGCCATCGCAGTGGGGACCTACGACGTCCGCGCGGTGGTCAAGAATGCCGCGGGAGCACAGCTTACCGACGACGCCACCACCGGCGAGCTGATCGTCGCCGCGGCACCGACGGTGACTGTCGGATCGGTGGCGAGCGATCCGAACCAGAAGGCGACCGCGTACACGCTGGGAGAAAACGGCATGTGGCGCATCCACAGCAACCAGACGATGCTCGACGCCAACGGGAGCGACAGTGCTTCGCTGGGCAGCTTCCAGCAGACCTCCCTCTTCAGCAACTACGGCAGTCCCTATGCCGGACGCAACTACGTACAGAACGCCACGTTCATGGACTTCAACCGCGACGGGCACATGGACCTGTTCGCGGAAGACAGCACCTATGACGACGGCCAGCAAGCCTTCATCTTCGATGGCAGCAGGTATACGGCAGTGCAGGTCGGCGCACCGTCCGCGGCGGGCGGCGACAAGCTCACCGCAGGCAGCGCGAACACCTACAGCTGGTTCGGCGGCGTGGTGGCCTTCGACAAGACCGGCGATGGCTTCGTCGACATGGCCTACGGCGACCAGACGCCGAACGACGCCACCAGCGGCGGCGGCTACGACTCGCAGATCGTGCTGAACATGGACGGCAGCATCCTGGGCATGGTGAAGGATGGCGGCTACACCGACGCCAAGGCGTCCAGCTCGAGCGCGCCGTATTCGAGCAACTACTACAACGCCACCTTCGACATGGAACTGTCGGGCGTCGACCTGAACAATGACGGCAAGATCGACCTGGTCTATCACGCGACCGCTGGCACCACGAAGCTCGGCGGGCCGTACGACGACCCCGGCGCCAACGCCTACGTGGCCAGGAGCACGAACCAGTACCGCCTGGTCGTCGCCACCAACAAGGGCGATGGCACTTGGGAGAACACCCAGATCATCGAGAAGACCTTCCAGCGCGCGGACGACGATCCGGGCTATGGCAACGGCATCTCCATGACCTGGGCCGACTTCAACGGCGACGGCTACATGGACCTTTTCCTCAGCCGAGGCTACGGCACCACGACCGATGCGCAGTACCAGAGCCGCATCCTCTTCAACGATGGTGCCGGCAAGCTGAAGATGGACTACGGGTCGAAATATGCCGGTGTCGGCGAACAGCCGTCGGGCATGTACTTGCTCAACGACTCCTACTTCGGATGGAATGGCACCACCCCGGCGATGAAGCGACTGCAAGGCGGACCCTCGATCGCGGTGGACTGGAACGGCGACGGCAAGATGGATGCCATCGAGCTGCCAGGCTTCGGCCCTACCGGTGGCCAGACGATCTATGGCATGTCGGGACCGATCAATCTCTACACGAACACGAGTTCGGCGAGTCAGGTCAAGTTCGACACCACCAACCTGCTCGGTGGGCAGAACGAGATCGGCTTCTGGAACGGCAGCGCGGCGAAAAGCAACCTCGTCACCGGCGCCGTGGCGGTGGACATCGACTGGGACGGGGACCGCGACCTGCTGGCATTCACGCAACTGGGCACCACGAAGTTCATCACCAACACCAACACGGTGGCCGACGGCACGTCGCTGCACTTCCGCATCCTCGATGCGCAGGGCATCAATGCGCTGTACGGCAACACGGTGCAGCTCTTCGATTCGAAGGGCAAGCTGGTGAGCACGCAGATGATCAACCCGCAGTCCGGCAACCAGACCAACGACAGCTCGGCGATCGTCGATTTCTACGGGCTCGATGCGAGCGAGACCTACACCCTCGCACTTCTGCGCATCGCCAACGGCAAGGCGGCGGACGTCGGGGGTGCGGACAGCCTCGGCGGCAACACGATCGAGAACGTCAATACGGCCTGGACCGGCCTGAAGACCGGCGCGGCGAACCATGCCTTCGTGCTGACCGCCGAGTCCGGGACCAACGTCACCAATGCCGACATCGGCAACGGCATCGTCGGCACCGGCTACAACGACACCTTCTTCGCCACCCTCGGCAACGACAAGTACGAGGGCGGCGGGGGCACGGTGACGGTGTCTGGCGTCAGGGCATGGAGCAACACCGGCGGCGTCGACGTCGTTGACTACAAACTCGCCGGCAACACGCCGCTGACGATCGACCTGAGCAAGGGCGGCGCGCAGAACACCGGCTTCGGCACAGCGACCTTCAGCAACATCGAGGGCCTTGCCGGCGGGAGCGGCGCAGACGTCTTCACCGACAACGCTGCCGACAACCAGTTCGAGGGGCGTGGCGGCAACGATGTCTTCAACCTCACGGGAGGAGGCCGCGACACGCTGCTCTACAGGCTGCTCGCCTCCAGCGATGCCACCGGCGGCAACGGCGCCGACTCTGCGAACTCGTTCACGGTCGGAACCTTCGAGGCCACGGCCAATGCGGACCGCATCGACCTGCGGGAACTGCTGGTGGGCTATCAGGCGGATGCCGACGGCGCGGCGCGCTACATCAATGGCGTGGCCACGATGGACGCGGGCGAGACCATCGGCAACTACCTGAGCGTGGTTGTCAGCGGCGGAAATACCACGCTGTACATCGACCGCGACGGATCGGGCGGCGCCTACTCGGCGACGCAGCTGATCACGCTCAACGGCGTGACCACCGACCTCGCGACGCTGCTGGCCAACCACCAGCTCGTGCTGGCCTGAGGCTCCTTGCCGGAAGGGAGAAGGGTGCGCTCCGTGCGCGCCCTTCTTCTCGGCCGGGCCCATGAACCCACGCATATGCTGAATCTTCGCAACATCTCCCGCGCCGTCGTCATCGGCGGCGGGACCGCAGGCTGGTTCTCGGCACTCACGCTGCGCCGTCTGTTCGCGCCGCAGGTCGAGGTGCGCGTGATCGAGTCGCCCGCCATCGGCATCGTCGGTGTCGGCGAGGGCGGCCTGCTCAACCTGATCGATGCGCTGCGCTGCAACGGCATCGGACTCAACGAATTCGTGCGGGAGACCGGTGCTGCCTTCAAGCTGGGCTTCTGCTACGAAGGCTGGCGCACCGGGGACGACGACGACCGCTACTACCATCTCTTCGGCCGGCCCGGCCTGCAGGAGATCGACTGGATGGAAGCCGGCTTCCATCCGCTTCTCTCGGGCATGGTGCACGAGGGCATCGAGCTTCACCGGTACATACCGGGTTTCGCGTCGATCGCCGTCAATGCGTCGCAGCAGCAGGCCGCGGCGATGCTCCAGCTCGGTGCGAGCTCCGGCCTGTCAGCGTCTTTTCATTTCGACAGCCACAAGCTGGCCGACTACCTGCGTCGCGTGGCCGTCTCGCGCGGCGTGGTGCACCAGCAGGCCCGCGTCGAGGAACTCGTTTGCGACGCGCAAGGCATGGCGCGGGCCGTGCGGCTCGAAGGCGCCGAGGAGACCGTCGAACTCGACCTGCTGATCGATGCCTCCGGGCTGGCGCGGCTGGGCATCGGCGGCAAGCTGGGCGTGCGCTGGCGATCGTTCTCCGAGTACCTGCTGCTCGATCGCGCCGTGCCCTTCCACATGCCGCATCCACAGCCCAATCCTTCGCTGGTCACGCGAGCGATCGCGATGCCCGCGGGCTGGATGTGGCAGATACCGCTGGTGGATCGCGTGGGCGCAGGCTACGTCTTCAGCAGCGCCCATGCCGACGAGGCACAGGTCGTCGACGAGATCCATCGCCGCATCGGCCCCGGGATCGAGCCCATGCGCACGCTCAGGTTCGAGCCGGGCCATTTCGAGCAGGTCTGGGTCGGCAACGTCATGGCGGTCGGGCTGGCATCGGGCTTCGTCGAGCCGCTGGAAGCGACCTCCATCGGCCAGATGCTGGAGCAGCTGCGCAACTTCGAGCGCATCGTCGCGGCCGGCGACGGCGTGGTGGCGGGGCACCTGATCGACGACTTCAACGAAGCCAATGCGCGGTGCTGGTCGGGCATCCGCGACTTCCTGCGCATGCACTACGACTGCCCGCGGCGCGACACCGCCTTCTGGCGCGACGTGGCGGAACTGCCGCTGCCGCCCAGTTACGCGGAGCTGTGGGCGTGCTTCCAGCAGCGCACGCCGCGGATGGTCGACGTTCAGAACTATGCGATCAACGGGTGGCAGGGAATCTTCCACGTCATCAACTGGCTTTTCGTGGCCGCGCCGCTGGGCGTGGTGCCGCGCGAGGCGGCCGCTGCCGAACTGCGGGGCCTGCCGTCCGCCAGCCGTGCGCGCGTGGCGGCCTACATCACCCGGATGCGCGAACTCGGCGCAGCCGGCAATTTTTCTTCCAAGGAGGACCGATCCGCGTGAAACCAGGCACACACCTCTGCGCAGCCGCATGGCTGGCCCTTGCGGGCCTGCCCGCGGCGGCGCAGGAATCCGTCGAACTCAAGCCATCGCGGCAGCTCGCACCGAGCGCGCTGGCACGCGAGCTGGGGGCGCGGTCCGGCTCTGCGCTGTCGTCCACGTCGCAGGCCTCGCAGCCCTCGCAGGCCCTGCAGGCCGAGCAAGACTCGAAACCGCTGGAGCTGGCCGATGCCGTGCGCCGCGCGGTGGCGCGCCATCCCTCGATCGCCGATGCCATCGCCACGCTGGCGCAGCAGTCGGGAGGCGTCGAGGTGGCGCGCGCCGGCTACTACCCGCAGGTGAAGCTGGGCATGGGCGCCGGCCTCAACAACAGCGGCGGCTCGGGCGCCGGCCGGGGCCGCGGCAACGGCCTTCTGGCTAGTGCTTCGCTGTCGCAGATGCTCTACGACTTCGGCAAGGTCTCGGGTGCGGTCGAGCAGTCCGAGGCGCAGGTGCGGCGCCAGCAGGCCGTCGTGCTGCGGCAGATCGACGCCGTCGCACAGCAGACCGCCGAGGCCGTGGTGAGGGCGCATCGCTACCAGTCGCTCGCGGCGATCGCGCAGGAGCAGGTCAAGGCCGTCGAGAAGGTGCTCGAAACCGCGCGGCTGCGCGCGAAGTCGGGCCTGAGCACCAAGGCCGATCCGCTGCAGGCGGAGTCGCGCGTCGAGAGCGCTCGCGCCAACCTGCTGCAGGTGAAGTCGCTGCTCGCGCAGTCGCGTGAACGCCTGGCGACGCTGCTGGGCGGCGCGGCTCCGGCGCTGGTCGCGCCGCTTCCGCAACAGCTGGCCAGCGAACTGCGCATCGACCAGGCGCCGGACACCAGCCTCCTTCCCGACGTGCTGACCGCGGAGGCCGACCGGCGCGTTGCCGCCGCCCAGCTCGACATGGCGAAGGCGCAGCGCTATCCGACGCTCAGCCTCGACGTCTCCGCCAACAAGGCCATGGGCGGCGTCAACCCCTCCACGATGGAACGCAATGGCATGCACCACACGGTGATGTTCAACCTCTCCAGCGCGATCTACCAGGGCGGCGCGATGGATGCGCAGGTGCGCTCGGCGACCGCCGCCGAGGAGGCCGCGCGCATGCGCATCGATACCGCCCGCCTGAATGCGGGCGACCAGGCGCGCAGCTTGCGCGAGCAGGTCGCCGGCGCGCAGGCAAGGCTGGGCGTGCTGGCCGAGCGCCGCCGCAGCATCGGCGAGGCGCGCGACCTCTACCGCGAGCAGTACACGCTCGGCACGCGCTCCATCCTCGACCTGCTCAACGCCGAGCAGGAAATCCACCAGGCCGCGGCCGACCAGGAGGCCGTGCTGCACGACCTCTGGGAAAGCCGCATCGGCTACATCGGCGCGACCGGACAGGGCCGCGCCTTCTACGGCCTCGACAACACCACTGTCCAGGGAATGGAACTGCTTCCATGAATCTGCCCCCGCAGTACACCAGCTGGCTCGATGCCATGCTCTACGTCGCCCGCCACTACGGCATCGGCGCCTCGCAGGAGAGCGTGCGGGTCTCGCTGGCCTGGGAACGCGGCGCGCCGCTGGACACGCTGCTCGACCACATGGCGCGGCACCTGGGGCTCGCGCTGCGGCTCGATGCCTTCTCCAGGGCGCAGCTCGACCCCTGGCGGCTGCCGTTGGTGGTGGAGTTCGACAACGGCGAAGTCGGCGTGGTGCGCACGGCCGACGGCAACGGAAAGCTGGGCGTGCTGCTCGGCGGCGACCATGGCCTCGAGACCTCGCTGTCGGCCGACGAACTGAGCCGGCGCGCGAAGCGGGCCGCCATCCTGCGGCCCAACACCGCGGTGCCCGACGCGCGCGTGGACGACTACGTCCGGCCCTACCGCAAGGACTGGTTCTGGGCCATCGCCCTGCGCGACTGGCGCCGCTACGGCGACATCGTGCTGGCCTCGGTCTTCGCCAACGTGCTGGCGCTGGCCTCGACGATCTTCTCGATGCAGATCTACGACCGCGTGGTGCCCGCGCAGTCGGAGGCCACGCTGTGGGTGCTGTTCGGCGGCGTCATGCTCGCCGTGGCCTTCGAGTTCCTGCTGCGCATGTCGCGCACGCACATCTCCGACGTGATCGGCAAGCGCGCCGACCTCAAGGTGTCCGATCTCGTCTTCGGCCATGCGCTGCGGGTGCGCACCGACGCACGCTCCAAGTCCACCGGCTCCTTCATCGCGCAGGTGCGCGAGGTAGAGCAGGTGCGGGAGCTGCTCACCTCCACCACCATCGGCGCGGTGGCCGACCTGCCATTCTTCGTGCTCTTCCTCGTCGTGCTGTGGCTGGTGGCCGGGCCGCTCGCGCTGGTGGCGCTGGCGGCGGTGCCGCTGTTGGTAGTGCCGGGGCTTCTCATCCAGAAGCCGCTGGCGCGGCTGGCCGGCGAGGGCATGCGCGAATCGGCGCTGCGAAACGCGCTGCTGGTGGAGGCCGTCGAGGGCCTGGAGGACATCAAGCTCATGCGCGCCGAGCCGCGCTTCCAGAACCAGTGGAACCACGCCAATGATGTCGCGGCCGGCGTCAGCATGCGCCAGCGCTTTCTCACGGGGCTGCTCATGACCTGGACGCAGGAGGTGCAGACCATCGTCTACGCGGTGATGCTGTTGGCGGGCTGCTTCCTGGTGATGAGGGGCGACATGACGACCGGCGCGCTGGTGGGCTCGTCGATCCTCGCCTCGCGCATGATCGCGCCGCTCGCGCAGCTGTCGGGCGTGTTCGCGCGCTGGCAGCAGGCCAAGGTGGCGCGCGCCGGGCTCGACCAGCTCATGCAGCGGCCAGTGGACCAGCCCGAGCGTGCGCGCCTGGTGCACGTGCCGGCACTGCAGGGGCGCTACAACGTCACGGGCGTGGACTTCCGCTACGGCAAGGACGACAGGAGCCCCGCGTTCATGGCCGCGCAGCTGCAGATACAGCCCGGCGAAAAGGTCGCGCTGCTGGGGCGCATGGGGGCGGGCAAGTCCACGCTGCTGCAGCTGCTGGCCGGCCTGCACGCGCCGCAGCGCGGCCATGTGTCGCTCGATTCACTCGATATCTCGCTGATCGACCCGTCCGACCTGCGCCGCGACGTGGGGCTGCTCACGCAGAACGCGCGGCTTTTCCATGGCTCGATTCGCGAGAACGTCACCATGGGCATGCCGCTGGCGACCGACGGGCAGGTGATGGAGGCCATCACCATGGCCGGCGCCTTGCCCTTCGTGCAGTCGCGCGCCGAGGGGCTGGGCGAGCTGATCCATGAAGGCGGTCTCGGCCTCTCGGGCGGACAGCGGCAGGCGCTGCTGCTCGCGCGCACGCTCATACGCCAGCCCGCCGTCGTGCTGCTGGACGAGCCCACCGCGCATTTCGACGAGGTCACCGAACGCCAGGTCATCGATTCGCTGGAAGACTGGCTGGCGCCGCGCACGCTGGTGGTGGCAACGCACCGCATGCCGGTGCTGCATTGGGTGGATCGCATCATCGTGATCGACGGCGGACGCGTGGTGATGGACGGTCCGAGGGACCGGGTTATTGGGGAGCTTTCACATGGCAACAACAGCAACAACAATGCCTGAGGCGGGCACCACCCGGACCGCGGGCGGCACCGTGGTGGTGGCCGACGCCGGGCGCAAGAAGACGGCCGAGCTGCCCGCGCGGCCGGATGCCACGCCGCCGGGCGCCCCCGTCACTCCGGTCTCGCAGAAGAACCCACCGGCCGTGCCCCCGGCCAGGCGCTACTCGCCGCCCGAGCCACCGCTGCCGCGCTCCTCGCTGATCGTCTGGATCGTCAGCGCCGCGCTCCTGGGGCTGCTGTCGTGGGCCTGGGTCTTCGAGCTCGACGAGGTGTCGACCGGCACCGGCAAGGTGGTGCCCTCGTCGAAGGAGCAGATGGTGCAGTCGCTCGAAGGCGGCATCCTGGTCGACCTGAAGGTGCGCGAGGGCGACATCGTCGATGAAGGGCAGGTGCTGGCGCAACTCGACCGGACCAAGACCGAATCGACGGTGCAGGAAAGCGCTTCCCGCGTGCGCGCGGCGCTCGCCATGTCGGCGCGGCTGGCGGCAGAGGTGGGCGGCACGGCGCTGGAGTTTCCGCCCGAGGTGCAGTCCGACACCGACCTCGTGCGCACCGAGACCGCGCTCTACCGCTCGCGCCGCGAACAGCTCGCGAGCAGCCTCGCCGGCGTGACGCAGGCGCTGTCGCTGATGCGCAGCGAACTCGCGCTGACCGAGCCGCTGGTGTCGCGCGGCGCCGCGAGCGACGTGGAGGTGCTGCGCCTGAAGCGGCAGATCAACGAGGCCGAGAGCAAGGCGGCCGACATCCGCAGCCAGTACTACGTGAAGGCGCGCGAGGAACTCGCCAGGGCCAACGCGGAGATCGAGGCCCAGCGCTCGGTGACGCGCGGGCGCTCCGACTCGCTCACGCGCCTGACCTTTTCTTCGCCGGTGCGCGGCATCGTCAAGGACATCGCCGTGACCACGGTGGGCGGCGTGCTGCCGCCGGGCGGCAAGCTCATGGAGATCGTGCCGCTCGACGAGAAGCTGCTGGTGGAGGCGCGCATCTCTCCGCGCGACGTCGCGTTCATCCACCCGGGGCAGGACGCGACGGTGAAGGTGACGGCCTACGACTACGCCATCTTCGGCGGCCTGCCGGGCAAGGTGACGACGATCTCTCCCGACACCATCCAGGACGACGTGAAGCGCGACGTGTACTACTACCGCGTGTACATCCGCACCGACGCCGACCACCTGATGAACAGGAGCGGCAAGAGCTTTCCGATCGTGCCCGGGATGATCGCCTCGGTGGACATCCACACAGGCAGCAAGTCGGTGCTCGACTACCTGCTCAAGCCGCTCAACAAGGCGCGCGAAGCACTGCGCGAGCGCTGAGGCGAAAAATCGGAGAGGCGAAGGGAGCACGACGATGGCGAAGACAGGCACGAAGAAGATGAAGGCAACGGTTCCGGCGCGCTGGCCGGCGGTCACGCAGCAGGCGCTGGATGTCCTGGGCACGAGGTTCCGCGCGGCCTTCGCGCAAGGAGACTACGAAAAGGCGCGGGGCTTCGCTGCGCAGGCATGGCAGGCCACGCACAGCCCGCAGCCACTGGCCGACGTCGCGCTGTGCCTGTTGCGTCTCGGCCAGCCGCAGCAGGCCTACCACCTCTACCTGCGCATCGTCGGCGAACTCGGAACCGCCAACACCTATGACGGCCTGGCGGAAGCGGCCGGGCAGCTCGGCAAGGGCGACGAGGTGCGCAGGTTCGGCTCCGAGTCGCTGCGGCTGAAGCTGCAGGAGGCCGACAAGGAGCCGGCCGCCGCGACCGTCAGCCTGCCGGCTCCTCGCTGCTTCGACGAGCGCAACCGCCATCGCAACCTCATCACCTTCAGCCTCTTCGGCGGCGATCCGCGCTACTGCGAGATGGCGGTGCTCAACGTGCGGGCCGCGCGCGAGTTGTTTCCGGCGTGGGTGTGCCGTTTCTACGTCGACGACTCGGTGCCCGCCGATGTCTGCGGGCGGCTGCTGCGCGAGGGCGCGTCGGTCATCGACGTGCGCTCCACCGGCGGCCATGACTTGCCGGGCACCATGTGGCGCTTCCTCGCGCTCGACGATCCCGGGGTCGACCGCGTGCAGTTCCGCGACGCCGATTCGCTGCTCTCCACGCGAGACCAGGCGGCGGTGCGCGCGTGGTGTGCCTCCGACCGCTGGTTCCACGTCATGCGCGACTACCACTCGCACACCGAGCTGATGCTCGCCGGCATGTGGGGCGCGTGCGCGGGCGTCTTCTGGGACATGGCGGGCGACATGCGCGCCTACCTGCGCAGCCGGCCTTTCTCCTCGCGTTATGCCGACCAGCATTTCCTGCGGCACCGGGTGTGGAAGGTCGCCCAGCGCAGCCTGCTCATGCACGACGAGTGGTTCGACCTGCCGGGCAGCCAGCCCTTTCCGCCCCATGTGCCCATGACCGTGGACGCGCGCTACGCCCACGTGGGCGCCAACATCGGCGCGCCCTCGATGCAGGTGGTGCACGAGGCACCCGACGGCACGCAGGTCCGCTGGACCCTGTACGACGCCGCCGGCCAGGCCGTCTGCAGCTACGACGCCGTCGTGCGCGACAACGGCTACGAGGCCGGCATTCCCGCGCCCTATGCGGCGGAGATATCGGCCGGGCGCTGGAAGGTGGTCACGCGCTGAGCCTGCGCGGCAAGGCGGAAGCCGTCAGAACGGCTCGACCGGCAGCGCGCGCTTGTGCGCGCTCTTGCGATGCGTGGAGAGGATGATCCGGCGGGCCTCGGCCGACACCGGCTTGCCTTCGAGGAAGTCGTCGATCTGCTCGTAGGTCACGCCGAAGGCGTCTTCGTCGGGCTTGCCGGGCACCAGCGATTCGAGGTCGGCGGTCGGCACCTTGTAGACCAGCGCGTCGGGCGCACCCAGCAGCTGGGCCACCGCGCGCACGCGGCGCTTGTTGAGGCCGGTCAGCGGCGTGATGTCGGCCGCGCCGTCGCCGAACTTGGTGAAGAAGCCCATCAGCGCCTCGGCCGCGTGGTCGGTGCCGATGACGATGCCGTCGTGCGCGCCGGCCACCGCGAACTGCGCGATCATGCGCTGGCGTGCCTTGATGTTGCCCAGCACGAAGTCTTCGTGCGCCGCGTCGCGGAACGTCAGGTCGCCGGCCTTCAGCGCCGCGAGCATGCCGTCGGCGGCGGGGCGGATGTCCACCGTGATGGTGCGGTCGGGCTTCATCACCGCGAGCGAGGCCTGCGCCTCGGCCTCGTCCTTCTGCACGCCGTAAGGCAGGCGCATCGCGATGAAGGTGGCGTCGTAGCCGGTGGCGCGCAGCTTCTCGACCGCGCGCTGTGCGAGGCAGCCGGCGGTCAGCGAATCGACGCCGCCGCTGATGCCCAGCACCAGCGTCTTCAGGCCGGTCTGCTTCAGGTAGCTTGCGAGAAAGTCGACGCGCCGCTCCAGTTCGCGGGCTGCATCGAAGACGGGCGCGACGTGCAGCGCCGCGATGATTTCGCGCTGCGTGTCGTCGACGGGGGACAGATCTGCACTCATGGTGTGTAAGGACGTGTGAAGTGAATCAGAAATCGACCAGACTGAGACCGATGCTCAGGACCGTGCGCTTGCGGTTGTAGTCCACCAGCGTGTCGCCGTAGCCCGAGAACAGCTGCGTGTGGAAGCGCAGGTTGCTCTTGGCCGGATCGCCGATGGCCTTGAGCCATTCGAGGCGGATCGAGCCGCGGCCGCTGTCGCGCAGGTTGTTGCGCACGGTCACGGCGAGCTGGTTGTCGCGGTTGAGGTTCCAGCGCCCGGTGATCTCGGCACGGCCGTAGTAGTCGGCGATGTCGGGGTTGTCGTCCTTCGCGGCGCTCTCGGATATGCGCTTCCAGATGCGGCCGGTGATGGTGAAGCGGTCGTCCAGCTCGGCGCCGCCCATCAGGTACACGCGATTCCAGCTGCGCGACAGCGGCAGGCTCTGGCCGTTCGACTGGTGCACGATGCCCAGGCCCGAATAGCGCCAGCGCCAGCCGCCCGGCAGCTTGAAGTCGGTCGGGTAGACGTACATCAGCTCCGGTTCGTGGTCGGTGGTTCGGAAGGGCCGCGAGATCGCGCCGTTGAACAGCTGCCAGGTCGACTGCTGGCTGTAGGCGAACCACAGCGAGTCCTTCTTCACAGGGTCGTTCTGAGTGAGCATGCCCTGCGCGAGCTTGGTGCGCACCGAAAGGCCGATGCGCATCTCGTTGGCCTGGTAGGCCACCGGGTCGGCGGTGTGGTCGGCCGAGGGCGAGGTCGGCGTCTCGGGCTTCTTCGTGGCGGCCGAGACCGACACGTTGAGCGGGCGATAGCCGCGAAAGCCGAAGGTGCCGCAGTCGGTGGCGTTCTCCAGTTCCCAGAAGCGCGAGAGCGCAGAGTACTGGCGGTCGCGGCAGCCTTCGGTGGTGGCCACCGAGACCACGCGCGTGGCGGGAACCGATGCGTCGACCGGCGGCTGCGTGCTCGCGAGCACCGGCGGCGCCGGGGGCACCGCCGCGGCGGGCAGCGTCTGCTGCTGCGCCCAGCGGTCGAAGCAGGCCAGGCGGGCTTCGTTGTTGGCGCCCAGCGCGGTGCACTGCTGCCAGGTGAGTTGCGAGTCGGCCAGCGGGCTCGCGGGCTTGTCCACGGCCTGCGCATGGGCCATGCCGGCCGCGCCGCCGAGGCATGCGGCCACGGCGGTGAGCGTGCTGAATCTGAAGCGAGTTCGCGAGATGGTGGTCTTCTTCGTCATTGCTTCTTTCCTTCCTGTGACGCTGGAGGCGCCGTCTTGCTGAGCACGAACGGGTGCGTGCTCTCGTCGGCCGCGTTGCGCCAGGTGCCCCTGAATTCGCGCCCGCAGGAGGCGGTCTGCAGCTTGCCCGACCAGACGCCGCTGATGGCGCGGCCGTCCAGAGATTCGTCGATGGCGAGCGCGCCTTCGTCGTTCACGTCGCCCGCGAGCTGCGCGACCGTGGCCTTCGCGGGATTGGCGCCGTTGCGCGTGATGGTGCCGCGCACGCCGTCGTAGTCGGGGTGCTTGCCCAGCTGCACGACCGCCACGGCCGGCATGTTGTCGAAGCGCGCTTCCCAGTTGCCGTAGAGCGACTCCAGCGGCAGGTCGCGCGCATCGGTGGGGCAGTCGGCGCTGCCGCCGCGCATCGAAGCGCAGCCCGACAGTGCGATGAGCGCGCCGGCCAGCAGCGCGGCGGTTGCGGTGGTCTTCTTCGTCATCGTCGTCATCTTCATCGTCGTCACGATCCAGCGGCGGCGGCCTTGGCCGCGCTGTCCTGCGCCTTGCGCGCGAACTCGGCGCGCAGCGCCTTGAGCTTCTCGCGCGGGTCTTCCCTGGTGGTGGTCTTGTCCAGCCCCATCTCGGCGATGAAGCGGCTGGGCACGCAGGGCACCATCTCGCGGCCCTGCTTGCGCTTCTTGGTCCAGCTCACGGCCAGGCTGCGCTGCGCGCGCGTGATGCCCACGTACATCAGGCGGCGCTCTTCCTGCAGGCGCTGCAGCGTGTCTTCGCTCACCTGCTGCTGGCGGCCGTTGTCGTCGTCGAGTTTGAAGGGCAGCAGGCCCTCGCTCACGCCGATCAGCATCACGTGCGGCCATTCGAGGCCCTTGGAGGCGTGCAGCGTGGAGAGCGTGACCACGTCCTGGTCCTGCTCGCGCTCGCTGATGGTGGACAGCAGCGAGATGGTCTGCGCCACCTCGAGCAGGCTCTTGCGCTCGCTCTCGATGCCGCCGCTGTCGGCGCCGGAGGTGTCGTCGAGCGTGCCGCCGGCGCGCTGCGACATCCAGTCGACGAACTCCAGCACGTTGGTCCAGCGCGATGCCGCTGCGGCCTCGCTGTCCTCGCCGTCGTACAGGTGCTTCTCGTAGTCGATCTCCTTCAGCCAGTCGAGCATGAAGGTGCGCGAGTCTTCGGCGCCCATGGTGCGGCGCGCGCGGTATTCGAGGTCGTTGATGTAGCGGCCGAACTCGTGGATGCCCTCGAGCGTGCGCTTGGGCATCACGCTGGGCAGCGAGGGGCTGAACAGCGCCTCGAACAGGCTCAGCTTGTACTGGCTCGCGAAGCTGCCCAGGCTCGCCAGCGTGGTGTGGCCGATGCCGCGCTTGGGCGTGGTGATGGCGCGCAGGAACGCCGGGTCGTCGTCGTTGTTGACCCACAGGCGGAACCAGCCGCACAGGTCCTTGATCTCGGCGCGGTCGAAGAAGCTCTGGCCGCCCGAGACCTTGTACGGAATCTGCGCCTTGCGCAGCGCCTGCTCGAACACGCGCGCCTGATGGTTGGCGCGGTAGAGGATGGCGAAGTCGCGGTACTCCTTGTACTGCTTGCCCTGCGTGGTGGCCTCGCCCGCGCGGATGCTCACGATGCGCGCCACCGCGCGCTCGGCCTCGTGCACCTCGCTGTCGGCATCGACGATGCGCACCGGCTCGCCTTCGCCGAGCTCGGAGAACAGCGTCTTGGGAAACAGCTTGGGGTTCGGTCCGATCACGTTGTTGGCCGCGCGCAGGATGGCGCTTGTGGAGCGGTAGTTCTGCTCCAGCTTGATGACCTTGAGCGTCGGATAGTCCACCGGCAGCTTGCGCAGGTTGTCCAGCGTGGCGCCTCGCCAGCCGTAGATGGACTGGTCGTCGTCGCCCACCGCGGTGAAGTGGCCGCGCTCGCCGGCCAGCGCCTTGAGCACGTCGTACTGCGTGGCGTTGGTGTCCTGGTATTCGTCCACCAGGATGTGGCCCATCATGGCCTGCCACTTGGCGCGCACTTCCGGAAATTCGTAGAGCAGCTTCAGCGGCATGCCGATGAGGTCGTCGAAGTCCACGCTCTGGTAGGCCAGCAGCCGCTCTTCGTAGCGGGCCATGATCTTCGCGGTGATGCGCTCGTTGTCGTCGGCCGCCTGGGCCTCGGCCTGCGCCGCGTTCAGGCCCATGTTCTTCCACTTGCTGATGGTCCACTGCCAGATGCGGGCCGTGGCTGCGTCGGTGGTGCCGCCTGCGTCCTTCAGGATCTTGGTGACGTCGTCGCTGTCGAGGATGCTGAAGGCCTTCTTCAGGCCGAGCACGGCGCCGTCCTCGCGCATCATGCGCACGCCCAGCGCGTGGAAGGTGCACACCACCACCTTGCGCGCGTCCTTGCCGATCAGGTGCTTCGCGCGCTCGCGCATTTCGGCGGCGGCCTTGTTGGTGAAGGTGATGGCCGCGATGCGCTGCGGCTCGATGCCCGACTGGATGAGCCGGCCGATCTTGTGGGTGATGACCCGCGTCTTGCCCGAGCCCGCGCCTGCGAGCACCAGGCAGGGACCGCTCATGTAGTTGACCGCTTCGAGCTGCGCGGGATTGAGACCGTGGGACATGGGAGAAAAAGAGAACCGAAGGAACCGGAAGAGCCGAGAGAAACGCCGTGGGGAACGGCTGGCGCAAAGCGGCCAATGATACGGGGCCGGCCTTGCCGGGGTTGTAGGCCGCGGACGCCGATCCGGCCCACCGGCGGTGGGCAACGACAATGCGGCGGTGCTGCCTGTATTCCTTGTTACTTTCCCTTTCTTCGCGCTGATCGCGGCCGGCTACGGCGCCGCGCGCGCCCGCGTCCTGCCGCTGGATGCCATTCCCGGCCTCAACACCTTCGTGCTGTATTTCGCGCTGCCGTGCATGCTGCTGCGCTTCGGCGCGGGCACGCCCATCGGGCAGTTGCTGGACGGCAGCGTCGCACTGGTTTGGGGCATCTGCGCGCTGGTGGTGGTGGCGGGCGTGGTGGCTTTCACCCGCAACGCGCGCGTGGGCTGGAACGACGCGGCCTTCGGCGCGCTGGTGGCGGCGTTTCCGAACACCGGCTTCATGGGCGTGCCGCTGCTGGTGGCGATCCTGGGGGCACAGGCGGCTGGACCGATGATCATCGCGATTGCGTTCGACATGGTCGTCACCTCGTCGCTGTGCATTGGGCTTTCGCGGCTCGACGGGATGGGGGCGGGCGCGGCGGGCGGCGGCGCACAGGCCGCGCGCAAAGCGCTGCGCGGCATCCTGGTCAACCCGATGCCGTGGTCGATCCTGCTGGGCGTGCTGTTGTCGGCCGCGCGCTGGCAATTGCCGGGGCCGCTGGAGCGCACCGTGGCGATGCTGGCCGATGCCGCATCGCCGGTGGCGCTGTTCACCATCGGCGCGGTGCTGGCGCGCTCGGCGCTGCTGGCGCGCGAACACGACGCCAGCGCGGCGGTGGCCGAGGCGCTGGGCACCGGCGTGCAGCCCGCGCCCAGGGCGCCCTGGGGCGACGTGCTGCCCGTGGTGGTCGTGAAATTGCTGGTGCACCCGCTGCTGATCTGGGGGCTGGGGCAGGGCGCCATCGCGCTGGGGCTGCCGCTCTCGCCCGCCGCGCTGGTGGTGATGGTGCTGGTGGCGGCATTGCCGAGCGCCAGCAACGTGTCGATGCTGGCCGAGCGCTTCGGCGCCGACAACGGCCGCATCGCCCGCATCATCCTGTGGACGACGGTGCTGGCGTTCTTCGGCTTTCCGCTGGCGGTCGGCCTGCTGCGCTGAGGCGGGCTGCGGGTGGCGATGGCTACGGTGTCAGCACGCCGAGCTTGTACGGGTCGGCATCGGGCAGGCGCTCGCACTTCGAGAAGTCACGGCCCTGCGTGCCGTCGCAGTAATAGGTGTTGTAGATGCGGCCGAACAGCGAAGGGCTGGCCGTGAAGAGCACGCCGTGCTCGGGCTGCCAGTTGTCCTTGGGCGCGGGGGCGTTGGCCTCCATCGGCATGGCCTGCGCCTGGGTGGCGCTCGATGCCGCCGTGGTCACGGTGGCGGCGGCAGGTGCGGGGGCAGGCGTGAAGTCGGCCAGTGTCTTGTGGGCTTCGTCGCCGCGCCAGCGCACCGCGAGCTCGGCCGCCGTGGGCCGCGCCGCCACCGGCAGCATGATGCCGTTGACCTGCAGGCCGTAGCCGAAGCGGTGTGTCTTGCCCGCGAGGAAGGCATAGGCGCAGGCGGCCATGCACTGGCCTCGCACCTCGGTCTGCACGCCGCTGGCGCGGATGGCGTCGGCAAAGGCTCCGGCTGCCTCGGCGGTGCCGCCGAACGAGTCTTCGAACACCACCGTGCGGACCGTGCCGCTGCCCAGGCGTTCGTTGAATTCCTTGATGGCGCTGCCGTCGAGCGTGCCCGACACCACCAGCCGGTTGCCCTGCAATTCCAGTTCGGCAGCCGATGCCGTGGATGCCCCGACTGCGCAGGCGAGGGCAGCCAGAGACAGAACCCAACCAGGGAAAGATGGCGGTTTCACGGCGACCCCTTGCAGTGAGCGAGCAATTTTTGAACGTGGATTCCGCGCGGAGTTCGCGCGTTTACTCTGTAACAGCTTGAGCAGCGCCAAGGCCTCCCGTCAATCTTTCTTTCACAAATTTTCGGGTAAGCCATGGGTGGCCTTAAGGCATAGCGGCGTCTACTGCTTCAGTTGAATGCTTGAGTTTGCAAAACCGCTGCTACAGTGGTCGCAAGTCAAAGATGTGAATGGGGCGCGCGATGGCAATACTGGTTCGCATCCTGTTGTGGTTTTTCTGGCTCGCCAGCGTCGGCTGGCTCTGGCATGCCGGCAAGCTCGGTACGGCCACCGCCATCGCGCTCGCCGCGCTGAGCCTGGTGGTGTTTGCGTGGCCCGTGAGCATCGCGCGGCGCCGACATGACGAACTGCGCTACGTCGATATGGGCAAGGAGCCCACCAGCTACCACTGAGAATCGCGCTTGTTGGTTCAGGACGCCGCGCGCAGGCGTTCGAACTCGCGGTGCTTCATCGCCAGGTAGTCGTCGCGGTCCATTTCGTGCAACTGCTGCGGGTATTGCTCGGTGGCATCGAACCATGCGCCCAGGCGCTGGTCGAGTTGCCCCGGCGCCGGGGCGCCGAGGTAGCTGTCGATCGCCAGGTAGTAGCGCATGGTGTTGCGCTCCACCACGCCGCGCACGCCGCCGATGTACGCGCCGTCCTGGCCCTGCTTCGTGAAGCCCACCTTGTCGCTGCCCAGCGTGGCCAGGTAGCTCTTCATCGCGAGGCGCGCGGCGGTGCCGTAGGAATAGGCATAGCTCAGGTGGATGGCGGTCTTGCCGTTGTCGGCCGGCGCGGCCTCCAGCACGATGCTGTAGTCGTGCGTGGAAAGCGGGCCGTCGGCCGCGCTCAGGCGCACGTACAGGTAGCCGGCATCGGTCTTGGCGAGGCTGTAGCCGAAGGTGATCTTCCGGGTGTCCGACAGCGGCTGGTCGAACTTGCGCCCGACGGCCAGTTCGAGTTGTTCGCCCCCGTTCTTCACGGCGCAGCTCTTGGTGTTCAGGTGCAGCATCAGCACCTGGCACCAGGCCGCGGGCGTGCGCAGCGCGCCGCTCACGCTGTTGAAGGGGTGATCGACCAGCGCGTAGACGTCGCCGCTCAGCCGGTCGGAGGCCTCGTTCGACTCGATGGCCAGCGGGCGCTTGAAGGCGTTGCGCGCCAGCTGCGGCGCCAGCGCCTGCAGCTTGCCGCGCAAAGCGCTCGCGCCGCCGGCCGGCGCGGCCGTCTGCGCGGGAGCCGCCGCGGGCGCCAGCGCCAGCGCCGCTGCCAGCAGCAAGGCCGGCATCGGAAGGCGGCGGGCCGTGTTCGTCATGTTCATGATCCAGTGGGCGCAACGGGTGTTCATGCATGGCACCTTGGCGGCGGTTGCCGCACGGGCGTGCAGGACAAGTCGCTCAGATGCTGTGCGGATCGACGTCGATCAGCCAGCGGATCACGCCCTTGCCCTCGGGCGTGCGCCGCAGCTCGTGCAGCAGCGGCTGCCACGCTGCAAGCAGCTTCTGCAGCGCGGCGCGCGAGGGGCTCTCGATCAGCATCTGCGCACGCTCCACGTTCGCCACGCGCTGGATCGCCAGCGGCACCGCCGGATAGCGCGTGACGATGTCGGCGCCCGGCAGCGACTCGGCCTGGTCGGCCGCCGTGTTCAGGAAGCCCTGCGCCACCGACTGCTCGCGCGCGTCGGCCCGCAGCAGCGCCTGGAAGGCGAAGGGCGGCATGCCGGCGGCGCGGCGCTCGTCGAGCTGCTGCGCGGCGAAGGCGGTGTAGTCGTGCCTGCGCAGCGCCATGAAGAGCGGGTGCTGCGCGTGGTGCGTCTGGACCCACATCTCGGCTTTCGCGCCCTGCGCCGCGAGGTATGCGGCGTCGCGGCCCGCGCGGCCGGCCGACTGCATCAGCAGGCTGAACAGCCGCTCGGGCGCGCGGAAGTCGCTGGAGAACAGCGCGCCGTCGGGGTTCACCGCCGCCACCAGCGTGATGCGGCGGAAGTCGTGGCCCTTGGCGATCATCTGCGTGCCCACAAGCACGTCGACCTCGCCCGCATGCACGGCCGCGAGCTGGGATTCGAGCGCGCCCTGCTTCTTCGTGCTGTCCGCGTCGATGCGTGCGATGCGCACCGCGTTGCCATCGGGCCGCTTCACCGTGGCGAACAGCTCGGCCAGATGCTCTTCGAGCCGCTCGGTGCCGCGGCCCACCGGCGCGATGTCGGGGTTGCCGCAGGCCGGACATGCGCGCGGCACGCGTTCGGTGAAGCCGCAGTGGTGGCAGCGCAGCGTGCGGTCGATCTTGTGGAACACGCGGTACGCGCTGCAGTGCGGGCATTCGCTCTTCCAGCCGCAGTCGCCGCAGGCCAGCACCGGCGAATAGCCGCGCCGGTTGAGAAAGATCATGCTCTGCTCGCCGCGCGCGATGCGCTGGCCAATGGCGTCCAGCAGCGCGCCCGATATCACCGTCTTCGGCGGCTGCAGGTTCATGTCGACCAGCCGCACCGCCGGCAGCTCGCCCGCGCCGATGCGCGAGGGCATGGCAAGCCGAACGTAGCGCCCGCCCGGGTCTTCGCCCTCGGCGGGGCGGCTCTGGTGCCAGCTCTCGAGCGACGGCGTGGCCGAGCCCAGGATCACCTTGGCCTTCTCGCGCTGGCCGCGCCACACGGCGAGGTCGCGTGCCGAATAGCGCGCGCCTTCCTGCTGCTTGTAGCTCGGGTCGTGCTCCTCGTCGACCACGATCAGCTTCAACGCCGGGATCGACGCGAACACCGCCATGCGCGTGCCCAGCACGATGCGCGCCGCGCCGCAGTGCGCCGCCAGCCAGCTCGCCAGGCGCTGCGGGTTGGTCATGCCGCTGTGCAGCGACACCACTGCCTCGTCGCCGAAGCGCGCCTTGAAGCGGGCTTCGAGCTGCGGCGTGAGATTGATCTCGGGCACCATCACCAGCGCCTGCGCCTCGGGCTCGCGCGCGAGCAGGTCGGCCACGCAGCGCAGGTACACCTCGGTCTTTCCGCTGCCGGTGCTGCCGGCCAGCAGGAAGGTTCCGGTTTCGGCCTCGATGCGCGCCAGCACGGCGGTCTGCTCGGCGCTCGGCGCCACGGGGTTCGACGATTCGGCCGTCTGTGCCACCGGTCCGGCCGCGCTCTTGCGTTTGAGACGGCGCGCCAGCTGCGCCGTCGACAGGTCGCGCAGCTGCGGCGGCAGGGCCGCGAGCGCGATCTCTCCGATCGAGCGCTGGTAGTAGCGCGCCGCGAAGGCCACGAGGTCGCGCCAGCCTTCTCCCAGCGGGGCCAGCGCATCGAGGGCCGCGCCCACCGGCTTGAGCGCCATGTCGGGCTCGGTGCCCGCCAGCGACACCGGCTCGTTCCAGACCACGCCCAGCACCTCGCGCTTGCCCAGCGGAACGCGCACCAGCGTGCCGGGCGGCATCGGCTCGGCGCTGGCGTAGCTCAGCAGGTCGCCGAGCGCGGCGTGCGCGGGCGTCTGCACGGCGATGTCGAGCCGCCAGGGCAGCGCCGGCGCGATGCCGTTCGTCGGATCGGGGGCCTCGTCGAGGGGGAGGCGGGCGGTGGAGATGGACAGTCCTCCTTGGAACGGTTTGTTAAAAATTCTCTGAGCAAGAACGCTTAAGTCGTTGATTCTTCAGCGCTTTGGCCTTCGTCCAGAGTTTCTGTGGATAACTTTGTTGACAAGCAGGCTGGACTCGCTGCCAAGCCTTGAAAATCAAGGCTCCGGCTGGAATGCCCGGAAAAAAAGCAAAGTTCAAATCCTATATAAATCAATGACTTAGCTTTGCTATCTCTTTGGAAGCAAGGAAGATGGGTAACCCGGAAATCTTGCGCACTGCAACACGTGTTTTGTGCATAAGTGCGGTTGCGTATACCGTTTTTGCGCTTGACAAACCGCCGCGAACCGCTTTTCCGGGCCGCCGCAACGGCGCTGGGCCGGCTCCCGCTGTTAACAGTCTCAGGCCCGCTCAGGCCCGCATCGCCCGCGACTTCGCATGCACCGCCGCCACCAGCGCCGCCACGTTCTCCGTCGGCGTGAACTGGCTGATGCCGTGGCCCAGGTTGAAGATGTGCGTCGGGCCCTGTGTCGCGGGGTCGGCGTGCGGCTTGCCGAAGGCTTCGAGCACCTTGCCCACCTCGGCCTCGATCCGCGCGGGCGGCGCGAACAGCACGTTGGGGTCGATGTTGCCCTGCAGCGCCTTGGCCTTGCCGTCCGTGCCCTCGGCGACCCGGCGGCGCGCGGCGGCGAGGTTCACGGTCCAGTCGACGCCCAGCACCTGGCAGTCGAGCGCGCGCATGTCGTCCAGCCACAGGCCGCCGCCCTTGGTGAACACGATGCGTGGCACCGGCTGGCCGTCGGCGCCGGTGCGCTTGAGGCCGGCCAGCACGCGGGTCGTGTAGGCGAGGCTGAATTCCTGGAACGCGCCGTCGGCCAGCACGCCGCCCCAGCTGTCGAACACCATCACGGCCTGCGCGCCGGCATCGATCTGGGCGTTGAGGTACGCGGCCACCGAGTCGGCATTCACGGTCAGCACGCGGTGCATGAGGTCGGGGCGGCCGTAGAGCATGCTCTTCACCAGCCGGTAGTCGCTGGAGCCGGCGCCTTCCACCATGTAGCAGGCCAGCGTCCACGGGCTGCCCGAGAAGCCGATCAGCGGCACCCGGCCGTTCAGCGCCTTGCGGACGGATGCCACGGCGTCGAACACATAGCGCAGCTTTTCCATGTCGGGCACTTCGAGCGCCGCCACCGCCGCCTCGTCGCGCACCGGACGCGCGAAGCGCGGGCCCTCGCCGGCCTCGAACGACAGGCCCAGGCCCATCGCGTCGGGCACCGTCAGGATGTCGGAGAAAAGAATGGCCGCGTCCAGCGGATAGCGCTCCAGCGGCTGCAGCGTGACCTCGGTGGCGTAGCCGGTGTTGGTGGCCAGCCCCATGAAGCTGCCCGCCTTGGCGCGGGTGGCCACGTATTCCGGCAGGTAGCGGCCGGCCTGGCGCATCAGCCAGACGGGCGTGTGGTCGGTGGCCTGGCGCCAGCAGGCACGCAGGAAAGTGTCGTTTTGCAGGGGGGCGAAAGGCATTCCCCCATTGTCGCAGGCACCTCGGCTCGCTGGTTCAGCCTCGCGCCGCCGTCACCGCCGCGCGCAGGCCGAGCAGGTAGCTGTCCACGCCAAAGCCGCAGATCTGTCCTTTCACGATCTCGGCGAACACCGAGTGATGGCGGAACGCCTCGCGCGCGTGGATGTTCGACATGTGCAGTTCGACCACGGGCACCGTGAGGATCGCCAGCGCGTCGCGGATGCCGTAGCTGTAGTGCGTCCATGCGCCGGCGTTGATGAGCACCGCGTCCACGCCGTCGGCAAAGGCGCGATGGATGCGCTCGCACATCTCGCCCTCGCTGTTGGTCTGGAAGCTCTCGACCTCGGCGCCCAGTTCCTTGCCGAGTGCCTGCAATTGCGCGTCGATCTCGGCCAGCGTCACCGTGCCGTATTGCTTGGGGTCGCGCTTGCCGAACATGTTGTGGTTGATGCCGTGCAGCATGAGGATCTTCATGTGGCTGTCTCCAGTCGTCGGGTCAGACCAGGGGGATGGTCATTCGGTCGATGAGGCTGCGCGTGTCGGGCCGCACGCCGCGCCACCACAGGAAGGCTTCCGCCGCCTGTTCCACGAGCATGCCGACGCCGTCGGCCAGCTTCGGCACGCCGGCGTTCTGCGCCAGGCGCAGGAAGGGCGTCAGGCCCTTGCCGTAGGCCAGCTCGTAGGCCAGCCTCGCACCCTGCAGCGCCTGTGCGGGCAGGGGCGGTAATTCGGCCCTGAGGCTCGCGGAGGTGCCGTTGATGACGATGTCGAATTGCTCGCCCGCCAGATCGCCGTAGCCGCAGCCTTGCACGCGGCCATGCCCGGCAAACTGTTTCGCGAGGTCGACGGCCTTGGCCTCCGTGCGGTTCGCCAGCACCACCACGGCCGGTTGTTGCGCGAGAAACGGCTGCAGTGCGCCACGCACCGCGCCGCCCGCGCCGAGCACCAGCATGCGCGCGCCCTCGAGCGGGAAGCCCAGGTTGCGCTGAATGTCGTTGGTCAGGCCCACGCCGTCGAAGTTGTCGGCAAGGATGCGTTCGCCTTCGAACTTCAGCGCGTTGGTGGCGCCGGCGAGCTCGGCGCGTTCGAGCCGCTCGGTGGCCAGTGCATAGGCCTGCAGCTTGAACGGGGCGGTGACGTTCATTCCACGTCCGCCCGCCTTGTGGAATGCGTGCACGTCGTCGGCGAAGCGCTCCAGCGAGCCTTCGATTGCGCTGTAGTCGATGTCCTGGCCGGTCGCCTGCGCGAAGCTGCCGTGGATCATCGGCGACTTGGTGTGTCCTATCGGGTTGCCGATCACGGCGTACTTGTCGGTCATGGCTGCTTCCTTACTTGCTGTAGAGCACGCCGTCGGCCTGCATCTCGGCGATCTGCGCGGCGTCGAAACCGAGGCTCGCCGCGATTTCCGCGTTGTGCTCGCCCAGTTCGGGCGCCACCTGCGTGACCGAGGTGTCGCAGCCCGACATGTGGAAGGGCAGGTTCGGCAGGCGGATCTTTCCGAGCACCGGATGCTCCTGCTCGATCACCATGCCGCGCGCGCGGATCTGCAGATCGGCCAGCACTTCGTCGATGCGCTGAACCTTGGCGGCCGGCACGTCGATGCCGTCCAGCATCTTCAGCACCTGCGCGACCGGCCGCGCAGCAACCCACGGCTTCACCACCTCGAGGATCCCGGCGCGATGTGCATTGCGCCCGGCCGAAGCGTGCAGCCGCGTGTCGCTGCCGAAACCCGCGGGGCCGCCGTTCTGCTCGACCAGCGCGGCAAAGCGCTTCCAGGCGTCGTCCACCTGCGCGGCGATCACGAGGTCGCCGTCCTGCGCGCGGAACACGCCGTAGAGCGTGGAATTGGGCATGTCGTGCCCGGTCTGCACCGGCACCTCCTGGCCATTGGAGAGCGTGTAGCACTGCACCGCGTACTCGTGCATGGACACCAGCGTGTCGTACAGCGCCATGTCGATGTGCTGCCCGCGGCCGGACTTCACCCGCCCCAGCAGCGCCGCGTTGATTGCGGCGACCGCGTGGATGCCGGTGTACATGTCGCCCAGCGAGATGCGCAGCAGCGGTGGTGCTTCGCCCGGATTGCCGACCATCTGCATGATGCCGCTCTTCGCTTCCGCGATCAGGCCGAAGCCGGCGCGGTGCGAGTCGGGGCCGGTGTGGCCATAGGCCGAGATCGAGCAGTACACCAGGCCAGGATTGGTCTCGGCGAGTTCGGCATAGCCCAGGCCCAGCTTGTCGAGGGCGCCGGGGCGGTAGTTCTCGACGAACACGTCGGCGCTGTCGACCAGCTTCTTCATCAAGGCCCGGCCGCGTGGGTCCTTCGTGTTCACGCTGAGGCCCTTCTTGCCCATGTTCTGTTGCAGGAAGTAGCCGCTGTGGTCGCCGACGAACCACGCGTGCTGGCGCCCGGCGTCGCCCGTGCCGGGGCGCTCGACCTTGATGACTTCCGCACCGAGCGCGGCAAGGCAGCGGCCGACGTAGGGGCCGGCCAGGAAGTGGCTGTAGTCGATGACGCGCAAGCCTGCCAGCGGCAGCGCCTGTTTCGGTGACGTGCTCATGCCGGCTTCCTCGGCACCATCACGCGGTGCTCGCCCTTTTGCACGACCTCGTCGCGCTGGTTGATGAGTTCGGACGGCAGCACGAGGATGCCCCAGCCCGGCTTGCTCTTCGATTCGCGCTTGCTGCCGACGTGGAATTTCACGCGCACCGTGTCGCCGAGCTTGATGGGGGCCACGAAGCTCCATTCCCAGCCGAGGGACATGCCCGGCATGAAGCGCATGTCGCTCTTCGTCTTGAGCCCGTCGGCCACCGACAGGCCGAACAGCCCGTGCGCCACGCGGGTGCCGAAGGGCGTGGTGCGCGCGTAGGCTTCGTCGGTGTGAACGGGGGTGTGGTCGCCGGTGAGGTCGGCATACGCCATCACGCGCGCCTCCGTCACTTCATAGGGCGGGCTGATGCACTCCTGGCCGACGACAGCGTCGTCCCAGTACTTGTCTTCGATGGTCAAGGCGGTCATGGTGTGTGTCTCTCTGTATTGGTGACTGTTCTTCAGGCGCGGGGATCGATGGCGAGCGCGCGCGCCACGGCGCCGGCGCTGGCCTGGATGAATTCGACGGCCAGGCCGTCCGGCAGGCGCAGCCAGTTGCGGCCCTGCGGCATCTCGGTCACGCCGAAGGCCTGCGCGGCGGCGAGCGCGGCTTCGAGGTCTTCGCACATCACGCCGATATGGCCGAGGCGGCCTTCAGGCCCTGCGTGGTCCGGCTTGGCCATGAACTGCATGCCGCCGAGGGTCCAGTACTGCACCGGCTCTTCGAGCGTGCCCTGCACTTCGCGCATCGTCATGCCGCAGACGTCGTGGAAGAACCTGATGTGCCAGTGGATGTCCTTCACCCAGATGGCGACGTGCTCCACATAGGCGCGCGGCGTGCTCATTTCGCCTCCAGCCGGCGTTCGATGCCCTTGATGGCCGCAACCAGGGTCTGGTTGACCGGCGTCGGCACCTTGTGCTCGAGCCCTGCGCGCACCACCGCGCCGTTGATGAAGTCGATCTCGGTGACGGAGCCTTTCTCCAGGCTCTGCAGCATCGAGGTCTTGAACTCGTAGGGCAGGCCTTCGGCGGCCATCACCCATGCATCGCGCGGCGATTTGATCGAAAGTTTCACGCCGATGGCCCGCGCGACGGCCATGGCCTCAGCCACGGCAGCGATGGCCGTGGCCTCGATCTCGGGCACCCCGTAGAGGCTGCCGTACACCTGGCCCGTGATACCGCTGAGCGCGCCGGTCGAGACGTTGATGAGCAGCTTGTCCCACATCACGCCCATGATGTTGTCGCTGACCTCGCAAGGGAGTTGGGCGCGCTCGAACTCGGCCGCGATGGCCCTGGCGCGTTCGCTCAGGCTGCCGTCGAGTTCACCGATCACCGTGCGCTTGCCGCGCGTGCCGGCAATGACGCGGCCCGGGCCGAGCAGGACGCCGCCGACGTAGGTCTTGCCGGCGAGCACGTGCGCGCGGCCGGCGACGTCGGCCAGGATCTCTTCGTGGCCCATGCCGTTCTGCAGCGACATCAGCGCGGTGTCGGGTCCGACGATCGACAGCGCGCCTTCGATGGCCGAGCGCGTATGGAAGGATTTGACCAGCACGATCACCAGGTCGGCCGGCGGCAGGCCCTCGACGCTGGTCGCTGCGCGCACCTTGACGCGGCGCTCCGAATCGCCTTCCTTCATGAGGAGTCCGTCGCGGTTGATGGCGTCGACGTGCGCCTGGAAAGGGTCGACGAGCGTGACGTCCGACCCGCCGGCGGCGAGCGTGCCGCCGATGGCGCAGCCGAGGGCGCCAGCGCCCAGGAAATAGATCTTCATGCCTGTCTCTCGAAGGGGTGTCTCGAATGGATGCCGTGAAGATAGGTTTCGGTGAACATCTCGTCCATGACATGGGGCGAATGGTCTACATTCCGTTTTGAAATGAATGCCGATGACGACAACCTCGATGCGAGCGCGGGCCTGCTCAGCCTCAAGCTGCTGCGCCTGTTCGACCTGATCTACACCACGCAGAGCGTGACGCGCGCGGCCGACCAGCTCGGCCAGAGCCAGCCGACGGTGAGCAACTGGCTGGGCCGGCTGCGCAGGCACCTGGGCGACGAGCTGTTCGTGCGTACCGCCGCAGGCATGCAGCCGACGCCGCGCGCGGACGAGCTGATCGTTCCGGCGCGCGAGGCACTGGCGGCGCTGCGCCGCGTGGCCGCGCCGCAGGAAGTGTTCGATCCGTCGAGCGCCACAAGGCGCTTTCGCATCTGCATGACGGATGCCAGCCACATCACGCTGCTGCCGCAACTGCTGGCCCATGTGCGCGCCGTGGGCCCGGGCATTCGCCTGGAGGCCGCGCGCATCGACGAGCAGACCGGGCAGGCGCTGCAGTCCGGTCAGGCCGACCTCGCGATCGGACTGGTGCCATGGCTCGAATCAGGCTTCTATCAACAGGTGCTGTATCCGCAGGATTGGGTGTGCCTGGTGAATGCACGGCATCCGCGCGTCGGCGCGAAGGGCATGGGCCTGCGCGACTACAGGGCCGAGGCGCACATCGGCATCGTCGGCGGCACGGGCGTGCAGTTGCTGGAGGCGGCGCTGCTTCGGCACCGCGTCGAACGGCGCATCCTGCTGGAGCTGCCCGGCTTCCTGGGCCTGGCCGCCATCGTCTCGACCACCGACCTCATTGCCACCGTGCCCCGCCAGATCGGCGAGACGCTGGCGCGCACCAACGGGCTCGCGGTGTTCGACTGCCCGGTGCCCGTGCCGCCATTCACCGTCAAGCAGCACTGGCACGCGCGCTACAACCAGGACCCCGCGAATCGCTGGCTTCGCGGCCTGTGCGAGGGACTCTTTGCCAGGAAGTCCAAGGCTCGCAAACAAGAGGAAGGCCGCAGAGCCTAGTGCGCAAGCATCGCCTGAGCCGTTGCGCCCCTGGCCTCGCGCCGCTGGAACGCGCGGGGCCTCGCTGCAGCGCTCGATCCGTGGAGGGCGCACGCAAGCGCTTCCGCAGGACAGGCACGCGGCGGCGCGACATCATCGGTGTCTCCACCCGGGACACCGCGGGTGCTGCGCTCCCGGTCCACGCACGGTGCGCGCTGGATCAACGCACGGGCTTCTCGCCGAACACCTCGGCCATGAGGCCGACCAGCCACCGCAGGCCTGGATCGCCGTCGCGCGCCGCCGCCCACAGCAGCGACACCTCGTAGGCCGGTGTTTCGAAAGGCAGCGGGCTCACCGCGAGCCCGAGCGTGTCGCGCCACGTGGCGGCGGCGAAGGTGGGCACGGTGGTGATGGCGGGCATCTGCCGCACGATGAAGGGGCTGGTCGCGAAGTTGCGGCTGGAGAAGACCACCTTGCGCGCACGCCCCTGCTCGCGCAGCAGCTCGTCGAGGAGGCCGCTGAGGTCGGCGCTGAACGAGGTCAGCAGGTGCGGGTGGCGCAGGTACTCCTGCAGCGTGATGCGCTTGCCGCGCACCTTCACCAGCGCCGGGTTGTAGACGCAGACGAAGTGCCAGCCGAACAGCGCGCGCCGCCGGTGCCACGCGGCGCTGTCGGTGAAGACGCCCACCGCCAGTTCGATCTCGGCCGCGTCGAGCATCGCCGGCGCGTTGGTGCGCTCGGCCGCGCGCGCCACCAGTCGCACGCCCGGCGCCTCTTCGGAAAGCCGCTGCATCAGCCGAGGCATCAGCGCCACTTCGAGCGCATCGCTCAGCCCGACGCGGAACACGCGCTCGGCCTTCGCCGGATCGAACGCCGGCCGGGCATGCAGCGCCTGCTGCAGCGACAGCAGCAGCGGCTCGATGACGCGCGCGAGCTCCAGCGCGCGCGGCGTGGGCGTCATGCCGTGCGAGGTGCGCACGAACAGCTCGTCGCCCAGCGCGGCGCGCAGGCGCTTGAGCGCGCCGCTCAGTGCCGGCTGGCCGATGAACAGCCGCTGCGCCGCGCGCGTGACGCTGCGTTCGTGCAGCAGCGCGTGGAACACCAGCAGCAGGTTCAGGTCGAGCCGCCTGAAATCACTTTCGTTGATGTATTCCATGGTTCCAAACGATTTGAATGATAGGCCCGGTGTTCCTAACCTGAAGGCTCTTTCTCTATTTCTCTCTTTCCTTCTTTCATCGGACATTCAAAGGAGTCGTCATGGCCTTGGAACAGCAGCAGACAGTGGTGGTGGTCGGTGGCTCGTCGGGCGTGGGCCTCGAGACCGTGCGGCGCATGGCGGCCACCGGCGCGCGCGTGATCGCGACCGGCCGCGACAACGGCAAGCTGCAGGAAGCGATCGCCGGCATGGGCGCGAACGTGAGCGGCGCAGCCTTCGACGCCTGCGACCGCGGCGCGCTCGATGCCTTCTTCGACAACACCGGCCCCGTCGACCACCTGGTGCTGACGCTCAGCGGCGGCGAGGGCGCGGGCGAGTTCGCGCAGCTCGATCTTCAATCGCTGCGCCGCGGCTTCGAGGCCAAGTTCTGGCCGCAGCTCGAAGCGGCCCAGGCCGGCGCGCGCGTGCTGCGCAAGGGCGGCAGCCTGACCTTCGTGACGGCGATCTCCGCGCGCAACTCGCTGCCCGGCACGGCGGGGCTGGCGGCGATCAACGGCGCGATCGAGGCGATGGTGGGCAGCCTGGCGCGCGAGCTGCGGCCCAGCCGGGTGAATGCCGTGTCGCCGGGCCTGGTCGACACGCCCTGGTGGAACCGCGTGCCCGCCGCGATGAAGGACGACCTGTTCCGCCAGCAGGTCGGGATGCTGCCCGTCGGCCGCGTGGGCCGGCCGCAGGACGTGGCGCATGCGATCCAGTTCCTGATCGAGAACGGCTACACGACGGGGACCGTCATCGAGTGCGATGGGGGGCTGCGGCTGGTGTGACGTGACGGGTGCGCCGGCTCGCACAACGAAAAGTTTTGTTGGAAAAACAGCGGCAGATACAGAGCGATACGCAGGACCGGGTGAATGGCGGTTCGAGGGGCGACATTGGGACCTGTCAGCCCTTCCACCACCTTCAGTCACTCAGGAAATCCAATGTCAACGTCGTTCCAACTGCCCCGCAGAAGCTTCCTCGCCGCAACGGCCCTCGGCGCCGCGGCCGCCCAGCTCGCAGCGCTCACGCCGGCCTTCGCGCAGGCCGCCACCGGCGCATCTTCCAGGCGCCTCGAGCCGCTCAAGAGCATCGATGCGGGCACGCTCAGCATCGGCTACTACGAAGCGGGTCCGGCCGATGGCGCGCCGGTGATCCTGCTGCATGGCTGGCCCTACGACATCCACATGTTCGTCGACGTGGCGCCGGCGCTCGCGGCGGCGGGCTTCCGCGTCATCGTGCCGTACCTGCGCGGCTACGGCACCACGCGCTTCCTGTCGGCGGACACGCCGCGCAACGGGCAGCAGTCGGCGGTTGCCGTCGACATCATCGCGCTGATGGATGCGCTGAAGATCCAGGTTGCGACCGTCGCCGGCTGCGACTGGGGCGCGCGCACGGCCTGCATCATGGCGGCGCTGTGGCCGGAGCGCGTGAAGGCGCTGGTCTCGGTGAGCGGCTACCTCATCGGCAGCCAGGAGGCCGGCAAGGTGCCGCTGCCGCCGCAGGCCGAGCTGCAGTGGTGGTACCAGTATTACTTCGCGACCGAGCGCGGCCGCGCGGGCTACGAGAAGAACCGCCACGACTTCGCCAGGCTGATCTGGCAGACGGCATCGCCCAGGTGGAACTTCGACGCGGCCACCTTCGAGCGCAGCGCGGTGGCGCTGGACAACCCCGACCACGTGGCGATCACGGTCCACAACTACCGCTGGCGACTCGGCCTCGTCGAAGGCGAGGCGAAGCACCAGGCGCTGGAGAACCGGCTCGCCAAGGCGCCGGTGATCGCCGTGCCCACCATCACGCTCGAAGGCGATGCCAACGGCGCGCCGCATCCGGAGCCCAGCGCCTATGCGAAGAAGTTCTCGGGGCGCTACGAGCATCGGCTGGTCAGCGGCGGCATCGGCCACAACCTGCCGCAGGAAGCGCCCGAGGCCTTCACGAAGGCCGTGATCGACGCTGCGCGAGGCTGATAAAGCGCTGGAGCAACGGCCATGTGGAACATCCATCAGGCATACATCGACGGCGCCTTCGTGCCCGTGCAGGGCGGCGAGCGGCTCGAGATCCTCGACCCGGCCACCGGGCAGCCGATCGGCACCGTGACGCTGGCGAACCGAGACGACGCGAAGCGCGCCATCGAAGCCGCGAGCCGGGCGCAGCCAGTGTTGGCGGCCAGTACCAAGGCGCAGCGCAGCGCATCGACATGCTCAGGCGCCTCGAGGCCGCCATGCTGGCGCGCACCGAGCAGATCTGCGACGCCACCATCGAGGAGTACGGCGGCCCGCTGGCCCGCTCGCGATGGGTCAGCAACTACGCCTCGCAATGCTTTGCCGACACGGCGCGGATGCTGGAGGGCTACGAGTTCGAGCGCCGCATGGGCGACGCCGTCGTGCGCATGGAGCCGGTCGGCGTCGCCGGCCTCATCGCGCCCTGGAACAGCACGGCCGGGAGCATCTGCAGCAAGCTGGCCTCGGCCATCGCCGCGGGCTGCGCATCGGTGATCAAGCCCAGCGAGTTCAGTCCGCTGCAGGCGCGGGTCGTGACCGAGGCGTTGCACGAGGCCGGCTTGCCGGCGGGCGCGGTCAACGTGCTGCTGGGGCGCGGCGGCGACGTGGGCGATGAGATCGCCACCCATCCGGCCATCGCCAAGATCTCGTTCACCGGCTCCACGGCCACCGGCAAGCTCATTGCACGCGCGGGCCTGGACACGCTCAAGCGCGTGAGTCTCGCGCTGTCGGGCAAGTCGGCCACCGTGGTGCTGGACGATGCCGACCTGCCGACGGTGCTGCCCATGGCGCTGGGCGCGGCCTTCATGAACAACGGCCAGGCCTGCGTGGCGGGCACGCGCCTGCTGATTCCGAAGGCGCAGATGGCGCAGGCCATCGAGGGCCTGCGCGCGGCGGCGGCTGGCATGCGCGTGGGTGATCCGCGCGACCCCGCCACCGCCGTCGGGCCGCTGGCGAGCAAGGCGCAGTTCGAGCGCGTGCAGCACTACATCCGCCGGGGGATCGAGCAGGGCGCGACGCTCGTGACTGGCGGCGAGGGGCGCCCGGAAGGCTTCGACAGGGGCTGGTTCGTGCGCCCCACCGTGTTCGCGGGCGTGCGCAACGACATGGACATCGCGCGCGAGGAGATCTTCGGGCCGGTGCTCTCGGTGATCGGCTACGACGGCGAGGACGAAGCGGTGCACATCGCGAACGACTCGCCATACGGCCTGCAGGCATATGTCTTCTCCTCGCGGCAGCAGCGCGCGTTGAGCGTGGCTTCGAGGCTGCGCGCAGGCACGGTGCTGGTCAACCGCGTCACGCCCGAGCTGAGCGCGCCCTTCGGCGGCGTGAAGCAGTCGGGCATCGGCAGGGAGTTCGGGCTCTTCGGCATGGAGGCCTTCCTGGAGCCGAAGACCGTGGCCGTGGCGCAGCCCGGCTGAGATCGCGCCCGATGGCGCGGATGGGGCAGGCGTTATCCTGCCTCATGCTCCTGACAGACTCCGTGCCCTGCGCGTTCGCCCGATCAGCACAGGCGAGCGCCGGCAAGAGGCCGCCGAAGCCCTGGGCGTGGCTCGGCTTCGTTCTCTTCTTGTATATCGCGATCTGCGCATGCCCTGCATTCGCGCAGGCCAAGACCAGCCTCGTGCCCGTGCCGCCGATGAAGACGCGCGTGATCGATCTCACCAACACGTTGAGCGCGGGCGATGCCGACGGGCTGCGCCAGGAGATCGCCGAGCTCGAGAGCAGCACGCAGGCGCAGCTCGCTGTGCTGATCGTGCCGACCACCGGACAGGAGTCGATCGAGCAATACGCCACGCGCGTGTTCGCGCGCTGGAAGCTGGGCCGCAAGGACGAGGACGACGGCGTGCTGGTGCTCGTTGCGCTGAAAGACCGGAAGATGCGCATCGAGGTCGGCAAGGGCCTGGAGGGCACGATCACCGACATCCAGGCGGCCGCGATCATCGACAAGCAGATGGCACCGCGCTTTCGTGGCGGCGACTACGCGGGCGGCGTGCAGGCCGCGGTGCGGGCGCTGTCGGAGCTGATCGGCGCGCCGGCGGCGCCGGCATGGCCCGACACGCTCGCGTCGGACACCGCGTCCACGCCGCTGCCGATGGATGAGGAGGCAGCGCGCGAACCGGCTGYAGGCGGCGGAGGCCTCACGCCAGAAGGAAAGGCCTTCCTCGGCGTCATGCTGTGGAGCATCGGCGTGGGGGCATGGCACGGTCTCGGCGCGGGGCCCCTCGTCGGTACGCGGCGCCGCACCGCGCGGCCTCCTTCGCGCGGCAAGCGTTCGGGCAAGCGCGGGCGCCGCATCCAGCGTCCCGAGCCCTGGGCCGAGTCGCTGCAGGAGATCGAGCCTGAAGCGCCCCGCCGGCCGCGCGACTGGCGGCTCGTGCTCGGCCTGGTCGGCGCGGGTCCGGTGGGCGGGGCCGCCATGCTGCTGAACCCGTTCATGGCGGGGTTCCTGGCGATTCCGGCGCTCTTCCTGTACGGCCTGGGGTATCTCTGCGGGCGCGTGAAGGAAGTGGCCTATGTGCTCGGCAGCATCGCCGCGGTGATCGCGGCGCTGGTGTGCATCGCCTTCATGGTCGGCGGCGACGTGTTCTGGCCGGGCTTCCTGTGGGCGCTGGCGATCGGCGGCGCGGGCCTCCTGGTCACGGTCATCGTCTTCGGCATCCGCAACACCTGGCGGGACGGCGGCGCGCTCGGCTTCGTGATCCGGTGGATCGTCGTGCTGGGGGTGGTCGGCACGGTGGTCGTGATCACCGAGCCCGGCCCGTTGCCCGACGAGACATGGATTCCGACCGCGATCGCGACCGTTCTCGCGCTGCTGTTCATGTTCGTCTTCCCGACCTTCGCCACGGGCAGTGGCGACGGCGACAGCTCGGACAGCGGCTGGAGCAGCGGCTCGTCGAGCAGTTCCTCGAGCAGCAGCAGTAGTTCGTCGTCAGACAGCTCCTCGTCCGGCGGTGGCGGCTCCAGCAGCGGGGGCGGCGCCTCCGGCAGCTGGTAGCGGCCGGTCAGACCACCGGCACGCGCCTGGCGTCGGCCGGGTTCACGTTGCGGCGGTAAAGCACCAGCGTGGCGATCAGGCCGCAGACGGCGGCGCCCGTCATCCACAGGCCCGGCGCGCCCTTGTCGCCGGTCATCTCGATCAGGCCGGTGGCGATGGCCGGCGTGAAGCCGCCGAAGATCGCCGTGGCCAGGCTGTAGGCCAGCGAGAAGCCGGCGGTACGCACGTTGACCGGCATCACCTCGGTGAGTGCCACCACCATCGCGCCGTTGTAGCTCGCATAAAGGAAGGACAGCCACAGCTCCACTTCGAGCATTCGCGCGAAGCTGGGCGCGCCCACCAGCCACTTGAGGGCCGGGTACGCGGTGAGGATGGTCAGCACCGTGAACACGATCAGCAACGGCTTGCGGCCCACGCGGTCGGACAGCCCGCCCATGACCGGCAGCCAGAAGAAGTTGGAGATGGCCACGCACAGCGTGACGATCAGCGCGTCGGTGGTGCTCAGGTGCAGCACGGCCTTGCCGAAGGTGGGCGTGTAGACGGTGATCAGGTAGAACGATACGGTGGTCATCGACACCAGCATCATCCCGGCGATCACCAGGCCCCAGTTGGCGACCATCGAGCGGAAGATCTCGCGCGCGTCGGGACGATGCTTGCGCGCCATGAACTCCTCGGTCTCCTGCAGCGAGCGGCGGATGATGAACAGCACCGGCACGATCAGGCAGCCCACGAAGAAGGGAATGCGCCAGTAGAAGTCGCCGATCTCCTGCGGCGTGAAGGTCACGTTGAGCCAGTAGCCCAGCGCCGCCGCCACGACGATGGCCACCTGCTGGCTGGCCGACTGCCAGCTCACGTAGAAGCCCTTGTGGCCCGGCGTTGCCATTTCCGACAGGTACACCGACACCCCACCGAGCTCCACGCCGGCCGAGAAGCCCTGCAGCAGCCGGCCGATGAGCACCAGCAGCGGCGCCGCGAGGCCGATGGTCGCGTACGAAGGCACGCAGGCGATCAGGAGCGTGCCGAGCGCCATCAGCGCGAGCGTGACGATCAGGCCCTGGCGGCGGCCCACGCGGTCGACGTATGCGCCCAGGAAGATCGCTCCCAGCGGCCGCATCAGGAAGCCGGCGCCGAAGGTCATGAAGGTCAGCATCAGCGATGCGAACTCGTTGCCCGACGGGAAGAAGGCCTTCGAGATCTGCGTGGCGTAGAAGCCGAACAGGAAGAAGTCGAACATCTCCATGAAGTTGCCGCCGGTCACGCGCAGGACGGTGGCGAACTTGGAGGATGAGGCAGTGGAGGTGTGCGATCCGACAGCGCCCTTCGGCGCGTTGGAAGGCGCGGGATTCATGTCGTTGTCCCCTGTGGCATGTGTGACCGCCAAGGGTAGGCCGGGCTCCCCGACCGCAACCTGACTGCGGCGGTCAGGTAGCTGTCACTCTCCGGACGCGGCGGGTGGGCGGCGGGGGCGCTCAGGCCCTGCCGCTCAGGTCTTGTACTTGATCGAGCAGCCGTAGGGCCGCGTGGCGGAGGCCGAGATCGGCTTGCCGCCGAAGGCCTCGCCCAGCGCCTGGTTCACGTAGTTGGTCGCGGTCTTGATGTCGTCGGCGCGCGCCGAGGCGATGCTGTCGATGCCGCCCGCGTAAACCAGCGTGCCCTTGGGGTCGATGATGAAGATGTGCGGCGTGGTGCGCGCGCCGTAGACCTGGCCGATGACGCCGTCCTCGTCCATCAGCACGGCGGTGGGCGCGGCCTTCTGCGACTTCATCCAGGCGTCGAGCGCGTCGGGCTTCAGGTAGTCGGTGGCGGCGCGCTCGGTGGAATTGATGGCCAGCCACACCACGCCCTTGTCGGTCGCGGCCTTCTGCGTGGCGGGCATGTTGCCGCTGCCGTAGTGCTTGCGCACGAAGGGGCAGCCGGGGTTGGTCCATTCGAGCACGACGAACTTGCCCGCGAAATCGGAGAGCTTGTGCTTGGCGCCGGTGGTGTCGACGGCGACGAAATCGGGCGCCTGCTGGCCCACGGCGGGGGCCGCGGCGGCGTTGCTGCCCATCAGGAAGGTGGCGCCCAGCGCCACGGCTGCGGCGACGACGGCACGGCGGGAGGCCCGGCTCAGGGCGGCGCGGGCGTTGCGCGCGGCGCGGAAGGAACGCGAGTCGGCGGTTGGCGAAAGAGACATGGCCAGCTTGAACTCCAAAACAAAATTCCAAACAACAACTGCAGCTTAGAACGGTTTCTTCAAGTGCTTGTGACAACCCATGTCACGCCGGTGGTCAAAGCGCGGCCAGCGCGGCGCGGACTTCGTCCTTGCCCAGTATCTCCGTCAGCACGACCGGCGGCTTGCCCGGCGCCTGCAGCACGTACACCGGTACGCCGCTGCGGCCCAGCGCGGTGAGCGCGGCGGTGATGGCCGGATCGCGCCGGGTCCAGTCGGCGCGCAGCATCGCGACCTTCTTGGCGTCGAAGTCGGCCAGCACCTGCGCGTCGGACAGGGTGCTCTTCTTGTTGTACTGGCAGGTCACGCACCATGCGGCGGTGAAGTCGATGAACACCGGCCGGCCCGAGTCCGACAGCTGCGCCGCGCGCTCGGCGGACCAGGGCTGCCAGCGCTGGCCGGCCCCGTCCGTCGTGCCGGCCGATGCCAGCTTCGCCGGCTCCACCACCTGCAGCACGTTGCGGCCGATGGCGGCGGTAAGCACGGCGGTGAAGGCGATCAGCACGCCGGCGATCACCAGCCGCGTGCGCCCGCGCAACGTGAGCGCCCAGACGACGGCGGCCATGCACACCAGCAGCGCCAGCAGCGTGCCCGCGCCGTCGATGCCGCTTTGCTGGCCCAGCACCCACACCAGCCACGCCACGGTGGCGAACATCGGGAAGGCGAGCAGGCGGCGCAGCGTGCCCATCCAAGGGCCGGGCTTGGGCAGCAGGTAGGCCACGGCGGGCACGAAGCCGGCCACCAGGTACGGCAGCGCCAGCCCGAAGCCCAGCGCCGCGAACAGCAGCAGCGCCTGCGAGGCCGGCAGTCCGATGGCGAAGCCCAGCGAGGCGCCCATGAACGGCGCGGAGCAGGGCGATGCGATCACCACGGCGAGCACGCCCGACAGGAAGTCGTTGGCCAGCGGGTGCCTGGCCTGCGCGCTGCACACGGACGAGGGCGCGGCGCGGCCGAACTCGAACACGCCCGCGAGGTTCAGCCCGATCAGCGTGAAGAGTGCGGCAAGAGCAGCCACCACGCCCGGCGACTGCAGCTGGAAGCCCCAGCCCAGCCCGGCGCCCGCCGCGCGCAGCGCCAGCATGCCGCCGCCGAGCGCGAGGAAGGACAGCATCACGCCGCCCGTGTAGGCCAGCCCGGCCTTGCGGTGCGCGCTGGCGTTGCCCGCCTGCCGCGCAAAACCCAGCACCTTGATCGCGAGGATCGGGAACACGCAGGGCATCAGGTTCAGCAGCAGGCCGCCGAGCAGGGCGCCCAGCAGCGCGGCCATGAAGGTGGTGGAAGACGGCGCGGGCAGTTCAGCGGCCTTGGCCGCACCGGCATTGGCGGCATTGGCCGCGAGCGCCGCCTGCAGCGCGGCCGGCACCTCCGCGGCGCGCGGCGCGGCCGCCGCGGGCCAGGCGCCCGAGACAGGCGCCTCGGCGCGCCAGGCCACCGGCCGGCCGGGCTGGCGGTCGGCCTCGGGCAGCGTTACCACCACCGGCATGACGGTGGGGCTCGCGCTGCGCTGATCCGCCAGCGGCACGGTGGCGGTCCAGGTGTCGCCCTGCCAGGATTGGGTCCAGTCCTTGCCCGAGACGGCCGCGGTGCGGATCACCTCGGGGGTCTCGGGGAAGAACTCCAGCGTCTTGCCCTGCGCGGCGGCGGGCAGGCCCTCGAGCCGCACCTTCAGGCTGTGGCCGTCGACCTCCACGGCGCCCGGCTTTGCCAGCGGCTGGGGGGCGGAGGCGAGGGCTGCGTCGAACTCGGCCTTGTGCAGCGCGGTGGACCCCTGCAGCGGCAGGGCCAGCGTGAAGGTGCCTTCCTCGGGAATGCATTCCTTGCGGCAGACCAGCCAGGAGGCCTTGAGCTGGATGTCCATGGCCGGGGTGCCGCCCAGCGCCACCGGCGGCTTGTAGAGCGTGGACACCTCCAGCGGCACCGGCAGCAGCACCGTGTTCTCGTAGCCGTAGTTGGCGAGGCTGCCGACCGGGATCTTCCCGGGCGCCGGCCATGCGGTCTCGCCGGCCGAGACGCCCGCCGGCAGCGTCCACGTCATCTCGGTGGGCAGGCCGGAATCGCCGGCGTTCTTCCAGTAGGTGTGCCACTCGGGCTGGTGCGCGATCTGCAGGCCGACCCACACCGGGGCGCCGGGCGTCACGCCGTCGGGGGCGTGTGCGATGAGTTCGGCGCGCACATGGGGCGTGGTGACCACGGCGCCCGGCTTGGACCCCAGATCGGGTGTCGATTGCGCCATGGCCGGCATGCTGGCTGCGGCTGTTGCTATCAGAAGCGTAGCGAATTGGATGCGCGGGAAGATCATGCCGTCAGTCGGAGCAGTCGGTGGAGGCGAAGTTCCGGGTGTTTCGTTCAGGCAGCCGCGGCGCCCTGGGGAGCCCAGCCCAGCACCACGCGGCGGCTGCTGGCGCTCTTCTTCTCGATCTTGGTGACAACCATCGCGCCGATCTCGGCGGTGTTTGCAACATGCGTGCCGCCGCAGGGCTGGAAGTCGATCGCCGTCTCGCCCTCGCCCGCGCCGCCGATGCGGATGGTGCGTACCGTGCCCGTGCCGCGCGGCGGCTGCACGCTCATGCTCTTGACCAGCGCGGGGTTGGCGTCGAGCTCCTCGTCGGTGATGGCGCCCACCGTCAGCGGGTGGGCCGCCTCGACCAGCCGGGCGAGGCCGGCGGTCAGCGAGTCCTTGTCCAGCGGTTCGGTCATGTGGAAGTCGAGCCGTGCGTACTCGGGGGTGATGGAGCAGCCGTTCACCGGCTGCGGCACCAGGTGGCACAGGAGGTGGGTGGCTGTGTGGAAGCGCATCAGGCGGTGGCGGCGCTCCCAGTCGATGCGGGCGGCGAGCGCGTCGCCGGGCTTCAGCGCGGCCAAAAGTTCCTCTTGCCCGGGGGCCGGCACGTGGATGAACTCGTCGGTGGGCCGGCCTTCCGCGTCCTTGGCCTTGCGGGTGTCGGCGATGACGACTTCGCGGCCATCGGCCAGGGCCAGCACGCCGCTGTCTCCAGCCTGTCCGCCACCCAGCGGGTAGAACACCGTGCGGTCCAGCACGATGCCGGTGTCGTCGATTCGCACGATGCGGGCGTCGCAGCTGCGCAGGTAGGCGYCGGCGCGGAACAGGTCGTCGGTCATCCGGCGATGGTAGCGGCGATGCGCGAATGAGGTGCGCCCACGCCAGAAAGCGCCCACGGCCGACACTCCCCGGTGGGCCGGACTGTGGAAGATGTGCCGCAGGCGGCACGCCGCCGCCACGGCGCCGCATCAGTGCCGCATCAGTGCCGCATGAAGGAACACGCATGGAACGACAGCAGCAAGCACCCACCCGCATCGCGCCCTTCTGGCCCAAAGTCACTGCCGTGACCTTGGCCGCCGCGCTGCTCCTCGCCGGCTGCGGCGAGGCCGCCAAGCTCGCGCCCGAGCTGACGACCGGCCCGCGCCCGCAGCTGGCCGAGCCGAACAAGACCCTGATTCCCACCGTCAACGTCGCCCCCGCCGTCGGCTGGACCGACACCGCGACGCCCGTTCCCGCCGAGGGCCTGAAGGTGACGGCGCTGGCGCGCGGCCTCGATCACCCGCGCTGGGTCTACACGCTGCCCAACGGCGACATCCTGGTGGCCGAGAGCAACAAGCCGCCCAGGCCCGCCGACAGCAGCGACGGCGGCAGCGGCCCCGTCGCCGCCATTCGCAACTGGGTCATGGGCAAGGTCATGGGCCGCGCCGGCGCGGGCGTGCCCAGCGCCGACCGCATCACCCTGCTGCGCGATGCCGACGGCGACGGACAGGCCGAGGTGAAGCAGGTGTTCATGAGCAAGCTGCGCTCGCCCTACGGCATGGTGCTGGTGGGCAACGAGCTCTTCGTCGCCAACGCCGACGCGCTCGTGAAGGTGCCCTACACCGAGGGCCAGACATCCATTGCCGCCAGCCCCACGCTGGTGACGCAGCTGCCCGCCGGCATCAACCACCACTGGACCAAGAACGTGATCGCCAACGCCGACGGCAGCAAGCTCTACGTGACGGTCGGCTCCAACAGCAACATCGGCGAGAACGGCCTGCCGGCCGAGGAAGGCCGCGCCGCCATCTGGGAGGTCGACACCAAGAGCGGCGAGAAGCGCCTCTTCGCCAGCGGCCTGCGCAACCCCAACGGCATGGGCTGGGAGCCCGACACCCAGGTGCTGTGGACCGTGGTGAACGAGCGCGACGAGATCGGCAGCGACCTCGTGCCCGACTACCTCACCTCGGTGAAGGACGGCGCCTTCTACGGCTGGCCCTGGAGCTACTACGGCGGCGTGGTCGACGCGCGCGTGCAGCCGCAGAACCCTCAGATGGTGGCCAAGGCCATCGCGCCCGACTACGCGCTGGGCTCGCACGTCGCGCCGCTGGGCATGGTGTTCTCGCGCCCGGGCGGCATGCCCGAGCAATTCGCCAGCGGCGTCTTCATCGGCGAGCACGGCTCGTGGAACCGCAAGCCCAAGTCGGGCTACAAGGTGGTGTTCGTGCCCTTCATCGGCGGCAAGCCCAGCGGGCCGCCCATCGACGTGCTGACCGGCTTCCTCAGCGCCGACGAGAAGGCGCAGGGCCGCCCGGTGGGCGTGGCGCTCGACAAGGGCGGCGCGCTGATCGTGGCGGACGACGTGGGCAACACCGTGTGGCGGGTGTCGAGGGCCAGGTAGCCATTCGAATGGCCCCTCGCCGCGTTCAGCCCCGACGGGCCGACGACAGCCGTGGCACGAGCTGCGCCGCCGGCCCGTCGACCTTGCGCCGTGCCGTATCGCCGCGAAGGTGGTCGAAGAGCAGCGCGATGGCCTGCTGCGCCACCTCGTCCAGGTGCAGGTCCACGGCCGTGAGCGGCGGCACGCTGGTGCGCGCGCGAAGGCCGTCGTAGCGGGTGGCGACCATCACGTCCTCGGGGATGCGCCGGCCGGTCTCGAGAACCGCGGCGACGGCGCCCGTGGCGAAGGCATCCACCGGCACGCAGAAGGCATCGATGCCGGGGTGGGCCGCCAGCAGCGCCAGCGCGGCGTCGCGGCCGCCGCCTTCGCCGCTGGCCTCGTCGACCAGCGACAGCAGCGGCGCCTGCCCGTGCGCGGCGGCGAAGGCCAGGTAGGCAGTCTGGCCTTCGAGGTAGGAGTTGCGCTGCGCCGAGCCCAGGATCATCGCGATCCTGCGCGCACCCTGCGCATGCAGGTGCTCCAGCAGCAGCCGGGTGGTGTCCCCGGAATGGATGTCGACGTAGGGCGGCATGGCCGTCCCGCTTGTGGCGGCATCGGCCGCCTCGGCGGGCTTGCCGATGGCCACCACCGGCAGGCCGCGCCGCAGCAGGTAGTCCATGTTCGGGTCTCCGGCCGAGGGCTCGATGACCAGCGCCCCGTCCACGTCGAGCAGTTCCATCGGCAC
The DNA here is from genome assembly GCF_030462475.1 of Variovorax sp. CAN15. Classification (GTDB taxonomy): domain Bacteria; phylum Pseudomonadota; class Gammaproteobacteria; order Burkholderiales; family Burkholderiaceae_C; genus Variovorax. Next base: position 52,643 of record NZ_JASMRZ010000032.1, read on the forward strand.
GCGCCCCGTTTCCATGGGCGGAGCCAGCACCAGGGCCAGGCTCCGGTCGAGCGCAGCGGAGGCCGCCACGGCCGCCACCTCCATCAGGAAGCCGAGCCGCGAAGGGCCGCCCGCCACAGCGAAAGGCATCGACGACAGCAGCACGATCATGTGCGCCTCGCCCGTGCGCAGCCGCTGCGCGTTGCGGTTGGGCCGGTAGCCCAGCTTCAGGGCGGCCTTCTCGACGCGCGCGCGGGTTTCGGCGTCCACCTGGCCGCGGGCGTTGAGCGCATGGGAGACGGTGGTGGGCGATACGCCCGCCTCGCGCGCCACGTCCTTGATGTTCGCTCGCGGCGATGGCTCGGTACTCATCCCGTTGACCTTTTCGAAAACCGGTGCTTCAATCCCCAAATCGTTTTGGGCGCGTTGTCCCGGAATGTACTTCACCCGCCTCGGCGGATTTTTTTGCGAGCACGCCCAAATCGATTTGGGCGCCAATCCGGTCAAAGGATTCGATCATGTCCCGTGTATCCGACGCCCCTGCCGTCGACGCCGTGCTGCCCGTTTCGCAACTGCTCCTGTTCGGCCTGCAGCATGTGCTGGTGATGGCTGCCGTGCCCATCACCTCGGTTTTCCTGGTGGCCAAGGCGCTGGGCCTGCCTGCCGCGCTCACGGTCAACCTGATCAGCGCCACCTTTCTGCTGTGCGGCGTGGGCACGCTGCTGCAGTCCTTCGGGCCATGGAAGTTCGGGGCGCGGCTGCCCTTCGTCATGGTGCCGGGCGGCGCGCCCATCGTGATGTTCGTGACCATCGCGCAGCAGCGCGACCTGCAGACCGCCTCCGGCGCGGTGATCCTCACGGCGCTGTTCTATTTCCTGGTGCTGCCGGTGTTCGCGCGCTGCCTGCGCTACTTTCCGAAGATCGTCATCGGCACCTTGCTGCTGCTGGTGTCCATCAACCTCGTGAAGGTGTACGGCGGCATCATCGCGGGCAAGGCCGGCACGCCGACCTTCGCCGACCCCGCGAACATCGGTCTGGCGCTGGCGACCATCGGCTTCACGGTGCTGTTCGCGCGGCTGTTCAAGGGCATGCTCGGGCAGCTGGCGGTGCTGCTGGGGCTGCTGGCGGGCACCTTGCTCGCGGCGGCCTGTGGGCTGATGGATTTCGGCGCCGTCGCGGCCGGCCCCTTCTGGAGCGCGCCGACGCTGCTGCCCTTCGGCATGCCGCATTTCGACGTGGTGGCGGCCGTGCCGTTGCTGATCTTCAGCGTGATCTCGATGGTCGAGGCCACGGGCCAGACGGTGGCGGTGGCCGAGGTGGTGGGCCGCAGGATCGATCCGCGCGACGCCGTGCCGCGCACCATCCGCGGCGACGCGCTGGTGTCGCTGGCGGGCGGGCTGTTCGGCACCTCGATGATCATCACAAGCGGCGAGAACATCGGCATCGTGCGCGCCACCAACGTGCGCTCGCGCTACGTCACCGCCACGGCCGGGGCGATCCTGATCCTCATCGCGCTGTCGGCGCCGCTGGGCCGCCTGGCCAGCGCCATTCCCTCGGCCGTGGTGGGCGGCACCGCGATGGTGGTGTTCGCGATCATCGGCACGATGGGCATCGACATGCTGCGCAAGGTCGACCTGCACGAGCGCGGCAACATGTTCGTGCTGGCCGGCGCGCTGACCATGGGCCTGCTGCCCATCGTCGTGCCGGGGCTCTACAGCCGCTTTCCCGACACGCTGCAGCTGGTGCTGGGCAACGGGCTTGCCATGGGATCGCTCACCGCGGTGGTGCTCAACATGGTCTTCAACCGCGTCCACGCGGAGCGCGCCGAGCTGGCGCCGGCTTCGCAGGCATGAGCCCGGCCGCGCTTCCTTCCCTTTCTTCTTTTCCTCTTCGACATGTCTCCTGACCTCGACGCCGCGATGCTCGCGGCCGACGAGCTGCTGCTCGTTCCCGATCACCTGATGCTGCGCGACGGCCCCGTCGCCGGCCATGCCGTGCTGGTGGCCGGCGGCCTGTTCCGCGATGTCGGCCCCGCCGGCGTCCTTGCCGCGCGCCACCCGCATCTCGCGCCGCTGGCCCTGCCCGGCAAGCTGCTGATGCCCGGCATGATCGACGCGCACCACCACCTGACCCAGTCCTTCGGCAAGTCGCTGGCCTATGGCGAGCCCTCCGAGATATTCCGCCGGGTGTGGGTGCCGCTCGAATCCAGCCTGGACGACGAGTTCGTCTACCTGGCCTCCAAGCTCGCGGCGCTCGAGTCGCTGCGCGGCGGCTTCACCACCGTCTGCGACGCGGGCACGCGCGCGCCGGGCGACATCGGCGCCATCGCGGCCGCCGTGCAGGAAGCGGGGCTGCGCTGCGTGCTCGGCCTGATCTGCAACGACGGCGGCAACGACAGCAGTGCCGGCGAGCGCCGGGAGATCCTGGCACGGGCCGGGCAGTTCCTCGGCCGCTGGCCGCGCGAGGGGCTGGTGCATCCGTCGCTCGCCATCTCGGTGCCCGAGGCCGCCTCCGACGAGATGCTCGCGAGCGTCTCGGCCCTTTGCGCCGAAGCGCGCACCGTGTTCCAGACGCACGTCAACGAACACCTCGCGTCGGTCGAGCGCTCGGTGGTCCAGCGCGGCAGCCGGCCGCTCGAGCTGCTGGCGCGGCTGGGCGCGCTGGGCCCCCAGGTGCTCATCGCGCACGGCACGCTCGTCACGCCGTCCGAACTGGTGCTGCTGCGCGACACCGACACCGCCGTGAGCTACAACCCCGTCGCCAGCCAGTGGAAGGGCAACGCCGTGGCGCCCGCGAACCTGATGGCGGCCATGGGCATCCGCTTCGGCCTGGGCACCGATGCCACGCGCAGCGACGCCTTCCGCCTGATGGATGCGGCCGAGGCGGCGCAGAAGCTGGCCTTCGGGCTGGCCATCGGCGATGCGTCGAGCGGGGGCGGCTGGACCTGGTTCGACCATGCCACGCACGAGGGTGCGCGCGCCGTGGGCCTGGACCACCTGAGCGGCGAGATCGCAGCGGGCAAGCAGGCCGACTTCCTGGTCGTCGACGTCGACACGCCCGAAATGTGCACCTCCGTCGATCTCACCTGGGACCTGGTGCGCCTGGGCAACCGCGACCAGATCACCGCCGTGTTCGTGGCCGGACGCCTGCGCCTGTGGGAAGGATGGCCGCCCGACTGGGACGCCCGCGCGCTGCAGCGCCGGCTCGCGGAGCTCGCGCATGCGGCGATGGACCGCGCGCCCATCCTGCGCCTGCATCCGACGGCGGCCGAGCATCGGCGCCTGTGCCGCACGCGCGCCGACGGCGGGCTCGGGCTTGGGATGGGGCCGCAGTGAGCGCGCAGCATCTTCTTCTCGTCTCCGCCGCCGTGCTGTTCGCCGCCTTCGTGCAGGGCGCGACCGGTGTCGGATTCGCATTGATCGCCGCGCCGGTGATCGGCATCGTGCGCCCCGACCTGCTGCCGGTGTGCGTGCTGGTGCTGATGCTGCCGCTGAACTTCTACGTGATGTGGCGCGAACGCGGCGCGATCGACCGTGTCGGCGCCGGCTGGATCAGCGGGGGGCGCCTGCTCGGCACCGGCGGCGGGCTATGGGTGCTGGCGGCGTTGAGCGCGAGCCACCTGTCGCTGTTCGTCGGCGCATCGACCATCGCGGCGGCGCTGGTCACGCTGATGATGCCGGCCTTCTCGCCCGGGCGCGGCGCCTTCGTGGCGGCCGGCCTCGTCACCGGCGTCACCGAGACCGCGACCGGCATCGGCGGGCCGCCGCTTGCGCTGGTCTACCAGCACCAGCCGGCGCCCGCCATGCGCTCGACCATCGCGCTGTGCTTTCTGGTCGGCGAGCTGGTGTCGCTGGTCACGCTGATGGTGGCTGGGCGCATCGACGGTTCGCAGCTGCAGGCCGCCGCGCTGCTGCTGCCCGCGCTGGTGGCGGGCGCGGTGCTCAGCCGCGTGGTGCACCGGCACGTCAACGGGCGGGTGCTGCGCGTCTTCGTGCAGGTGTTCGCGATCGTGTCGGGCGCGGCCCTGCTGCTGCATTCATTCTGAGTCGCCGTGCGCGGCCAGCCAGGCCGCGCGGCCGAGCCTGTAGAGCCGGTGCCGGCGCAGCGCGTGGCCTTCGGGCACCAGCGGATGGTCGAAGGCGCCGGCCACGTCTTCCTTCATGCCGATACGCTGCATCACCGCCGCCGAGCGGGTGTTGTTCCATGCGGTGAAGGCGACGATCTCGTCCAGCCCGAGCCGTTCGAAGCCCACCTGCAGCGCGGCGCGCGCCGCCTCGCTCGCATGGCCGTGGCCCCACCACTTGCGCGCGAAGCGCCAGCCGATCTCCACGCAGGGCGAGAAGGGCAGCTCGGCCATGGGTGAGTTGAGCCCGGTGAAGCCCATGAACTCGCCCGATTCCCTGTGCTCCACCGCCCAGAAGCCCCAGCCGTTCCCGGCGATGCGCGAGCGCGTGCGCGCGACCGCCGCGTCGCTGTCGGCGCGCGTGGGCAGCGGCAGCAGGAACTCCATCAGCAGCGGGTCGCCCGCGAGCTCGTAGAAGGGGGCGAGATCGCTGTCGCGCCATTGGCGCAGACGCAGGCGGGGCGTGTCGAATTCGATGATGTCGGCGGTCATGCCGCCGATTGTGCTGGCTCAGAATCCGGCCAGCACCACCTTGCCCTGCGCCTTGCCGCTCTCGATGAGCGCATGCGCCTTGCGCAGGTTGGCGGCGTTGATGGTGCCGAAGCTCGCGTTCGCCGTGGTGCGGATGCGGCCCGCGTCGACCAGCGCGGCCACCTCGGCCAGCAGCGCGCCCTGCTCGGCGATGTCGGGCGTCTCGAAGCGCGAGCGCGCGAACATCATTTCCCAGTGCAGCGAGATGCACTTGGTCTTCAGCGGCATCGCGTCGAGCACCTTCATGTCGTCGATCACCGCGAGCTGGCCCTGGGGCTTGAGGCTTTCGATGATCTGCGCGTAGTGCTGGTCGGTCTGCGTGAGGCTGGCGACCATGTCGACCTCGCCGATGCCCGCGGCCTTCAGCTCGGCGGCCAGCGGCTTCGAGTGGTCGATGACCGCGTGCGCGCCCAGCTCCAGGCACCAGGCACGCGTCTCGGCGCGCGAGGCGGTGGCGATCACGCGCAGCTTGGTCAGCTGGCGCGCGAGCTGGATGAGGATGGAGCCCACGCCGCCGGCACCGCCGGTGACCAGCAGCGTCTGGCCTTCGCCGCCGCCCTTGGGCACGCGCAGGCGATCGAACAGCAGCTCGTAGGCGGTGATGGTGGTCAGCGGCAGCGCGGCGGCCTGCGCGTCGTCGAGGCTCCTGGGCGCGAGAGCGGCGATGCGCTCGTCCACCGCATGCAGTTCGGCGTTGGTGCCGGGGCGGATGATCGAGCCCGAGTAGTACACGCGGTCGCCGGGCTTGAAGTTCTTCACGCCGGCGCCGATGGCCTCGACCGTGCCCACGGCGTCCCAGCCCAGCACCTTGGCCTGGCCGGCCTCGGGCGCGGCGTTCTTGCGGACCTTGGTGTCCACGGGGTTGACCGACACCGCCTTCACGCGCACCAGCAGGTCGCGTGCGCCGGGCACGGGCGCGGGCAGCTCGATGTCCTGCAGCGATTCGGGGTTGTCGATGGGGAGGGGCTGGTAATAGCCGACGGCTTTCATGGCGAATGCACCTTTCAATGACGATGGCTGAACTGTAGGATCGCAAGGCTGGTTTGATAAGTAGGGCGAAATCAGCAACAGTTTCAAATGAAGATTGAAAATATCTCCGATCTGCAGGTGCTGGTGCACACGGCGCGGGCGGGCACGCTCACCGCGGCGGCGCATGCGCTGGGGATCACGCCGGCGGCTGCCAGCGCAACGCTCAAGCGGCTGGAGGCGCAGCTCGGGGCGCGGCTGTTCGAGCGGTCGACGCGGGCGATGCGCCTCACGCCGCAGGGGCAGACGCTGCTCGACTACGCGGTGCGGGCCTTCGAGTTGCTCGACGAGGGGGAGTCGCTGGTCACTGCCGATCGCGGCGAGCTGGTCGGCACCCTGCGCGTGGCTTCGCCTTCGGATCTGACGCGCAGCACGCTGCTGCCTTGGTTCGACGAGTTCCTGGCGCTGCATCCGGGGGTGCAGCTGTCGCTGTCGGTGGGAGACCGGCCGCTGGACGTGATGCGCGACGAGGTCGACGTGGCGCTGCGTTATGGCGCGCTGGCGGATTCGCGGCTGGTGGCTCGGCCGTTTGCGTTGACCAATCCGCTGCTCACTGCTTCACCCGACTACCTGCGGAGGCATCCGGCGCCCCGGGTGCCGCAGGATCTGGTGCATCACAACTGCCTGATCTTCAATCGGTCGGGGCGGCGGCATCGGGTGTGGCGGTTCGCGCAGAACGGGCAATGGGCGGAGGTGCGGGTGAATGGGAATCGCAGCGTGGACGATGCTTCGCTGGCTCGGGAGTGGACTGTGGCGGGGTATGGGATCTCTCTGAAGTCTGCGCTGGATGTGCGTGATGACATTCGGGAAGGGCGGCTCGTTCGGTTGCTGGCGGATTGGGAGACTGATCCTTATCCGTTGCATGCTTTGCTGCCTAGTGGGAGGTTTGTGCCGGCTCGGGTTCGGGCTTTCGTCGAATTTCTTGCTCTCAAATTCGAGGCTTTGCTGGCTTCGGGGTGAGGTTGTTTCCCGGGGCCGGGTCTCGGCCCGGCGGCCGACCTACTTTTCTTTGCTTCGCCAAAGAAAAGTAGGGGCGGTTTCAATTCTGAAGTGCAACACACTCGATCCTGAAGGGAAGAGCTTGCATGACCAGGAGTTACGAACAGCTGAGTGCCGAAGAGCGAGGGATGATCATGGCGATGAAGCTGCAGGGCAGCAGCGCCAGATTGATCTCCCGGACCTTGCGGCGTGCTCCCAGCACG
>NZ_JASMRZ010000033.1 GCF_030462475.1 Variovorax sp. CAN15
AGCAGGGCACCACCTGGATCACCGACGACTGGCAGGCCGTGACGCGAGCCCTCCATCGACATCGTGGTCGAGTGCACCGGCAACCCCATCGCGGCGGTGGACCACTGCCTGGACGCCTTCGCGCACGGCAAGCACGTGGTGAACGTGACGGTCGAGGCGGACGCCTTCTGCGGCCCGCTGCTCGCGCGCAGGGCGCAGCAGGCCGGCGTGGTCTATTCGCTGGCCTTCGGCGACCAGCCCGCGCTGATCTGCGACCTGGTGGACTGGGCACGCACCTGCGGCTTTCCGGTGGTGGCGGCCGGGCGCGGCCACAAATGGCTGCCGCACTTCACCGAATCGACACCCGAGACGGTGTGGGGCAACTACGGCCTCACGCCCGAGCAGGCGAAGCGCGGCGGGCTCAACCCGAAGATGTTCAACAGCTTCCTCGACGGCTCCAAGCCTTCCATCGAAAGCTCGGCGGTGGCCAACGCCACCGGCCTTGCCGTGCCGTCGGACGGCCTGCTCTACCCGCCCGCGAGCGTGGAAGACATTCCCTTCGTCACCCGGCCGAAGAGCGAAGGCGGCGTGCTGGAGCGCAAGGGCATGGTCGAGGTGATCTCGTCGCTGGAAGCCGACGGGCGGAAGATCCCGTACGACATCCGCATGGGCGTGTGGGTCACGGTCGAAGCCGAGACGGAGTACATCAAGAACTGCTTCGAGGAATACAACGCCCACACCGACCCGAGCGGGCGCTACTTCACTCTCTACAAGCGCTGGCACCTGATCGGGCTCGAAGTGGGCATGTCGGTGGCCAGCGTGGCGCTGCGCGGCGAACCCACGGGCGTGGCCAACTGCTGGAACGCCGACGTGGTCGCCACCGCCAAGCGCGATCTGGCCGCCGGCGAGATGCTCGACGGCGAAGGCGGCTACACCGTCTGGGGCAAGCTGCTGCCTGCCGCGCGCTCGCTGCGCCTGGGCGGCCTGCCGCTGGGGCTGGCGCACAACATCAGGCTGGTGCGCCCGGTGAAAAAGGGCCAGAGCCTGAGCTGGGCCGACGTGGCCATCGACACCACCACCGCCGCCTACAGGCTGCGCAACGAGATGGAAACCCTGTTCGCCCCCGCGGCACAGGCAGAGGCCGCCTGAAGGCGGGCCGAGAACTTTTCGCTTCGGTGCAGCCACCGTTGCACCGGGAGGCTTTCGCGTAAAAAATGTTCTGCTCGGCACGAAGCCCGTGTCGAAATGCTCGCCGGCTGGCCGTCATTGTGGTGAGCGCTCCTGCTCAGCACGCTTTTACTTGACGGAGAGACACCATGCAGTACATGTTGATGTTCTACCAGCCGACGGCCGAATTCGAGCAACGCGAGGACGCATCCGCGCAGGCCTACAGGGCCAGCTGGATCGCGTATGCCGACGCGGTGCGCCAGTCGGGCATCTCGCTCGGCGGCCACGGCCTCTTCCCACCCATGACCGGCACCACGCTGCGGATTCGCGGCGACAGGCGCCAGGTGCAGGACGGCCCCTTCGCCGACACCAAGGAGCAGCTCGGCGGCTATTTCGTGATCGACGTGCCCGACCTCGACGCCGCGCTCGAATGGGCGGCGCGCGCGCCCTGCGCGACCACCGGCGGGGTGGAAGTGCGGCCCGTCTTCGTGGCCACCGCACTGGCCGCCGCAGCGGCATGAGCGCCGCGCCGGGCTCCCTCGGGCAGGCTCGCACCGCCGTGCGAGGCACGAAGGTGCGCCGATGAGCGACCCGGCGGTTCACAGAGCCGCCGAGCGTGCGGCGCGCGAGTCGTATGGCCGGCTGCTGGCCATCCTGTCGGCGCGCACCCACGACATCGCCGCATCGGAAGATGCGCTCGCCGATGCCTTCGCCCGCGCGCTCGAGCGCTGGCCCGCGGACGGCGTCCCGGCCGAACCCGACGCCTGGCTGCTGAGCGTGGCGCGCCACCGCAAGCTCGACGCCTGGCGCCACAGCCGCGTGCAGGACCAGGCGACGCAGACCCTGCTGCTGCTCGCGGGTGAAGTCGACGACGCCGCCGATGGCGCCAGCGCCATCCCCGACGAGCGGCTGCGCCTGCTCTTCGTGTGCGCGCACCCGGCCGTCGATGCCCCCGCGCGTGCGCCGCTCATGCTGCAGACCGTGCTCGGCCTCGACGCGGCGCGCATGGCCGGCGCCTTCCTCACCGCGCCTTCCACCCTCGGCCAGAGGCTGGTTCGCGCCAAGGCCCGCATCCGCGCCGCCGGCATTCCCTTCGAATACCCGCAGGCGCGAGACCTGCCGCAGCGGCTGCAGGACGTGCTCGACGGCATCTACGCCGCCTACGGCACCGGCTGGGACGACGTGGACGGCGCCGACGCCCTTCCCCGCGGCCTCACCACCGAGGCCATCGACCTCTGCCGCATCCTCTGCGGCCTGATGCCCGCCGAGCCCGAACCGCTGGGCCTGCTGGCGCTCATGCTCTTCTGCGAAGCCCGCATGGCCGCGCGGCGCAGCGACACCGGCGCCTACGTGCCGCTCGACCAGCAGGACCCGCTGCGCTGGAACCCTGACCTGCTCGCCGAGGCCGAGCTCTGCCTGCGCCGCGCATCCGAAATGAAGTTGCTCGGCGCCTACCAGCTCGAAGCCGCGATCCAGTCGGCCCACTGCGAACGCCGCGTGGGGGCGCCGGTGCCGCCCGAGGCGCTGGTGTCGCTGTACGAGGGACTGCTGGCGCTGCGGACCAGCATCGGCGCGCAGGTCAGCCTCGCCTGCGCGCTCGCGAACGCGCGCGGTCCGGAAATCGGCCTGCGGGCGCTGGAAGCCATTCCTGCACAGGATGTGGCGAACTACCAGCCGTACTGGGCGGCGCGCGCGCATCTGCTCGCGGCCGGCGGTGCGCGCTCCGCGGCTCGGCAGGCGTTCGACCGTGCCATCGGGCTGAGCTCCAACGCGGCGGTGCGTGCTTATCTGCACGCGATGTCGGACCGGCTTTGAGCCGACCTACTGCTTCGTCGAGTTGAAGGTGCGCGGAAACAGCGCCGCCTGCGAACGGTCGCGCAGCCGGTAACTCATGGCCGGCCGCCCCAGGCTGCCGGTGACCATGCCGGCCTCCTCCATGAATCCGCCATCGAGCATGCGCTTGCGAAAAGCGCTCTTGTCGACCGCCCTGCCCAGCACGATTTCGTAAGTGTGCTGCAGCGCCGGCAGCGTGAATGGTTCCTCCAGCAGGAAGGCCGGTAGCGAGGTGTATTCGACCTTGCTGCGCAGCCGGGCAACGGCCGCATCGAGCAGCTCGCCATGGTCGAAGGCCAGCCGCTTGCGCGAGGCGGCATCGACCCCGAACCACGCCACCTCGGCCGCGTTCGCACCGCTACGCAACTGCATCGCCTGCGCGGGAATCAGCGCGTAGAAGCAATGCGTGGCCGACCAGCCCCGCGGGTCGCGCTGAGCGCCGCCCCAGCTGCCGAGCTGCTCAAGGTAAGGCGTGACCACACCCGTCTTCTCGCGCAGCTTGCGCAGCGCGCAGTCGAGCAGCGTGGCGTCCTCGTCGATGTTCACGAAGCCGCCGGGCAAGGCCCACTTGCCAGGAAAGGGCTCATCGGTGTCGGCGGGCCGCTTCACCAGCAGGACATGAAGGGCGTCATCGAGCACGGTGAACATCACCACGTCGACGGTGACCAGCGGGCGCGGGAAGGTCAGTGGCGGGAATGCGGAAGATGGCGTGTTCACGTAAGAGCTTGACTGCGGGATTATTAGTTGTACTATACAACCCTTGATTAGTTGTACAGGGCAACTCTCATCGAATTACAAGACAAGAACAACAAGGAAAGAAGAACGAAATGAACAACAGCGCTGTCACACCACTACTCACCGAATCGCACCTCGCCCAACGCGCCCGCTGGCCCCGAAGCGGCCAGCACATCCTCGCCCACCACGACGCGAACTCGGTCGTCGTCTACCAGGCCTACCGTCCAGCCATCGGCGAATACGCCATCAGGCACGGACGGCTCGACGGTCCGGACTTCAGCCTTTCGCGGATGAGCCGGATCAAGCCGAACTTCCTCTGGATGATGTATCGCAGCGGCTGGGGTACGAAGGAAGGCCAGGAAGTCGTTCTGGGCCTGCGGCTGCGCCGCGCGTTCTTCGAGCACGTGGTGCGCGAAGCGGTGCCCTCGACCTTCGGTGCAGCCGGCTACCCGAGCCGCGAGGCTTGGCAGGAAGCCGTGGGGCGCTCCGAGGTGCGCCTGCAATGGGACCCGGATCATTCACCGAAGGGTGGCAAGCTCGAACGCCGCGCGATCCAGCTGGGTCTGCGCGGCCGCACACTGGCCGCGTTCGCCCACGAGGAGTTGCTGGAGGTCATCGATATGCGAGCCTTCGTGGCCGCGCAGCGCCCGCTGGCGCAGGACGACAGCCCCGAGCTGCAATTGCCGGTGGAGCATGTGCTCGAAATCGGCTTCGAAAAGGAAAATTCCAAATGACGACGACAACAACAACGAACACCACCACCGTCACGCCTCGCAGCACCCGCGACCTGCCCGCGTACTTCGCGCAGGGCCATCGCCCGGAGTTCCTTCTCTTCTGGGGCCATCAGGCGCCGAAGACCGGCGTGAACAAGAGCTGCTTCAGCCAGTGGTTCGAGGCCGCGTTCAAGGTCGATGGCGTCTCGTACCGCACGGCCGAGCATTTCATGATGGCCGGCAAGGCGCGCCTGTTCGGCGACGACGAGATCTGCGATCGCATCCTCGCCGCGCGCACGCCTGGCGAGGCCAAGAAGTTGGGCCGCGAAATACGCGGCTTCGACGAGGCCGCGTGGGTCGCCGCGCGCCTGGACATCGTGACGCAGGGCAACATCGCCAAGTTCTCGCAGAACGCGGAGCTCGGCGCCTTCCTGCTTGGCACGGGCCACCAGGTGCTGGTGGAGGCCAGCCCGGTCGATCCGATCTGGGGCATCGGGCTTGCCGCGAACAATCCCCTGGCGCAGGACCCGCGCGAATGGAAGGGGCTCAATCTGCTGGGCTACGCGCTGATGGCCGCGCGCGAGGCGCTCAGGCAGCAACAGTCATGAATGCGATCGAGCGCTACCAAGGCTGCCTGCTCGGCCTGGCCTGCGGCGACGCCGTGGGCACCGCGGTCGAGTTCCGCTCGCGCGGAAGCTTCGCCCCAGTCACCGGCATGCACGGCGGCGGCCCCTTCGGGCTGATCGCGGGCGAATGGACCGACGACACGTCGATGGCCCTGCGCCTCGCCGCGAGCCTGATCCACTGCAAAGGCTTCGACGCAGTCGACCAGATGAACCGCTACTGCAACTGGCGCAGCGTGGGCTACATGAGCAGCACCGGCAACTGCTTCGACATCGGCCTGACGGTGTCGGGGGCCCTCACCCGCTACCTGGCTTCGGGCGATCCGTTCGCCGGAGATCCCGATCCGCGCACGGCCGGCAATGGAGCGCTGATGCGGCTCGCGCCGGTGCCGATGTTCTACGCGGCGAGCGCCGAGGCCACCTGGAAGCAGGCCGGCGAAAGCACGCGCACGACGCATGGCGCGCTGGAGGCCATCGAATGCTCTCAGCTCTTCGCATTGCAGCTTCGCGCGGCGCTGCGGGGCGAAAGCAAGGCGGCCATTCTGACGTCCACGCCGCTGGCACCACTGAGCGAGAAGGTTGCGACGCTGGCACGAGGCAGCCATGCATCGAAGCCCGTCGCCCAGATCAAGGGATCGGGCTACTGCGTCGAGTCGCTCGAAGCGGCGCTCTGGTGCTTCGCGAACACTGACTCCTTCGAGCAAGCAGTGCTCGCCGCCACCAACCTGGGCGACGACGCCGACACCACGGCCGCCATCTGCGGCCAGCTGGCGGGCGCCTTCTATGGCGTCGCGGGTATTCCGCAGGACTGGCTCCACAAGCTCGTGATGCGCACGGAAATCGAAGAGATGGCCGGGCAGCTCCTCGCGCTGGCGGGCTGACGAAGCCCGGCGACTACTCAGGCTGCGTGGCAGCCTCCCCCACCCGCCGTGCATCGAGCTGGCTCCCACCCTGCGCCAGCGACACCCCGACCACTGCGTTCGCCGCATCGCGCCTGAACATGACCTGCGCGCCGATGGCAGTCACAGCAAAGCGGTCGTTGCCCGTAGGCGTGAGCGCGTTGTATCCGCGCCCCGTCTCCCGAACCAGCAGCCGGCCGCTGCGCACCGTGAAGTTCAATGACTGGGTCTTCGTCACGCGGTACTCGCCCCTGTATTCGTCGAGCCGCTTCGCATCGATCGGCACTTCCGCGGTCGGCACCGGATATCGGCTCTTGCCGATGGCCAGCATCACCGACTGCATCGGCGCGCGCGCATTGCTGCTGAGCACGATCATCGCCTCGCCGGTGTCGGGCGCGAGCAGCCACAGCGTGCGGTAGCCCCGGGTGACGCCTGCGTGGTAGTAGGTGCGCCGGCCTCCTTCGGGCCCGCGCACCATCACCGCGTAGCCGATCTCGGCGCCCTCGTAGCGCGCCAGCGGGGTGAGCATGCGCGCGGCGGCAGGGCCCAGCGGGCCGGCGGCGCCCGCGAGGATGGCGCGGCTGAAGGTCAGCATGTCGGCGGCCGTGGAGCGCAGCGCGCTGGCTGGCGCGTAGGCCTGCATGTCGAAGAGCGGCTGGCGGCGCTCACCCGAGAAGGCGGGCGCCATGCGCGAGGCCTTGTCGCCGAGTGTGATGACGGTGTCGTTCATGCCCAGCGGCTCGGTGATGCGCGCGCGTACCAGCTCGCCCCACGAGGTGTCGTAGTGCTCGGCCAGCAGCTGGCCGAGCAGCGCCATGCCGAAGTTGCTGTATGCGCCCTCGCAGGGCGGCGCCGCGGCAGTGAGCCTGATACGCGCGAGCGCGGCCCGGAACATGGCCTTGTCGTAGGTATGGAACTGCTCGACGAGCGGCGCGCCGCCGGTCACGCCGTCGGCCATCACCGGCATGCAGCCGGTGTGCGTGACGAGCTGTCGCAGCGTGACCGAGGCCACGGCGGGCGAGAGGCCGTCGACCTTGCCGGCGAGCAGCTCGCCGACGCTGTCGTCCAGCTTCAGGTCGCCGCGCTGCACCGCCTGCGCGAGCAGCAGGCCGGTGAACACCTTGGTGACTGAGCCGATCTCGAACATCGGCTGCTCGGCGCTGGCGGACGCGATGGCGCGGGGTTGCGACAGCGGCTCGGGGTTGTAGGCAGCGCCGTAGGCCGCCTGACCGTTGCGCAGCGTGCCCACCACCAGCGTGCCCCGCTCGGCACCCAGTGCAGCCTTGGCGAGGGCTGCGGGATCGCTTGCCAGCGTCAGAGGCTGTTGCGGCGACGGCGGCTGCAGTTGCGCCAGGGCATTGCCGGCCAGCAGGGGGACGAAAAGCCAGGCGACGAGCCAGCAGCGGTACAGCAAGGCATGGGGCAGGAGCCGCATCGTCGGATTCCTCGGGCGTCGTCGAAAGAGCCGCAATCCTGCCACGCCGGGCGAACACCCCACGCGCCGGGACGACAATGGCCCGATGCGCGCATTGCTCGGCACCTTCTCATGGCAGGAACTCCGCCACCATCCCTGGCGCAACGCGGCCGCGGTGCTGGCCGTGATGCTCGGCGTTGCGCTGGCCTTCTCGGTACAGCTGATCAACGCCTCGGCGCTCGACGAGTTCTCGAGCGCGGTCCGCTCGGTCAACGGCGAGCCCGACCTCGAAGTGCGCGCCGTGCAGGGCGGCTTCGACGAGACCGTGTTCGCGCGGCTCGCGCGACATCCGCGGGTGGCACTGGCGAGCCCGGTGGTCGAGGTCCAAGGCCTCGCATTGGCCGGCGAGCAGCAGGTGCCGATGCGCGTGATCGGCATCGACGCGCTGGCGCTGCCGACCATCGCGCCCGCGCTGATGCCGCAACCCGCGGCGGGCGCCGACCGCTTCGCGCTCTTTGCGCCGGGCCAGGTGTTCCTCAACCTCGCGGCGCGCGATGCGCTGGGGCTGCCCGCGCAGGCACCCGGCGAAGGCAAGGCCGAGACGGTGCGGCTGCGCGGCGGCGACGCCTGGCACAGCCTCGCGGTGGCTGGCCACGTGGCCGCCGGCGGCAAGGCGCTCGCGGTGATGGACATCGCGGCGGCGCAGGAACTCTTCGGCCGCATCGGCCAACTGAGCCGCATCGATCTGAGGCTGGCGCCAGGCACCGACCGGGCGGCCTTCATCGCATCGCTGCAGAAGTCGCCCGACTGGCCCTCGGGCGTGCAGTTCGCCGAGCCCGGCGACGCGGCGCAGCGCGTGAGCAACCTGTCGCGCGCCTACCGCGTGAACCTGACGGTGCTGGCGCTGGTGGCGCTGTTCACGGGGGCCTTCCTGGTGTTCTCGGTGCTGGCGCTCAGCGTGGCCAAACGCGCACAGCAGTTCGCGCTGCTCGGCGTGCTCGGCCTCACGCCGCGCGAACGGCTGCAGCTGGTGCTGGCCGAGTCGCTGGTACTGGGCCTGATCGGAAGCGTGGCCGGCCTCGCGCTGGGCACGGCGCTGGCGGCGTTCGCGCTGCGCGTGCTGGGTGGTGACCTGGGTGGCGGGTACTTCGAGGGCGTGGCGCCCACGCTGCACTGGAGCGCAAGCGCTGCCCTGCTCTACGGCGGGCTCGGCGTGCTGGCCGCGCTGGTCGGCGGCTGGTGGCCCGCGCGCGCGGCGCAATCGCTGCCCGAGGCGCAGACGCTCAAGGGCCTGGGCGCGGCGCCCACGCAGGGCAACAGCCACTGGCTAGCGCTCGGCCTTGTCGCGCTGGGCGCGGTGCTGTCCAACCTGCCGGCCATCGGCGGCATTCCGGTGGCGGCGTATCTCTCGGTGGCCTGCCTGCTGGTGGGCGGCATCACCGCCCTGCCCTGGCTGATCGCGCTGCTGTACGACCGCGTGGCGCCGCTCTTCTCGCGGCGCGTGCTGCCGATGCTGGCGGTGGAGCGCGCCCGACGCATGCGCGGCACGGCGGCGGTGGCGGTCAGCGGCGTGGTCGCGAGCCTGAGCCTTGCGGTCGCGCTCACGGTAATGGTCGCGAGCTTCCGCGACTCGGTCACGCACTGGCTGGACGTGGTGCTGCCGGCCGACCTGTACGTGCGAGCCACTTCGGGCGGACGCGGGGGCAACAGCGGCGGCGGCAGCAGCACCGACACCGCCACCTTCGCGCCGGCCTTCGTGCAGTCGCTGGCGCAGCTGCCCGGTGTGGCGCGCACCGGCACGCTGCGCACGCAGCCGCTGCAGCTCGATGCAGCGCGGCCGGCGGTGACGCTGATCGCGCGCAGCCTCGAAGGCGGGGCCGCGCAATCACTGCCGCTGGTGGGGAGCGCGCTGCCGGTGCCCGCAGGGCAGGTCGGCATCTACGTGAGCGAGCCGATGGTGGAGCTCTACGGCGCGAAGCCGGGCACGGTGTTCGCGCCGCTGTCGGCTGCCATGGGCAAGGCCCAGGCCTCGTTCTTCGTGGCGGGCGTGTGGCGCGACTACGCGCGGCAGTTCGGCGCCATCGCCATGGACGCGCGCGACTTCGAGCGCATCACCGGCGAGCGCAACGTGAGCGACGTGGCGCTGTGGCTCGCGCCCGGCGCGTCGGAAAGCGCGGTGCAGGCGGCGGTGCGCGAACTGGCCGCGCGCCAGGCCGGCCAGCGTGGCCAGGGCGATTCGTACGCCGGCTCCGTCGAGATAGCCTCGGTGGGGCAGATCCGCGCGACCTCGCTGCGCATCTTCGACCGCAGCTTCGCCGTCACCTACTGGCTGCAGGCCGTGGCCATCGCCATCGGCCTCTTCGGCATCGCCGCCAGCTTCAGCGCGCAGGTGCTGGCGCGGCGCAAGGAATTCGGCTTGCTCGCGCACCTGGGCTTCACGCGCCGGCAGGTGCTCGCGGTGGTAGCCGGCGAAGGCGCGGCGTGGACGGCCATCGGCGCCGTCGCCGGGCTGGGCCTGGGGCTGGCCGTGTCGGTGGTGCTCGTGAAGGTGGTGAACCCGCAGAGCTTCCACTGGAGCATGGACCTGCTGGTGCCATGGGAGCGGCTGCTGGCGCTGTGCGCTGCGGTGGTCGCCGCCGGCACCATCACGGCCTGGATGGCGGGCCGCGCCGCCGCCGGCAAGGACGTGGTGCTGGCGGTGAAGGAAGACTGGTAGGCCCACGCCTGCCCCCACGCTCCGCAAGGCTCGATTCGTAGACTGGCACACCATGCAGCAAGCACCCTCCTCCTTCTCCCTTTCGCGCCGGAACCTGCTGCTTGCCGCGCTCGCATCGGGGCCCTTGGCCGCATGGGCACTGCCCGAACGCCGCCTCGAGTTCCCGCGCGACTTCGGCAGCCATCCCGACCTCCGTACCGAGTGGTGGTACATCACCGGCCACGCGAAGACATCCACCGGGCGCGAGTTCGGCTTCCAGGTCACCTTCTTCCGCTCGCGGGTGGACGCCGCGATGGGCATGCGCTCGGCCTTCGCGGCGAAGCACCTGGTGTTCGCGCACGCGGCCGTCACCGATCTCGAAGGCCGCGTGCTGCTGCACGACCAGCGCATCGCGCGCGCGGGCTTCGGCGTGGCCGAGGCCTCGGCGAATGACACCGACGTGCGCATCCGCGACTGGGCGCTGGCCCGGGAGAACGGCATCTATGTGGCGCGCATTCCGGCGGGAGAATTCACGCTCGACCTGCGCTTCACGCCCACGCAGCCTGTGCTGCTGCAAGGCAAGGCAGGGCTCTCGCGCAAAGGGCCCGAGGAGTCGCAGGCGAGCTATTACTACAGCGAGC
Organism: Variovorax sp. CAN15; assembly: GCF_030462475.1. Taxonomy (GTDB): domain Bacteria; phylum Pseudomonadota; class Gammaproteobacteria; order Burkholderiales; family Burkholderiaceae_C; genus Variovorax. Next base: position 10,700 of record NZ_JASMRZ010000033.1, read on the forward strand.
CGCAGCTCAAGGCACAGGGCAAGCTCACGCTGAAGAACCAGGCCTTCGACATCGCGGGCACCGCATGGCTGGACCACGAATGGAGCGAGGCGCTTATGCATCCCGAGGCCGTGGGCTGGGACTGGATCGGCATGAACCTCGACGACGGCAGCGCCCTCACCGCCTTCCACCTGCGGCGCAGCGACGGCAGCGCGCTGTGGGCCGGCGGCTCATACCGGCAGCGCGACGGCACTGCCCGCATCTTCAAAAGCGACGAAGTGCGCTTCGAAAGCCTCAAGACCTGGGACAGCCCACGGACGCAGGCGAAGTACCCGACGCGGTGGCGTGTACAGACGCCCGCCGGCAGCTTCGAGGTGCGCGCCCTGCTCGACGACCAGGAGCTGGACAGCCGCGGCTCGACCGGCGGCGTGTACTGGGAGGGCGTGAGCGACCTGCTCGATGCGCAGGGGCGGCGATTGGGACGCGGCTACCTCGAGATGACCGGATACGCGGCGCCGTTGAAGCTGTAACTGTTGTAGCCACGGACAAAGGACGACAACCGAACGCCTCCTACGCGCGTTGGGAAAATTTCCCATAAATAATCATCCCGATGCAGAGGAACCCCACCATGAAAACCCGAATCGCAATGCTGGCCGCGGCCGGCGCGCTCTCCATCCTGGCGAGCCCCCTGGCCGCCAACGCGCAGGTCTCGGTCAACATCAACGTGCCCGGCCTGGTGATGACGGCCCCGCCCCCGCCGCGCTACGAACCCCTGCCGCCGCCGCGCGGCGGCTTCGTCTGGGTGCCGGGCCGCTGGGTCTGGGACGGCCGTGCCTACGGATGGCGCCCGGGTGGCTGGCAACCCGAGCGCGCGGGCTATGTCTATGCCCCGGGCCGGTGGATCGAGGACCGCGGCGGCTGGCGCTGGACCGAAGGCGACTGGCGCCGCGAGGCCCGCCGTGAAGCGCGCCGCGAACGCGAGTGGGAAGAAGACCGCCGCCATGACCGCTACGAGCGCGATCACCGGCACGGCCACGATCGCGACCGCGGCGACTTCTGCCCGCCCGGCCAGGCGAAGAAGGGCAATTGCTGAGGCGCTGAATTACGGCGCCGCAAGCAGGAAGGGAGCCGAAGAGGCTCCCTTTTTCATTTGTCCGCGCCTGTGCTACTTCGCCCGTCGCCGGTCGATGAACGCGATGATCTCGCCCATGATCCCCTTGCGGAACGCCAGCACGCAGATCACGAAGATGAGGCCCGTGACCATGGTCACCGATTCACCCAGCGTGTTGAACCAGTCGACGGTGGTGATGCGCGCGAGGAAGTTGCCGAGTTCGCCGATCTTGTTCTCCAGCAGCACCACCACGGCCGAGCCCACCAGCGGGCCCGAGATCGTGCCAAGGCCGCCCACCAGCGTCATCAGGATGACCTGGCCCGAGGCGGTCCAGTGCACGTCCGACAGCGTGGCGAAGCCCAGCACCAGCGTCTTGAGCGAACCGGCCAGGCCCGACAGCGCGGCCGAGATCACGAATGCCAGCAGCTTGAAGCGGCTCACGTCGTAGCCCAGCGAGAGCGCGCGCGGCTCGTTCTCCTTGATGCCCTTGAGCACCTGCCCGAAGGGCGAGTGGATGGTGCGCACGATCAGCAGGAAGGCCGCGACCACGATGACCAGCGCCACGTAGTACATGGTGAGGTCGTTCGACAGGTCGATCACGCCGAAGAGCTTGCCGCGCGGCACGCCCTGCAGGCCGTCTTCGCCGCCCGTGAACTTGGCCTGCAGCGCGACGAAGAACATCATCTGCGCGAGCGCCAGCGTGATCATCGCGAAGTAGATGCCCTGCCGACGGATCGCCAGCACGCCGAAGAGCCAGCCGAGGGCAGCGCCGGTGAGCGTGCCCGCGATCAGCCCCAGTTCGGGCGTCAGGCCCCAGACCTTCATCGCATGGCCCGCAACGTACGCGGAGCCGCCGAGGAACGCCGCGTGTCCGAAAGACAGCAGGCCGGTGAACCCCAGCAGCAGGTTGAAGGCCGCGGCAAACAGCGCGAAGCACATGAGCTTCATCACGAACACCGGGTAGGCGCCGAAGAACGGTGCCAGCACCAGCGCGAGCAGCAGCAGCGCGTAGACGACGGTGGATATCTTTTTCATGTTCATGCCGTCCGCCTCATTTCTCTTTGCCGAACAGGCCGGCGGGGCGAATCAACAGCACGATGACCATGATCACGAACACAACCGTGGAAGAAGCTTCCGGATAGAAGACCTTGGTGAACCCCTCGATCACGCCGAGGCCCAGGCCGGTGAGGATGGCGCCCATGATCGAGCCCATGCCGCCGATCACGACCACGGCGAACACCACGATGATGAGGTTCTGCCCCATCAGCGGCGACACCTGGATGACGGGCGCCGCAAGCACGCCGGCGAAGGCCGCCAGCCCGGCGCCGAAGGCGTAGGTCAGCGTGATCATCAGCGGCACGTTGACGCCGAAGGCTTCGACCAGGCGCGGGTTCTCGGTGCCGGCGCGCAGGTAGGCGCCCAGGCGGGTCTTCTCGATCACGTACCAGGTGGCGAAGCACACCACCAGCGACGCCACGACCACCCAGGCGCGGTAGTTGGGCAGCACCATGAAGCCAAGGTCGGTGGCGCTCGACAGCGCATCGGGCGCGTCGTAGGGCAGGCCCGAGACGCCGTAGATCGAGCGGAACACGCCCTCGATCAGCAGCGTGAGGCCCAGCGTGAGCAGCAGGCCGTAGAGGTGGTCGAGCTTGTAGATCCAGCGCAGGAGCAGCCGTTCGATGAGCACGCCGAAGATGCCGATGACGACGGGCGCGCCGATCAGCATCACCCAGTAGTTGATGCCGAAATACTCCATGGCCATCCACGTCAGGACGGCGCCGAGCATGAACAGCGCGCCGTGCGCGAAGTTGATGACGTTGAGCAGGCCGAAGATCACCGCCAGCCCGAGGCTCAGGATGGCGTAGAAAGAGCCGTTGACCAGCCCCAGCAGGAGCTGGCTCAACAAGCCGGGTAGGGAAATGTTCATAGAAAGTTCAGGACACCACTGGCCGTTTCTTCTTTTTCGCAGGGGCCGCCGCGCACGGCCGCCCGAAACGGTCGGCCCGCGCCCCTTGCAACGAGGGGTTGGCGAAGCGGCACGCAGTGCGCGCAGCCTGGGGGATTACTTCCACAACGCGCACTTGCTTTCTGCCTTCGTGGTGAAGACCTCGTCGCCCTTGAGCTTCTGGACCACCTTGTAGTAGTCCCACGGCTGCTTCGACTCGGCCGGCGACTTCACCTGCACCAGGTACATGTCGTGCACGAAGCGGCCGTCGGCACGGATGTTGCCCTTTGCGTAGAAGTCATCGATGGGGGTGGACTTGAGGGTTGCCATCACTTTGTCGGCGTCGACCGTCTTGGCGGCCTGCACGGCCTTCAGGTAGGTCATGGTGGCCGAGTAGTCGGCCGCCTGGATGTCGGTTGGCATGCGCTTGGTCTTCTCGAAGAAGCGCTTGCCGAAGGCGCGCGTCTTGTCGTCGAGGTTCCAGTCCCAGCTGGTGGTCAGCAGCAGGCCTTCGGTGTTCTTCAGGCCCAGGCTGTGCACGTCGGTCACGAACACCAGCAGGCCGACCATCTTCATGGTCTTGGTGATGCCGAACTCGCGTGCCGCCTTGATCGCGTTCTGCGTGTCGCCGCCTGCGTTCGCGAGCGCCAGCACCTGCGCCTTGGAGTTCTGCGCCTGCAGCAGGAACGATGAGAAGTCGGAGGTGTTCAGCGGATGCTTCACGCTGCCCACCACCGTGCCGCCCTTCTCTTTCACGACCTTGGAGGCATCGGCCTCCAGCGCCTGGCCGAAGGCGTAGTCGGCCGTGAGGAAATACCAGCTCTTGTCGCCGCGCGCAATCACCGCGCTGCCCGTGCCCTTGGCCAGCGCCACGGTGTCGTAGGCGTAGTGCACGGTGTAGGGGCTGCACTGCTCGTTGGTGAGCGCCGAGCTGCCCGCGCCGTTCACGACGAATACGCGCTTCTTCTCCTGCGCCACCTTGGCCATGGCCAGGGCGGTGCCCGAGCTGGTGCCGCCGAACAGCATCGTCAGGCCCTGCGTGTCGATCCATTCGCGCGCCTTGGAGGCGGCGATGTCGGCCTTGTTCTGGTGGTCGGCCTGCAGCAGCTCGATGGGCATGCCGTTGACCTTGCCGCCGAAGTCGTAGATGGCCATCTGGATCGCAAGCGCGCCGTTCTTGCCCTCCACGTCCGCGTAGAGGCTCGACATGTCGGTGATGAAGCCGATCTTGACCTTGTCCTGGGCCTGTGCGGCGCCTGCGGCGAGCGCTATGGCAAGGGACAGACTGGAGAGCGCGAACGTCTTTTTCATGGTCAAAAACTCCTGATAGGCGAACAGAAAGTCGTGGGGGCCGCCGCGCACGGCCGCCCGAAGCGGCCGGCCCGCCCCCGGAAGGGGGATGGCGAAGCGACACGAAGTGCGCGCAGCCTGGGGGCGAGCATCACTTCCAGAGGGCGCACTTCGTCTCGGCCTTGGTCGTGAAGACCTGGTCGCCCGGCAGCGTCTTCAGCACCTTCAGGTAGTCCCAGGGCTTCTTCGATTCGGCGGGCGACTTCACTTCCACCAGGTACATGTCGTGAATGAAGCTGCCGTCGGCGCGAATCTGGCCCTTGCCGTAGAAGTCGTCGATCTTCATGCTCTTGAGCTGCGCCATCACCTTGTCGGAGTCGGTGGTCTTGGCGGCGGTCACGGCCTTCAGATAGGTCATGGTGGCCGAGTAGTCGGCCGCCTGGATGTCGGTGGGCATGCGCTTGGTCTTCTCGAAGAAGCGGTTGGCGAACTTGCGCGATTGGTCGTTCAGGTCCCAGTACCAGCTGGTGGTATGCAGCAGGCCTTCGGTGTTCTTCAGGCCAAGGCTGTGGATGTCGCTCAAAAAGACCAGCAAGCCCGCGATCTTCATGGTCTTGTTGATGCCGAATTCCTTGGCTGCCTTGATCGAGTTGATGGTGTCGCCGCCCGCATTGGCCAGGCCCAGGATCTGCGCCTTGGAGTTCTGCGCCTGCAGCAGGAACGAGGAGAAGTCCGATGCGTTCAGCGGATGGCGCACGGCGCCCACCACGGTGCCACCCTTCTCCTTCACCACCTTGGTGGTGTCGGCTTCGAGCGCATGGCCGAAGGCGTAGTCGGCCGTCAGGAAGAACCAGCTCTTGCCGCCGCGGTCGACCACCGCCGCACCGGTGCCCTTGGCCAGGGCCACGGTGTCGTACGCGTAGTGCACGGTGTAGGGGCTGCACTGCTCGTTGGTGAGCACCGAGCTGCCCGCGCCGTTGTTGAAGTACACGCGCTTCTTCTCTTCGGCCACCTTGGCGGTGGCCAGCGCCGTGCCCGAGTTGGTGCCGCCGAAGATCATGGTGACGCCGGCCGTGTCGACCCATTCGCGGGCCTTGGAGGCGGCGATGTCGGCCTTGTTCTGGTGGTCCGCGACCAGCAGCTCGATGGGCTGGCCCAGCGCCTTGCCGCCGAAGTCGTCGATGGCCATCTGGATGGCGGTGGCGCCGCCCTTGCCTTCGAGGTCGGCGTACAGGCTCGACATGTCGGTGACGAAGCCGATCTTCACTTTTTCCTGCGCCTGCGCGGCGCCCGCGCTCATTGCGAGGATGCCGATGGCGGTGGCGATGAGGCCGAGTTTCTTGTTCATGGCGTTGTCTCCTGGAGGAATCTTTGTGGGACGGAAGAAAAGTCTTGTGGACGGAATCGGCTGGCTGCTTCTCTCAGACGCCGAGCAGCTCGGTGAGCACGGGCATCTTGGATTCGAGTTCGGCCGCGCCGAACTTCAGGGCGATGCGGCCGTGCTCCATCACGTAGAAGCGGTCGGCCAGCGGCGCGGCGAAGCGGAAGTTCTGCTCCACCATCACGATGGTGTAGCCCTTGGCGCGCAGCGTGGTGATCATGCGGGCCAGCGCCTGCACGATGACCGGCGCGAGGCCTTCGGAAATCTCGTCGAGCAGCAGCAGCTTGGCGCCGGTGCGCAGGATGCGCGCCACGGCCAGCATCTGCTGCTCGCCGCCCGACAGGCGCGTGCCCTGGCTGTGGCGGCGCTCGGCGAGGTTGGGGAACATGGCGTAGATCTCTTCGACCGACATGCCCTGCCCCGCGCCCTTGAGCTCGGGCGGCAGCATCAGGTTCTCCTCGCACGAGAGGCTGGCGAAGATGCCGCGTTCTTCCGGGCAATAGCCGATGCCGAGGTGCGCGATGCGATGCGTCGGCATGCCGATGGTCTCTTTGCCGTTGACCTCGATACTGCCCTTGCGTGCACCCGTGAGCCCCATGATGGCGCGCAGCGTGGTGGTGCGGCCCGCGCCGTTGCGGCCCAGCAGCGTGACGACCTCGCCCGGCTGCACGACCATGTCGACGCCGTGCAGCACGTGCGATTCGCCGTACCAGGCTTGCAGGCCCTTGATTTCGAGTGCGGCGGTCATGTCAGTGGGCCCCTTGCAACTGGCCGTCAGTGGTGCCCATGTAGGCTTCCATGACCTGGGGATTCGCGGAGACTTCGGCGTAAGGGCCTTCGGCCAGCACGGCGCCGCGCTGCAGCACGGTGATGGTGTCGGCGATGGTCGAGACCACGCTCATGTTGTGCTCGACCATCAGGATGGTGCGGCCGGCCGACACGCGCTTGATGAGTTCGGCCACGCGGTGCACGTCTTCGTGGCCCATGCCCTGCGTGGGCTCGTCCAGCAGCATGAGTTCGGGCTCCATGGCCAGCGTGGTCGCGATCTCCAGCGCGCGCTTGCGGCCGTAGGGCAGGTTCACGGTCTGTTCGTCGGCGAGCTCCTCGAGGCCGACTTCGGCCAGCAGCTCGCGCGCCCTGGCATCCAGCGGCTTGAGCGACTTCTCGCTCTTCCAGAAGTGGTAGGAGGTGCCCAGCCTGCGCTGCAGGCCCAGGCGCACGTTCTCCAGCAGCGTGAGGTGCGGAAACACGGCCGAGATCTGGAAGGATCGGATGATGCCGCGGCGCGCGATCTGCGCGGGGCGCTCGCGCGTGATGTCCTGTCCGTTGAACAGGATCGTGCCGGTGGTCGGCTCGAGGAACTTGGTGAGCAGGTTGAAGCAGGTCGTCTTGCCTGCGCCGTTCGGGCCGATGAGCGCGTGGATGGAGCCGCGCACCACGGACAGGTTGACCTTGCTGACCGCGGTGAACCCCTTGAATTCCTTGGTGAGCTGGCGTGTTTCGAGGATGACGTCGCTCATCTCGCGAGGTCGCCCGGGTTCGTGAAAAGAATGTGGGTCATGCGGTCCGTCTCAATGCGCCACCATCGAGCGCGGACCGATTGTTCGTGGGTGACTCCGGCTTGCATACTGGGGCAAATGCCTATGCTGCAGTGCAACCATCGCAAGGCTCCGGCGGCTTTCTTCCGCACGACTGTCGCCTCGACGACAAAGCGCGCTCCGGCGCATGGCCAAGCCCGCCCGCTTGTTGCGCAGGCAGCGCCGACTTGCGTCGGGGAAAGCACAGCGCGCCGCTTCGGCGGCCCCAACCTAAACTGCCACTGGACTCATCACGCCGAAGGCCGCGCCGGCAAGCGCCGGGCATGCCCGCTGCCACGGGAACAACGACATCGCCGCACATGCCCAACCTCCGCTCTCCCGACTTCCTCACCGATCACATCCTGCGCACGCTGGCCTTCTACGAAACGCGCAACCTCGACGCAACGGGTGGCTTCTTCCATTTCTTCAAGGACGACGGCACGGTGTACGACCAGCGCACCCGCCACCTGGTGAGCAGCACGCGCTTCGTGTTCAACCACGCGACGGCGTACCGGCGCTTCGGCAGGCCCGCCGACCTCGCGGCCGCGCGGCACGGCCTCGCCTTCATCGAGCGTGCCCACAGGCAGCAGGATGGCGGCTATGCCTGGCAGATCGACTGGCACGAGCGGCGCGCCACGGTGCAGGACGGCACCAACCGCTGCTACGGCCTGGACTTCGTGCTGCTCGCGCACGCGCATGCGCTCATGGCCGGCATCGAGGAGGCGCATGCGGGGCTGGAGCACACCTGGGGGCTGATGGAGAAGCATTTCTGGGAGCCTCGGCATCAGCTGTATGCCGACGAGGCCACGATCGACTGGCGCGTAGGACCCTACCGCGGGCAGAACGCCAACATGCACGCCTGCGAGGCGCTGATGGCTGCCTTCGAGGCCACGCAGGAATCGCACTACCTCGATCGCGCGCTGGCGGTGGCCGAGTCGGTGACCGGCCGGCTGGCATCGCTGGCCGACGGGCTCGTATGGGAGCACTACCGCGAGGACTGGTCGGTCGACTGGGATTTCAACCGCGGCAACAAGACCGACATCTTCAAGCCCTGGGGCTTCCAGACAGGCCACCTGACGGAATGGGCCAAGCTGCTGCTGCAGCTCGAAGGCCACATGGCCTCGCAGGACCGCAAAGCCGACTGGGCGCTGCCCCGCGCGCGCCACTTCTTCGACACCGCCATGTTCCGCGGCTGGGACGCGGACAACGGCGGGCTGGTCTACGGGTTCGGCCCCGACGGCGAGGTGTGCGACGGCGACAAGTATTTCTGGGTGCAGGCCGAGAGCTTCGCCGCCGCCGCCCTGCTCGCGGTGCGCACCGGCGAGGCCGGCTACTGGGACTGGTACGACAGCATCTGGGCCTACAGCTGGGAGCACTTCGTCGACCACAGGCACGGCGCCTGGTACCGCATCCTCACGCCGGCGAACGGGAAGATCAGCGACGAGAAAAGTCCTGCAGGCAAGACCGACTATCACACGATGGGCGCCTGCTACGACGTGCTCAAGGCACTGGGCAAGTAGAAGCGACAGGCGCAGCAGAAATGGAAACCCCCAGGCTCCTTGCGGAGGCTGGGGGTTGCGAGGGAGTCGGACTCGGTCAGTGCGCGCCTGCGGCAGCATCGCCGCCTGCCCCGCCCTTCTGCGGCTTTGCCAGCCACACCAGCGGAATCAGCAACAGGAACAGGACCGCCGACGCATAGAAGATGTCGTTGGTCGCCAGCATGTAGGACTGCTGGTCGACGAGGCGGTTGATCTGCCCCAGCACCTGGTCGGTGCTGAAGCCGCTGGCGTTGAGCCCGGCCATCGCGCTCGTGGCTGCATTGTTGCCCTGGTTGATGGTTTCGGCCAGCTGGGCGTGGTGCAGCGTCGCGCGGTTGTCCCACAGCGTGGTCGTGATCGAGGTGCCCATCGCGCCCGCGGTGATGCGCAGGAAGTTCGACAGGCCCGACGCGGCCGGGATGCGCTCGGGCGTGAGGCCCGACAGCGTGATCGTCACCAGCGGGATGAAGAAGAACGCCATCGCGATGCCCTGGATCACCGTCGGGATGATGATCGTCACGAAGTCGGCCTGCGTGTTGAAGTTCGACCGCATCCACAGCACCAGCGCGAACACCAGGAACGAGAAGGTCGCGTAGCGGCGCGGGTCGATCTTGGCCACCGTGAGGCCCACCACCGGCGAGAAGAAGATGGCCAGCAGTCCCACGGGCGCCATGATCATCCCCGCCTGCGTGGCGGTGTAGCCCATCCACTGCTGCAGCCACAGCGGCAGCAGCACCACGTTGCCGAAGAACAGGCCGTAGGCCACGGCTGTCGCCACGGCGCCCGACCAGAAGTTGCGGCGCTTGAAGAGCGACAGGTCGACCACCGGGTGCTTGTCGGTCAGCTCCCAGACGAGGAAGAAGGCGAAGCCGACCACGGACACCACCGCCAGCGTGACGATCTGCGCCGAGTGGAACCAGTCGAGTTCCTTGCCCTTGTCGAGCATGAGCTGCAGCGAGCCCACCCACAGCACCAGCAGCGCGAGGCCGATGGCGTCGATGGGCACCTTGTGCGTGGCGCTCTCGCGCTTGTGGTACAGCGCCCAGGTGATGGCGGCCGCGACGATGCCCACCGGGATGTTGATGTAGAAGATCCAAGGCCACGAGATGTTGTCGGTGATCCAGCCACCCAGCAGCGGCCCCATCACCGGCGCGACCAGCGTGGTCATGGACCACATGGCCATTGCCAGGCCCGCCTTGGCGCGCGGATAGCTCGACAGCAGCAGCGCCTGCGACAGCGGGATCATCGGCCCCGCGACGAAGCCCTGCAGCGCGCGGAAGGCGATCAGCGTCGTCATGTTCGGCGCCAGGCCGCACAGCAGCGAGCTGATCATGAACAGGATCACGCTGGCCATGAACAGGCGCACCTGTCCGAAGCGCTGCGTCATGAAGCCCGTGAGCGGCACCGCGATGGCATTGGCCACCGCGAAGCTGGTGATGACCCAGGTGCCCTGCGTGGTGCTCACGCCCAGGTCGCCCGAGATGGCGGGCAGCGACACGTTCGCGATCGACGAATCGAGCACGTTCATGAAGGTTGCCGCGGAAAGCGCAACCGTGCCCCAGACGCGGGCTGCGCCCTCGAGCGGCGGATGCGCAACGTATGCAGGAGCAGCGGTGGCCATGGGGCGGGCTGTTTACCTGGACTGAAGAAAGGTCCGGACGAACGCTCGCGCGATCAGCCCGGCTGGCCCTGCACTGCCACGGACGTGTTGCCCGCGGGCGCGGCGGGTGCCTTGGCGGGTGCGGCGGCCGTGGCCGGAGCACCGCTCTTGCCCCCGAGGTTGGCCGCGACGATGCGCTCCACTTCGGCGTCGGCGCCCCGATCGAGCTGGCTGTAGACAGTCGTCTGCGCCAGGGCACTGGCGCGCGGCGCGTCGGCGAGCATCTTGCCGCTCTTTTGCGAGATGTCGATCTCGGCGTCCATCGACAGCCCGATACGCAGCGGGTTGGCCTTGAGTTGCTCGGGGTCGAGCGCGATGCGCACGGGCACGCGCTGCACCACCTTGATCCAGTTGCCGGTGGCGTTCTGCGCGGGCAGCAGCGCAAAGGCACTGCCGGTGCCCACGCCCAGGCCGGCGACCTTGCCGGTGTACTCGACCTTCTTGCCGTACACGTCGGCGGTGAGTTTCACGGGCTGGTCGATGCGGATGTTGCGCAGCTGCACTTCCTTGAAGTTGGCGTCGACCCACAGCTGGTTGAGCGGAACGATCGACATCATTGGCGTTCCGGCGGCGACGCGCTGGCCGAGCTGCACGGTGCGCTTGGCGACGTAGCCGTCGACCGGCGCGGGCATGACGACGCGCTGCGTGGCCAGGTAGGCCTCGCGCACCTTGGCGGCGGCGGCCTGCACGCTCGGGTGCTGGGCCACGCTGGTGCCTTCGGTCAGCGACTGGTTGCTGACCAGCGCTTCCTTCGCGGCGACGACGCCGGCCTGCGCGGCGGCGAGCTGGCTCCTGGCGGTCTGGAGCTGGGTCTCGGCGTGGTTGAGTTCTTCCTTCGAGACGGCGCCGTTGCCCGACAGCGCGCGGCGGCGCTGCAGGTCGTCCTGCGCCTTGGCGATGTCGCTCTGCGCCTTGACGATGTCGGCCTGTCGCAACGTGACCTGCGCGGCCAGCGAGCCGTTGTTTGCGTACAGCGTGCGCACCTGGCGCACGGCCTGCGCGAGCGCGGCCTCGGCCTGCTCGAGCGACACCTTGGCGTCGGCGGGGTCGAGCTTCACCAGCGGCTGACCGGCCTTCACGAAGTCGGTGTCGTCGGCGTTGATGGCCATCACGGTACCGCCGATCTGCGGCGTGATCTGGATGACGTTGCCCGAGACGTAGGCGTTGTCGGTGTCCTCGTAGTGGCTGGCGACCAGCCATTCGTAGAGGCCCCAGCCGCCGCCGGCGACGATGACCACCGCGGCGAGCGCGGTAAGGGCGCGGCGGCGCTTGCCGTTGCCGGCGGGCGCCTCGGGGGCTGCGGAAGCTGCTGCAGCAGCGGGCGTCGGAGTGTTGTTGTCGCTCATGATGAAGTTCTTTCCGAAGACGAAGAAGTCGGGCCGGGCTGAATCCGGGTTGTTTCCGTCAGTTCAGCGGGGCCGAGGAAGCCGATGCCGTGGCGGTGGCCGGGGGCTGCCAGCCGCCGCCGAGCGCGCGCGCCAGGCCCACCTGGGTGTCGAGCGCGCGGGCCGCGAGGTCGACCGCGAGGCGGCGCTGGGCCAGCACTGCCGTTTCGGCCGTCAGCACGTTGAGGTAGTTGCCGAGGCCCGCGCGGTAGCGCTGCACGGCGATGTCGTAGGCGCCTTCGGCCGCGGTCTGCGCGGCGCGCTGCTCCGCCTGCTGGCGCGTGATCGACTGGGCGCTGGTCACCTGGTCGGCCGCGTCGCGCACCGCGTCGATCACGGTGGCGTTGTAGCTCTCGACGGCGGCGTCGAGGTCGGCCGACTTGCCGCGCAGGTTGGCGCGCAGCTTGCCGCCCTCGAAGATCGGCAGGCTGATGGCCGGGCCCACGCCCCACTGCTCGCTGCCCGACTTCAGCAGCTTGCCGAAGCCCAGGCTCTGGAAGCCGACGAAGGCCGTGAGGTTCACGTTGGGATAGAAGAGCGTCTTGGCGTTGGCCACGTCGCTGGTGGCCGCTTCGACGCGCCAGCGCGCGGCGGCGATGTCGGCGCGGCGGCCGAGCAGGTCGGCCGGAATGTTCGCCTGCAGCGCCATCGGCTTCACGCCGTCGAGCACCGGCGGCTTGAGCGAGGTGGTGACGTTCGGCTGGCCCACGAGCGCGTCGAGCGCGTGCTGTTGCAGCGCGATCTGCTCGTTGAGAGCCTCGATCTGCTGGCGGGCTTCGGGCAGGCCGCCTTCGCTCTGGCGCAGTTCGAGGCGGGTGTCGAGGCCGGCGGAGACTCGGTCGCGCACCAGCTTCAGCGTTTCGTCGCGCTGAGCCAGCGTGCGCTTGGCAACGGTGAGCTGGTCGTTCAGGCGAGCCCACTGGAAGTAGCTGCGGGCCACGTTGCTCGCCAGCAGCACGCGGGCTGCGTCGGCGTCGGCGGCGGCTGCATTGGTGGCGCCGATGGCGGTGTCGAGTGCGGTGCGGTTCTTGCCGAAGAAGTCGAGTTCCCAGCTCGCGCCCAGCTGCAGCAGGCCGATGTTCTGGGTGGAGCCGCCCAGCGGCGCCGGGTAGATGTAGTTGGTGTTGAACTTCTGGCGGTTCAGGTCGAGCTCGCCCTTGACCTGCGGCTTGAGCGCGGCGCCGGCGATATCGGCCGAGGCCTGCGCGCGCGCAAGGCGGGCCTGCGCGACCTGCAGGTTGGGGTTGCCGGCCACCGCCTGGTCGATGAGCAAGTTGAGTTGCGAATCGCCGAAGGCCAGCCACCACTGGCTGTCGAGCCGCGACACCGGAACGGCGGCGCTGTCGGGCGCGATGCCGAGGGAGGCCGCATCGCGCAACCTGGCCTGCGAGCCGATGCCGGACATGTCGGCACAGCCGGCAAGCGCGACAACCAGCAGCGCGGCGGCGACGACGGGAGTGCGACGCACGGCGCGCACGGCGAGGGAATCAGTCATTTTTATCTCCACGGGCCGCGAGGGCCTGGGCGTTGTCGAGGATGCGGCGCAGATAGCCCTTGAGCTGCTCCCATTCCTCGGTGGTGAAACCTGCGAGGTGCGCGTTCTGCACCCTGCTGAGCACGTGCGGCACTTCCTTGGCGGCGGCGCGGCCTTCGTCGGTGAGCTCGATGTTGACCACGCGGCGGTCTTCGAGCGAGCGCACCCGGCGGCACAGGCCCTTGACCTCGAGGCGATCGAGCAGTCGCGTCATGGCGCCGGTGTCGAGTTCGCAGGCACGGGCCAGTTCGGCCACCGTGGTGGCCGCGCCGACGTGCAGCTTGTAGAGAGGCACCCACTGCGGATAGGTGGGGCTGCCCGGTTCGCACATGCGGGTTTCGACCGACTGGCCGACCGCAGTGACGATGCGGCGCATGAGGTAGCCGATGCTTTCCTCGGCGCGATATGTTTCGGGGCTGTAGAAGGCGACGGGTGCACGACGCTCCTCACCGGGGGGCACCGGCGGGTTTTGAGGGGTGTTGGCATCGCTCATGGCCGAAATATTAGTTGCCTCGGCAATTATTGTCAAGGCTACCTTTGTAGAGGCAAGGGATCGGTAGAATCGGCACATGGCTTCCTCCCCACCGTCTTCCATGGCCAAGGGCTCGCCCCGATCGCTTTCGGGCCTGAGCCCTTTTCTTCGCCCCTACCGCGTGCAGATCGTGCTGGCGGGCGTCTTCCTGGTGATGGCGGCGGTCACCACGCTGGCTTTTCCTATCGCCTTGCGAAGCTTGATTGACAACGGCCTGATCAGCCCCGACAAAGGCGCCCAGACCATGGCGCTGCGCGAGCACTTCGGCGCCCTCTTCGCCGTGGCCGTGGCGCTGGGTGTGTTCTCGGCGGCGCGCTTCTATACGGTGAGCTGGCTGGGCGAGCGCGTGACGGCCGACATCCGCAACGCCGTCTACGGCCATGTGCTCAAGCAGAGCCCCGCCTTCTTCGAGACCACGCAGACCGGCGAGGTGCTGTCGCGCCTGACGGCCGACACCACGCTGGTGCAGACGGTCGTCGGCTCGTCGCTGAGCATGGGCCTGCGCAATGCGGTGATGGGCGTGGGCGCCCTGGCAGTGCTGATCTGGACCAACCCCTACGTGATGGTGCAGGTGCTGGGCATCCTCGTGCTGGTGGTACTGCCGAGCATGGTGTTCGGCCGCCGCGTGCGCAAGCTGTCGCGCGCCAGCCAGGACCGCGTGGCCGATTCGAGCGCCATCGCCGCCGAAGTGCTGAACGCCATTCCTGTGGTTCAGAGCTACACGGCCGAAGGCCGCGAGGCCGCGCGCTTCAGCGGCTCGACCGAGAACGCCTTCCGCACCGCCGTGCGTCGCACCAAGGCCCGATCGGTGCTGGTGGCCTTCATCATCATCGCAACCTCGGCGGCGCTGCTCTGGGGCCTCTACCAGGGCACGCAGGCGGTGCTGCGCGGCGATATCACGGCCGGCCACCTGGGCCAGACTGTCCTCTATGTGGCCATCCTCGCCAGCGCGACCGCCGTGCTCGGCGAGGTGTACGGCGACCTGCTGCGCGCTGCCGGCGCGACCGAGCGGCTGATGGAGCTGCTGCACGCGCCCGCGGCCATCGTGTCCCCCGCCAACCCGGTGGCCGCGCCGGTACCCGTCGCGGGGAGCGCGATCAAGTTCGACGCGGTGACCTTCCACTACCCTTCCCGCCCCGGCACGCCGGCCTTGCGCGACTTCAGCCTCGAAGTCGCGCCTGGCGAAACCGTTGCGCTGGTGGGATCGAGCGGCGCCGGCAAGAGCACCGTGTTCCAGCTGCTGCTGCGCTACTACGACCCGCAAACGGGCCGGGTGCTGCTCGACGGCGCGCCGCTGGCCTCGCTGGCCCTGCCCGAGCTGCGCACCCGCATCGGCCTCGTGCCGCAGGACGCGGTGATCTTCTCGGCCAGCGCCCTCGAGAACATCCGCTACGGCAACCCCGAGGCCACGGCCGAGGAAGTGCAGGCAGCCGCCCGCGCAGCCTTCGCCCACGACTTCCTGCTGGCCCTGCCCGAGGGCTACGACACCTTCCTCGGCGAGCGCGGCGTGCGGCTTTCGGGCGGGCAGCGCCAGCGCATCGCGATCGCGCGCGCGATCCTAAAGAACCCGCCGCTGCTGCTGCTCGACGAAGCCACCAGCGCGCTCGACGCGGAAAGCGAGCGCATGGTGCAGGCAGCACTCGAGTCGGCGATGGAGAACCGGACCACGCTGGTGATCGCGCACCGCCTGGCAACGGTGCAGAAAGCCGACCGCATCGTGGTGCTGGACCATGGCGGGATCGTCGAACAGGGAACCCACGCGGCGCTGGTTGCACAGGGCGGCGTGTATGCGCGGCTGGCCGCGCTCCAGTTCACGGCCTGAACAAGCCGCGCTCCCCAGTCAGTTATTACTGCAGGGTTTCTTTCAGCGCCGCCGGGATAGGGAGCGCCATCACCGGAATGCCCTCGTCGAGCAGTGCCTCGGTCTGCTCGGGCGTGGCCTGCCCGCGGATGCCGCGCTCGGGCGTCTCGCCGTAGTGCATCTTCCGGGCTTCGTCGGCAAAGCGCTCGCCGACGTCCTCGGTCTTCGCCAGCACCTCGCGCACGGCGCGCATCCAGCGGGCTTCGGGCGAGGGATCGGCGGGAACGTTGGAAGCAGCAGCAGCGGGAGCAGCCGCGGCAGCCCCCTGCGGCGCCCTGGCATTGCCCAGGTTGAGGCGCGGCGCGCTCAGCAGCTTGACGATGGCGGTGTCGCCGCAGACCGGGCATTCGACCAGGCCGGACGCCAGCTGGGTCTCGAAGTCCTCGCTCGAGGCGAACCAGCCTTCGAAGCCGTGGCCGTGGGTGCAGCGGAGATCGAGTACCTTCATGGCGCGGATTATCCCGCGCTGCCTTGTGCGGGTGCAGGCTGCCAGTCCAGCGCCCATGCGCCCGAAAGGACGTTCTGCAGCCACAGCGTGCAGGTCAACGTCTTGGCGTCGGTGACCTTGCCTTCGCGGCACCAGCCGGCCAGCTCATCGGGCGTAGCCGTGAACACGTCGAGGAACTCGCCGTGGTCGAGCTGCCGCTCGCCGAGCGAGAGCCCGCGCGAGAAGTAGATGTGGATGATCTCCGTCGAATACGCCACCGCGAGGTGCATCGCCCCCGCGTAGGCCCATTCGCGCGCGGTGTAGCCGGTTTCCTCGATCAGCTCGCGCCGGCCGCAGTCGAACGGGTCCTCGCCCGCGTCGAGCTTGCCCGCGGGAAACTCGATCATCACGTGGCCGACCGGATAGCGGAACTGCCGCTCCAGCACCACGCGGCCGTCGTCGAGAAGCGGAATCACCACCACCGCGCCCGGATGCAGCACGTATTCGCGCGTGGCACTGTGGCCGTCGGGCAGGCGGATGGTGTCGCGCCGGGCCTTCAGGAACTTGCCCTCGAACAGCTCCTCGCGGCTCAGGAGCTCTTCCTTCAGGTGCGAATCGGCGGTGTCGGTGGGCTTGGTGGTCATGTCGTCGTTGCCAGTCTCGATGCCTGTATCAATACCTGTGTCAATGCCTGTGCTTCATCAGGTAGCGCCAGGTGAACCCCGGAAAGGCCAGCACGATGAACAGCGCGCCGGTCACCGCATAGAACTCCCAGCCCTGCGCCGCGATCTGCCCTGCCCTGCGCTCGAACAGCAGCCCGACGCCGCCGGCCAGAAAGTACAAGACCACCAGTTCGGCGAGGCGCACCGCGAGCGACTTGGAAACAGTCGCCAGCGGCACGACGCCGAACAGGCGGTCGTTGAAGAACGGCAGGTTGGCGGCCGCCAGGGCCACCAGCAGAACGACCCAGACCGACGCGGTTTGCGACACCCGAGGTCGGCCGCGTCAGTGGGCCAGCGTGGCCACGATCGCGTCGTAGCACAGCGTCATCAGTCCGCCGGGCACGATGCCCAGGATCAGGATCAGCGCGCCGTTGATCGTGAGCACGGTGCGCACGTCGCGCGGTGCCGACACGGTGGTGGCCGTGACGGGAGCGTCGAAGTACATGACCTTGACCACGCGCAGGTAGTAGAACGCGCCGATCAGCGACATCATCACCGCGAACACGGCCAGGCCGATGTAGATGGCGTGGCCCGAGGCGATCAGCGCCTGCAGCACGGCCAGCTTCGCGTAGAAGCCGACCAGCGGCGGCAGGCCGGCCAGCGAGAACATCGCGATCGACATCACGCCGGCGTACAGCGGGCTGCGCTGGTTCAGGCCCGCGAGGTCGGTGATCTCCTCGCTCTCGAAGCCTTCGCGCGCCAGCAGCAGGATGATGCCGAAGCTCGCCAGCGTGGTCAGCACGTAGGTCACGATGTAGAACATCGAGGCGCTGTAGGCGTACTGGGCGTTGTAGGTGCCCTGCTGGTCCGAGCCGGCGACAAGGCCGAGGAGCATGAAGCCCATCTGCGAGATCGTCGAGTACGCCAGCATGCGCTTCAGGTTGCTCTGCGCGATGGCGGCCAGATTGCCGACCAGCAGCGAGGCGATGGCCAGCACGGCGAGCATCTGCTGCCAGTCGATGGCCAGCGGCTGCAGCGCGTCGACCAGCAGGCGGATGATGATCGCGAAGGCGGCCAGCTCGGGCGCCGCGCCGATCAGCAAAGTGATCGCGGTCGGTGCGCCCTGGTAGACGTCGGGCACCCACATGTGGAACGGAGCGGCACCCACCTTGAAGGCCAGGCCGGCGACGATGAAGACGAGGCCGAACACCAGCACCTGATGATTCACCTTGCCGCTGGCGATGGTCTTGAACACCTCGTTCACGTCGAGCGAACCGGTCGCACCGTACATCATCGACAGGCCATAGAGCAGGAAGCCGCTGGCCATGGCGCCGAGCACGAAGTACTTCATGGCGGCTTCGCTGGCCACCGCGTTGTCGCGGCGCAGGGCCACCAGCGCGTAGCTGGACAGCGTCAGCAGCTCGAGGCCCAGGTAGATCAGCAGGAAGTTGCTGCCCGAGATCATCACGAACATGCCCAGCAGCGCGAACATGCTGATGGTGAACATCTCGCCGCCGCGCAGCATCTCGCGGTCAGCCGCGTAGGGACGGCCGTAGACCAGCGTGACCATCAGGGCGACGGTGGCGAAGCACTTGAGCCAGTTGCCCATCGGGTCGCTGACGACCATGCCGCCGAAACCATAGATGGTCTTGGCGTCGGCGGCCTGCAGGCCCGACAGCACGGCGATCACGGCCAGCGTGGCAAGCGTCAGCACATACGTGCGGGTACGGCGCGGGTTCGTGTCCGACAGGTCGACCAGCGCAATGATGCAGGCCATGACCAGCAACACGATTTCGGGGTAGATCGTGACCCAGCTGAGTTTGTCAATCATCTCGTTCTCTTCTTCAGCGTGGCATCAGGAGGGCAGCTTCGAAACTGCCACGTGGCGCAGCAGCTCGGTCACCGAGGCATCCATCGCGTCGGTGAACGGCTTCGGGAACAGGCCCATCCACAGCACGGCGATGGCCAGCAGGGCCAGCATCAGGAATTCGCGGGCATTGATGTCCTTGAGTTCCTTGACGTGGTCGTTGCCGACCGGGCCAAGGTACACGCGCTTGTACATCCACAAGGTGTAGGCCGCGCCGAAGATCAGAGCGGTGGCGGCGCCAAGGCCGATCCAGAAGTTGGCCTTGACGGCACCCAGGATCACCATCCACTCGCCCACGAAACCAGCGGTGCCCGGCAGGCCGCAGTTGGCCATGGCGAACAGCAGCGCGAACGCGGCGAACTTGGGCATGGTGTTGACCACGCCGCCGTAGTCGGCGATCTGGCGCGAGTGCACGCGGTCGTACAGCACGCCGATGCCCAGGAACATGGCGCCCGACACGAAGCCGTGCGCAATCATCTGCACGATGCCGCCGGACACGCCGAGCTCGTTGAAGATGAAGAAGCCGAGCGTCACGAAGCCCATGTGGGCAACCGACGAGTAAGCCACCAGCTTCTTCATGTCCTGCTGCACCAGCGCAACCAGGCCCACGTAGATCACGGCGATCAGCGACAGCGCGATCATGAGCCAGGCCCATTCGTGCGAAGCGTCGGGCGCGATCGGCATGGAGAAGCGCAGGAAACCGTAGGCACCCAGCTTCAGCATGATCGCGGCCAGCACGGCGGAGCCGCCGGTGGGCGCCTCGACGTGCACGTCGGGCAGCCAGGTGTGCACCGGCCACATCGGCACCTTCACGGCGAAGGCGGCGAAGAAGGCGAAGAACAGGAAGGTCTGCGCGGTCGAACCCAGCGGCAGCTTGTGCCAGGCCAGGATGTCGAAGCTGCCGCCCGACTTGTTGTACAGGAAGATCAGCGCCACCAGCATCAGCAGCGAGCCGAGCAAGGTGTACAGGAAGAACTTGAACGCCGCGTAGATCTTGTTCGGGCCGCCCCAGATACCGATGATCAGGTACATCGGGATCAGCGTGGCTTCGAAGAACACGTAGAACAGCACGCCATCGAGCGCGGCGAAAACGCCGATCATGAAGCCCGACAGGATCAGGAACGCGCCCATGTACTGGTTCACGCGCTCGGTGATCACTTCCCAGGCGGAAATGACGACGATGACCGTGATGAACGACGTCAGCAGCACCAGCCAGAGCGACAGGCCGTCGACCCCGAGGTGATAGTTGACGTTGAAGCGCGCGATCCAGCTCGTCTTCTCGACGAACTGCATCGCGGCGGTGCCGTTCTGGAAGCGCGTGAACAGCGGGACCGTGACCAGGAAGCTCACGATGGAACCGACGAGCGCGACCCAGCGCACGCCCTTGGCATGCTCGTCACGGCCAAACGCCAGCAGCGCGGCACCGAATGCGATCGGCACCCAGATGGCAAGGCTCAACAAACCCATTTTTCTTTTTCTCCAGCGCTAGGCTCAGCGTTTGAACCAGACGAAGTACGTCATCAGGATGAAGATGCCGAGCAGCATCGCGAAGGCGTAGTGGTAGATGTAGCCCGACTGCATCCAGCGCACCACGCCAGAGATACGTCCCACGATCTTCCAGGAACCGTTCACCACGGCACCGTCGATCAGGGCCTGGTCGCCGCCCTTCCACAGCCCGGTGCCGAGGGCACGCGTGGCGCGGGCGATGACGTTCTCGTTGAACCAGTCCATGTAGTACTTGTTCTCGAGCAGACGGTAGATCGGGCCGAAGGCGCGCTTGATCGCCGCCGGCAGCGCCGGGTTGATCATGTACATGTACCAGGACATCACCACGCCGGCCAGCGCCAGCCAGAACGGCGCAGTCGTCAGGCCGTGCATGGCCATGGCCACGGGACCGTGGAAGCCCTCTTCCAGCTCCTTCATGGCATGGTGCTTGGCGCCGTCCACGAAGATCGCGTTCTTGAAGAATTCGCCGAACAGCATCGGCTCGATCGTCATGAAGCCGATCACCACCGACGGAATGGCCAGCAGCACCAGCGGCAGCCAGACCACCCAGGGCGACTCGTGCGGCTTCTGGTCATGGCCGTGGCCGTGGCCATGATCGTCATGACCGTGCCCATGATCGTCATGGTGCGCGTCGGGGTTCTGGTCGTAGCGTTCCTTGCCGTGGAAGACCAGGAAGTACATGCGGAACGAATAGAACGCCGTGATGAACACGCCGGCGAGCACCGAGTAGTACGCGAAGTTCGCGCCCCACAGGTGGCTTTCGTGCACCGCTTCGATGATGCTGTCCTTCGAGTAGAAGCCGGCGAAGAACGGCGTGCCGATCAGCGCGAGCGAACCCAGCAACGAGGTGATCCAGGTGATGGGCATGTACTTGCGCACGCCGCCCATCCAGCGGATGTCCTGGTTGTGGTGCATGCCGATGATGACCGAGCCCGCGCCGAGGAACAGCAGCGCCTTGAAGAACGCGTGCGTCATCAGGTGGAACACCGCGACCGAGTAGGCCGAGGCGCCCAGCGCCACCGTCATGTAGCCGAGCTGCGAGAGCGTCGAGTACGCGACCACGCGCTTGATGTCGTTCTGGATGATGCCCAGGAACCCCATGAACAGCGCGGTGATGGCGCCGATCACGAGGATGAAGCTCAGTGCCGTGTCGCTCAGCTCGAACAGCGGCGACATGCGCGCCACCATGAAGATGCCGGCCGTCACCATCGTTGCCGCGTGGATCAGCGCGGAGATGGGGGTCGGGCCCTCCATCGAGTCGGGCAGCCACACGTGCAGGGGGAACTGCGCGCTCTTGCCCATCGCGCCGATGAACAGGCAGATGCAGATCACCGTGATAAGCATCCACTCGGTGCCCGGGAAGGTGATGCCGGCCAGCGTGCCCGCCTTGGCGAAGGCTTCGGTGTAGTTCAGCGTACCGGCGTAGGCGGCGATCAGGCCGATGCCCAGGATGAAGCCGAAGTCGCCCACGCGGTTGACCAGGAAGGCCTTCATGTTCGCGAAGATCGCGGTCGGCTTGTTGAACCAGAAACCGATCAGCAGGTACGACACCAGGCCCACCGCCTCCCAGCCGAAGAACAGCTGGAGCATGTTGTTGCTCATGACGAGCATCAGCATCGAGAAGGTGAACAGCGAGATGTACGCGAAGAAGCGGTTGTAGCCTTCGTCTTCTTCCATGTAGCCGATGGTGTAGATGTGGACCATCAGCGACACGAAGGTCACGACGCACATCATCATCGCGGTGAGGCCGTCGACCATGAAGCCGACTTCCATCTTCAGGCCGCCGACCACCATCCATTCGTAGATGGTCTGGTTGAAGCGGGCGCCGTCGGCGATCACGCTCTTGAGCGTCATCGCCGAGATGATGAAGGCGACCAGCACGCCAAGGATGGTCAGCGAATGCGTGACCTTGCGGCCGATGTGATTGCCGCCGAACTTCGTGCCGAACACGCCGGCGAGGGCTGCGCCGACCAGGGGTGCCAGCGGAACGGCCAGCAGTGTGGATGCGGAAAGGGTTGAACTCATACGTTTGTTCTTTTCAATGGCTCCAGGGCCGCACATCACACGCGCACAACCCAGCAGCTGCCGCAGAACCGGCTTTGCCGGGCTGCTCGCAGCGCCCCCGAAGGGGGTTGGCGAAGCGACACGAAGTGCGCGAAGACTGGGGGATCATCCTTTTAACGAGTTGAGTTCGTCGACGTTGATGTTCGACTTGTTGCGGAACAGCAGCACCAGCAGTGCCAGCCCGATGGCCGACTCGGCCGCGGCCACCGTCAGAATGAAGAACACGAAGATCTGTCCGTGCATGTCGCCCAGGAAGTGGGAGAACGCCACGAAGTTCATGTTGACCGCCAGCAGCATCAGCTCGATGGCCATCAGCAGCACGATCAGATTCTTGCGGTTCAGAAAGATGCCGATCACGGACAGCGCGAAGAGCATCGCGCCGAGCGAAAGAAAGTGTCCGAGCGTGAGCGTCATGCCTTGTTTTCCTTTGCCGCGTCCGCAGTTGCTGCTTCAGCCACCGGTTCGGCTGCGCGGGTCGCGGGCATCTGCACGATGCGCACGCGGTCACGCGCCTTCACGCGAACCTGATCGGCTGGGTTGGTGTACTTGCTGTCCTTTCGAGTGCGCAGCGTCAAGGCAATGGCTGCCACGATGGCCACGAGCAGGATGACAGCGGCAATCTCGAGCGGATACAGATATTGCGAATACAGCAGCTTGCCGAGTTCGAGCGTGTTCGAGCTGTCGGCGGCCATCGCGCCGCTGGCGACGCGTGCTTCGCCAAGGCGGAAGCCGCCCATCAGCACGGCAGCCATTTCGAGCGCGATCAGCGCGCCTACGCCCGCCGCCAGCGGAAAGTGCTTCCAGAAGCCCTCTCGCAAGCTGTCGACGTTGATGTCCAGCATCATCACCACGAACAGGAACAGCACCATCACCGCGCCCACATACACGAGCACGAGCGAGATCGCGAGGAACTCGGCGCGCAGCAGCAGCCAGATGGCCGATGCCTGGAAGAAGGCCAGAACCAGGTACAGCGCTGCGTACACGGGGTTGCGGGCGGTGATGACGCGGAACGCTGCAAACAGCAGCACCACGGCAAACAGATAGAACAGACCGGTCTTGACGTCCATTGGAATTCGAATTGGTACGGGGTTCGGGCTGGTCGGAATCAGCGGTACTTGGCGTCAGCCGCCTTGTTCGCTGCGATTTCTTTTTCGTAGCGATCACCAACGGCCAGCAGCATGTCCTTGGTGAAGTACAGGTCGCCGCGCTTTTCGCCGTGGTATTCGAAGATGTGCGTCTCGACGATCGAGTCCACCGGGCAGCTTTCTTCGCAGAAGCCGCAGAAGATGCACTTGGTCAGGTCGATGTCGTAGCGCGTGGTGCGGCGCGAGCCGTCGTCGCGCACGTCCGATTCGATGGTGATGGCCAGCGCCGGGCAGACGGCCTCGCAGAGCTTGCAGGCGATGCAGCGCTCTTCGCCGTTCTCATAGCGGCGCAGCGCGTGCAGGCCGCGAAAGCGCGGCGACAGCGGCGTCTTCTCCTCGGGGAACTGCACCGTGATCTTGCGGGCAAAGGCGTACTTGCCGGTGATGGCCAGGCCCTTGAACAACTCGAACAGCATGAAGCTGCTCAGAAAGTCCTTGAGCGAGAAAGGCGCGGACGGTGTTGCAGTGTGCGCAGCAGACATTGTTGGCGCTCCCTGTTATTTCCAGATGTTGAACGGCGTCTGCATCCAGCCACCGACCACGACCAGCCACACGAGGGTGACTGGAATGAAGATCTTCCAGCCCAGACGCATGATCTGGTCATAGCGGAAGCGCGGGAACGTCGAACGCACCCACAGGAACATGGTGACCACGCAGAAGGTCTTGAGGCCCAGCCAGATCCAGCCCGGGATGAAGCTCAGGAACTCGAACGGGGGCAGCCACCCGCCGAGGAACAGCACCACGGTCAGGATCGAGACGAGCCACATGTTGGCGTACTCCGCCAGGAAGAACATCGCGAAGCTCATGCCCGAGTACTCGATCATGTGGCCGGCCACGATTTCGGATTCGCCCTCCACCACGTCGAACGGGTGGCGGTTGGTTTCGGCGAGGCCCGAGATGAAGTAGACGACGAAGATCGGCAGCAGCGGCAGCCAGTTCCACGACAGGAAACCGACGCCCAAGTTGGCGAACATGCCCTTGCCCTGCACGTTGACGATCTCGGTCATGTTCAGGCTGCCGGTGACCATCAGCACCACGACGAAGCAGAAGCCCATCGCGATTTCGTAGCTCACCATCTGCGCCGAGGCGCGCAGCGCGCCCAGGAAGGCGTACTTCGAGTTCGATGCCCAGCCGGCGATGATCACGCCGTACACCTCGAGCGAGGTGATGGCCATCACGAACAGCAGGCCGGCATTGATGTTGGCCAGCGCCACGTCGGGGCCGAAGGGAATCACGGCCCATGCGGCGAGCGCCGGCATGATGGTCATGATCGGGCCGAGCAGGAACAGGCCCTTGTTGGCGACCGTCGGAAGAATGATTTCCTTGGTCATCAGCTTGAGCGCGTCGGCGATCGGCTGGAGCAGGCCCAGCGGGCCGATGCGGTTCGGGCCGATGCGGATCTGCGTGAAGCCGATGGCCTTGCGTTCCCACAGCGTGAGGTACGCCACGGCCAGCATCAGCGGAATGACGACGACGATGATCTTGATCAGCGTCCAGACCACCGGCCAGACCACGCCGGTCCACCAGCCCGCGGCCACCAGGCCCTGGCCGAAGCCATGAATGGTGTCGACGATCATGCCAGTGCCTCCTCGGCACGAGCCGTCACGTTGGCGCCGGCCGATGCGTTGCGCGCGTCGGCGGTCAGTTGCAGCGACGGCGCGCGGCGCACGATCGAATCCAGCTGATAGATGCTCGCGACCACGGGAGCGGCAGCCGCACCGTCGGCAGCGACCGCGCTGGCGGACGTGGCGTTGCTCAGCGCATTCGCGGGCACGGCACCCTTGTCGCCCACGGTGGCCAGCACTTCGGCGGTCGATTCGAACGCGAAGCCGGGCAGGCCCAGCAGGTTGGCCAGCACGCGCAGCACCTTCCAGGCCGGGCGCGTTTCGCCCAGCGGCTTCACGACGGCGTGGAAGCCCTGCAGGCGGCCTTCGGCATTGACGAAAGTGCCAGGCGTTTCGGTGAACGGGGCGATCGGAAGCAGCACGTCGCTGAACTCGAGGTTGGCCTTGAAGGGGCTCAGCGTGACGACCATTTGCGCGTTGCCGATGACATCGGCCGCGGCGGCGCCGGCTGCCGAGTCGAACACCGGCTCGGTGTTCAGCAGCATCACGGCCTTCAGGCCGGAGCCCGCGGCGAGCATGCGGCCGGCATCGAGGCCGCCGTTCTTCGGGAACGCGCCGACGAGTTGCGCGCCCACGGTGTTGGCGGCTTCGGTCAGGTAGCCGACGGTGGCGCCGGTCTGCGCGCCGATCCAGTTCGCCAGCGCCAGCAGGCTGCTGGCTTGGGCGTGGTGGGCGGCGGCGTTGCCGAGCAGCACGGCCTTGCGTTCGCCGCTGAGCAGCGAGGCCGCGATGGCCTTGGCAGCGGCGTCCGGCGCATTCTTCGGAGCCAGCGGCGCGGCTGCGCCATTGGTCTCGCCGATGGCAGCAGCCACGGCGGCCAGCGCCTCGACCCACTGGTCGGCTTCGACGATGGACGACTGCGCCACATCGATGGCCCAGGCGTCGCGGTCGGCCATGAGGCTGGCCGACGTGATCACAGACAGCGCAGCGCCCTTGCGCACGGCCTGGCGGATGCGCTGCGCGAAGAGCGGATGCTCCTTGCGCAGGTTCGAACCGACGACGAGCGCGCGCTGCACCAGCGTGAGCGATGCGATCGAGGTGCCGAGCCAGCGCACGCCTTCGAACGCGCCGAATTCGGCGTTGCGCAGGCGGTAGTCGATGTTGTCGCTGCCGAGCTCACGCGTGAGCATGGCGGCGAGCTGCAGCTCTTCGAGCGTGCTGTGCGGGCTGACCAGCGTGCCGATGCTCTGCGCACCGTGGTCGGCCTTGATCTGCTTCAGGCCATTGGCGACATACTCGAGCGCCGTCTGCCAATCGACCTGCTGCCATTGGCCGCCCTGCTTCAGCATGGGCTGCGTGAGGCGTTCCGGGCCGTTGAGCGCTTCGTACGAGAAGCGGTCGCGGTCGGCGATCCAGCATTCGTTGACGTCTTCGTTCTCGWGCGGCACCACGCGCATCACGCGGTTGTTCTTGACCTGGACGATCAGGTTCGCGCCGGTGGAGTCGTGCGGGCTCACCGACTTGCGGCGCGACAGTTCCCAGGTACGGGCGCTGTAGCGGAAGGGCTTGCTCGTGAGCGCGCCGACCGGGCAGATGTCGATCATGTTGCCCGAGAGTTCGGAGTCGACCGTGTCGCCCACGAAGGTTTCGATTTCGGAATGCTCGCCGCGGTGCGACATGCCGAGCTCCATCACGCCGGCCACTTCCTGGCCGAAGCGGACGCAGCGCGTGCAGTGGATGCAGCGGCTCATTTCTTCCATGCTGATCAGCGGGCCGACGTCCTTGTGGAACACGACGCGCTTTTCCTCTTCATAGCGCGAAGAGGAACCGCCGTAGCCGACGGCCAGGTCCTGCAGCTGGCATTCGCCGCCCTGGTCGCAGATCGGGCAATCCAGCGGGTGGTTGATCAGGAGGAACTCCATGACCGACTGCTGCGCCTTGATGGCCTTCTCGCTCTTGGTGCGGACGATCATGCCCTGCGTGACGGGCGTGGCGCAGGCCGGCATGGGCTTGGGCGCCTTTTCCACGTCCACGAGGCACATGCGGCAGTTGGCCGCGATGCTGAGTTTCTTGTGATAGCAGAAGTGCGGGATGTACGTGCCCGCCTTGTCGGCAGCATGCATCACCATGCTGCCCTCGGTCACTTCGACCTTCTTGCCGTCGAGTTCGATTTCGATCATGAGTGTGTTTCTTCTCGCGCTCAGGCCTTGGCGGGCGCCGTCGGGACTTGGCCCGGGATCAGGGCTTCGAACTCGTGGCGGAAGTGCTTGATCATGGCGCGCACCGGCATGGCCGCCGCGTCGCCGAGGGCGCAGATGGTGCGGCCCATGATGTCGCCGGCGACGGAGTCGAGCAGCTGCATGTCGCTGGGCTTGCCCTGCCCGTTGTGGATGCGGTCCACGAGGCGGTAGAGCCAGCCGGTGCCTTCGCGGCACGGCGTGCACTGGCCGCAGGACTCGTGCATGTAGAAGTACGAAAGGCGCTTGAGCGATTCGACCATCGAGCGGCTGTCGTCCATGACGATCACCGCGCCCGAACCGAGCATGGAGCCCGCCTTGGAGATGGAGTCGTAGTCCATGGTGCAGGCCATCATGATGTCGGCCGGCAGCACCGGAGCCGACGAACCGCCGGGAATCACCGCCTTGAGCGTGCGGCCCTTGCGCACGCCGCCGGCCAGCTCGAGCAGCCTGGAGAACGGCGTGCCCATGGGCACTTCGTAGTTGCCGGGCAGCTCGACGTCGCCGCTCACCGAGTAGATCTTGGTGCCGCCGTTGTTCGGCTTGCCGCACTCGAGGTAGGCCTGGCCGCCGTTGCGGATGATCCAGGGCACCGCCGCGAAGGTCTCGGTGTTGTTGATGGTGGTCGGCTTGCCGTACAGGCCGAAGCTCGCCGGGAACGGCGGCTTGAAGCGCGGCTGGCCCTTCTTGCCTTCGAGCGATTCGAGCAGCGCGGTTTCTTCGCCGCAGATGTAGGCGCCGAAGCCGTGGGCGGCGTGCAACTGGAAGTTGTACGTGCTGCCCATGATCTTGTCGCCGAGGTAGCCGGCGGCGCGCGCTTCTTCGAGGGCTTCCTCGAAACGGTCGTAGGTCTGGAAGATCTCGCCGTGGATGTAGTTGTAGCCGACGCTGATGCCCATCGCGTAAGCAGCGATGGCCATGCCTTCGATCACGATGTGCGGATTGAACTGCAGGATGTCGCGGTCCTTGCACGTACCCGGCTCGCCTTCGTCCGAATTGCAGACGAGGTACTTCTGGCCCGGGAACTGGCGGGGCATGAAGCTCCACTTCAGGCCCGTCGGGAAACCGGCGCCACCGCGGCCGCGCAGGCCCGAGGCCTTGACTTCGGCGATCACCTGGTCGGGCGTGAGGCCCTCGGTGAGGATCTTGCGCAGGGCCTGGTAGCCACCGCGCGCCTCGTAGTCGGCCAGGCGCCAGTTGGTGCCGTTGAGGCCTGCGTAGATCTGCGGCTCGATGTGGCGATCGTGGAAACAGGTCTGGACGCCCGTCGCCTGGAACTGCTGGAGAACTTGTTCGGGTGACATCAGGAAGCCTCCCCCTTGGTGGCCGGCGCGGCGTTGCGCAGGCCGTCGACCAGCTGGTCGAGCTTCTCGTTGCTCATGAAGCTGCACATCGTGCGGTCGTTGACCAGCATCACAGGCGAATCGGCGCAGGCGCCCAGGCATTCGCTCTGCTGCAGCGTGAACAGGCCATCGGCCGTGGTCTCGCCCATCTTGATGCCGAGCTTCTTCTCGAGATGCACGAGGGCCGTGACGCCGTCGCGCAACTGGCAAGGCAGGTTGGTGCATACGTTGAGCTTGAACTTGCCCACCGGGTGCTGGTTGTACATGTTGTAGAAGGTCGTCACTTCATGCACCGCGATGGGCGCCATGCCGAGATATTCGGCAATCTCGCGCTCGCGTTGCAGGCTGACGTAGCCCTCGTCCTGCTGGACGATGGCCAGGCAAGCCATCACTGCGGATTGCTTGCCTGCTTCGGGGTACTTGGCCACCTCGCGCGCGAAGCGCTCGAGGATCGCAGTCTTCAACGGCGCCGAGGGCGCCGCGTCATGGTGGTGGGTCGAGGAAGTCATTCGCTCTTTCTCACCTGTCGATCTCGCCGAACACGATGTCCATCGTGCCGATCACCGCGACAGCGTCGGCGATCATGTGACCGCGCGACATTTCGTCGAGGGCGGCGAGGTGCGGGAAACCAGGGGCGCGGATCTTCAGGCGGTACGGCTTGTTGGCGCCGTCGCTCACGAGATAGATGCCGAACTCGCCCTTCGGATGCTCGACGGCGGCATACGCCTCGCCTTCGGGCACATGGAAGCCTTCGGTGAAGAGCTTGAAATGGTGGATCAACTCCTCCATGTTCGCCTTCATCGATTCGCGCGCGGGCGCGGCGACCTTGTGGTTGTCGGTGATGACAGGACCGGGGTTGGCGCGCAGCCAGGCCGAGCACTGCTGGATGATCCGGTTGGCCTGGCGCATCTCCTCGACGCGAACCAGATAGCGGTCGTAGCAGTCGCCGGTCTTGCCCACGGGCACGTCGAACTGCATGCGGCCGTAGACGTCGTAGGGCTGCTTCTTGCGCAGATCCCATTCGATGCCCGAGCCGCGCAGCATGGGGCCGGTGAAACCAAGGTTCAGTGCGCGCTCCGGCGAGACCACGCCGATGCCCACGGTGCGCTGCTTCCAGATGCGGTTGTCGGTGAGCAGCGTCTCGTACTCGTCGACCATCTTCGGGAAGCGCTTGCAGAAGGCGTCGACGAAGTCGAGCAACGACCCTTGGCGGTCTTCGTTCAGGCGCTCGATGGCCTTCGCGTTCTTGATCTTGCTGACCTTGTACTGCGGCATGGCGTCTGGCAGGTCGCGGTACACGCCGCCCGGACGGAAATACGCCGCGTGCATGCGCGCGCCGGAGACGGCTTCGTACATGTCGAACAGGTCTTCGCGCTCGCGGAAGCAGTAGATGAGCATGTTCATCGCACCGCAATCGAGGCCATGCGCACCCAGCCACAGCAGATGGTTCAGCAGCCGGGTGATCTCGGCGAACATCACGCGGATGTACTGCGCGCGCTCAGGCACTTCGAGGCCCAGCATCCGCTCGATGGCCAGGCAGTAGGCGTGCTCGTTGCTCATCATCGACACGTAGTCGAGGCGATCCATGTACGGCAGCGACTGGATGAAGGTGCGCGATTCGGCGAGCTTCTCGGTCGCGCGGTGCAGCAGGCCGATGTGGGGGTCGGCGCGCTGGATGACTTCGCCGTCCAGCTCGAGCACCAGGCGCAGCACGCCGTGCGCTGCCGGATGCTGGGGACCGAAGTTGAGTGTGTAGTTCTTGATTTCGGCCATATCAGTCAGTGCAAACCGCCGCCGTAGTTGTCTTCGCGGATCACGCGCGGCGTGATTTCGCGCGGCTCGATGGAAACCGGCTGGTAGACCACGCGCTTCTGCTCTTCGTCGTAGCGCATTTCGACATGCCCCGACACCGGGAAGTCCTTGCGGAACGGATGGCCGATGAAGCCGTAGTCGGTCAGGAGGCGGCGCAGGTCGTCGTGCCCTTCGAACACGATGCCATAAAGGTCGAAGGCCTCCCGCTCGAACCAGGTGGAGGCATTCCACACGGGCTGCAGGGAGTCGACCACAGGAAAGTCGTCGTTCGGCGCGAAAACCGTCAGGCGCACGCGCTGATTGAGACTCACCGACAGCAGATGGGAGACGACGCCATAGCGCTCGCCTTGCCACTCGCCATGACGGTAGTCGGAGTAGTCCATGCCGCAGAGGTCGATCAGCTGCTCGAAGCGGCAGCCGGGCGCATCACGCAGCAGCAATGCGGCTTCGAGGTAGTCGGCGGCGCCCACCACGACATTCACCTCATTCAGGGCGACGGTCACACTCTTGGCCTTGGCGCCGAGCGTCTCGGCGACGGTGGCGCGCAGCACCTCCGGCGAAATTGCAAAGTCAGTCATCGTCGGCAATCTCTCAGGCGCGGGCAATGGTGTTGGTGCGGCGAATCTTCTGCTGCAACTGGATCACGCCGTAGAGCAAGGCCTCGGCGGTGGGCGGGCAACCCGGAACATAGACGTCGACCGGCACGATGCGGTCACAGCCGCGCACAACCGAATAGCTGTAGTGGTAGTAGCCACCGCCATTCGCGCACGAACCCATGGAGAGAACCCAGCGCGGCTCGGGCATCTGGTCGTAGACCTTGCGCAGGGCCGGAGCCATCTTGTTGCACAGCGTGCCGGCCACGATCATCAGATCGGACTGGCGAGGGCTGGGCCGGAACAGCATGCCGAAGCGGTCGATGTCGTAGCGGGCAGCGCCCGCGTGCATCATTTCCACCGCACAACATGCAAGGCCGAAAGTCATCGGCCAGAGAGAACCAGTCTTCGCCCAGTTGACGACCGAGTCGTACGTCGTGGTGACGAAGCCTTCCTTGAGAACGCCTTCAATGGCCATCGTGTTTCTTCCTTGTCATTCCCAGTCGAGCGCGCCTTTTTTCCACTCGTAGGCGAAGCCCACGACGAGGATGGCGAGAAAGATCATCATGGCCCAGAAGCCAACAGCGCCGATTTCCTTGAGCGCAATGGCCCACGGAAAGAGGAATGCAATTTCGAGGTCGAACAGAATGAAGAGAATCGCGACGAGGTAGTAGCGCACGTCGAACTTCATGCGCGCATCCTCGAAGGCTTCAAAGCCACACTCGTAGGGGGAATTCTTTGCGGCGTCGGGCCTGTTGGGGCCGAGAATGTATCCGATGACCTGAGGGGCGACGCCTACGCCGACTCCGACCAGAATGAACAAAAGGACGGGGAGGTAGGAGTCGAGATTCATCGAGAGTTTTTCACCGCTTGCCACCGGCAGGAAGAACCCCTGGATGAGGTTTTCTGCCGATGAGATTTGGTGCGGTCGGCGAGACTCGAACTCGCACAGCTTTCGCCACTACCCCCTCAAGATAGCGTGTCTACCAATTTCACCACGACCGCGGTTTTTGCTGTTCGGATGGCATGAGGTACCTGCGAGAGGAATTTGGCTTTCCGAACAGATTTAGAGTTTACCCTGAAATGAAGCCATTTCTCACGGGCAACTCATGAAAACGAGTTGATTACTTGCTCGGAATCTGCCCCGCACCCGAAACAGGGGCTGCAGGAGCCGAAGCAGGAGCACTCGGAGCTGCCGCACCGGGAATCTCGCTGGCCGCACCGGAGGCCGGAGCAGCAGGCGCACCCACCGCAGCACGCTCCAGAAGACTACCGCCGCCCGCAGGACGCGCATGGCTGAAATAGGCCAGCAGCAGCGTGCACGCGAAGAACACCGCGGCAAGCACTGCAGTGGTGCGCGACAGGAAGTTGGCACTGCCGCTGGCACCGAACAGGCTGCCGGCACTGCCGCTACCGAAGGCGGCACCCATGTCGGCGCCCTTGCCGTGCTGGATCAGGATGAGGCCGATCATCGCGAGGGCTGCCAGCATCTGCACGCCGACCAGAAGATTGAGGACCACGTTCATTCGTTCTTACTCCTAATTTGATGCAGCCGTCGCGCGTTCAGCGCGCAGCGGCGGAAATGATCTGCAGAAAGTCGGGCGCCTTGAGCGACGCGCCTCCGATGAGGCCGCCGTCGATGTCGGCCTGCGCCAGCAACTCCGCAGCGTTCGCCGCGTTCATGCTGCCGCCATAAAGAATGCGGATGCCGGCGGCATGTTCGCTCGCCGCATGATGCAGCTGCGCGCGCAGCACCGCGTGCACCGCCTGCGCCTGCTCCGGCGTGGCAGTCTTGCCCGTGCCGATGGCCCAGACAGGTTCGTACGCCACGACGATTTCGCTGATGCAATGGCCATTCACATGAATGACGGCCGCCAGCTGACGCTTGACCACCTCTTCGGTCTGCCCTGCTTCGCGCTGCACCAGAGTCTCACCCACGCAGACGATCGGCGTGATGCCGTTGGCCAGCGCGGCCGCGGTCTTGGCGGCAACCACTTCGTCGCTCTCGCCGTGGTACTGGCGACGCTCCGAGTGACCGACGATCGCATAGCGCACGCCGAAGTCCTTCAGCATCGCAGCCGATTGCTCGCCCGTGAACGCACCTTGCGGGTGCGCCGAGACGTCCTGTGCACCGAGCGCCAGAGCCGGCGAGCCCCCCAGCAGCGACTGCAACTGCGCGAAATACGGCGCGGGCGCGCACAGCGCCACGTCGCAGGCAGCCGGGCTCGCGGCCAGCCCCTGCTGGAGGGCCTTCACCAGCGCTTCGTTGGCATCCAGGCTGCCGTTCATCTTCCAGTTGCCGGCGATCAGTTTCTTCTTCGTTGTCATCGCGTTCTTCTCGTCACCATGTCAGCACGATCTTGCCGATGTGCTGGTTCGATTCCATCAGCGCATGAGCCTGGGCCGCGCCACTGGGCTCACCCGCTGCGGCAAAGGTGCTGTGGATCACGGGCTTGATCGCGCCGCTCTCAAGCAGCGGCCACACCTTCTCGCGCAGCGCCTTGGCAATGGCACCCTTGAACGCCACGGGCCGCGGACGCAGCGTCGAGCCGGTGATCGTGAGCCGCCTGCGCAGCACGAGGCCCGCATTGATCTCGCTCTTCACGCCGCCCTGCACCGCGATGATCACCAGCCGGCCATCCTCGGCCAGGCATTCGATCTCGCGTGCCACGTAGTCGCCGGCGACCATGTCGAGCACCAGGTCCACGCCCTTGCCGCCGGTGAGCTTCTTCGCCTCTTCGACGAAGTCGCTGGTGCGGTAGTTGATGGCATGGTCGGCACCGAGCTTCCTGCAGGCTTCGCACTTGTCGTCGCTGCCGGCCGTGACGATCACGGTCGCGCCGAGCGCCTTGGCGACCTGGATCGCCGTGACGCCGATGCCGCTGGAGCCGCCCTGAATGAGCAGCGTCTCGCCCTTCTGCAGGCGGCCGCGATCGAACACGTTGCTCCAGACGGTGAAGAAGGTCTCGGGCAGCGAAGCCGCCTCCGTGTCGCTCCAGCCCTTGGGTACCGGCAGGCATTGCGCCACGGGCGCCACGCACAGTTCGGCATAGCCGCCGCCGGCAATGAGCGCGCAGACGCGATCGCCGACCTTGAAGCCGGCCTCGGCCAGCGCCGCCGCATCGCCCGACACGATCTCGCCGGCCACTTCGAGGCCCGGCAGATCGGAGGCGCCCGGCGGCACCGGGTAGTGCCCCTTGCGTTGCAGCACGTCAGGGCGATTGACGCCACTCGCCGCAACGCGGATCAGCAGTTCGCCAGCGCCCGCGACGGGGTCGGGGCGTTCGGCGACGCGCAGCACCTCGGGGGCGCCGTACGAAGTGATTTCAATGGCTTTCATGGTCTTTCGGCCTCCAACGCCCGCAGATGGGGCGAAGCTTGACGTTCAAAAGATGAAGGTATGGCAATGGCGGCCGCACGAGCAGCCGCCGCTGCGCCCTTCTTACTCCTGAGGCTCGCGCGGAGCTTGCTGCGGCTGCTGCTGCTCGCCGGCCGGAGCATCGTTGCGCGGTTGCTGCTCGTTGTTGAAGCGCGGAGCGCGCTCACCGCGGTCACCGCCACGCTCGCCGCGATCACCTCGGTCGCCGCCACGCTCACGACGCTCGCCGCGGTCGCCACGGTCTTCGCGCGGGGGGCGCTCGCTGAATTCCATTCCGGCCGGACGCTCGGTCAGGGCCTTCATGGACAGCTTGACGCGACCCTTGTCGTCGGTCTCGAGGACCTTGACCTTCACGATCTGGCCTTCGCTCAGATAGTCGGTCACCTTCTCGACGCGCTCGTGCGCGATCTGGCTGATGTGCAGCAGGCCGTCCTTGCCGGGCAGCAGGTTGATGAGCGCGCCGAAGTCCAGGATCTTGGTGACCGGGCCTTCGTAGACCTTGCCGATTTCGACTTCGGCCGTGATCTGCTCGATGCGCTTCTTGGCCAGCTCGGCCTTTTCCGGATCGGTCGAGGCGATGGTGATGGTGCCGTCTTCGTCGATGTTGATCGTCGTGCCGGTTTCTTCCTGCAGGCCGCGGATGACCGAGCCGCCCTTGCCGATCACGTCGCGGATCTTCTCGGGGTTGATCTTCAGCGTGGTCAGGCGCGGAGCGAAGCTGGAGACTTCGGCCTTGGCCTCGCCCATGGCTTCCTGCATCTTGCCCAGGATGTGCATGCGCGCTTCCTTGGCCTGCGCCAGTGCAACCTGCATGATTTCCTTGGTGATGCCCTGGATCTTGATGTCCATCTGCAGCGCGGTGATGCCGTTGGTCGTACCGGCAACCTTGAAGTCCATGTCGCCCAGGTGATCTTCGTCGCCCAGGATGTCGGTCAGCACCGCGAAGCGGTTGTCTTCCTTGATCAGGCCCATGGCGATACCAGCCACGTGCGCCTTCATGGGCACGCCGGCGTCCATCATCGAGAGGCAGCCGCCGCACACCGATGCCATCGACGACGAGCCGTTCGACTCGGTGATTTCCGACACCACACGCACCGTGTAGGGGAACTCTTCCTTGTTCGGCAAAACGGCGACGAGCGCGCGTTTGGCCAGGCGGCCGTGGCCGATTTCGCGGCGCTTGGTCGAGCCCATGCGGCCCACTTCGCCGGTGGCGAAGGGAGGCATGTTGTAGTGGAACAGGAAGCGGTCTTCGTATTCGCCGGCCAGCGCGTCGATGCGCTGCGCGTCGCGTTCGGTGCCGAGCGTGGTGATCACCAGCGCCTGCGTCTCGCCGCGCGTGAACAGGGCCGAGCCGTGGGTGCGGGGCAGCACCGAGTTGCGAATCTCGATGGGGCGCACGGTGCGCGTATCGCGGCCGTCGATGCGCGGCTCGCCCGACAGGATCTGGCTGCGCACGATCTTCGATTCGATGGCGAACAGCAGGTCGGAGACCTTGCCGGAGTCGAACTCGGTACCTTCGGCCTTCAGGGCCTCGAGCACGCTGGCGTTGGCCTCGCGCAGGGCCTGGGTGCGGGCCTGCTTGCTGCGGATCTGGTAGACGGCGCGCAGCTTTTCTTCGGCCAGGCCCTTGACCTTGGCGACGAAGGCTTCGTCTTCGGCGGGCGCCTTCCAGTCCCACACCGGCTTGCCGGCGTCGCGCACGAGTTCATGGATCGCGTCGATGGCGATGTTGGCCTGTTCGTGGCCGAACACCACGCCACCCAGCATGATTTCTTCGCTGAGCTGCAGGGCTTCGGACTCGACCATCAGCACGGCGGATTGCGTGCCGGCGACGACGAGGTCCATCTGCGAATCCTTGCGGGCGGTCTGCCCCGGGTTCAGCACGTACTGGCCGTTGATGTAGCCCACGCGGGCGGCACCGATCGGGCCGTTGAACGGCACGCCGGAGATCGACAGCGCGGCGCTCACGCCGATCATGGCGGCGATGTCGGCATCGACTTCGGGGTTCAGCGAGATCGTGTGGATGACCACATGCACTTCGTTCAGGAAGCCTTCGGGGAACAGCGGGCGGATCGGGCGGTCGATCAGGCGGCTGGTCAGCGTTTCATGCTCGCTGGGTTTGGCTTCGCGCTTGAAGAAGCTGCCGGGGATCTTGCCGGCGGCGTAGGTCTTCTCGATGTAGTCGACGGTCAGCGGGAAGAAGTCCTGACCGGGCTTGGCCGACTTGGAAGCGACCACGGTCGCGAGAATGACGGTGCCGTCGATGTCGACGAGCACTGCGCCGCTGGCCTGGCGGGCGATTTCGCCCGTTTCCATGACCACGGTCTTGCCGCCCCATTGGAACGACTTGGTGACTTTATTGAAGAGGCTCATGTTTTGCTCCTGTTTTGATAGCGAACTACATGGAGTCCGCAGGTAACGGAGGCTTCTCAGAACACGATGCCATTCCAGCGAAGCTCGACGGGAACTTCATTGGAATGACACAGCTTCGCTCTGTTTGGGCACTCCGAAAGTGGATCGCGAAGTAAAAAACGCCTGAGCTAGCGGACTAACCCAGGCGTTTCTTCATGCGATTTGGATTACTTGCGCAGACCCAGCTTGGCGATCAGCGCGGTGTAACGGTCGGCGTCCTTGGACTTGAGGTAGTCGAGGAGCTTGCGACGGCGGCTCACCATGCGCAGCAGGCCGCGACGACCATGGTGATCCTTGGCGTGCGTCTTGAAGTGGGGGGTGAGCTCGTTGATGCGGGCGGTCAGCAGTGCGACTTGCACTTCGGGGCTGCCGGTGTCGTTGGCGGCGCGGGCGTTGTCCTTGACGACTTCGGCCTTGATGGAGGCTGCGATCATGTTGATTTCCTTGTTCCGGGATGTTTGACTTGCGGCAAGGACTGGAACTGCCCTCGCCGTGCGCCTTGCGGCATGCAAAGCCTTGGAATTATAGCCCGACCGCCCCGCCCGGCCCTTTTACCCCCTTGGAAGCCCGGGTGGGCCTCCCGTCGAGCGATGCCAGCCCCACTGCTCCCAGCACGCAGGCCGCCCCGCCGATCTGTGCCAGGCTGATGCTTTCGCCCAGCCACAGCGCCGCCAGCACCAGCGCAGAAACCGGCAGCAAAGCAGTGAACAACGCCGCCTCCGCCCCGTCCAGCCGGGCAGATCCGGCAAACCACAGCACGAAGCCCAGCACCGTGGGCACCAGCGCGTAGTAGGCGACGCCGGCCAGCGCCTCGGCAGGCAGGGGATGCTCCCAGGCCCGCTCGAAAAGAGCCGGCACCAGCGAAAGCAGCAGCCCGAAGGCCGTCATCAGCGTCGACAGCGCCAGCGGCCGCACCGGCACCCGTAGCCGCTTGTTGAGCAGGATGAACATCGCCTCGCAGACCACCGCGCCCAGCACCAGCAGGTTGCCCGCCAGCGCCGCAGGGGAGCTCGATCCGCCAACCA
Source organism: Variovorax sp. CAN15 (assembly GCF_030462475.1). Lineage (GTDB taxonomy): Bacteria > Pseudomonadota > Gammaproteobacteria > Burkholderiales > Burkholderiaceae_C > Variovorax. The sequence continues at coordinate 48,530 of NZ_JASMRZ010000033.1, forward strand.
TGCCGACCCCGGGCCAACTGATCGCCAGCACCCCCGTCGTCGCCAGCACAATGCTGCCCACCAGATACCGCCCCGGCCGCTCGCGCAGCGCGATCACCGCCACCAGCGCAGCCACCGCCGGCAAGGTGCCCGCCACCACGCCCGCACTGGCAGCCGGCGCCCAGCGCACGCCGAGGATCAGCAGCACCGTGTAGCCCACGCTCCCCAGCCCCGCCTGGCACACGAGCAGCGCCAGGTCGCGCCGACCGGGCCACGGCCATGGCGTGCGGGTCAGCCGCAGCAGCACGAGAAAGACCGGCAGCGCCAGCGCAAAGCGCAGCGCGGTCGCGGTGAAAGGCGGCAGCCCCGCCGCGATGACCTTGCTGGCCACCACCGTGCTCCCGACCGTGACCATTGCCAGCGCGCACAGCGCCATGCCCTTGAACCGTTGCGACATCCCGGACCTTCCGCCTTCGAAAAGAAGGTCCGAGCTTCGCGGCCCGGCAGCGCCGCGTATTGAACGAAATTGCAGCCGCCCAGCCGGCTGTTGTTGCGGCTGGCGTTACTTCTGCCGCGCCAGCCAGTCGCGCAGCCGCTCCACGCCCTTCACCAGCCGCTGCGGGTCCTTCGAGGCGAAGCACCAGCGCAGCCAGCCCTGCGCCTCGGGCGCGAAAGCGTTGCCCGGCGCAAGCCCCAGGCCGGCCTCGGCCACCAGCCGCTTGGCCACTTCGAGCGAATCGCCGAAGCCTTCGAGGCGGAAGAAGGCGTACATCCCGCCCTTGGCCGGAGCCACCTGGACGCCCGGCAGCGCGGCCAGCAGCGGCACCAGCGTGTCGCGGCATTGCTTCAGGTGCGCCACCACGCGCGGCGTGATCTCGCCTGCATGCTCGATGGCGGCAATGGCTGCGCGCTGCGTGAACACGCTGGCGCACGAGGTGTTGAACTCGATCAGCTTGCCGATGCCGTCCACCATCGACGGCGGCAGCACCAGCCAGCCAAGGCGCCAGCCGGTCATCAGGAAGCTCTTGGAGAAGCTGTGCGTGACCACGAGCCGGTCGTCCGGATTCGAGATGTCGAGGAAGCTCGGCGCGCAGGCATTGGGCGTGGGCTCGAAGTAGAGCCGCTCGTACACCTCGTCGGCCAGGATCCAGGTGCCGGTCTGGCGGCAGTGGTCGAGCACGGCCTGCTGCTCGTCGCGGCTCATGGTCCAGCCGGTGGGGTTGTTCGGCGCGTTGACGATCAGCAGCTTCGTCTTCGACGTGACCGCAGCGCGCAGCGCCGGCAGGTCGAGCGTCCACTGCCCGTCCACCGGCACCAGCGGCAGCGTGCGCACATGCGCGCCCATGATCGCGGGCTGCGCCGTGAGGTTGGGCCACACCGGCGTGACGGCGACCACCTCGTCGCCCGCGTCGACCAGCGCCTGCACCGCCAGCATCAGCGCGCTCACGCCGCCCGAGGTGACGGCGATGCGCGAGGCATCCACCGTCGGATGCAGCCCGCTGGCATAGCGCGCGATGGCTTCGCGCAGCTCGGGCAGGCCGAGGTTGTGGGCATAGAAGGTCTCGCCGCGTTGCAGCGATTCGATGGCCGCCTGGCGGACCACCTCGGGGGTGACTTCGTCGCTCTCGCCGAACCAGAAGGCCAGCACGTCGTCGCGGCCCATGCCGGCATTGGCGACTTCGCGGATCTTCGATGCTTCGAGGTTGTGGATGGCTTCACGCATGTCGGCAGTTCCTGTTCTTCGTCATCGGGTTCAAGGTCTCTTCATCTTGCACGAGGTCGGCAACTCGGCGCGTTCGGCGGCAATGGTCTTGACCACGCGGAACCCGTAGCCCGAGCCTTCGACGTCGAACTGCACGCCCGGCCTGCCCTGCCTGTCCATCACGCCCACCACGAGCTGCTGCTGGAACTGGTGGTCCGCCGCGCGCATGCGCCCGCGCTGGCCGTACATGCTCACGTCGGCCTGTTCGAGGGCACGCGCCACGGGCAAGGCATCGGCACTGCCCGCGCGTTCGATGGCCTGTGCGAGCGCCTCGACCATGAGCTGCAGCCGCATGTGCACGTAGTCGTCTGCGGGCTTCGGAAAGCGCGCGCGGAAGGCCCGGTAGAAGGCTTCCGACTGCGCCGTCTGCACGTTGGGCAACCAGTCGGCCACCGCCACCACGCGCCCGATGCCCGCGTCGCCGATGGCCGCCGGCGCGCCCAGTGCATTGCCGTAGAAGGTGTAGAAACTGCCGCCGAAGCCCGCCTCGCGCGCAGCCTTCACCAGCAACGTGAGGTCGTTGCCCCAGTTGCCCGTGACCACCGCCTGCGCACCGCTGGCGATGATCTTCGTGGCGTAGGGCGCGAAGTCCTTCACCTTGCCCATGGGGTGCAGTTCGTCGCCGGCGATCTCCACGTCGGGCCGCTGCGCGCCCAGCTGCCGGCGCGCCTCGCGCAGCACAGCCTGGCCGAAGCTGTAGTCCTGCCCGATCAGGTAGACGCGCTTGAGCGCCGCGTCGTCCTTGATCACGTCCATCAGCGCGGCCATGCGCATGTCGGCGTGCGCGTCGAACCTGAAGTGCCAGAAGCTGCAGCGCTCGTTGGTGAGCGCCGGGTCGACCGCGGCGTAGTTGAGGAAGATCGCGCGCCGCGAAGGATCGCGCTCGTTGTGCTTGTCGATGGCATCGATCAGCGCCGCTGCAGTGGCCGACGAGTTACCCTGCAGCACGATGCGCGCGCCGTCGTCCAGCGCGGCGCGCAGCGCGGAAAGCGCTTCCTCGTTCTGCCCCTTGCTGTCGTAGCGGTCGAGCTGCAGGGGCCGCGCGCCTGCGGGAACGCCCGGCAGCCTGACGCCGCCGCGCGCGTTCACGCGCTCCACCGCCCACAGCAGGTTGCGGAACACGGCCTCTCCAGTGTTGGCGAAGGGCCCGCTCATGCTTTCGATGAGGGCCAGGCGGATGGGTGCGGGAGGTGCGGGAGGTGCGGAAACCGGAGCCTGTGCAAGCGCCGCGAAGGGCTTCGCGCATAGCGCCAGCGCCGCGAATTTCAAGGCCTCGCGGCGCAAATTAAAGGGGGGATTCATTGTCTTGAAACGCGTGCCGCTGGGCCTAGATGAGGTCTCAAGCGGCACTCACGATGGAACGGCCGCGCAGTGTAAGGGACACACATTTCTTGTCCCCATTGTGTTCATTCAGGAGTTCTTCACCATGTTTTTCGCCCCTACCCTTCGCACCGCCCGCTTCGCGCCCCGCGCCTACGACCGCGCATTCGAGCGCTTCGCAGCGGAAGCCTTCGCAGGCACCCGCCGCTCGCCCCTCGTGGAGCAGGACGACAAGAGCTGGACCCTCTCGCTCGACGTGCCGGGCTTTGCGCGTGAAGACCTCGCCATCAGCATCGAAGGCGCCGTGCTGCGCATCGAGAGCAAGGCCGAAGCCAAGCGCCAGTTCAAGGCCGCGTACGAGCTGCCGCAGGACATCGACGTGGCCGCCAGCGAGGCGAAGCTCGAGAACGGCGTGCTCACGCTGAAGCTCGGCAAGCTGGTGCCGGTGAGCCAGGCCACGCAGCTGCAAATTAACTAATCGGCCTATGCCCACAAGAGGAAAATGTCAGTAAGGCTCGGTTTTTGACATTAAACGAGCACCTTATTCACAATAGAGCTGGATTAACGTCACATGATGTGACGTTTTTTTAGAACTTTCTTCTTCGTGGGCGTCTTGTAAACGCACTGATTTCCGGACGGTGCGGTTCGGGTGCCCCCTCAAGGCACCATGAACACACATCTCCAGCCCGCAAATCCCGACGAACAATCCGACACGCTCCTGATTTTTCTGCCAGGCGCGTACCTGAAGCCCGACGAGTTCGAGCGCGAAGGTTTCATCGCCGCGGTGCGCGAACGCCATCTGGCGGCCGATGCGCTGCTGGTCGATGCGGACGTCTCCTACTACTACGAACAGACGCTCAGCGACCGCCTGCACACCGAGGTCATCGAGCCGCAGCGCGCCAAGGGCTACAAGTCGATCTGGCTCGTGGGCATTTCCATCGGCGGCTTCGGCGCGCTGATACACGAACTGGCGCGGCCGGGCTCGGTGGACGGCATCGTGGCGCTCGCACCCTACCTGGGGCGCCGCGTGCTCGGCGCGGAGATCAAGAAGGCCGGCGGCCTGCGCGCCTGGCAGGCGCCCACCGGTCCGTTGCCCGACGAGGAGCCCGACCGCAAGCTGTGGCCATTCTTCCAGCAGTACCTGTCGGCCAAGCCGTCGAAGAACCTGCCGCGGCTCTACCTGGGCTTCGGGCTGGAAGACCGCTTCGCCAGCAACCACAAGTTGCTGGCGGACGCCCTGCCGCCGGAACAGGTCTTCACGATCGAGGGCGGCCACGACTGGCCGCAATGGCGCCAGCTCTGGCGCAACGTGTTGGACGTGCTGCCGCTGCCGGCCATCGGCCGGCCGTCAAAGCAAACGATTACGCAGTCTCAGGTAGCGCCGTCTCAGGCACCGAAAGCGACGCCATGGGCCATCGCGGCCTGACGTCGAAGGCATAGCGCTCGCTCGCCTGCGACAGGCCTGATTGCAGCCGCATCGCGGCAGCCATGGCGATCATGGCGCCGTTGTCGGTGCACAGGTGCAGCTCGGGGTAATGCACGCGAACCTTGCGCTTGGCGCACGCGGCGTTCAGCTGCTCGCGCAGGCTCCTGTTGGCGCCCACGCCCCCGGCCACCACCAGCCGCTTCAGCCCGGTCTGCTCGAGCGCCGCAAGCGACTTCTTCAGCAGCACCTCGACGATGGCCGCCTGCGTGGACGCAGCCAGGTCCGCCTTGCGCGCTTCGAGCTCGCCGCCCAGCTTCCTGGCCTGCGTGAGAACGGCCGTCTTCAGGCCGGCAAAGGAGAAGTCGAGATCGCCGCTGTGCAGCAGCGGCCGCGGCAGCTTGAAGGCCGCCGCATCGCCGCCCTCGGCCAGCTTCGCGAGCCACGGCCCGCCCGGGTATGGCAGGCCCATGAGCTTGGCGCCCTTGTCGAAGGCCTCGCCCGCCGCGTCGTCGATGGTTTCGCCGAGCAGTTCGTAGCGCCCCACGCCATCCACCCGCATCAGCTGCGTGTGGCCGCCCGACACCAGCAGCGCGACGAACGGAAATTCCGGCGGATCGGCGCTCAGGAACGGCGACAGCAGATGCCCTTCGAGGTGATGCACCCCCAGCACCGGCTTGCCCAGCGCCACGCCGAGCGCGCAGGCCACGCCCGCGCCCACCAGCAGTGCGCCCGCCAGCCCCGGTCCGCGCGTGTAGGCAACCACGTCGATCTCGTCGAGGGAGCGGCCGGCTTCGGCCATGACCGTCTCGGTCAGCGGCAGCACGCGGCGGATGTGGTCGCGGCTGGCCAGCTCGGGCACCACGCCGCCGTAGGCCTGGTGCATGGCGATCTGGCTGTGCAGCGCATGCGAACGCAGCACCGGCAGCGCGTCGCCGTGCGACTCGACCAGCGCCACGCCGGTTTCATCGCAGGATGATTCGATTCCCAACAAGAGCATGCCGCCGAGTGTAGGCGCCGCCCCTCGCCCGGCGCCCGCGAAGGGGCAAGCGGCGGCCTCTTCGCGCCCGCGCCTCGCCCCGAGAGGCACGGATGTTGCAGTGATGCAGCCAGAGCCGCACCCCACCATGAAATCCGGACTGAGTTTCCTCATCGCCGCCCGCCGCTGCGAAATCGACGAGCTGGACAGGCTCGCCCGCACGAGCGAGCTGGTGGGCGTGATCGGCCGCCTGGTCCATGCGCTGCAGCGCGAGCGGGGCATGTCGAACATGTTCCTCACCTCGCGCGGCAGCCGCTTCGCCGAACAGCGCGGCCCGCAGATCGCCGAATGCCTGGCTCTGGAGCAGGAGGCGCGCGCCGTTTTCGACCAGCTGGAGGCCGACAACTACCACCGCGGCGCCGACGCCGGCAACAACGCGCGCCTGTTCAGCCACATCGCCTGGGTGCTGCCGGGCCTCGACGCCCTGCCCGCCCTGCGCCGGCGCATCGAGGCACTGGAACTCAAGCCGGCCCAGTCCACCGCCGCCTTCGCCAAGCTGGTCGCGGGCTTGCTCTCGGTGGTGTTCGAGGCGGCCGACGGCGCCACCGATCCCGAGATATCGCGCCTGCTGGTCGCGATGTTCAACTTCATGCAGGGCAAGGAGTTCGCCGGCCAGGAGCGCGCCTTCGGCGCAGCCGCGCTCGCGCTGGGCCACAGCGACGAGGCGCAGCGCCTGCAATGGCTGCACCTGATCGAATCGCAGGAACGCTGCTTCCAGGTGTTCACCGACTTCTCGGGAGAGACCGTGCTTGCGCTCTGGCGCGACAGCCAGCCCGATGCCGAAGTGGCCGAGCTCGAACGCATTCGCCGGCGCGGCGGGGTATCGGCGCCGGCCGACGTGGCGCTCAGCGAGATCTGGTTCGACTGCTGCACCCGCCGCATCGACGCCATGAAGACCGTCGAGGAACGCCTCGCCAGCGACCTGCGCGCGCTGTGCGAGCACAAGACCGCGCAGGCCCGCGGTGAGCTGCGCGAATACCGCCAGCTGCTGGACACGCTCGCGCCGCAGGCCGGCGCCCTCTTCTTCGACGACGCCGATGCACAGGCCGCGGCTCCCGCCCAGCTCGGACGTCACCTGGAACGCTCGGTGCTCGACATGGTCCGCGAGCAGTCGCAGCGCCTGCAGGCCATGAGCGACGAGCTCGAGACCGTGCGCGCCTCGCTCAACGAACGCAAGATCGTCGAACGCGCCAAGGGCCTCCTGATGGCGCACCGCCGCCTCAGCGAGGAAGAGGCGCACAAGATGCTGCGCCAGACCGCCATGAACCAGAAGCGCAGGCTGGTGGACGTGGCCGAGTCGATGCTCGCGATGGCCGACTACCTGCCCATGCTCGACCGCGCGGCGCCGCGCTGAGCGCGGGCGTTCAACTTGGTGCAGCGCACAACAACCGTGCCGAGCGCGCTCGCCCCGCCGACCGGCCCCGCAGGTCCGGCCACCGCGAGAGCAGGCCGCTCCCAGCTACCTTACTGATAGCAGCCCCGGCTTTCGAAGGCTGGCACACCGCTTGCAAGCGAAAGTCTTGCAGGCCCCAAAGGCCTTCAGGCAGGCGGCACCCAACGGCGGGTGTCTCCCGCCAAACCCGGACAAAGGCGTCCCCATCCCGCAAGGGCTCGTTTTCGAGCGGCCCCTGCGCGGTGCGGACGCCTTTTCGTTTTTGTCTTTCTTGTTCGTTGTTTGTCTTCAACCGGAGCCCCGCCCCATGACCGACCTGCTCAAAACCCGCCTCAGCCGACGCCGCGTATTGCAAGCCGCCGCCATCGGCGCCGTGGGCATCGACCCCGCCCTGCGCGCAGCCGTCTGGGCCCAGGGCTCGGACAAGCCCGAGAAGACCGAGGTGAAGATCGGCTTCATCCCGCTGACCGACTGCGCCAGCGTCGTGATGGCCTCGGTGCTGGGCTTCGACAAGAAGTACGGCGTGAAGATCGTCCCCAGCAAGGAAGCCAGTTGGGCCGGCGTGCGCGACAAGCTGGTCAACGGCGAACTCGACATGGCACACGTGCTCTACGGCCTGGTCTACGGCGTGCATGTCGGCGTTGGCGGACCCAAGAAGGACATGGCTGTGCTCATGGGCCTGAACCGGAACGGCCAGGCAATCACGCTGTCGAAGGCGCTGGCGGACAAGGGTGCGGTAGACGCGCCGTCGCTGGCCAGGCTCATGGCAAAGGAAAAGCGCGAATACACCTTTGCCGGCACCTTTCCCACCAGCACCCACACCATGTGGCTCAACTACTGGCTGGCCTCCGCCGGCATCAGCCCGGTGGCCGACGCCAAGGTGATCGTGGTGCCTCCGCCCCAGATGGTCGCCAACATGCGCGTGGGCAACATGGACGGCTTCTGCGTGGGCGAACCCTGGGGCCAGCGCGCCATCATCGACAAGATCGGCGTCACGGCCATCACCACGCAGGACATCTGGAAGGACCACCCCGAAAAGGTTCTCGGCACGCGCGCCGAGTTCGTCAAGGCCAACCCCAACACCTGCCGCGCCGTGATGATGGCCGTGCTGGAAGCCAGCAAGTGGATCGACGCGAACCTCCAGAACAAGGCGAAGATGGCCGACACGGTGGCCGAGAAGAGCTACATCAACACCAGCGCCGATGCCATCAACCAGCGCATCCTGGGCCGCTACGAGAACGGCATGGGCAAGACCTGGGACGACCCCAACCACATGAAGTTCTTCGACGATGGCGCGGTCAACTTCCCCTACCTGTCCGACGGCATGTGGTTCCTCACGCAGCACAAGCGCTGGGGCCTCCTGAAGGAGCATCCTGACTACCTGGCCGTCGCCAGACAGATCAACCAGATCGATCTGTACAAGGATGTGGCCGGCGCCATGAAGGTCAGCGTACCCAAGGACCCGATGCGCACCAGCAAGCTGATGGATGGCACGGTCTGGGATGGCAAGGACCCGAAGAAGTACGCCGATTCCTTCAAGCTCCATGCATAGGGAGAACACCATGGTCAGCGCAGTCTTCCATTCGCCGCTCGATGTGGCCGCCGCGCAGGCGGCGCCTTCCGCCCCGGCCAAGCCGGCGGCCTCCAAGGTGGCCACGCCCCAGCCGGCTCCCGCTCCCGCACCCGAGCCACGGGCGCGCGCGCCCATCGACCTGCGCGCCTTCTGGATGCGCGTGCTGCCGCCGCTGGCAGGCTTCGGCCTGCTGCTGCTGATCTGGGAGATGGTGGCCATGAAGAGCACCACCGGCTTCCCGACACCGGCCGCCACCTGGCAGCAGGCGGTGACGGTGTTCAGCGACCCGTTCTACAGCAAGGGCCCCAACGACCAGGGCGTGGGCTGGAACGTGCTCTCGTCGCTGCAGCGCGTGGCGCTGGGCTTCGGCCTCGCGGCGCTGGTGGGCATTCCGGCCKGCTTCGCCATCGGGCGCTTCGAATTCCTCTCGCGCATGTTCAACCCGCTCATCAGCCTGCTGCGCCCGGTCTCGCCGCTGGCCTGGCTGCCCATCGGCCTGCTGGTGTTCAAGGGCGCCAACCCGGCGGCCATCTGGACCATCTTCATCTGCTCGATCTGGCCGATGGTCATCAACACCGCCGTGGGCGTGCAGCGCGTGCCCACCGACTACATGAACGTGGCCAAGGTGCTGAACCTCAGCGAATGGAAGATCCTCACCAAGATCCTCTTTCCCGCCGTGCTGCCCTACATGCTGACCGGCGTGCGGCTGGCCGTGGGCACCGCGTGGCTGGTGATCGTGGCGGCCGAGATGCTCACCGGCGGCGTGGGCATCGGCTTCTGGGTGTGGGACGAGTGGAACAACCTCAACGTCGCCAACATCATCATCGCGATCTTCGTGATCGGCATCGTCGGCCTGGTGCTGGAGTTCGCGCTCATCAAGCTCGCAACCGCGTTCACGTTCGAAGAGGTGAAGTCATGATCGATGATTCGAAGTACATCGAGATCCACGGCGTCGAGCAAGCCTTCAAGACAGCCAAGGGCCGCTTCGTCGCGCTGCGCGACGTGAACCTGAACGTGGCCAAGGGCGAGTTCATCACGCTCATCGGCCACTCGGGCTGCGGCAAGTCGACGCTGCTGAACCTGATCGCCGGGCTCACCACGCCCACCGAGGGCGCGCTGCTGTGCGCCAACAAGGAGATCAAGGGCCCCGGCCCCGAGCGCGCGGTGGTGTTCCAGAACCACTCGCTGCTGCCCTGGCTCACCTGCTTCGAGAACGTCTACCTCGCGGTGGAGCGCGTGTCCGCCGCCGCCGAGAGCAAGGCACAGCTTCGCGCGCGCACCGACGCCGCGCTGGCGCTGGTGGGCCTCACGCCCGCCGCGCAGAAGCGCCCCGGCGAGATCTCCGGCGGCATGAAGCAGCGCGTGGGCATCGCACGCGCGCTGTCGATGGAGCCCAAGGTGCTGCTGATGGACGAGCCCTTCGGCGCGCTCGACGCCCTCACCCGCGCAAAGCTGCAGGACGAGCTGCTGGCCATCGTGCAGAAGACGCACAGCACCGTCGTCATGGTCACGCACGACGTGGACGAGGCCGTGCTGCTGAGCGACCGCATCGTGATGCTCACCAACGGACCGGCCGCCACCATCGGCGACGTGCTGTCGGTGGACATCCCCCGCCCGCGCAACCGCGTGGAGCTGGCGGAAGACCCGGTCTACGTGCACGCGCGCAAGGCGGTGATCGACTTCCTCTACACGCGCCAGGCGCACGTGGAGAAGGTCGCGGCCTGATACCGCGCCCCGCGCCCCGCGCCAGCACAACCGGCCTCAGGACATGATCACTTGCAGGCTGTGCTCATATGACGCCGTGAGGCGTTCGAAGGTGTCGACCAGCGCCTCGCTGGAACGCACCAGCGTGGCGCGGCCGTCGGCGCTGTCCAGCGCCTGCACGCCGCCGACCAGCCTCAGCCATTCGTCGCGCGCGCTCGCCAGCGCGGCGCGGATCTCGGTGGTGCTGAGCGGCGCGCGCTCCAGTTCGAGCAGCGCGGCCTCGAACTCGGCCATGGTCGGCACCAGCCGCGCCTCGGCCGCCTCCTCCTTCAGCGCGGCAGCCAGCAGCGCGTCCTTCGCGAGGCGCTGCGCGCGCATGCGCTGCCGCCCGCAGATGTTGACGATGCGCAGCGCGCGCCGTGCGCCCGAGGTTTCCAGTGCCTCGGTGAGCGCCTCGGCGGCATCAAGGACTCCGGCCTGGGCTACAAGGAAGGCG
>NZ_JASMRZ010000034.1 GCF_030462475.1 Variovorax sp. CAN15
ATCTGCGAAGGCGCGCTCGATCACGTCGCCCAGCAGGTCTTCGTAGGTGGTCGCGGGGCGACGGCGCGCCTGGTGCGGTTGCAGGTAGCGGTCTTGGGTTTGCATCGTGTGCCTCCGTGGGACGAGGTGAAATGAAGAATCAGGCTGCTGTTGCTGCTGCTGCGGCGGCCATGGCCGGTGCAGCGAGCGGCGCGGCCCAGGCGTCGTAGCCGTAGACCCAGTCGGCGTTGCCGCCTTCGCGCAGCCAGTTGTTGCCGCGCGAGCCGAGCTGCACCTGGCTGGCGCGCTCGATGCGGGCGGTCTCGAAGCCCTGCAGCGCGGCCGGCAGGTCGGCCATCGCCACGCCGTCGAGGTGGCGCGACAGCACCACGGCATCTTCGATGGCCATGCCCGCGCCCTGCGCCATGAAGGGCAGCATCGGGTGCGCGGCGTCGCCCAGCAGCGCCATGCGGCCCTGGGTCCAGGCGGGCATCGGGTCGCGCTCGTACAGCGCGGTCTTCAGCACCGTATCGCAGGCGTCGAGCAGCGCGCGCGCCTCGGGGTGGTAGGCCACGTACTGCTCGCGCAGTTCGTCGACGCTGCCCGGCGCGGTCCACGACTCCAGGTGCCAGCTGTCCTGCGGCGTGGTGGCGAAGATGAAGATGTCCTTGCCCCGGTTCAGCGGGAAGGTGACGATCTGGCTCTGCGGATTCGGCCCCCACCACTTGGTGAAGGCGCCGAGGTTCGGCACGCCGGCCACGCGCCCGGCGGGCACCACGGCGCGGTACGCCACGATGCCGGTGAAGCGCGGGCTCTCGGCCCCGAACATCGCCGTGCGCACGCAGGAGTGGATGCCGTCGGCGCCGATCAGCGCGCCGACGCGCGCCTCGGTGCCATCCGCGAACGAAAGGCTCACGCCCTTCTCATCGGCCGTGATCTTCTCGGCGCGCTTGCCGAGCGCGACCTGCTCCGCAGGGAACATGTCGGCCAGCGCCGCCAGCAGGTCGGCGCGGTGGATGGTGAGCTGCGGCGCGCCGTAGCGCTGCTCGGCGGTCTCGGCCATCTCAAGGCGCGAGGTTTCCTCGCCGGTGTCGTAGGTGCGGCTGATGCGGTGCGAGGGACGCGCCGCCGTCACGCGGGCCGCCTCGCCCACGCCGAGGCCGTCGAGCGCGCGCACGGCGTTGGGCGTGAGGTTGATGTCGGCGCCGACGCGGGCGAACTGCTTCGCCTGCTCGAACACGACCACGTCGTGGCCCGCGCGCCGCAGCGCGATGGCCGCCACGAGGCCGCCGATGCCCGCGCCGACGATGCCGATGGTGGATTCGCTGGTGGTGATGGTCTTCATGGGTGTCTCCCCGGGTCCTTCTTCGGCTTACTCGGCGACGATGTTGCGGGCCTTGATGATCTTGGCCCACACCGCCGTCTCATCGCGGATGTAGGAGGCGAACTCGGCGGGCTTCATGGCCGCGTCGGTCATGCCCTGCAGCTTCAGGCGCTCGCGCACGTCGGGCGCCGAGAGCATCTCGGTCGCGTCCTTGGCAAGCTGCTCGACAACCGCCGGCGGCGTGCCCCTGGGCGCCATGAGGCCGTACCACGAGGTCACGGTCACGCCCTGGATGCCCTGCTCCGCCAGCGTCGGAATCTCCGGCGCCGCCGCGCTGCGCTTGGCCTCGGTCACGCCGATGGCCACCAGCTTGCCGTTCTTCAGGAAGGGCAGCGTCGCCGGCAGGTTGCTGAACATCAGCGGCACCGAGCCGCCGAGCACGTCGTTGAGCGCGGGCGCCGTGCCTTTGTAGGGCACGTGCAGCATGTCGATGCCGGCCTGCTGCTTGAAGAGCTCGCCCGCAAGGTGCAGGCCGCTGCCCACGCCGGGCGAGGCATACGAGAGCGTGCCGGGCTTGGCCTTGGCCTGCGCCACCAGGTCCTTCGCGTTCCTGATGCCCGAGGCCGGCGAGGCCACCAGCACGTTGGGCGCCTTCGCAAGCATGGTGACGGGCACGAAGTCCTTCGCCATGTCGAAGGGGAAGTTGGGCATCAGCGTCGGGTTGATGGTGACGTTGCCCGCCGGGATCACCAGCAGCGTGTGGCCGTCGCCCTTGGCGCGCTTGACCTTCTCCATGCCGATGTTGCCGGCCGCGCCCACCTGGTTGTCGACCACCGCCGCCTGGCCGTAGCGCTTGGCCAGGCCGTCGGAGAGCACGCGGGCCAGCGTGTCGACAGGGCCGCCCGGCGGGAACGGCGAGATGATGGTGAAGCGCTCGCTGGAGAGCTGCTTCTGCGCCTCGCTCTGCTGCGCGTGCACGGGCGCGGCGAGCGTGAAGGCCGTGAGTGCGGCGAACAGGACGGAAAGAGAGAAACGTCTTTGCATGGCGTTGGTCGTGTGAGTCATTTCTTTTCGGTGAGGAAGGCGCCCTTGGGGCCTTCCGCGTTCTTCTGGCGGCGGGTGTTGCCGTCGAGGCCGCCGTCCACCGCCCATTCGGCGAAGACGGTCGGGCCCGGCTCGAACTCGCGCGGCTGCCAGTCGGCGGTGAGCTGGTCTTCATCGGCGTAGTACTCGATGAGGCCGCCCGCCGGGTTCTTGAAGTACCAGAAGTAGGCGGACGACACCGGGTGGCGGCCCGGGCCCAGCTGGGTTTCCCAGCCGCAGCGCGAGAAGTGAAGCCCGCCGCCGAACACTTCGTGGATGTCGCGCACGGTGAAGGCCACGTGGTTCAGCCCGCGCTTGCCCGAGGGAATCTGCAGCAGGAACAGGTCGTGGTGGCCGCCCTCGGCCGCGCAGCGCATGAAGGCGCCGCGGTTGGGGTAGCTGTCGGAGGCCACGAAGCCGAAGCGATCGGCGTAGAAGGCGCTGGTGGTCTTCACGTCGCTCACGAAGAACACGACGTGGCCGACCTCGATGGGCACGGCGCGCTCGTAGATGGGCGCGGCCCGGTTGACGCGCGGCTTGGCGTTCCAGGTGTTCATGGCGCCGCACTCCACCTGCACCGCATGCTTGCGGTTGACCTGCAGGCGCACCGCGAGGCCGTTGGGATCGATGCAGCCGATACGGCGCGCGCCGTCCACCGTGGTGTCGAAGAAGCCCGGGTCCTGTGCGATGGCGTCGGCATAGCGGGCGAGGTCCGCCTCGCTTTCCACGCCCCACACCACTTCGCGCAGCGTCGGCCCCTCTTCCATCGCGGGCGGCAGGCCCGGCTTGTCCAGCGCGGCGACCACCACCTTGCAGCCGTTGAGGCATTCGAAGACGAGTTCGTCGGCGGCCTCCGACTTCAGCGAAAGGCCCCAGTCCTGGAAGAACTGGCTGCAGGCGGGCAGGTCGTCCGCGCCGTAGGTGATCTGGTCGATGCCAAGTACGCTCATTTCAATCTTTCTGTCATGCCGACCGGCACACGCGTGGCACCGAACAGCTCGTTCCAGGAACACCGCGGAACCGGCTTTGCCGGGCCGCCGGTATTGCCCCCTGCAAGGGGGTGGGCGAAGCGACACGAAGTGCGCGAAGCCTGGGGGTTTTTCATGGTGCTGCCCAAGGCAGGGGCTGTTCGTTCGTGCCCCAGTACATGCTCTTCTGCTCCATGTACTGGAAGATGCCTTCGCGGCCCTTCTCGCGGCCCAGGCCGCTGTCGCGCCAGCCGCCGAAGGGCGTGGACACGGAGAACTGCTTGTAGGTGTTGACCCAGACCGTGCCGGCCTGCACAGCGCGGCCCAGCTTCCAGGCGCGCTTGAAGTCGCGGCTCCACACGCCGGCAGCCAGCGCGTAGACGCTGTCGTTGGCCTGCGCGATCAGCTCTTCCTCGCTGTCGAAGGGCATGGCCACCAGCACCGGGCCGAAGATTTCCTCCTGGCTGATGCGCGCGCCGTTCGTCAGGCCTTCGAGGATGGTCGGCTGGTAGAAGTAGCCGCGGTCGTAGCCGTCGCCGTGCGGGCGTACGCCGCCCGTGCGAATCCTGCCGCCTTCGGACACGCCCAGCTCCACGTAGCGCTCGATGCCCTCGCGGTGTTTCGCCGTGATCAGCGGGCCCATCTGTGTGCGCTCCGATGCCGGATCGCCCACGCGCAGCGCATTGGCGCCTTCGGCCAGCCGCGTGAGGAACTCGTCGTAGATGCTCCGCGCCACGAAGAGGCGCGAGCCCGCGATGCACGACTCGCCCGACGAGCTGAAGATGCCGTAGAGCACACCGTTGACCGCGTGGTCGAGGTCGGCGTCGTCCAGCACCATGGTCGGCGACTTGCCGCCGAGCTCCAGCGACACCGGCATCATCTTGTCGGCCGCGATGTGGGCGATGTGCTTGCCGGTGGTGGTGCCACCGGTGAACGACACACGCTTGACCAGCGGATGCTTGGTGATCGCGTCGCCGATCACCGAGCCCCTGCCCGGCAGCACGCTGACGATGCCCTTGGGCACGCCGGCCTGCTCGCAGATGCGCGCCAGCTCCAGCGCCATCAGCGGCGTGACCTCGGCGGGTTTCACGACCACCGCGTTGCCTGCCGCCAGCGCGGGCGCCAGCTTCTGCGCCTCGCTGGCGATGGGCGAGTTCCACGGCGTGATGGCCGCGACCACGCCCATGGGCTCGTGCACGCTCATGGTCACGAAGGCGCCGCGCGACGGCGTGATGGTTTCCTCCAGCGTCTCCAGCGCGGCGGCGAAGAACTGGAAGGTGCCGGCGGCGCTCGCCACCAGGTTGCGGGTTTCGTTGATCGGCTTGCCGTTGTCCAGGCGCTGCTTCTGCGCGAGCGATTCGCTCTCTTCGCGGATCAGCTGCGCCACGCGGTGCAGCACGGCCGCGCGCTCGTGCGGCAGGCGCTGGGCCCAGCCGCAGGTGCGGAATGCGCGGTCTGCGCCGGCAATGGCTTCCTCGACGTCGGCCAGGCTCGCGGCCCGCAGGCGCGCGATGGGCTCGCCGGTGGCCGGGTAGAGGCTTTCGTAGATGTCGCCGCCGCCCAGGCGCCATTCGCCGGCGATGCAGATCGGAAGGAGTTCGGAAGAAATCATGGAATGTCGGGCTCAGATGGCGAGCGCGGCCACGCGGTTGCGCAGCGCGCGCACGGCGCTGTAGACGGTGAGCGCGGAGGTCTTGGGGTTGGCCGCGAGCGGCTTGTTGCGCATGGTCAGCTCGAAGCTGCCGAAGGCGCCCTCGGCTTCGACGGTGTGAACGTTCTCGGCGGTGGCGGGGTCGGCAATGAGCCGCACCATCGTGCGGTCGAGCCCCAGCCCCGCGAGCGAGACGGTGGCGGCCACGTTGGCGTTCTTCGGATAGAGCAAGGCCGCTTCGCGCGCGCTGCCTTCGAAGATCACGGTTTCATGCGCCAGCGCGCCGAGGTCGCGGCCCTGCTCGGCCGGCGTGCCCTTCCAGGCCTGCGGCGGCTTGCGGCCTGTGTAGCGCACGCTGTCGAGACCGCCGATGCGGGCGGCAGCCAGCGCGTCGATGGCGCCGATGGCGCCGGGAATCAGCTGCACCTGGGTGCGACCTGCGATGGCGGCGGCTTCGAGCTTCTCGGCGAGGCCGGTGGCCGACAGCGCACCGACCGATGCGACCACGCAGGGCGTGCCGCGTGCCAGCGCGGGCAGCACGTGCTCCTCGATGGCGGCATGGCCGGCCGTCTCGACCACGAGGTCGATGCCGTCGGCGGGCAAGGCGCTGCCCACCTGCGCGTCGGGTGCCGCCTTCTGCGCGGCGGCGATGGCGTCGGCGGGCACGACGACAGCCACCACCTTCAGGGCGGGATCGCCGTGGAGCAGTTGCAGCACCGAGCTGCCGATGGCTCCGCAGCCGACGAGTGCAATGCGGGTGGGCGTGGGCGTGGGCGTGGACATGGAACGGCTTTCGCTCACTTGCCCACCGCACCGAGCGCCGGGATCTGCGTGACCGTATTGGTCGGCGGGCCGGCGAAGGTGGTCTTGAAGCTGCCGATCGAGAGCATGTCGATCTCCAGCAGGAACGGACCTTCGCCCGCCAGCGCCTCGCCGATGCGTGCGGGCAGCTCGGCCAGGTCCCGGACGCGGGCATGCGGCAGCGCGATCGACTTGCACAGCAGGTCGTAGTCGGGCGTGTGCAGCTCGGCGTAGCACTGGCGGCCGCCGTACTGCGCGTCCTGGATGTTCTTGATGACGCCGTAGCTCTTGTCGTTCATGAGCACGATCACCATGGGCGCCTTCTCCTGCACCATGCAGGCCAGCTCGCCCAGGTTCAGGATGAAGCCGCCGTCGCCGGCCAGGCAGAAGGTCTTGCGGCCCGAGCCCGTCACCGCTGCGCCGATGGCCGCGCCGATGGCCATCGGCATGCCCTGGCCGATGCCGCCGCCCGTGGCGTGCACGCCCGCGCTCGGTTCGAAGACGCGCAGCTCGCGATTGCCCCAGGTGCTGTTGGAGACTGTCACATCGCGCACCCAGTTGAAGTTGCGCCCGGCCGCCGACTGGAGCTGGCGTACGAGCTCGGCGTAAGGGCCGAGGCCGTCGCGCAGCGCCGCAACCGCCTGGTCGTGCGCGGCACGCAGGTCGACCAGCAGTTGCGGGTCGGCCTTGTAACTGGCGGCTTCGAGGCGGTCGGCCAGGCCTTCGAGGGCCAGCGCGGAGTCGCCGCAGACGAAGGCTTCGGACGCGTAGCAGCGGCCTTCGGCGGCGGCGTCGACGTCGATGCGGTACAGCGGGCGGGGCAGTTTCAGTTCGTACTTGAGCGTCTCATTGCCGCGCAGGCGCGAACCGACCACGAGCATCGCGTCGCAGGTCTGGTAGAGGGCCTCGACCGGCTTCTGGATGTTGTAGGCGCCGAGCGAACCGGCGTCGTCCTCGGGCACCGTGCCGCGGCCCTGCGTCGTGGTGACGACACCGAAGCCGAGTTTCTGCAGGCGCTGGATGGCGGCGCGGGCATGGCGGGCACCGCCGCCGACCCACAGCATCGGGCGCCTTGCAGCGGCGAGGCGCGCGGCCAGCGCGTCGAGCGCGGCGGCCGACGGCACGGCGCGCTCGATGGGCAGCGGCGACAGGTCGGCCGGCATCGTGGTCAGCGCCGACTGGATGTCGATCGGGATCTCGACGCTGACCGGGCCGGTCGGCGCCGTCAGCGCGAGCTGCACCGCGCGCTTGAGCGTGCCGAGCACCGTCTCGACGCTGCGCACGCGCAGCGCGGCCTTCGACACGGCCTTGAGCATCGTGAGCTGGTCGGGCGCCTCGTGGATGTACGACATGCCCTTGTCGAGGTACGGCGTCTCGATCTGGCCGGTGATGTGCAGCACAGGCGCGCCGGCCGTCAGGGCCTCGACCATGCTGCCCGCGATGTTGCCCGCGGCGGGCCCGGTGCTGGTGATGCACACGCCCAGGCTGGCGGTGGAACGTGCGTAGGCGTCGGCCATGTTGCCCGCGCCGGCCTCTCCGCGCGCCGAGATGAAACGCACCGTGCCGCGCTGCGCGAAGGCGTCGAGGATCGGCATGTTGTGGATCGAGATCACGCCGAAGGCCGCCTTGACGCCGCACTGTTCGAGGAAAGCGGCGACGACGGCGCCGACGGTGACGGTGTTGTTGGGGTTATGCATGGCGTGACAGGCCTCCGGAAATGTCGATGTGGCTGCCCGTCGTGTACGACGCGAGGGGTGAAGCCAGGAAAAGGATCGCCCGCGCGGCTTCGGTCGGAAGCCCCAGGCGACCCAGCGGGATGTGCTTGTTCTTCGCGAGCTGGCCGCTCCATGCGGCCCAGTCGAGCGACTTGTCTTCGCGCGCCTCGAAGCGGCGGCGCCACTGGCCCGACTCCACGAGGCCGATCAGGATGCCGTTGACGCGCACGCCCTGTGGCGCGAACTCGGTGGCCATGGAGCGCACCAGATTCAGCAGCCCGGCGCGCGCGGCCGAGGTGGCAACCATGTGCGGCTCGGGCTGGCGCGCCAACAGCGAGTTGGCGCAGACGATGGAGGCATCGCCCAGCGCGGCGCGTTGCGCCGCGAGCTGCGGCAGGAAGGCGCGCGTCGGGTTGATGACCGAGAAGAATTTCAGGTTCAGCTCTTCGGTCCAGGCCTTGTCGTCGGTGTCCGCGAAGGTCGAGACCCTGCCCTGCCCCGCGTTGTTGACCAGCATCGAGGCCGGGCCGAGCGCGGCCTCGCTGGCAGCGGCGAAGGAGCGAACCGAGGCGGCGTCGAGCACGTCGCAGGTCTGCGCGAAGAGCTTCGCGCCGGTGAACTGCGCACGCAGGCCGGCCACGGCGCCATCGAGCCGCTCGGCGTTGCGGCCGCACAGCGCGACCGCGGCGCCGCAGCCGAGCAGCAGCTCGACGGTGGCCAGGCCGATGCCCGACGAGCCGCCCGTGACCACGGCCACGCGGCCGGCCAGCGCATCGGCGGCGAAGAAGGAGGAAGGAAGAGCTGGGGTGGTCATGGTCCCGGTGTCATGCTGAGCGAAGCGGCACTACCTTGGCGGTGCGCGCGGGCGAGTAATTGAGCAGGCCGGAGATCTCGTCGGCGGTGCCGCGCACGCGCTGCACCATCTCGTCGATGCGGCTCTCCTCGATGTGGCTGGCGGTGACGGTGGCGCCCAGCGCCGCCACGATGTGGCCGCTGTGGTCGCGCACCGGCGCGGCGATGCTGGAGATGTTCGATTCGAAGAAGCCCTCGCCCAGCACGTAGCCGCGCTGGCGGTCGGCCTGCACCATGTCGAAGAGCTCGTTCACGGTCTTGGGCGTGCTCGGCGAGAAGGTTTCGAGCTTGTCTTCCGGATAGAGGGCGCGCAGCTGCGGCAGCGTGAGGTCTTCGAGCAGGATGCGGCCCAGCACCGTGGCATGGGCCGGCAGCCGCGTGCCCACGGTGACCGAGCTGGCGAAGGGCGTGGGCGGTGCCACCTTGGCCACGTAGACGATGGAGCGGCCGTCGCGCACCACCAGGTTGCAGGGCGTGCGCAGCTCGTCGCACAGCCGGTTGAGCAGCGGCGTGCCGAGCTGGGTGAGCTCCAGCGAGGCCAGGTATTCGAAGCCCAGGCGCAGCACGGCCAGGCCCAGGCGGTAGTCGCGCCCGCCCTCGGTGCGCTCGAGAAAGCCCATGTTCTCCAGCGTGGTGAGCAGGCGGAAGACGGTGGAGCGCGGCAGGTCGAAGCGGCGCGCCAGTTCGGGCGCCGAAAG
The DNA here is from genome assembly GCF_030462475.1 of Variovorax sp. CAN15. Classification (GTDB taxonomy): domain Bacteria; phylum Pseudomonadota; class Gammaproteobacteria; order Burkholderiales; family Burkholderiaceae_C; genus Variovorax. Next base: position 9,072 of record NZ_JASMRZ010000034.1, read on the forward strand.
CGTGCGGCTTTCGCGGCTGAACTCGCACAGCACGCGCAGTCCGCGCTCCAGCGCGGGCACGTTGTAGCGGTCGGCGCCCTCTTCCATCGCCTCGTTGCCGTCGTTGTTGTTGCTGGCCATGCCTGTGTTTCCTTCCTTGGATGTCTCTGTAGTGGTTGCGGTCAGCCGGCGAGGGATTCGCTCAGCAGCTTCGCGACGGCCTGCGGTTGCTCCACATAGCCGGCGTGGCCCGCATCGTCCAACAATTCGAGCCGCACTCCGCACCGGCGCGCGACTTCTTCGCATGCCGCCGGGGGCGTGATCACGTCGAGCGCGCCGCAGGCCACGCGCACCGGCATGGGCGGCGGCAGGTCGGCCAGGAGGTCGGCGTTGCACAGAAGCTCGACAGCCTGGCGATAGCCGTGGTCATTCAGGCGGGCCATGTTCCAGCGCACCCACTGGCGGGCGTGCTCGCTGGCCTTGTCGGAAACCAGCCGGGCCGAGCGCTTCGCGGCCATGCCGGCGATGCCGAGTTCGTCGAGCGTGGCGAGGCGCTCGGCGCGGACCTTGGCCCGCGCCTCCGCGCGCGAGGCGGCGCCGTATCCGATGGCCGGGCTGACAAGCACCAGCCGGCGGATGCGCGCATCGCTGCGCGCGGCCGAGACGGCGGTGATCGCACCCAGCGAATGGCCGACCAGCACGCACGAGTCGATGCCGAGCGCGTCGAGCAGTCGGCCCAGCCGCGCCGCGTAGTCGGCGGCGGCCGGCGCGGCGGCTTCGAGCGGCGTCGAGCTGCCATAGCCCGGCGCATCCCAGGCGATCACGCGGGCCTGCGCCGCGAGCAGCGCGGAGGTGTCGATCCACGATGCCGCACCCGAACCGATGCCGTGCAGGCACACGATGGCCGGCCCCTTGCCGCATTCGCGCACCGACACCACGGCGCCGCCGCCGACCGCGACATCGCGGGCCGGGAAGCTGGCGTCGAGCCTTGCCAGCTCGGAGGCCGGCAGATTCAGGGCGTCGGTGGAGAGGTTCATGGCCGTGCGTCCGCTCAGCGCTTGATCTTGGCCAAGGGGTGGTCGGCGGGGTACGTCGGCGTGACGGGCTTCTTCGCGCCCAGCATCACGCACATCAGCGCGTCCTCGTCGCCGATGTTGATCTCTTCGCGGTACACGCCGGGCGGCACCGAGATCAGGTCGCGGTCGGTCATGATGGTCTCGAAGCGCTCGCCGTCCTTCTCGATCACCACCTTGAGCTTGCCGCGGATCAGGAAGAACACTTCCTCCACGTCGGTGTGCAGGTGCGGCGGGCCTTCGTGGCCGGCGGGGATCACCATGGTCGAGAAGGTGAAGTGCTCGGCGGGCACGGTGTTGACGTCGGCCGCGACACCGGTGCCGCCGGTGCCCACGTAGCGCATCTGGGCGCGGCGGAACTTCGGGTCGAAGTCGGCCTGGAACTTCAGCGCGTCCCAGTCGTATTTGCGGGTCTCGTAGCGCGCGATGCGGGTGTTCATCCACTCCGCGAGGCTGCTGCCTTCGGGCTGGGCCAGGGTGTTGGTGGCCGCGGGGTTGATCTTCTGCTGTTCGGACAGATCGCTCATCGGGTTGACTCCTTGGTCGGAAAAATCGGGTGCGTGGGTGGGTTCTCAGTGCATCGCGAAGCCGCCGTTGACGGCCAGCAGCTGGCCCGTCACGAAGCGCGCGAGCCCCGAAAGAAGGAAGACGGTGGCGCCGCACACGTCGGCGGCCTGCTGCTCGCGCGGGATGGCGCGGCCTTCGAGGTACTTCTGGTGACGCGCCATCGGCACGTATTCGGTGGCCTCGACCAGCGTGAGGCCCGGCGCCACGGCGTTGACGGTGATGTTGTCGCCGCCCCATTCGCGCGCCAGCGAGCGCGTCATGGAAATCACGGCGCCCTTGCTCGACGCGTAGGCCAGCAGGTTGGGCGCGCCCCACAGGGCGGTGTCGGAGGCGAGGTTGACGACGGAGCCGCGACCGCTTTCGGCCAGCGCCTGGCGGCAGGCGCGGCCCATGAGCCAGCTGCCGCGCACATTGACGTTCATCACGCGGTCCCACACGTCGATCTCGAGCTGGTGCGCGTCGCGGCCGCCCGAGTTGGTGATGGCGGCGTTGTTGACCAGGCCGTCGAGGCCGCCGAGCAGGCGGATGGCTTCGTCGGCGCAGGCCACGATGGAGCCGGGGTTGGCCAGGTCCACAGGCAGCGCATGCGCGTTGCGGCCGGCTTCGCGCAGCGCCTTCGCCTCGGTCTCGGCCAGCTCGCCGAGGATGTCGGCCAGCACCACGCTGGCACCCGCGGCGGCGATGCACTGCGCGAAGGCGAGCCCCAGGCCGCGCGCGCCGCCGGTCACGAGCACGCGGCGGCCGGCCAGCAGGTTGGCGGGCATCTCGGCGAGCAGCGCCTGCAGGCTCGATGGGTCGGCGATGGCTTTGAGGTCGGTCATGGAATGAAGCTGGTGGAAACGAAGACCGGAAGATCAGTCGGCCTGGATGCCGAGTTCCTTGATGACCTTGCCGAAGCGCGCGTAGTCGGCGGCATTGGTCTTGCCGAGCACGTCGGCGTCGCCGCCCACGGGCGTGGTACCGAGCACGGCCATGCGCGAGACGATCTCGGGCATCTTCAGGATCTCGTTGAAGTGGCCGTTGAGCGTCTTCACGATCTCGGGCGGCAGGTTGCGCGGGCCCCAGAGGCCGTTCCAGGCGGTGACCTCGACGTCCTTGTAGCCCTGCTCTGCCAGCGTCGGCACGTTGGGCGCGAGCGGCGAGCGCTGGGCCGAGGCCACGGCCAGCGGGCGCAGCTTGCCGTTGGCGATGTACGGCGCCACCGGGCCCAGCGTGATGAAGGTGACGGGCACGTGGCCGCCCAGCACGTCGTTGATGGCGGGCGCCACGCCCTTGTAGGGCACGTGGGCGAGCGTGGTGCCGGAGGCGCGGGCGAACATCTCGCCCAGGATGTGCATCGGCGAGCCGCTGCCAGGGCTCGCGTAGCTCAGCGTCTTGCCGCCCCTGGCGGCGGCCACGGCGTCTTTCACCGTCGCGAGGCCGCTGTTGCCGCCGGCCACCAGGAACAGCGGCTGGCTGCCCGTCTGCACGATGGGGGTGAAGCCGCTGAGCACGTCGTAGCCCGAGCCGTTGGTCTTGAGCACCAGCTGCGCGATCGAGAAGGTGCTGGGCGCGAGCAGCAGCGTGTAGCCGTCGGGCGTGGCCTTCGACACGTAGGCGCTGCCGATGATGCCGCTGGCGCCGGGGCGGTTGTCGACCACCACGGGCTGGCCGACGCGCGTCGACAGCTTCTCGGCGAACAGCCGCGCCAGCGCGTCGGTGTCGCCACCGGCCGGATAGGCGACGACCAGCGTGATCGGCTTGGCCGGGTAGCTGTCGGCTGCCCAGGCGAGTCCGGAGGCGCAAGCGGCGGCCATGGAAATGGCGGCGGCGATGGCAAGGCGGCGTGTCTGTTTCATCGTGTCCGTTTGGCTCTGTTTTGTTTCACTAAAGAAACAACGATTTATTAATGGAACGCCACGAAGAATATCGAAGAAGACAACTTCATGACTAAGGGAAAACCCGAATCCTTGTGTCACAACGAAAACAGGGCGGCCTTTTCGGGCCGCCCTGCATTGGCGCAAGGAGGGACGGAAGAGCCTCAGCCGCCGTAGCGCGCCACGGTCAGGCCTTCCATGTCGATCGCCGGCGCCCTGCCCGCGATCAGGTCGGCCATCACGCGGCCGGTGCCTGCGGCCATGGTCCAGCCGAGGGTGCCGTGGCCGGTGCTGAGCATCAGGTTGGGAACGCGGGTGGCGCCGATCACGGGCGTGCCGTCGGGCGTCATGGGGCGCAGGCCGGTCCAGAAGGAAGCGTCGCGCACGTTGCCGCCCTTGGGGAACAGGTCGGTCACGACGTGCTCGAGCGTGTCGCGCCGGCGCTCGTTGAGCCGCAGGTCGAAGCCCGAGAGCTGCGCGGTGCCGCCCACGCGGATGCGATCTCCGAGCCGCGTGACCGCCACCTTGAAGGTTTCGTCCATCACCGTCGATTCGGGCGCGCCGCCCGCGTCGGTGATCGGCACGGTGATCGAGAAGCCCTTGACCGGATACACCGGCAGCCGGATGCCCAGCGGCCTGACGAGCGCGGGCGAATAGCTGCCGAGGGCGACCACGTAGCGCTCTGCCGTGAAGCTGCCGGTATCGGTGCGCACCGCGGTGATGCCCCTGGCCGCATCGTGTTCGAGGGCCTGGATGTTCACGCCGAACCTGAACTTCACGCCCTCGGCCTCAGCCAGCCTGGCCAGCGCCTGCGTGAACTTGAAACAGTCGCCGGTCTCGTCGCCCGGCAGCCGCAGACCGCCGACGAACTTGCCCTTCACCGCCGCAAGCGCGGGCTCGTACTGCACGCAGCCCTCGCGGTCGAGCAGTTGGTAGGGCACGCCCGAGGCCTGGAGCACTTCGACGTCCTTCGAGGTGCCGTCGAGCTGCTGCTGCGTGCGGAACAGCTGCAGCGTGCCCTGCATGCGCTCGTCGTAGGCGATGCCGGTGTCGGCGCGCAACTCCTTCAGGCAATCGCGGCTGTACTCCGCGAGCCGAACCATGCGGCTCTTGTTGATCTCGTAGCGCGCCTGCGTGCAGTTGCGCAGCATCGCAAGGCCCCAGCGCCACATCGCCGGATCGAGCATCGGCTTGATGACCAGCGGGCTGTGCTGCATCAGCATCCACTTGACGGCCTTGACCGGCACGCCGGGCCCGGCCCATGGCGCCGAGTAGCCGGGCGAAACCTCCCCAGCGTTGGCGAAGCTGGTTTCAAGCGCGGGCGCCGGCTGGCGCTCCAGCACCGTTACCTCGTGCCCGGTGCGCGCCAGGTAGTACGCGATCGAGGTGCCGATGACACCGCTGCCGAGAATCAGGACGCGCATGAGAACAACCCTTTTGAAGCTGCCGTGACGCAGCCGAGGGTACAGGGCCGGACGTTACAAGCCCAGTGCGTCCTGCAATTGCCGTGCCGTCCAGCGCTTCGGCTGTTGCGGCCAGGCCTCGAGCAGCGAGACCATGCGCGAATTGCGCGGCGCGCTCAGGCCGTGCTCCTGCGCGAGGCGCACCACCTCGCCGCTGAGCGCGTCGATCTCGGTGCGGCGGCCGAGCGCGAGGTCGTCGGCCATGCTGGAGCGCGCCTTCGCGTCGATGCGCAGCATGCGAGCCGCGACGATGCGGAAGATCCAGTCGGGCAATCGCAGCAGGCCCGCCAGCCGGTGCGCCGGCACCGCCGCAACCTGCGCCGGCGCGATGCCCGCGACCTTGAGGATGCCCAGCGCCTCGTCGATCAGCGACGCAAAGCAGCGGCGGTAGCCGCGCTGCATGAGCTCTTCGCGCAGCGGCAGGCCCGAGAGCGCGTTGACCGGGTTGTTGAGGTTGAGCATGAGCTTGCCCCACTGCACGGGCAGCAGGTCGGCATGCAGGTCGAGCGGCACGCCGGCGCGCTCGAACACGGGAAGCCAGGGGCGCAGCACCGCATCGTCTTCCGCGGCCAGCCGGCCGGGCGTGCCCCGATGGAAGGCGCCCGGGCCGATCTCGGCCACGTTGTACGGGACCATGCCGGCGCGCACGTTGAGCGAAGGGCCGGTCTGTGCGGCTGCCGCGCAGTTGGAGATGCCGTTCTGCAGCGAGATGACCGCGGTACCGGCCGGCAGCGCGAAGGCCAGTTCGCCCGCCGCCTCGGCCGTAGCGCCGCTCTTCACGCACAGCAGCACCAGCGAGGGCCGCGCGCCTGCAGGCACCTGCCCGCTGAGGCGCAGACTGTCGGCAGGCAGCTTGTGCATCGCGCCGTCGATGTCCGTGAGCGTCAGGCCGTGCTTCGCGAGCTTTTCGAGCACGCGCGGGCGGCCGACGAAGGTGACGGGCACGCCCGCCGCCGCCAGGCTTCCGCCGATGAAGCACCCGATGGTGCCCGCCCCCATCACAAGCACTTCACCGGGGATCGTGTCTGGCATGAAGTGCTTGTGCTTTCTTTTCGTCTGGGGTGGAAAAGCCGTCAGGCGCGTTCGGCGACCCAGGCCTGCACCGATTGCAGCGCGGCCGGAAGGCCCGCCGCGTTGGTGCCGCCGGCCATGGCCATGTCGGCCTTGCCGCCGCCCTTGCCGCCGACCTGCTGGGCCACGAAGTTGACCAGCTCGCCGGCCTTGACCTTGGCCGTGCTGTCGGCCGTGACGCCAGCCGCGATCTGCACCTTGTCGCCGTCGACGGCGGCCAGCACGATGGCGGCGGTCTTGAGCTTGTCCTTGAGCTTGTCCATGGTCTCGCGCAGCGTCCTGGCATCGGCGCCGTCGAGCCTGGCGGCGAGCACCTTGATGCCCTTGACGTCCACGGCCTGCGACAGGAGCTCGTCGCCCTGCGACGAAGCGAGCTTGCCCTTGAGCGCACCCACTTCGCGTTCGAGCGCCCTCACCTGCTCCAGCACCTGCGAGAGCCGGCCCTGCAGCTCGGCGGCCGGCGACTTGAGCGTGGCAGCCACGCTCTGCACGGTCGATTCCAGGTCCTGCAGGTAGGAGAGCGCGTTCGCGCCGGTGACGGCCTCGATACGGCGCACGCCGGCGGCCACGCCGCCTTCGCTGACGATCTTGAAGAGGCCGATGTCGCCCGTGCGGCCCACGTGGGTGCCGCCGCACAGCTCGCGGCTGGTGCCGATGTCGAGCACGCGCACGGTCTCGCCGTACTTCTCGCCGAACAGCATCATCGCGCCGGTCTTCTGGGCCGACTCCATGTCCATCACACGGGCGTGCGTCTCGGAGTTGGCGAGGATCTCGGCGTTCACGCGCTTCTCGATCTCGAGGATCTGCGCGTGCGTGACGGGCGCGTTGTGCGCGAAGTCGAAGCGTGTCTTGTCGGCGTCGACCAGCGAGCCCTTCTGCTGCACGTGGCCGCCCAGCACTTCGCGCAGGGCCTTGTGCATCAGGTGGGTGACCGAGTGGTTGCGCATGGTGGCGGCGCGGCGCGCGGTGTCGACCGCGGCCTTGACCGCGTCGCCGACCTTCAGCGTGCCCTGGGTCTGGGTGCCGTGGTGGCCGAACACGTCGGACTTGATCTTCTGCGTGTCTTCCACGCCGAACTGCACGCCTTCGGCAACGAGCACGCCCTGGTCGCCGACCTGGCCGCCGCTTTCCGAATAGAAGGGCGTGGTGTCGAGCACGACGATGCCGCTCTGGCCTTCCTTCAGCTCGTTGACGGCCGCGCCTTCGAAGTACAGCGCGACGACCTTGGCGCTTTCTTCAAGGCTCTCGTAGCCGGTGAAGGTGTTGCCGGCGCCAGCGTATTCGACGGCGCGATCCATCTTGAACTTGCCGGCAGCGCGGCCAGCGGCCTTCTGCTTTTCCATGGCGGCGTTGAAGCCGGCTTCGTCGACGCTCACGCCGCGCTCGCGGCACACGTCGGCCGAGAGGTCGAGCGGGAAGCCGTAGGTGTCGTGCAGCTTGAAGGCCACGTCGCCGGGCAGCGTCTTGGCGCCATCGGCCAGCGCCGCGTCGAGGATTTCCATGCCGTTGGCCAGCGTCTCGAAGAAGCGTTCTTCCTCGGCCTTCAGCGTGTCGGTGATGCGCTTTTCATCGGCCACCAGCTTCGGGTAGGCCTCGCCCATCAGCCTGACCAGTTCGGGCACCAGCTTGTGGAAGAAAGGCTTCTTCTGGCCCAGCTTGTAGCCGTGGCGGATGGCGCGGCGGATGATGCGGCGCTGCACGTAGCCGCGGCCTTCGTTCGACGGGATCACGCCGTCGGCCACCAGGAACGAGGTGGCGCGGATGTGGTCGGCGATCACCTTCAGCGAGTTGTTCGACAGGTCCTGCGTGCCGGTGGCCTTCGCGGCGGCCTTGATGAGCGCGTCGAAGATGTCGATCTCGTAGTTGCTGTGCACGTGCTGCAGGATCGCGGCCAGGCGCTCCAGGCCCATGCCGGTGTCGACGCAGGGAGCGGGTAGCTTCACCACGCTGCCGTCTTCCTGCATGTCGAACTGCATGAACACGTGGTTCCAGATCTCGATGAAGCGGTCGCCGTCTTCCTCGGGGCTGCCCGGGGGGCCGCCGGGGATGTGCGGGCCGTGGTCGTAGAAGATCTCGGAGCACGGGCCGCAGGGGCCGGTGTCGGCCATCATCCAGAAGTTGTCGGACTTGTACTTGCCGCCCTTGTTGTCGCCGATGCGGATCACGCGCTCGGGCGGCAGGCCGATTTCCTTGGTCCAGATGTCATAGGCCTCGTCGTCTTCGTGATAGACGGTGGCCAGCAGCTTGTCGGCCGGCAGCTTGTAGACCTGCGTGAGCAGTTCCCAGCCCCAGGTGAGCGACTCGCGCTTGAAGTAGTCGCCGAAGCTCCAGTTGCCCAGCATCTCGAAGAAGGTGTGGTGGCGCGCGGTGTAGCCCACGTTCTCGAGGTCGTTGTGCTTGCCGCCGGCGCGCAGGCAGGCCTGGACGGAGGCCGCGCGCTTGTAGGGGCGCTTGTCGGTGCCGAGGAACACGTCCTTGAACTGCACCATGCCCGAATTGGTGAACATCAGCGTCGGGTCGTTGCCCGGCACGAGAGGGCTCGACGCGACGGCCGTGTGGCCCTTGGAAGCGAAGAAATCGATAAAGGTCTTGCGGATGTCCGCGACCGTGAATGTGGGCTGGCTCATCTTTGGATTCGTCTTCTGCCGTCGAGGGCGGCGCGGCGATGGCGACCCTCATGTCGAACCCACTGCGGCGAACCGGCCTAACTGCTTGATTTGCTTGAACAAACGATTATAGGTTTGGCCATGCCGCCCTCGCCGGCCGGGGCCGCCCGCAAGACGGCAGGATCCGTACTCCACGGCTAATATGTGCCCTGGCGCAAAAAAACGAGGACCAAGGACGGTCGGCGCCATCCGTACTTGTACGGACAAAAAGATCAAGGAGTTCGCATGGCAAGCCAAGATGCCGAACGGCACTGGACGATCGAAGACCTGGATTTCTCGCGCATCGCGCTCGACAAGGTACGCCCGGACGAGAACCTCTTCTACCTGGTGACCTCCGCCTCCTTCATCGAGAGCGGCTCCGACCTGTACACGCACAACCTGGTGGACTTCTTCCAGGGCGACCAGGAAGTCACCGACTGGCTCTCCCGGCACTGGGAGCTCGAGGAACTGCAGCACGGCAAGGCCCTGCGCGCCTACGTGCGCCACGTGTGGCCGGAGTTCGACTGGGACACCGCCTACCGCAACTTCCTGGAGGAGTACGCGACCTACTGCAAGGTCGAGCTGCTCGCCCCCACCCGAGGCCTCGAGATGACCGCCCGCTGCGTGGTCGAGACCGGCACCGCCACCTACTACCGCGCCATGGCCCGCTGCACCGACGAGCCCGTGCTGCAGGACCTGGCGACCCGCATCGCCACCGACGAGGTCAATCACTACAAGCACTTCTACCGCTACTACCGGCGCTACCGCGAGCAGGAAAAACTGAGCCGTCTGCGCGTGATGGGCACCATCGGCCGGCGCACGCTCGAGCTCAAGAGCGAGGACGCCGATTGCGCGATCCGCCACGTGGTCAGGACGCGTTCGCCCGAGCGGGCCGACGACATTGCCTATGTGCAGCGCCTGAGCGCCGACATGAACAACACCATCCGCACCCACCTGAGCCCGGGCACCACGCTCAAGATGCTGATGCGGCCGCTGGAACTGCCGGCGAAGGTGCAGACGGTGATCCAGTATCCGATCAGGCAATTCATGGAGCACGTGTTCCTGCGGTGAGCGGCAATCGGGGCGTTCCCGCGTAGCTGCAAACCGGAGCCAGGATTCCATTTCGCACAACAGGTGCTTGGCCGATATTTCCGCCCTCCTTTCTGCCCAGCTGGAGACAAGGCCGGAGACCTTCGGACAAGCGCGGCTGCATCGCGCCGCCGGCAAGCCGTTTCGCAGCCTTGCTGCATGCGCGTCCCGATGTTCAATCACGCAGCCAACCGCGAGCAGCTCTACACAGCCAGCCCGGCCTACGCGACCTGATGGAGGTGCGCTTCACTTCCCTGCGGTTGCTGGAGCCGCGAACCGGCCCATCGTCGCGGCCGATGAAGTGCTGTCGGGCATGGCCGAACCAGCTCGAATCCGGCATCGACTCGACGAGCGAAATGCAGATCGCCAACGCCCGCCTCTGGCGCGAAGCCTGGGAGCATGCGATCGGGATTGCGACTCCGCCCCTCGGCCAGCCTCAGACCACCTTTCGGTTCGAACTTTTCCGAGACAGGAGCGACAAGGCAACGCTCAAAAAAAACCCAGCGCGAAGGCTGGGTTGAACCTCTTGGTGCTGTCACGCACAGAGAACTCGCACTTCAAAGCGAGCCAGCAAAATCTAGGGCTTCATGCACTGCAGCCTTGTCGGACAGGACCGACACTTCGAATCGAAGAGTTCGGCCGCGAGGCTCGGCACCCTCCAGAAAATGCCAAATAGTTCACGTTTTAATGAGTGTCCTACGGCACCTACCTGTTTCCGGCTGACACGTGCCACCAAGGCGAACACCGACGATACCGATGCTGTCACGCAACAGGGCCGCATAAAAGAAGAGCTCTCCGTCAGTGCTTGGAGCGTGCCCACAAGGGCAACTCGAACCCGCTTCGGCGGGTATTTTTTTGTCCATCGCGCACTGGCCCGCCTCGCGCCCGCGGCGACACGACGCGCGCCCTCCGCCGGGGCAACTCAGTTCGCCGAGGTCAGCCCCGGCTTGCGGCTACCGTCCAGCGAATACAGCTGCGGACGCTCGTCCGGCGAGCCAGCCTCCGTCGTCGCCAGGCCACCTCCGTGCGCCGTAGCTTGCGGCTGGCGATAGAGCTCGTTCTCAAGACGCCTGACGCGTTCGGCATACATCCGGGCAAGCGCGCTGTGGTGCTCTGCCGCCGCCTGATGCTCGATGCGCGCCATCTGGGCCTCTTCCAGGAGGGCCGCCGCGCGTCGCAGGTAGGCGGTGTGATTCGGGCGAAACAAGAAGTCGAACGTCATTTCACGCTCCTTTCCGCTGGAATGCGGTGCGAACCATATTCCTCCCCGCGCGCGGCCGAGTCTGTCGGCGCGCGCCTACCCCCGGGTTACCCTTTTTCAATACGGATTCGCCTTACCACAAGCCAATGACAGGTTTTCCCGTTCCGATGGGGACAATGCTGTGGAAAACCATGTGCGCATCGCTCGGAAGCCTTGTCTGGCCTGGCCTGCGACACGATGCCTGCCAAAGAGGCAGCGCCCGAAAAAATTTTCGGCAGCGCCTGCCGGCGAGTTATCCCAGGTCCGACCGCTTGCAATCGAGAACCATGCCCGGATCGACCGCCCGCAGCGCCGGCACCTTGCCGATGAACACCACGCCAGCCCGGATCAGCCGCCATTCGCCCGCCTTGAACAGCTTGAAGAGGTTCGTGACCTCGTCACCCGCGGCGGGAATCGCGTTGAAGACGTAGGCGGGCTCCCCGCCCTGGGTCTCTTCCATGCTCAGCAGATCGGCCCTCATCTTGCCCATGGTGTCCGTGTCTTCTGTCCTGCGGCGCACGATGTCCATGTTGACGGTGCGCGAGTGCTCGTCGATGGAGATCTTGCGGATCCAGGGAGCCGTGCCCGCGCCGCCCGGCGCGGGCACGCATGTGATGGTTCCGGCGACGGCAGAGCCTGCTGAAACCGCGACGACGGCGTGAAGGATGATTCGGATCGGCTTGGATTTCATGCTTGGTATGGCGTATCGGATCAGCCGGTTCGCTCGGCGGCGCGAACCTCGAATGGTGTGCATCTATACTGCCGCCTGTCGCCGATTGCAGCATTGCCATCGGCGGCTTGCCAGATGCGGGTGTAGTTCAATGGCAGAACGGCAGCTTCCCAAGCTTCATACGAGGGTTCGATTCCCTTCACCCGCTCCACTCCTTGCAGAGGAAGCCACCCGATTCAAGTGCGGCAACAGCTTGAAATTGCCGGATGGGTCTCAGCACTGTGTCAATGAGTCGGCGCTCCGGTACTCCGCAGGCCCACCGTGCACCTCCCCCCGTTGATTTCATCCACGAGATGACCTGCCGCACCGGCTCGTCTCGCCAATCCAGCTATCCGCGGGCAGCCCAGTGAGGCCGTCGCATGGCGTCGCTGCCCGGGGCGATGCTGTCGCAATCGGTGCGACGCTCTTCCTGGATGTCGAATCCGTACAGGGCGCGTGGGTTGTCGACCAGGATTCTGGTGATCTCGTCCGCAGAGAACCATCGCGAGAGCAGCCCCATGAGCACAGCGTCGTCCGGCTTGTACCCACGCTCGGTCACATGGGGCCAGTCCGTTCCCCACACCAGCCGGTCGGGGTACTTGGCGGATAGCCTCTGCGCGAAGCTCTCAAGATCCTCGTAGGCCGTCGACTGGGGCGACGCAATGTACGGCGCCGACAGCTTGAGCCACGCGCAGCCGGTGGACAGGAGACGGAACACGCTGTCTTCCAGGCCCGGCCTCAGCTCCGGGAACACATTGAGACGCGCATAGTGGTCGATCACGACCGGAACCGGCAGTCGAATGAGACGGTCAGCGAGGCCGATCAGCGTGGCTGCGTGGGCATGGATCTGGATGTGCCATCCAAAGGGCCGGATGAGTTCGGCGACATCTTCGAGCATGCGCTCGTGCGTGGCACCGGCCTGCACCAGGTTGAATCGAACTCCGACGACGCCAGCGTCCTCGAGATCGAGCAGCTGCGACGCGGTTGCCGTCGGATCGACGACGGCAACGCCTCTGGCACTGTCGCCCAACGCCTTCAGGCCGGCCACGAGAACGCGGTTGTCCAATCCGTAGCTGGAGGGCTGGACCACCACGTTGCGAGACGTGCCCAGGCGCCGCTGCAGCGCCCGGTAGTCCTGCGGCGTCGCATCCGGGTGCTTCAGGACATCGGGGCCGGCATACGGCGAGGCGTTGTCGAACAGGTGCATGTGGCAGTCGCAGGCGCCTTCCGGCACGGCAAATGCCGGGGCGTTCGTGCCGGTCGAAAAAGGTGTGTCCATGCTGCCATCCCGCCTCGCCGCCGCCGAAGCGACGGGCGTCATTTCTTCCGCGTCGCCGCATCGTTCCAGAACGCGTACGACTTGGCCAGCTCGGCTCTGGACTGGTTCAGGTCGGTGGGCGCCAGATCGAGCGACATCTCCTTGATGCGTGCCTGTACCTCGGCGTCCTTGAGAACGGCACGCAACGCAGTGTTGAACTTCTCGGCCAGCACCGGAGACAGGCCCTTGGGCGCAAAGAAAGCGTTGAAGCTGTTCACGTCGACGCCGGTGAAGCCCAGTTCCTCGAAGGTCGGGACCTCCGGCAGCAGCGAGGAGCGCTTGCCGCCCGAGATGGCCAGGATGCGGACCTTGCCGCCACGCGCCATCTGGACGCCCTCCGGCTCCCCGGTGACTCCGGAGGCGAGCTGGCCACCGATGAGCTGGGGCATCAGCTGCGCCGAACCGCCGAAGGCGATCGACTCCATCTTCACATTCGCCTTGCGCGTGATGGCCGCACCGATGATGTCCGGCACACCGCCCTGCAGCGGTACGCCGTAGTTGCCGCTTTGCGGATCCTTGCGGACCATGTCCACGAACTCGGGAAGTGACCTGGCAGAACTGGTCAGCGGTACCGCGAACGTCCATTGGAAGCGGGCCACCTGGCCGACGGGCACGAAGTCGCGTACCGCGTCGTACCCCGCCGTGGGCGTGATCAATGGAACCACGACCACCGAATGATCGAGCGCCAGAAGAAAAGTGGAGCCGTCGGCGGGAGCAGCCTTGACGGCCGCAGTACCGATCTGGCCGCTGGCACCGGGCCGGTTGTCCACGATGACAGTCTGGTTCAGTTCCTTGCCCAGCCTGGGTCCGAGCAGGCGGGCGAGCGCATCCGTGGCGCCGCCGGGCGCGAACGGCACGACGATCTTGATGGGGGTCTTGAAATCCTGGGCACCCGCGGCCAGGGCGGCGAATACCGCGACGGCGCCCACGATCAGCGTTCTTTTCTTCAGCATGACGTTTGTCTCCTCTATGGTTGTCATTCGACCTTGGCGCCGGTCTCCTTGATGACCTTGGCCCAGCGCTCACCTTCGACCTTCATGTAGTCCGAGTACTCCTTGGCGCCGCCGCCCAGGACGACCGAGCCCTGCCCTGTGAGCCGCTCCTGTGTGGGCCTGTCCGCGAGCGTCTTCTTCAGCGCAGCGGTCACCTTGTCGACGACCTCCCTGGGAGCGCCCCTGGGAAGCATCAACCCCTGCCAGGCGCCCATGTCCATGGTCGTCTTGCCTGTCGCCTCGCGGATCGTGGGCACGTCCGGCAGCAGCGCGGATCGCTTCTCGCTGGTGATGGCCAGGGCGCGGAGGGCGCCGCTCTTCACATGCGCAATGGATTCGTTGATCGGCAGGAACATGAACTGGGTGGTGCCGGCGAGCAGGTCGGCAACGGCGGGGGCGCTGCCCTTGTAGGCCACGTGCGTAGCCTGGATGCCCGCCTCCTTGGTGAACAGTGCGCCGCCCAGGTGGAGCAACGCGCCCGATCCAGACGAGCCGTAGTTCATTTCCCCGGGCTTGGCCTTGGCGAGAGCGATGAACTCGTCGACGGTCCTGGCAGGAACCTTGGGGTTCACTACCAGCAGCAGCGGGATGGTCGCGGTGAGCGAGATGGGCGTGTAGTCCGCATAGGGGTCGAAGCCGGGCCTGGCGTACAGGGAAGGCGCAAGCACGACGGCGGAGGTCGCATAGAACATCGTGTAGCCGTCCGGCGCGGCACGCTTGACCTCGACCGCGCCGAGGTTGCCCCCGGCGCCGCCCTTGTTGTCGACGACGATGGTGCCGTCGAGCTCCTTGCCCAGTTCCTGGGCGACGATGCGCGCATTGATGTCGGCCGAGCCGCCCGCGGCAAACCCAACCACCATGCGGATGGGCTTCGACGGGTAGGCATCTGCGGCCTGGACTTGCGACAGGGGCGCCAGAAGGGCGGCGCAGGAAAGCGCCATGGTCATGAACTTGCGCACGTGATGTCTCCTTTTTGTATGGGGGCGCTCAGACGAGGCCGAATCGCTTGAGGGTGTCGGTCAGGTTGAGCAGCTCGGCCGTCATCGCGCCCTGTTCGATCGCCTTGCGCTGGTCGGCTTCCTTCTCCTCCCTGGCCAGGCTGCTGGAGATGGCCGAGGCCACCTCGTCCCTGGGGACGACGGCGACGCCGTCGCGGTCACCCACGATGATGTCGCCAGGATGGATCAGGACATCGCCGAAGGTGATCGGCACATTGAGCCTGCCGGGCTGGTTCTTGGCCGTTCCCTTGATCGACAGGCCGCGGCAGAACACGGGGAACCCGAGTTCGATGATGAGGTTCGCGTCGCGCACGCAGCCGTTGATGACCAGGCCCGCGATGCCCACTTTCATGGCCTGGATGGTCAGCACGTCACCCCACGGGCCGGCCTCCATGAACCCCTTGGCGTCGACCACGAGCACGTCGCCGGGCGCGGCCTTCTGCACGGCGTAGTGCAGCATGAGGTTGTCGGCGGGGCGGCAATCGACGGTGAGCGCGGGGCCCGCCAGCCGCAGCGTGGGGTCGATCGGCTTGATGCCCTGGTCGAGCGCACCTTTGGCGCCCTGGGCCTCGTAGACGGTTGCGGCTCCGAGGTCGCGAAGCTGTTTGATCTGGTCTTTGGTTGCCAATGTGTTCTCCAAAAGAAAAAGAGCGAGGACGAGCACCGGGGGGCATGCGGCACCCGGAACAAGCAGGGGTTGAAAGTCAGGCTAGGAGCCGGCGGTGGCGGTGGTGAGCAGCCAGTCGATCGCCTGTTCGACGCTCGGGTCGTTGCTCGGCAGCGGCGTGTGCTCGAGCGCCGATGCGGTTGCCACGAATCGCTGTGCCACGCCGGGCAGAACCACGGACGACAGGCCCTGGGCCGTCAGTTCGCCCTGGGCGTCACGGACCTCATGCGCTCGCCGCCTGGCGTGCACCACGTGCGTTCGTACCAGCATGTCCATGAAGGACCGCAGCGGCGTCTGGTCGATGTCGGCAAGCTGGGCGTACAACTCGCTGCGTACGCCCTGCTTCTGGGCGCTCATCAGCAGTTCCACGCACAGCGCTTCCATGCCTTTGGTGAAGATGCTGCGCAGGATCTTCAGCGAGATGGCATCGCCCGCCTTGGCGCCCTCGATCACCTGTACACGCCCGCCAGCCTGCTCCATGAAGGCCTTGAAGTCGCCGGCACCTTCTCCGGAAACCAGCAGCGGTGTGCGCACCAGATTCAACGAGATGGCCCCCATCACGGCCGTGTCGACGTACCGGACGCCCGCGGCAGCCGCCCTGGCCGCAGCCTCGCGCTTGACCGCCGGACTGGCTGTCGTGAAGTCGGCCACAGATGCTCCGTCTGCGAGATGAGGCAGTACCGCCTCCAGCACCGGCAGCGCCGTCGTGCCAGTGACGCACGAAAGCACCCACTGCGCGTCGGACAGCCACGCTCCAGGGGCTGGATGGATGGGTGCGCCGATGGACGCGGCAAGCTCCTGTGCCGCGGCAGCCGGCCGAACCTCGCAGACGCTGACCTCGAAGCCAGCGGCGTGTAGCGGGGCAGCGAAGCAGCGACCCAACTCACCCAGACCAATGATTGCGATACGCATCGAACTCGTTCCTTAAAAGTACAAAAATAATACAAACAAAAAACAATCGAATCAATGCATTGCGGGTTTTCACCTAAAATTGAAAACAACAACAACCAAGAAAGAACAAACAAAGTACAAATATTCAAGGCGGCACATCAGGTCCTGCGAGCTTGGCCCATGCCTAGAATCCACGAGGGCCAACGAAGATCACGACATGCAAGGCAGAGACAAGGCATATGAAGTCCTGAGGCAGCGCCTGGTTGGGGGGCACTACAGCCCAGGCACCCAGCTCAAGGAGGAACCGCTCGCGCGCGAGCTGGGCCTGAGCCGCACGCCAGTCCGCACGGCGCTCAGGCGCCTGGTGGCAGACGGCCTCGCCACCGACAGCGTGGGCCAGGGCATCCACGTGGCCGAGTGGTCGGAGTGGGACATCGAGGAGACGTTTCAGCTGCGGATGCTCCTCGAGCCCTACGCGGCATCGCTGGCTGCGCAGCGTGGCGGCGAGCAGCTGGTTTCCCAGCTCACGGCCAGCAACGATCGGATGGCCGCGGCCATCGCCGCCGGCGACGCGGGAAGCATCGCAATCATTCAGGACGCCAATCGCTCATTCCACCGGTCCTTGCTGGAGGCCTCGGGGTCGTCTCGGCTGAGGGCGATGCTGGAGACGATGATCGACATGCCCATCATCGTGCGCTCCTTCTACATCTACACGACGGCCGAGCTGGAACAGAGCCTTCATCACCATCGCGATCTCACGCTCGCGGTCGAAGCACGCGACGGCGAACTGGCGCGGCAGGTGATGCAGTTGCATCTGCGGATGTCCTACCACCGCTTCATGAAGCACCGCGACGAATTCGCCCGCGCGCGCAACCGCGACGCCGTTTGATCGCGTGATGGCGATGACGCCGGAGCCGGTCTCGGCTTTGGCCAGCCTTCAGACCCATACCATCGCCGCCGACAGTGCGCGCCGAATGCCGATGGGCACGCGCTAGCTACGCAGCGCCCGGCGCCGGTCGTTCCCCTTCGCCGGCAAGCCCGGTGCCGGCTTCGGCCTTGTAACCGCGCAATCCGCACAGATCGAGCACCCTCAGTCCGCGCTTCTCGAGCCGGATGAGCCCCAGCGCCTGGAAACGCTGCAGCGCGACGTTCACGCGCTGCCTCGACACGTTCGCGAGCAGCCCGATCTCGATCTGCCCCACTTCGAGGAAGCGCGGCGCATGGGGATAAAGCTCGGGATTGAACAGGCTCGCCAGGCAGTTCGCAACGCGCGCGTCGGTGTCGAGCAGGCGTTCATGCTCCAGCGCGCCGATGAAGAGGCTGAGCCTCGCGTTGAGCAGATCCTGGAGGTAGTGGTTGAAAGGCACGCTGGTGCCGCGAAGCCATTCGAATGTGCGGCGCGGCATGAGTGCCACGCGGGCGGGGCGCAACGCGAACACGTCGTAGCGGCGCGCCTCGTGCTTGAAGAGCGAGCCTTCGCCGAACCACACGCCAGCCGAAACACCTGTGAGCGTCGACACCCGTCCGTCCTCCGACGCAACCGACATCTTGGCGAAGCCATCGATCAGCGCCATCCAGTGCTCGACCAGTTCCCCCGCGCGCGCGATGCAGCCGCCGCGCGCGAACTGCCGCTCCTGCATGCTGCCGAGCACGTGTTCCAGGTCGGCGGGCGAAAGCACCGATGCCCACTTGGAGCGCCGCACCATCTCCTCCATCGCCTGCGGGGCGGCGGGCTCGCCGGTCGGATCAGGGGGGTCAGGGATTACCTGTAGCAATTCGCGCGTCATCTGTCGTCGCAACGACCGCGGCCCGGAACGTCCATTCGTATTCTTTCAAGGACATACAACACAGGAGACATCCATGTTCGCTACACCCCGCCACCCGCGCAAGCGGGTTTTTCCGTGGCCTCTGCCGTCCAGTGCCGTTGCAGCCGGGCTTGTCGCGATGGCCGGCGCCCTGCTGGTCGCCGCATGCGGGGGAGGCTCCGACAGCGGCCCCGGGTTCTCGTTCATTCCCGGCGCCAGCCCGCCGCCCTCGACGCCGGCGCCGGCGGCGTTCCAGGTGAAGACGCTCTCGTCGTCGCCCGACATGATCAGCGGCGGCGACACGCTGCTCGAGATCACCGCGCCCGTGGGCGTTGCGCTCGACAAGGTGCGCGTGAGCCTCAACGGCAAGGACGTGAGTTCGCAGGTGCCCGTAGCCGACAGCACGGCCCGCGTGCTGCGCGGCCTCGTCACCGGGCTCACGACCGATGCGTCCAGCACCACGGGCAGCAGCAATTCGCTGGTGGTGAGCAACGCCGACAACTCAGCGCAGCGCACCGAGGTCAKGCTGGTCAACTACCCGATCACCGGACCGATCCTCTCGGGCCCGCACATCTCGCCCTACGAATGCCGCACGGTGCAGAACGGCCTGGGCTCGCCGCTCGATGCAGACTGCTCGGCCGCGACGCAGGTGGTCTGGTACTACCGCAGCACCTCCAATACTTTCAAACCGCTTTCGGACCCGACGGGCACGCGGCCGGCCGACCTCGCGACCACGACCACCAACGACGGCAACACCGTGCCCTACATCGTGCGCGTTGAGTCCGGCACCATCAACCGCGGCGTGTACCGGCTCGCGGTGCTCGACAACCCGAGCAAGGACGCGCCCGCCACCTGGAAGCCCGGTGCGGGCTGGAACAGGAAGCTGGTCGTGTACTTCGACTGCTGCGGCTCCGCCCAGTACAACCAGGGCGTGCATCCCATCGAGTCGATCCTCGGAGACGCGGGCCACATCCAGCTCTCGCGCGGCTTCGCCTTCATGAACTCGACCGAGCTGTGGAACAACCAGCACGCCAACCCGCACCTGCAGGGCGAAACGCTGATGATGCTGAAGGAGCACGTCATCGAGGAATTCGGCACCGTGCCCAAGTGGACCGTCGGCTTCGGCGGCTCGGGCGGCGCCATCCAGCAGTACCTGATCGCGCAGCTCTACCCGGGCCTGCTCGACGGCATCCAGCCCATCGTGTCCTTTCCCGAGACACTGATGCCCGAGGTGATGGAGTGCCGGCTGCTCAACAACGTCTACAAGCTCGACACCACCACCTGGACCACGGCCAAGCAGAACGCGGTGAACGGCTTCAACACCAACACATGCACCGCTTGGGACCTTTCGTTCGCCAGCATCATCAAGTCCGACAACGCACCGGGCTGCGGCTTCCTGGAGCCTGCCAACGCGTCCAACGTGTTCAACCGCGCGAGCAACCCCAACGGCATCCGCTGCGACCTGTTCCAGACCAACGTGAACCTGCTGGGCAAGCGCGCCGGCACGCAGGAGGCGCGCCGCCCCATCGACAACATCGGTGTGCAGTACGGCCTGGCCGCGCTGAACAGCGGCGCGATCTCGGTGAAGGAGTTCCTCGACCTCAACGAGAAGGTCGGCGGCTACGACGGCGACGGCAACACGCAGGCCGCGCGCTCCGAGGCCGACCCCGACGCACTGAAGCTCACCTACTCGGGCGGCTTCAAGAACAGCTTCAAGGGGCCGGGCCTTGCGAACATTCCGATCGTCACGCAGCGCGGCAACGCCGATGCCGTGGGCGACATCCACGACACGATGCAGGACCTGATCATCCGCGCCCGCCTGCAGCGCGCCAACGGCCGCAGCGACAACCAGATCATCTGGACGCTGGGCTCGAAGACGCCGGTGGACTACATGTCAGCCTCGCTCGACCTCATCAACAAGTGGCTGGACAACATGGCCGCCGACACGTCCGCGCCGTCCATCGACAAGGTGGTGCGCAACAAGCCCGCGGGCGCCAACGATGCCTGCTGGGATGCCACCGGCAAGCGCATCGACGAAGCTGCGTCGACCGACCCGGCCGCCGCCTGCAATACGGTCTATCCGCGCTTCAGCACACCGCGAATCGTGGCCGGCTCGCCGCTGGTGAACGACGTGCTCAAGTGCCAGCTCAAGCCTGTCAACGCGGCTGACTACTCGGTGACCATTGCGGGCGCCGACCTGACGCGGCTGCAGACCATCTTCCCCGCAGGCGTGTGCGACTGGAGCAAGCCCGGCGCGGGCCAGGAGGCGCTGCGGGGCACCTACCTGCGCCTGCCTCTGAACTGACAGGAGTTCAGGCTGCCGAACCCGGCAGCTTCGCCACCCGCTCGGCGAGGAAGTCCACCAGCACGCGCACCCGCTGAGGCTGGTGGCGGCGCGGCGCATAGAGCAGATGCATTTCCTGTGCGGGGCCGGTGTGGCGGCCGAGCACGCGCACCAGCCGGCCCTGCGCGAGCAGCTCCGCCACCATCCAGGTCGGCTGTAGCGAGATGCCCGCGCCGCCCTGCACGGCATCGAGCATGGCCACCGCGTTGTTCACCCGGTAGCGGCTGCGCAGCGGCACCGAGACCGGGCCTTCGGGGCCGTCGAGCAGCACGCCGTCGTCGCCCGCCGCGTAGCGCAGGTAGTCGTGCGACAGCAGGTCCTGCGGCCTGCGCGGCTTGCCGCGTGACGCGATGTATTCCGGCGAGGCGACCAGCACGCGCGGCCATGAGCCCAGCCGGCGCGCGACCAGATCGGGCGGCAAGGTGCCGCCGACGCGCAGCGAGACGTCGATGCGGCCTTCCAGCGGATCGATGAAGCGGTCGTCGAGCACCAGTTCGAGTTCGATTTCGGGATACAGGCCCAGGAACTCCAGCGCCATCGCGTTGAGGTGCCGCTGCCCCAGCGTCACCGGCGCGCTCACGCGCAGCAGGCCGCGCGGCTGCCGGATGCCTTCGCGCGCGTCGGCCACCGCGTCGCCGTAGTCCTCCAGCACGCGCCGGGAGCGCTCGTGGAAGCGCTGGCCTTCTTCGGTGAGGCTCAGTCCCGCCGCGGTGCGACGCAGCAGGCGCACACCCAGCGAGCGTTCCAGCCCGGCGACCAGCTTGCTGACGGTCGGCTGCGTGGTGCCCAGCGCGCGGGCCGCACCCGAGAGGCTGCCCAGCTCCACGCTGTGCACAAAGGCTTCGAGAGCGCGCAAGGTATCCATGGTGTATTCGAGTATGGAATGCTATTGATGTCATTTTGCCTTCTACTCATCCGAATGAGCATGAATGAAAGTCGTGGCCTCGCTTCAACTTTCATCCGGAAAAACTCAATGACCACCTCCGCTCTCGCCTCGGCCCTGCGCCACGGCGCTCTCGCGCTCGCCCTTGTCGGCTCGGCCGCAACTTCGACAGCCGAACCCGTCCCAGTCACCTACTGGAGCCCCAGCTGGATGGCCAGCACGCAGCCCGTCTGGAACGGCGATTTCGTGCTGCCCAGCGGCCTGCCCTTCCAGTTCAACCGCCAGACCGTGCGGCAGGTCGCGCGCCTGAGCATCGGCGGATCGCGGCTGCGCGTGGTGATCAGCAACGAAGGCGGCACGACGCCGCTGTACATCGGCGCCGCGCACGTGGCCCGGCATGGCGGGGGCTCGGCCATCGTCGAAGGCACGGACCGGCCGCTGCATTTCGGCGGGCAGGCCGAGGTGACCGTTCCGCCCGGTGCGCGCCTTGTCAGCGACCCGGTGGACATCGCCCTGCCCGCGCTCACCGAGCTTGCCGTGTCGCTCTACCTGCCGCGGCCCAGCCAGCCCGCGGGCTTCCACTTCGACGCGCGCCAGACCGCCTACGTCGCCGATGGCGACCTGAGCGGCGCGGCCCGCCTGCCAGCGGCAGCCACGCAATGGAGCACCCGCGTCTACTTCAGCGGCCTGATCGTCGAGGCGCCCCGCCCCCCGGCCACCGTCGTCGCCCTCGGCGACTCGATCACCGACGGCAACGGCTCCACGCCCGGCGCCAACACCCGCTGGCCCGACGCACTCGCCGAGCGGCTGGCGGGGCGCAATGTCGCGGTGCTGAACGCCGGCATCTCCGGCGGCCGCCTGCTGAAGGACGGCATGGGCCGCTCGGGCCTTGAGCGCGCGGGCCGCGACGTGTTCGGCCAGCCGGGCGTGCGCGCCATGATCGTGCTGCTGGGCACCAACGACATCGGCTGGCCCGGCGGCCCCTTCGCGCCCGAGGAGCCGGCCATGCGCGCCGAAGCCGTCATCCAGGGGCTGCGGCAACTCGCCGAGATGGCACGCGCCCACAATGTGCGCATCATGGCCGGCACCATCCCGCCAAACGAGCGGGCGCTGCAGGGCACGCCGCTCGAAGGCCACCATTCGCCCGCGAAGGACAAGGTGCGCCAGGCCGTGAACCGCTGGATCCGCGAAGGCGGCGCCTTCGACGCCGTGGTCGACTTCGACGCCCTGCTGCGCGACCCGGCAAACCCCTCGCGGCTCAAGGCGTCGATGGACTCGGGTGACCATCTGCATCCGGGCGATGCCGGTTACAGGGCGATGGCTGCGGCCATCGATCTGGAGGCTCTTCTCGGCCCGGCCGCACAGCCCTGAAGAACCTTTTTCTCAAGGGTTTGCGGGCTCCCGAAATACTGTACATAAATACAGTATTTCTCTAGAATTCGTCGTCTCCAAGAACAACATCGAGGCGACGCCCATGACCACCGCCAGTCCGCCTGCGCCCACCACGCAGGTCCTTTTCTTCTCCGGGCTGCACCGGTTGCAGCCATCCCGCACCCGAACAGGCCGAATCTCGACCTGGCCCTTCAAGGTGGCCCGCGACAGGGGCCATGACGATGATCGCAACGACGCAGACGACATCCGCGCCCAGGCGGCGCGCGTCATTCACACCACGGCCGAAAGCTGGTGGCCGCCGGAATCCTGAAACCAGCCGCTGGACAGCGACGAAATTCCGCCTCGGCCGCCCGCATTTCACCTATCCGTTCCGCCACGAGCTGCTGGGCACCTATCCACTGCACCGAGGCGCGTACATCGTCCGGCGCTACGGCCCCTCCGGTGGCCATCGCCTGCTGCCGCCCGAACGCATCGTGAAGAACCTGCCGGAGCTCTGCGAACAGATGTCCGGCGATCCGCCAGCACGGAAGACCGCGAAGAAGGCCTGCGCCAGATGCAGAGCCGGTTCCTGCCCGACGCCGCAGCCGACATCGCGCACCGGAGCTACGACGCCATCACCTGAGCAACCGCAGGGGCTCGGGACCGGTCAGACCAGCATGTCCTGCGCGTCGTCCTCGAAGCCCGCGACCGGCTGGGCCTTGGCCAGCGCGAGCCACACCGCGAACGGAATGCGCTCGAAGGTGCGATGCACCGCCGCGCGCGCGACCACGAGGCGATCGCCCTCCAGCACCATCACGCCGCACTCGGCCGGCACCTCTTCGGGCTTCGCGATGCAGCGGCCCTTCGCGTCGTTGCCCAGCACGTACCAGCACTCGCCGCCCAGGTCGAGATACGCCGCGCGCTTGTCGGGCTTGCGCAGGTCGCCCAGCAGGTCGGCGCGGCTCACCTTCACCTCGTGAACGATGGGGTGCGCATAGGCCTCCACGCTGGTATTGCGGATCGAGAACACATCGGGCCGCGCCATGCACCAGCGCGGCTTGCCGCCCTCTTCCAGCGGCGGCAGGCGAGCCCGCAGGCCCAGGCCGCGCCATGCGATGCGGCCGCCGCGCGTCATCTCGCGCGCCACGCGCTCCACCAGCGCCTCGTGCGGCGACAGCGCCGCGCGGTTGATCGTGAGCGTGGTGGCGATGCGTGCGATGCCGGCGTCGGTCACGCGCAGCGTCTCGTGGCCATGCACCGTGCGCACGCGCTCCAGGTAGCCGCCCGCGAGCAGCTCGACCTCGATGGTGTCGCAGCACGGCCAGCCGGCCGAGCGGTAGATCTCGCGCAGGCGGCGCGCATGCAGCTTGCCGAAGGGCACCTCCGCTTCTGCTCTCGCCCTCTGCATCGGCGGCGGCTCGGTCACCGGCGGCGGAAAGCCTGGGTCGGTCACGGGCGGCTCGGCCGGCGGAGGATCGCCCTCCGGCGGCGGCACTGGAGGCTGCAGCGGCGGCACGGGAATGGGCACATCGGGCGCGGGAGGCGGCGGGCCGATGGGTCCGGCGACGGCGGGTGCGAGAACGGCAGGTTCGGACATGGCGGAATCAGGTTAGCGAAAAGTGCCGGAAGGCGCGAGGTGCGGAACGATCGGTTGCATTCGAGCTTTCCGCCGAATCTTTAGCCGCGTCAATGGAAGTCCCGGCTCGTGTTGCTCTGCGCGAGCCGCCCCATGAGGGGCGTCAGGTCCTTGAAGCCGGTGGCGATCAGGTGCTGCACCTTGCCGCCGCTGTCGTCGTCGCGCTGCCAGGTGCCCTGCACCGCGAGCAGATGCGACTTGAGCAGCGGCTCGCGCCAGGCCTCGATGACATGGCTCCAGACGATCACGTTGACATTGCCGGTCTCGTCCTCCAGCGTGACGAAGATGGTGCCGTTGGCGGTTCCGGGCCGCTGCCGCCCCTTGACGATGCCGCAGGCGCGCGCGGTCTGGCCGCTGGAAAGCGAACGCAGCTCCGCCGCGCTCATCAGCTTCATGCGCGCAAGGCGCGGGCGCAGCAGCGCGAGCGGATGGCGGCGCAGCGTGAGCCGCATCGCCGCATAGTCGCCCACGATCTCCTCGCCCTCCGACGCGGCCGGCAGCAGCAGCGCCTGCTCGTTGATCGGCACGCCCCGCAACAGGGCCGGCGCGCGCCGCTGGGCGGTGGCGTCCCACACCTGCTGGCGCCGGTGGCCCGAGAGCGAGATCAGCGCATCGGCCGCGGCCAGCGCGGCCATGTCCTTGCCGTCGAGTTCGGCGCGCAGGGCGAGATCCTCGGTGCTCGTGAAGGGCGCCTGTGCACGCGCCGCAAGCAGGCGCCCGGCACCGCCGTCGCTGAGGCTCGCGATGCGGTTCAGGCCCAGCCGCACGGCGGGCTGGTTCTCTCTGCCGAGGCGATCCGCATAGCGCTCGTCTGTGCCGGGCGGCATGCGCGGCGAATCGGGGTCGCGGGCTTCGAGCGTGGTGTCGAAGTCGCTGCGCGTGACGTCGACCGGGCGCACCTCGACGCCGTGGCGGCGTGCGTCCTGCACCAGCTGCGAGGGGCTGTAGAAGCCCATCGGCTGCGAATCGAGCAGCGCTGCGAGAAAGCATGCCGGCTCGTAGTTCTTGAGCCAGCTGCTCACCGTCACCAGCAGCGCGAAGCTGGCGGCGTGGCTTTCAGGGAAACCGTAGTCGCCGAAGCCCATGACCTGCTTGAAGATGGCTTCGGCAAAACTGGCCTTGTAGCCGTTGTCGACCATGCCGTTGACCAGCTTGTCGTGGAACTTGCCGAGGCCGCCCTTGCGCTTCCACGCGGCCATGGCGCGGCGCAGCTGGTCGGCCTCGTCGGCGGTGAACCTGGCCGCGATCATGGCGATCTGCATCACCTGCTCCTGGAAGATCGGGATGCCCAGCGTGCGCTCCAGCGCAGGGCGCAGCGCGTCTTTCTCGTAGCGGATTTCCAGTCCCTTCCTCTTGCGCTCCCGCTGCTTGAGATACGGATGCACCATGCCGCCCTGTATCGGCCCCGGCCGCACGATGGCCACCTCGATCACCAGGTCTTCATAGGTGCGCGGCTTCAGGCGCGGCAGCATCGACATCTGCGCCCTGCTCTCGATCTGGAACACGCCGATGGTGTCGGCGTCGCAGATCATGTCGAACACCTTCGGGTCGTCGTTGGGTATCTGGTGCATCGCGAGCGTCGAGCCGCGCCAGCGGTTCATGTGATCGAGCCCCCGGCGGATCGCGCTGAGCATGCCGAGCGCCAGCACGTCGACCTTGAGCATGCCCATGGCTTCGAGATCGTCCTTCTCCCACTGGATGACGGAGCGGTCTTTCATCGAGGCCTTCTCGACCGGTACCAGCCGCGTGAGCTTCGTGTGCGTGAGCACGAAGCCGCCCACGTGCTGGCTCAGGTGGCGCGGAAAGCCCTTGAGCCGCTGCGTCATCTCGATCCAGTGCATCAGCTTGAGTTCGTCCTCCTCGACACCGACACGCGCCGAGGCCTGGCGCAGCTGCTCGCCGAGCACGGTGTCGTCGAACCAGTAGTGGTCCTTTGCGAATTCGTCGATCAGCCGCTCGTCGATGCCGATGGCCTTGCCCACGTCGCGCAAGGCGCTGCGGGAGCGGTAGCAGATGACGACGGCGGCGATGGCGGCGCGCTCGCGGCCGTACTTGTCGTAGATGTACTGGATGACTTCCTCGCGCCGCTGGTGCTCGAAGTCGACGTCGATGTCGGGTGGCTCTCGGCGATGACGGCTCAAAAAGCGCTCGAACAGCAGGTGCCCTTTTTCGGGATTGATCGCCGTGATGCCCAGGCAATAGCAGACCGCCGAATTGGCCGAGGAGCCCCGGCCTTGGCAAAGGATGTCCCGGGACTTGGCAAAGCTCACGACGTTCTCAACCGTCAGGAAGAACATCTCGTATTCGAGCTCCAGGATCAGGTCGAGCTCTTTGCGGACCTGCTTGCAAACACTTTCCGGAATACCCGAGGCATACCTTTCGAGCGGATACTTCTTGAGTGCCCCCTCCCATGTCTTTCGCACCAGCGTTTGCGACGGTGTCTCGTGGCTGCCCACCGTCTCCAGCGGGTACTTGTAGTTCTCCCGGATCACCTCCGGATCGAAGCTGCACCGCCGCATCACCACCAGCGTGTTCTCCAGCATCCGCGGCAGATAGAGCTCGGCCAGCCGCACGCGCTGACGCAGGTGCCGCTCGGCATTCGACTGCAACGCGAAGCCGCACTCGGCCACGGTCCGGCCCTCGCGCACGGCCGTCAGCACATCGTGCAAGGGCTTCTGCGAGCGCGCATGCATGTGCACGTCGCCGGCAGCCACCAGCGGCACGCCCGCGTCCTCGCCCGCCTGCATCAGCGCGACGAGCCAGAGGTCGTCGTCGAGTTCGTTGAACAGTTCCACGGCCAGCCAGAGGTTGTCGCCGTACAGCGCCTTGGCGGCCACCAGGTCTTCGTGGAGCGTGGCCGTATCCATCGCGCCGCCGGGGTCGCGGTTCGGCACGAAGAGAACCTGGCAGCGCTGCAGCGAGGCCACGTCGCTCTCGTCCCAGCTCACGCGGTACTCGCCCTTGGGCAGTTCGGTGTTGCGCGCGGCGGTGATGAACTCGCAGAGGTTGCCCCAGCCCTCGGTGTCGTTCGCGATCACCACGAGCCTGAAGCGCTCGAACTGGAACTCGCTGCCGAACAGCAGGCGGAAGGCGGGGTTGCGCGGGATCTTCGGCTCGTCGGGATGCTCGCGCTCGTACTCGTCGAGCTTGTGCTCCATGCCGCGCAGGCAAACGTGCGCCCGCACGATGCCAGCCACCGAGCACTCGTCGGTGATGGCCAGCGCCTTGTAGCCGAGCTGGTAGGCCCGGTCCACGATGTCCTCGGGCGTCGAGGCACCGCGCTGGAAGCTGAAGTTGGTCAGGCAGTGCAGCTCTGCGTAATCGGGCAGCTCGAACGAAGGCGCCTTGCGCAGCGACACCGGCAGCGCATGCACCTTGGCGGGCTGGCGCCTGCTTTCCTGCTTGCCGCTCAGCTCAGGCATAGAACCCCTGCAGATACCAGCGAACCTCGCCGGAAGAAAAGCGCGCGGCGGGCCGCTCGCGGAAGATCCACACCAGCCCGGCCTCGGGGCTCTCCGCGACGTAGTAGTCGCGCATCGCGGGCTGGCCGCCCTCTTCCTTGTCGCCCCACCAGCCGGTCTCGACGCGCTGCGGGCCGATCAAGCGGCTCAGCGGCCCCCGGTAGCAAGGGCGCTCGCCATCCATTTCGAGCAGCAGCGGCTCGGGCAGCAGCCACGGCGGGTAGATGGCGTCGGGCTGCGAGGCTGCGGCCGCGGCCTCCTTGCGGGCCTTGCCGTCGCCGGCCGGTTTCTCCTTCTGCAGCGCGGGCCGCCAGGCCTGCTTGCGCTCGGGCCGGTGGTCGGCCTGCGCAGCCGGCACCACCACCTGCCGCGGCCCGAGCCGCACGCTGAGCCGCTCGACCATCTCGTGCAGCCTGTCGCCCTTGCGGTTGTCTTCCGGCAGGAAGCTGGTGCTGGCGCCGGCCCACGGATCGGTTTCGAGCGTGCGCAGCCTGATCCAGCTCGCCGGCGCGGCCAGCGTGGCGAGGGCCAGCTTTTCGGACAGCAGCCGGCGCAGGTGCGCCATGTCCTGCGTGGGCTCGGCCGTGCGCACGATGAGTTGCTCGTACGGCGGCAGGTTCACGCCATTGAGGCGCCGCAGGTCGAGCGTCCATTGCAGCTCCAGCGCACGCGCGCCGCGCTGGCGGGCACGCAGCCAGATCTGCAGCGCCGTCAGCAGCCGGTTGGCCGACCACATGAGCTCGGGCGCGGTCTCGGCCAGCGCGGGCAGCTCCAGCTTCTGCTCGAACACGTCGGGCAGCGTGAGCCAGGAATGGCTTTCGGGACGCAGGCCCCAGGCGATGTCGAGCGCCTCGCGCAGCCCGGTGCCGAAGCGCCGCGTGAGCCCGCCGCGCGGCAGTGCCGCCACATCGCCCCAGGTGCGGCAGCCCAGGCGCGCCAGCAGGTCGAGGTGCTCGCGCGCGGCGCTCAGCGTGTCCAGCGGCAGGCCGGCAGGCACGTCCTTCGGGCGCTTCTCCTCGCGCGCGAACAGGCGCAGCCGCGCCAGCGCGATGAGGCTGGTGGCGCCCTGCGCGCCCAGCATGCGCGCGTCGGGCACGGGGTTGTCGGCCATCAGCAGGCGCATCAGCTGCATGCGCCCGCCCCAGAGGCGCTCGCAGGCGGAGACTTCGAGCATCAGCGCCTCGTCGAGCCAGGCGACGTGGGGCGTGTACTTCAGGGCCCACCAGCCCAGGGCCTCGGGCGTGGGGAGCGTCGGGGCGTCGGACGTGTCGGCTTCAGGCAACCACCGCAAGGCGATCCAGTGCATCCGGGCCTCCTTTCCATGCGTCGATGCGCACCACCGTGGCCGACGTCGCACCGGCCGGCACCGTGCCCTGCTGCTGCAGGCGCAGCTTGCGCCGCAGCCGGGCGGCGGCAAGCAATGCCGTCATGCGCTCGTTGCGCGCCGGCAGCATCACCGGCGCAGCCAGCGGCGGGCCCCGGCGCTTGAGGATGTGCAACTCGATCTGCGAGGCATCGGCCTCGCTCCGGTCGGCCCGGATGCGCAGCCGCGCGGGCGATGCCGACAGCGCCACCGACTCGGGCCGGCACACGAAGAGCAGCACCTCGTGCTGCGCGGCCGCCAGCTGCAGCCGCCGCAGCTCGCCCACCCGCGCCTGCGGCAACCAGGCCACGACGGCGGCCACCTCGGCGCAGCGCAGCGCCTGCTCGCAGGCCCACAGCCGCGCGGCCGGGGCCTCGCTGCGCACCCACATCAGCGCCTCCACCGGCAGCCCCTGCGCCGCGAGCGAGGCTCCGCAGGGCTCGTAGGGCGCGCCGATCAGCACCACCGGCCCGCCCCGGGTGGCCACCGCCTGCGCCAGCGCGGGCAGCAGCAGCCGCCAGACATGGGCTTCGGGCGCGGCCAGCAGCAGTTCCGTCATCGCGCCGACCGGCCAGCCTCCTCCCGGCAGTTCCGCGTCGAGCACGGCATGGCCAGTGGCGACGACCTGCGCGTCGGCCAGGCCGAGTTCGTCGGCATGCCAGACGCCACGGCCCGCGGCAGCGGAAAAGGAATCGAGGAAAGGAAGGCCCATGGTGATGACTGTTAACTGTATTTTCATACAGTATTTCGCAGCCTACAACAGGAACGCCGCTTTCCCTGTTTTTCTTCTTTACCGTCTGCCTTGACATTCCTTTGGCTCATGCGAAGGCGCCAATAAGTCGTTTGAGCCCGAGGCGCCGCTTCGCTCCAATGAACCTACCCCAAAGGAGCCACGCATGACCACCCAGAGCACCGTCACCGCAGGCCTGAACTACCTCCAGCCCTCAGCCCTGCGCCCCTTCAGCTACACCTTCCAGCCGCCGCCCGACACACCATGGGAAAGCGGCAGCTACGAACTGCGCCCCATGCCGATCGCCGACGCGCGCTGCGCCGCCACGCCGCCCGACATCGAGCGCGAGGGCTTCGTGCTGCGTGATGCGCCCACGGCCGTGCGCGACTTCCTCGACGACGCGGAGGTCGAGGCCGTCTATCGCCGCGAGGTGGCCGAACTGGCGCTGGCCGTCACCGGCGGTGCACGCGCCTGCGTGTTCGACCTCCTGGTGCGCCGGCGCGAGGCCGACCGCGCCGCTTTAAGCTTCGGCCGCCGCGCGACCGACGGCCGGGCCGCCGCCAACGGCCGCATCCACAACGACTACACGGAAGACTCCGGCCGCCGCAGGCTATCGCTGGTGCTGACCGACCCAGACGAAGCCGCGTCAGTGCGACGCTACTGCATCGTCAACGTCTGGCGCTCCATCAAGGGGCCGGTGCTCGACACGCCGCTGGCCGTGTGCGACGCGCGCTCGGTGATGGCGAAGGACCTGGTCAGCGCCGAGGTGCGCTACCTGCGCCGCACCGGCGAGATCTACCTGGCGACGCATTCGCCCACGCACCGCTGGTCGTACTTCTCCGCGATGGACCGGCACGAGGCGCTGGTCTTCAAGCAGTACGACTCGCAGCTCGGCGGCGTCTCGCGCTACACGCCGCACGCGGCCTTCGACCATCCCGAAACGCCCGCCGACGCGCCGCTGCGCGAGAGCATCGAGGCTCGCTGCCTGGTGGTGTTCGAATGAGCGCCGAACTCGAGTTCTGGTTCGACTTCGGCAGCAACTACAGCTACCTGAGCACCATGCGCATCGAGGCCGAAGCCGCCGCGAGCGGCATCGCCATCCGCTGGCGGCCTTTTCTGCTGGGGCCGATCTTCCGCTCCTTCGGCTGGGAGTCGTCGCCCTTCGTGCTGCAGAAGGAAAAGGGCGACTACATGTGGAAGGACATGGCCCGCCAGTGCCGCAAGTACGGCCTGCCGTGGCAGCGGCCGACCCACTTTCCGCGCCCGGCCGTGCTGCCGCTGCGCATCGCGCTGGTGGGTGCCTCGCAGCCGTGGATGAGCGAGTTCTGCCGCCGCACCATGTCGATGAATTTCGCCGAGGACCGCGACATCGATTCGCCCCAGGCCATGCACGAACTGCTGAGCTCGCTCGGCCTGCCGGCGCACCGCGTCATCGAGGAGGCGCTGTCGGACGCCAACAAGCTGCGGCTGCGGCGGCAGACCGAGACGGCGGCCGAGAAAGGCATCTTCGGTGCGCCCACGTTCTTCGTGGACGACGAGATGTTCTGGGGCAACGACCGGCTCGACGAGGCGATCGCGTTCTGCAAGGCGCAGGCCTCAGCCGACTGACGACTTTCGCGCCTCGTCCACCAGCCATTCGGCGACGTGGCGCACGTCCTCGCGCGGCGATTCCTCGGCCTGGATCAGCCAGTAGGCATGGCCCGAGGGCTGCTCCGGCACCGCAGCGGCGATGCGCACCAGCCGGTTCTCGTCGAGCAGCGGCTGGATCAGTTCCAGCCGCCCCAGCGCCACGCCCTGCCCGGCCAGCACGGCCTGGATCAACTGGTCGTACTGGTTGAAGTGCAGCACCGCCCGCGGCTTCGCGTCGGCCCAGCCCACCGCCGCGAGCCAGTTCTTCCACTGCAGCCAGGGGTGCTGCGGGTCTTCGAAGGCCAGCAGGCACAGGCCGGACAGCGCCCCGGGCTCATCGAGCGCGCGCAGCCCGAGCGAGGGATGCGCCACCGGCGCCACCGTCTCCCCGAAAAGCCGCACCGCGCCGGCCGGTGCCAGGGCGGGCGTGGTATAGCGGATGGCCAGGTCGATGCCGTCGTTGCGCAGGTCGGCCAGCCGGTTGTTGGAGGACACCCGCACGTCCACGCCCGGATGCAGCTTCTGCACATTGCCCAGCCGCGGCAGCAGCCAGAGCCCCGTCATGCCGATGCTCGCGCTCAGCGTCACGGGACGCTGCTCGCCGGACTGGCGGATGCCGCCCATCACGTCCTGCAACTGCTGCACCGCGCCGTCTGCGCTGCGGAAGAGCCGCTCGCCCTCGGGCGTGAACGAGATCGAGCGGTGCCCGCGCACCAGCAGCGCGACGCCGAGCTGCGATTCGAGCGCGTGGATCTGCTTGCTGACCGCCGACTGCGTGAGGCACAGGTCCTGCGCCGCGAGCGAGATGCTCATGCGCCGGCCCACCGCGACGAAGCCCCGCACCAGGTCCAGCGAGGGCATGCGAAGCAGGGAGAGTGGCATTCCCATGGTGAATATGAGGCAGCGAAAAGGCGGATTGGAGCACAGGGTGAGGCATCGCGCCCGGTGCCGCGCCACCGGATACTGGCCGGCGATGCCGCCCCGGAACGACCTCCCCGCCCTCACCCGCGCCGAACTGCTGCGCCTGGGCGTCGCGCTGTGCGCCGGCGCCGCGCTACCGTCCTTTGCCCAAACCCGGTCCAAGCCCACGATGAACACCCGCCCCATCCCCTCCACCAAGGAAGCCCTGCCCGTGATCGGCTGCGGCACCTGGATCGGCTTCGACCAGCGCCCCGGCAGCGAGGAATACGCGCGCCTGCCCGGCGTGCTCGACGCCCTGTTCGCGGCCGGCGGCACGGTGATCGACAGCTCGCCGATGTACGGCCGCTCCGAGGAGACCACCGGCGAGCTGCTGGCCGCGTCGAAGCGGCAGGTCAACGCCTTCCTCGCCACCAAGGTCTGGACCTCGGGCCGCGAGGCCGGCATCGCGCAGATGGAGCAGTCCTTCGCGCGGCTGCGCACGCGGCGCATGGACCTGATGCAGGTGCACAACCTCGTCGACTGGCGCACGCATCTCGCCACGCTGCGCGGCTGGAAGGAACAGGGCCGCGTGCGCTACATCGGCATCACGCACTACACGGCCTCGGCCTACGGCGAGGTCGAGGCGGTGCTCAAGGCCGAGAAGCTCGACTTCCTGCAGATCAACTACTCGCTCGACGCGGTCGAGGCCGGGCAGCGCCTGCTGCCGCTGGCGGCCGAGCGCGGCGTGGCGGTGATCGTCAACATGCCCTTCGGCGGCGGCGGGCTGCTGCGCCGGCTGCGCGACAAACCGCTGCCGCCATGGGCCGGCGAGATCGGCTGCACGAGCTGGGCGCAGGTGCTGCTGAAGTTCGTGCTGAGCCATCCGGCCGTGACCTGCGCCATACCGGGCACCAGCCGCCGCGAGCACATGGCCGACAACGCGGCGGCCGGCGCCGGCGGCTTTCCCGACGCGGCCTTCTGGCGCCGCGAGGCCGAAGCTATTCGAACTTGACGTTGTGCTCGCGCACGGTGGCGCCGAAGGCGTCGTACTGCGTGCGGAAGAACTCGGCGAACTTGGCGGGACTCATGCCGTAGCCCTCGAAGCCCTGCTGCACCAGCTGCGCATGCACCTCGGGGCGCTTGAGCGTGTTCTGCAGCTCCTGCGAGAGCCTGTCGGTAATCTCCCGCGGCAGCCCCGGCGGTCCGAAGAAGCCGGCCCACGGCGTGATGGTGAGCTTGCCCAGCCCCAGCTCGCCGCCCGTGGGCACGTCGGGCAACAGGCCGCTGCGCTGCGGCAGCAGCGTCACCAGCGCACGGATGCGCCCTTCCTTCACGAAGCCCGGCGCCAGCGTGCCGGTGGTGAACATCATCTGGATCTGCCCGCCCAGCAGGTCGGTCATGGCCTGCATGTCGCCCTTGTAGCGCGCGTTGACCACCTTGCGGTCGCCCAGCAGCTGCAGCATCGCGAGCTCCGAGGCGCTGTTGCTCGACGCCGAGTTGAGCGCGCCGGGCTTCGAGGCCACCAGCGCGAGCAGCTCGTTCACGCTCTTCACCGGCAGGCTCGCAGGCACCACCAGGAACATCGAGAACTGCCCGGCCGAGCTGATCGGCATGAAGGCCTTGAAGGGATCGTAGGGCGGCGTCGGCCGCAGCGTGGGCGCGGCCACCATCGCGGTGTTGGTGCCCATCAGCAGCGTGTAGCCGTCGGGCCTGGCCGACGAGGTGGCCTGCGCGGCCAGCACGCCGTCGGCGCCGGGGCGGTTCTCCACGATCACCTGCTGGCCGAGCTGCTTGGCCAGCCCCTCCGCGATGATGCGCGTGAGCACGTCGGCACCGCCGCCGGCCGCGAAACCCACGATCAGCTTCAGCGGCTTGTTGGGAAAGGCATCGGCGCTCCATGCCGCCGTGCCGGGCAATACCGCGCCGGCGGCCGCCAGCGTGAATGTCCTGCGTCGCATGTTGAAGGCCCTCCGCTTCAGAAGAGATGGCGTACGCCGAATTCCCAGCCGGTCGAGCGATGCCCAGCCGCCGGCGCCACGCCGCCGCTGACCACGTAGCGCGCCTGCCCGCTGTTCATGAGCCGCGCGTAGGTGCCGTAGAGCGCGGTGCGCTTCGACAGGTTGTGCACGTAGCCGATGCCGAACTGCCGCGCGTCGTCGCGGTTGCGCGGCATGCCGTTGGCGTTGCGCAGGCTCTCGTCGCTGCGGTCGTCGAGGTAGGCGTAGCTGATGCGGATGCGCCCGACCTCGAAGGCCGGGATGTGCGCGCCGATCTCGGCCGTGTTCTTGCGCACCGTGCCGGCCGCCAGCTTCACCGTCACCCTGTTGTAGAGCGCGAAGAACTTGGCGAAGCCCGCGTCCCACGAGCCGCCGATGTTGGCGTGCGTGTAGTTGCCAATGGCGGCGGTGGCATTGAATTTCGAACGCGTGACGGCCGCCGCCACGTCGAAGGCGCCCGATGCGAAGCCGAAGCGCGCGCCGGCGAAGTTGCCGTCGTGGCGGTTCGCCAGGGTGGAATCGTTCTCGCCGGTGCCCACCATCGCCATGCCGTAGAAGCCGCCGAGCTTGCGCGGCAGCCAGTAGCTCACTGTGTTGCTGCCGGTGATGGTGGTGGGCAGCGGCCCGGTGCCCACGGCCGAGAAGGTCAGGTTGCCCGCGCGCGCCACGCCGTTGGCGTTGAAGGGGTCGAAGTAGATGCTGTTGTAGTGCGTGGGAATGAAGTCGTGGCCCAGCCGAAGCTCGCCCAGCGTGTCGGACGAGAGGCTCACGAAGGACATGCGGTCGAAGGAGATCGGCCCGGCGGTGCCCGCTCCGCTCGGCTGGTTGTTGCTGTTGCTCGGGCGGCCGGTGCCGGTGTCGGGGTTCAGGCTGCCTTCGAGCCAGAAGCCCGCGCGCAGGCCGCCGCCCAGGTCCTCGGTGCCGCGAAAGCCCAGCCGGCTGGTGGAAAGCCCGCCGTTGGACAGCGCCTTCACCGAGCCGCCGCCCGGACCGGCGCCGTTCGTGTACTGGATGCCGAGGTCCATCACGCCGAACACGGTGACGCTGGATTGCGCCTGTGCAACGCCGCTGCCGGCCAGCCCCAGCGCCGACCACATCAAGATTCTCTTCATGGTTTCTTGTCTCCTGCTTCTTCTCTTGGGTTGAAAAACTCTGTCGAACGAACGAAGGCGCGCAGGGCTGCGCCACCGGCTGCGCACGGGTGTGCGCACCGGTTGGCGAAAGCCGGTATGGAAGGGCCTAGCTGGCGGGTTCGGCGCGCTCGGTGCGCACGAGCACGGCGCCCTTGGAGAGCGGCCCCACGTTGCGCCGGTACTGCTGCAGCCAGCCGGTGTCATGCACCGGCGGCGGCGCCTGCCAGCCGTCGCGGCGCGCCTGCAGTTCGGCGTCGGTCAGGTCGATGTCGAGGCGGCGCGCGTCGAGGTCGATGGTGATGGTGTCGCCGTCGCGCACCAGCCCCAGCGGTCCGCCGAGCGCGGCTTCGGGCGACACCTCGGCCACCACCAGCCCCTTGCAGACCAGGCCCGAGAGATGGCCGTCGGTCAGCAGCGCCACCTGGTCGCCCAGCCCCGCGCCGTCGACGGCGAAGACCACGCGCGACGCGCCGCCGCCCATCGCCGGACCGCCGCAGGCCCCGGCGCCGCGCATCACGACGACCTGGCCGGGCACGATCTCGCCCTTCTTCAGCGCGGCGATGGCGGCGTCCGAAGTCCAGAAGCACACGGCCGGGCCGGAGAAGCGCCGCACCTTGCGCTCGGTGATGCCGGTCTTGATGAGGCCCGACTCGGGCGCGAGGTTGCCGCGCAGCAGCACGATGGCCGGCAGCGGCGCCACCGGGCGGCCGATGGGGCGGATCACTTCGGCGTTCGCCACCTTGGCATCGCGCAGGTTGTCGGCGACCGTGCCGCCGGTGACGGTGCGTGCGCCGGTGTCGAGCAGCGGCTCGAGCTGCTTCATCACCGCGCGGCAGCCACCCGCCGCCTCGAAGGCCTCGATGGAGTCCGCACCGATGGGCCGCACGCCGGCCAGCACCGGCGTTTCGGGGCCCAGGCGCTCGAACATGCCGTACACGTCGACGCCCGTCTCGCCCTCGGTCGCCACCGCCTGCAGGTGCTTGGCGGTGTTGAGCGAGCCGCCGATGGACAGCACCGCGCGCACCGCGTTGGCGAAGGCGCCGGGCGTGAGGATGTCGCGCGGCTTCAGGTCGTCCCACACCATCTGCACGATGCGCGTGCCGGCCGCGCGCACGTCGGCCATCATCTTCGGGCTCAGCGCGGCCACCGGCGCGCTGCCGGGCAGCGCCATGCCGAGCGCCTCGCAGACGATGTGCATCGAATTCGCCGTGCCCAGGCCCGAGCACACGCCGGGGCCGCGAATCGCCTCGCGGCTCATGCCCACGAGTTCTTCCACCGGCAGGTTGCCGGTGACCGCATGCATCGCGCCGATGAACACCTCCTCGATGTCCATGTGGTGGCCCTTGTACTCGCCGCTGGGCTGGTAGCCGCAGGGCACGAGCAGCGTCGGTATGTTCAACCGCGCGGCCGCCATGAGCTGGCCCGG
Organism: Variovorax sp. CAN15; assembly: GCF_030462475.1. GTDB lineage: Bacteria > Pseudomonadota > Gammaproteobacteria > Burkholderiales > Burkholderiaceae_C > Variovorax. The sequence goes on from NZ_JASMRZ010000034.1 coordinate 46,308, forward strand.
CACGGTCTTGTCGCACGAGGTAAGGCAGACCATGCCGTCGAGCTGCGCACCTTCGACGGCCACCTCGATGTCGTTGGTGACGAGGTCTCGCGCCGCCAGCATGTAGGCGCCGCGCGCGCCCGCGCCGGTGATGAAGTCGCTGGGCGCGGCCGTGCGGATCTCGAAGGGCACGCCGCCCGCGGCGCGGATGGCGTCCTTGATCTCCGCCGCCACGCGGTCGAGGTGGCTGAAGCAGGCGGCCAGCTCGGAGGAGCTGTTGACGATGGCGATCTTGGGCTTCTCGCAGTCCTCCTCCGGAATGCCGAGCGCGCGCCAGTGGGCGTTGCGCACCGACCAGAGGTAGGAGCCGCGCGGGAAGTTGCTGCGTAGCGGTCGGGTCATGCGGCACCTTCCTGCTTCTTCTTCGTGATCTCGACCACGCCGCTGTCGGCGTCCACGCGCACCCAGTCACCGGTCTCTATGCATTCGAGCGGATCGCGCTCGAAGTCGGTCATCGCGGGCGCGTGCGTGACCACGGCGCCCAGCGCCATCTTGGTCGTCATTTCGTTGAACAGGAACGCGGCCGGCGCCGAGTTCATGAGCCGCGTCATGTGGAACATGGCCGACCAGCCCGAGGAGCCCTTGGCCCCCGGAAACACCAGCACCTTGCCGGCAAAGCTCTGGCCGCGCAGTTCGTGCCGGGTCTCGATGACGGTGCCGGTGCGCGGGTCGATACCGCCCCAGCCGGAAATGCGGTCGCGGGTGACCAGCGCCTCGCCTTCCGCAACGCCGCCCACCACCTTGCGGCCACGGATGACGAGGGTTTGTTGTTCGGTAATGACTGCGGCGTTCATGCATAGCCTCCATTCCAGCGCCCCGTGCAGGCAGCATCGATGCATTCGGCCGTGCTGCCGAACCAGGCCTGCACGCCGAGGATGGCGGGCAGGTAGTGGGCCTGCTTGGCCGAGTCGAGCGCCACGGTCTTCGTGCCCTTGGGCACGGCGCGGCTCATGGCGGAGCAGCTGTCGCCCATGATGATGCCGCCCGCGTCCTCGATGATCTTCGTGTAGCCGTTGCGGTCGGCCAGCGCCTTGATGGCGCGCGGCGTGAAGATCCACAGCTCGCAGTCGGGGTGCACCTTGCGCCCTTCGATGAGCTGCGCGGCTTCCCAGATCTGCTCGATGGTGTAGTGCGGGCAGCCGAGCATCACGTACTGCACCTCGCCATCCTTGCCCGTGGTGTTGATCTTCTCGTAGGTGGCGCGGCGCTCGGCCTCGCCGTAGCGCAGCACCTGTGCCGGGGCGCGCCCGCCCAGTGCCTGTTCGAGCGTGAGCGCCTCGGGCGTGACGCCCGCGATGTGATACATCTCCACGCCGCCCGAGGAGGATGCTGCCGCGCCGAAGTGCTTGAGCCTCGGCAGGTTCGGCACCCGAGAGATGCCGCGCCGACTGTGCACCACCGGCACGCGCTCCTGCACGTGCTCCCCGATGTAGTAGCCGAGCAGTCCCCAGTCCTGCACCGACTCGACCTCGATGTCGAGCTCGACCACGTGCGTGGCATGGCGGTTCTGGTCGAGGTGGTAGCCCCAGTAGGGAATGCGGCCGGTGAGCATGGCCGCGCCGGTGCTCTCGCGGCCTTCGGTGTTGGTGCGCGCCCCCAGCACCGAGTTGCAATAGACCACCGCCGACGATTCCATCCACGCGCAGTGCTCGCCGCGCGTCGGGATGTTGCCCACCTGGTAGGGCGTGCAGGTGTTCATGATCTGCGCGCCGAGGCCGGCTGCGTGGCGCTCGCTCTTCTCGTAGAAGCGCACGATTTCCTCGCTCACGCCCATGCGTTCGGGCTGGCCGGGGTCGAAGCCCAGCTGCAGGTGGCTGGTGAAGACCTTGAACTTGGGGATCTCGACGGTTTCCTGGCTGTCGAGGCTGAATTCGGAGAACACCGCGTCCATGCCGCCGCCCTTGGCGAGCGCGAAGTCGCGCTGGAAGGGCGTGGTCGAGGTGATGGAGGCGCAGACGTTGCGCGTCTCGACCAGTCGCTCTGCCCCGAGGGCTTCGCCGTAGCGCACCAGCAGGTCCATCGCCTTCTGCACCGCCGGGCCGTCGCGCCCGTCGTACATGGCCTTTTCTTCATCGCTCAGGTGCATGACCTGTGTCTCCGTTCTTTCTTGTGTCGTGGGGATCGGGCCCCGGCCGGGCCGCTAGCCCGGCGAGGGTGTGGGTGCAGGCGTCGGCACATGGCCGCCGATGTCGCGCGCGATGCTCAGCGCGATGTCGTGCAGGCGCGGCGCGAGTTCGTTGCGCAGCCGCTCCTCGGTGAAGACGAAGGCGGCGCCGCCGCCGTTGAGCGCCATCACCTCGCCGTCGGGGCCGATGAGCGGCACCGACACCGAGTTGATCTCGCGGTGGAACTCGCCGAGCGAAAGGCAGTAGCCCAGCCGCTTCGACTCGCCGATGGCGCGGTTCATGCCGGGCGCGATGCTGTCCCACTCGGGGCCGCGCAAGAGGCGCATCGAATCGATGAGCTGGTTGCGCTGCGCCTCGGGCAGCGCCGAGAGGTAGGAGCGGCCGAGCGCCGAGTTGGCAAGCGGCGCGCGCGAGCCCACGTCGAGCCGCGCCGAGAGCATGGACGAGCGCGGCCGGCAGGCTTCGATCAGCACCATCTCCATGCCGTCGCGCACGGCCAGGTAGACCGAGGCGCCGACTTCTTCCGCCATCGCCTGCATGCTGGGCCGCGCGGCGGCGCGCACGTCGAGGCTGCCGAGGAACACGCGCGACAGCGACACCACGCCCGGCCCGAGCATGAAGCGGTCCGCCGCCTGCGCTGGCTTGAGCATGCCCAGCGAGAGCAGCGTGGCGACCAGCCGGTTGACGGTGGCGCGCGGAATGCCGGTCATTCGCGCCAGGTCGGCATGGCCGAGCACCGGGCGGTCTTCGCTGAAGCAGCGCAGCACGGAGATGCCGCGCTCCAGCGCGCTCACGGTGTCGGAGCGCTCGCCGCCGCGCGCGTCGGCCTGTTGCTGTTGCAGATCGGCCGGGGGGAAAGAGGTGTCGTTCTTTTCGGTGGACATGGAGGAACCCTTCGCAAGACTCTCAGGATCGGGACTCCCGAATGTAGAGGCTCGCGGACGCAGGGTTGCCGGGTTCATGGCCGTGCACGCGCATCAGGCACCGGCCTCGGCCTCGGCCGTGGCCAGCGCAGCGCTGTCGCCCTGCCCGGCGCCGGCACGCAGGTACACGCCCTGCTCCAGCAGCGCGGACTGCAGCGCGCCCACGTCGACGAAGCGCGGAGCGATGTCGCCGCGCGAGGCCAGCGCCGCCGCCACGCCCGCCGCCTGGCCTGTGATCCAGCACTGCGGGATCTCGCGCATGAAGCCGTGCGAGTTGCGGTCGCAGGAGATGTGGCGCCCGCAGGCCAGCAGGCCGTCGAGCTGCCTGGGCACCAGCGCACCGTAGGGAATGGAGATGTTCGGGAACTTGGGCGAGACGGCGGGCGACACGCCGATCTCGTCGGCCAGCGGCACGCCGTCGGGCCACTGGCTGCGCAGCACCGAGCCCACGCCGACGAGGCGCCGCGCGTGGCGCACGCCGATCTGCGGCGCGCTCAGCATCAGGTAGGCGTTCTCGAAGCCCGGCGCATGGGCGCGGAAGTAGTCCAGGTGCGCGGCCATGGCGCGGTGCGAGCGCACCTCCACGGCGGTGAGGTCGTCCACGTCGAGCGCCGAGTAGCCCGACTGGCGCGGCCCCATGAACAGCGCCACGTCGTTGCGCCAGGAGACGAAGGGCCGCTCGAACAGGCCGCACTGCTCGCGCCCGCCCGCCATGAAGGCGGTGAAGGCCTCGGGCTGGCCGGCCTTGAACCCGATCCAGCGGTTCATGTCCACGCCGCCGAAGAGCCACGAGGTGTTCATGCAGTGATGCACGTCGGCCTCCTCGATGTCGTTCACGTACTCGGCGCCGGCGCGGGCGAACAGGTCGCCGTCGCCGGTGGCGTCGACCACCACGTCGGCCATGATGGCCATGCGGCCTTCCTTGCTCTCGAACACCGCGCCCTTCACCGCGCCGTCCTGCACGATGGGAATGGCGGCCCACGAGTGGTAGATGAGCTTGACCTTGCGCTCCAGCACGATCTCCTGCGAGAGCAGTTTCAGCCGCTCGGGGTCGATGGTGGGCGACCAGGTGACGACGCCGTGGTAGGCGGCGGTGCGCTGCGACCAGTGCGCGGCCTTGGCGGCGTCCTGCGAGCCCCAGTCCTCGCGTGCCGGGCCGGCGATGGCCTCGGCCGGCAGGCGGTCGAACAGCTCTTCGGCGAAGCCGCGGATCACCAGCTTGCCTTCCCAGTCGGTCATGCGGTCGATCCAGATGACCAGGCCGCCGGTCGACAGGCCGCCCAGGTGGTTGTAGCGCTCCAGCAGCGCCACGTCGGCGCCCGCACGGGCGGCGGCGGCAGCGGCGGCGGTGCCCGAGGGGCCGCCGCCCACCACCAGCACGCCGCAGCGGTGATAGACCGGGATGCTCTTGCCGGGCTCGGCCCAGCTGCCGTGGTCAGGCCGCTTGACGCGGCTGTCGCGGTCGAAGATGTCGGAGGACAGGATGCGCTCGTCGGTGCGGACGACAGTTTTCATGAATGCGTTCTCGGCTTGGCTTGTTTCGTCGTATTTTGATTTCACTTTCCATTTTGTCAAACGCAATGCGCGTTGTTTTGGGGTATTCCCTAATAAATATGGATTTTTATGGATTTCAAGATCAATATTTAAAAAGCAATCCAACGGAGACATCGATGAGAAAACCCCACGGCACCCGCCGTGCCTTCGGCTCGGCCCTCGCTGCCGCAGCCCTTCTGGGCCTCGCGCCACTGGCGCTCGCGCAAGACTTCCCGGCGCGCGGCAAGCCCATCCGCATCGTCGTGGGCTTCACGCCCGGCGGCGGCACCGACGCGCAGGCGCGCATCGTTGCGCAGAAGCTCGGCGAGGTGCTCGACACCAGCGTGATCGTCGACAACAAGCCCGGCGCCAGCACCATGCTGGCGGCCAACGAGGTGTCGCGCGCCCAGCCCGACGGCTACACGCTGCTGTACGCGCCCTCGTCCACCATGGCGCAGAACCCGCACACCTTCGCGCAGGTGCCCTACGACCCGTTCAAGGACTTCACCGCCATCTCGATGGGCGGGCGCGGGCCGCTGGTGCTGTCGCTGAGCACGACGGTGCCGGTGAACAACGTGAAGGAACTGGTGGCCTACGTGAAGGCGCATCCGGGCAAGGTGAGCTACGCCTCCTTCGGCGCGGGCACCTCCTCGCACATCTACGGCGAGGCCTTCGTGAAGAAGACCGGCATCGACGCGGTGCACATCCCGTACAAGGGCGGCTCCGACGCGGCGAAGGACCTGATCGGCGGGCGCGTGCAGTACATGTTCGACTCGGCCTCCTCGGCCATCATCACCGCCTCCACCGGCAAGGTGAAGATCCTCGCGGTGGCGGCCAATGCACGCATCGCCGCGCTGCCCGACGTGCCCACCTTCGCCGAGCAGGGCTACGCCGGGCTCGACCTGCCGAGCTGGCTGGGCTTCTACGGGCCGGCGCGCATGCCGGCGCCGGTGGTCGAGAAGCTCAACACCGCACTGGCGAAGGTGCTGGCGATGCCGCAGGTGCGCGAGTTCTACCGCAGCGGCGGCTACGAGGCCGGCTCGACCACGCCGGCGGAGTTCGCCAGCATCACGCGTTCGACCTACGACAGCTGGGGCGCGATGGTGCAGCAGGTGGGACTGGCCAAGCAATGAACGGCGCGCCTTTTTCTCCTGGCCGCCGCCGAGTTGCCGCCTGGCTCGCGCTCGGCGCGGCCGTGCCCCCGCTGCTTGCGCATGCCGCCGCGCCCTTTCCTGACAAGGGCCGCACCATCCGCATCGTGCTGGGCCTGGCGGCCGGCGGCGCCTCGGACGCGCAGGCGCGCTTCGTCGCCAACAAGCTCGCCGAGGTGCTGCAGACGCCGGTGATCGTGGAGAACCGGCCGGGCGCGAGCTTCATCCTCGCGACAGAGGAAGTGATCCGCGCCGCACCCGACGGCTACACCTTCATGTACGCACCCTCCTCCGTGGTGGCACAGAACCCGCAGACGCTGGCGCAGGTACGTTACGACCCGTTCAAGGACCTGACGCCGATCTCGCTCGGTGCGCGCGGCCCGCTGGTGCTGACCGTGCACGCGAGCGTGCCGGCGCGCACGGTGCAGGAGCTGGTGGCGTACGTCAAGGCCAACCCGGGGAAGATGAGCTATGCCTCCTTCGGCACCGGCACCTCCTCGCACATCTACGGCGAGGCCTTCGCGCGGCAGGCCGGGCTCGACGTGGTGCACGTGCCGTACAAGGGCGGCGCCGACGCGGCCAAGGACTTCCTGGCAGGCCGCGTGCAGTACTACTTCGACGCGGCGCCCAACGCCATCCAGAACACCGCCACCGGCAAGGTCCGCATGCTCGCGGTGGCCGCCCCCAGGCGCAGCCCGATGCTGCCCGACGTGCCCACCATGGGCGAACAGGGTGTGAGCGGTGTCGACATGCCGAGCTGGCTGGGCTTCTACGGGCCGGCGCGCATGCCGGCGCCGGTGGTCGAGAAGCTCAACGCCGCGCTGGCGCAGGTGCTGGCGATGCCGGCCACGCGCGACTTCTTCCGCCAGGGCGCCTACGAGGCCGAGTCGTCGAGCCCGCGGCAACTGGCCGACCTGACGCGAGCGACCTACGACCAGTGGGGCGACATCATCCGCAAGCTGGGGCTGGTGAAGCAGCCCCAGTAAGTCAGGCTCGGCGGAAGAACTCCACGAGCCGCGCGTTGACCTCATCGGCGCGCTCGTATTGCGCCCAGTGCCCGGCGCCGTCGATCACCACGCCTTCGCGCGCCGGGCCCTCGGCGGCGAGCTGCGCCACCAGCGGGCGCGGATCGGCCGTGACGTCGAACTCGCCCCACAGCAGCAGCGTCGGCACGCTCATGGTGCCGATTGCCTGCTGCAGTCCGCCCGACTGCGACACCTCCTTGCTGCGAAAGCGCGTGCCGTGGCAGGAGATGTCGTGGATGGCGAAGGCCAGCTCGTCGATGGCGGCGGCATCGTGCAGCATCAGCGCCGCCAGGTTGTGCAGCAGCGCGGCACGCTCGGCTTCGCGGTCTGGGGCGGCGCGCCAGTTGATCATCTGCGCCGTCATGCGCCGCAGCGTGCCGTGGCCGCCGCTGCCGATCAGCGCGAGCCGGCGGACCGCGCCGCGCCCGGCGCCGAAGCGCGCGGCCGTCAGACCGCCGAAGGAGAAGCCGCCGAGGTCGATGACGGTACCTGCGCCGATGAGCTGGTCGAGCGTGCCGCCGAGCGCCGCGAGCAGCGGCTGCAGCGGGTCTTCGCCCGGCGCCACGCGCGGCGGCGCATCGGATTCGTTGAAGCCCGGCATGTCGGGCAGCCACAGCGTGCGGCCGGCCGAGAGCGCCTCGGCGTTGCGCAGCCAGTGCATCCAGCTGCCGTGGCCGCCGTGCAGCAGCACCAGCGGCGGGCGGCTGGTGTCCGTGCCGAAGCGGCGCCAGCGCACGCGCACGCCTTCGTGCACCGCGTCGTGATGGGTCGAGAGCGCGTCGATGCGCGCGATGAGCTCGGCGTTCAAGGCCACATCCTCTGCAGCTCGCGCTCGCCGTCCAGCAACTGGTGCTTCAGCGCGGCCAGCACGTGCAGGCCGAAGAGCACGTACAGCACGTAGCCGGCCCATTCGTGCACACCGCCCAGCACGGTGTGCCATGTCTCCTTCACCGTCGGCTCGATGGCCATGATCCAGCCGATGCGCGGCCATTCGAACAGGCCGAAGAGCTGCATCGGGTGCGTGGCGGCGTCCTTCCAGGCCGAGTCGTGCATCCAGCCCGACAGCGGCAGCAGGATCATCAGCACGTACAGCGCGCCGTGCGCCAGGTGGGCCGCGAAACGCTCGAAGGCGCCGTAGGAGCCCGGCATGGCCGGCGGCTTGTGCGTGGCGCGCCAGAGGATGCGCATGATGACCAGCCCCAGCACGGTGATGCCGATGGACTTGTGGGTGTCGACGGCCGGGCGCACCCAGTCGTCGGGATAGCGGTCGACCAGCAGGATCAGCGCGATGTTGATGATCATGAGCACCGCGATCAGCCAGTGCAGCGCGATCGCGGTTCGGGTGTAGCGGGTTTGTGCGAGCATGCGGGGAATTTTCAGGCGGGGGCCGACTCAGTCGGAAGCGCGTGCGATTGTCCCGGCATTCCCCGGGCTTTTTCGAAACCGCAGGCCGAGTCTTTACGTATTCACGCACCATCGACCGACAGCCGCCCGGGCCACTTCCCTTGAACGATCCTCTGAAAAGCGCCTTCCTGGCCGCGTCGCCGCGCCTGTCCCCACCCGCCACGCCGCTGCGCAGCTGGCTCATCCACGGGGGCGTGCTCGTGCTGTGGGCCCTGCTCTTCGCCATGGCCTTCAAGGCCGTCGATGTCGGGGCCTGGTCGGTGGGCGTGGCCTATGTGCTCTACGACACGGTGCTGCTGCTGTTCGTCGCGTGGATGACGTTGCCGATCCTGCGGCCGCGGCCGGCGCCTTCTCCAACGGCGGCCGCCCGGCGCAACACCCTGGGCGTGATCGTCGCCTCGCACAACGAGGCCGCCGTGCTGCCCGTGACGCTGGCCGCCCTGCTCGCCCAGACCGACCTGCCCGACCGCATCGTGATCGCGGACGACGGCTCGAGCGACGGCACGGCCGAGCTGCTCATCACGCGCTACGGGCTCGTCGCTCCCGAGCTGGGCGAGCTGAGCGCCCCCAGCACGCTGCATCCGTCGCTGCGATGGCTGCGGTTGCCGCACGGCGGCAAGGCAGTGGCGCTGAACGCCGCCATCCTGTGCATCGACACCGACATCGTGCTCACGGTCGATGGCGACACGCTGCTCGACAGCCGCGCCATCGGCGCCGTGCGCCGGGCCTTCTCGGAAGAGCCGGAGCTCGTCGCCGCCACTGGCGTCATCACGCCCGTGTGCAGCCGCACGCTGGCCGGCCGCTGCTTCCAGTGGTTCCAGACTTATGAGTACATCCGCAACTTCCTCTCGCGCTATGCGTGGATGCGCGTCAACGGCCTGCTGCTGATCTCTGGCGCCTTCGCGGGCTTCCGCACCGAGGCAGTGCGCGCCGTGGGCGGCTTCGATACCGACTGCCTGGTCGAAGACTACGAACTCATCCACCGCCTGCACCGCCACGCGCAGGCCCATGGCCTGCCATGGACCGTGCGCGTGCTGGGCGACGCCCAGGCACACACCGACGCGCCGAGCAGCACCGGCGCCTTTTTGCGCCAGCGCCGCCGCTGGTTCGGCGGCTTCCTGCAGACCCAGTTCTGGTACCGCGCCATGGTCGGCGACCGGCGCTACGGCTGGCTAGGGGTCGCGATGCTGCCGGTGAAGGCCGTCGACACGCTGCAGCCGCTCTACGGCCTCGCGGCCTTCGGGCTGCTGCTGGTGTACCTGGTGCGCGGCAACCTCGGCGTGCTGGCGCCGGTCGCCGGGGTGATCGGCGCGAAGATCGTGCTCGACCTCGTCTTCCACCTGTGGTCTGTGTACATCTACCGGCGCTGGATCGGCCAAGGCAGCGAGGCCAACTTCGCGCAGGCTTTTGCAGCTGCGCTGGTCGAACCCTTCACCTTCCAGATCCTGCGGCACACGGGTGCGGCCTGGGGGTGGTGGATGTTCCTGACAGGGCGCGGGACGTGGGGGAGGCAGACGCGGGTGGGGCTGGTGGATGCCGATGGAACCCGGCGCGGCTGAGGTCCCGCTTCAAGTCCCGAAACGGAAGCTCGACACCACCAGCCCGCCCATGAACGCGTCCTCGTGATAGACGCGCTCGCCTGCTTCTCCCTCGGCGGCACCGACGGCCACCATCAGGGGAATCAGGTGCTCCTCGCGCGGATGCGCCATGCGCGCCGCCGGAGCTGAGTCCCACGCCAGCAACTGCGCGCTGCGCTCGCCGGCCGTGCTCTTCACCACGGCCTCGTCGAGCCAGTCGTCGAAAGCCTTCGACACGCCGTGCGCCTGGGGGCCGAAGTTGCGCAGGTTGTGATAGCTCAGCCCACTGCCGACGATCAGCACGTTCTCGTCGCGCAGCGGTGCGATGGCGCGGCCCAGCGCGAGGTGTTCCGCCGGGTCGAGGCCGCGGCGCAGCGACAGCTGCACCACCGGCACATCGGCCTTGGGGTAGATGGCGGCCATCGGCGAGAACATGCCATGGTCGTAGCCGCGCTGGGGGTCGATCTGCGCCGGCAGGCCGGCGGCGGCGATGAGCGACTGCACGCGCTGCGCCAGTTCGGGCGAGCCCGGTGAGTCGTAGTGCACCTCGTAGGTGTGCGGGGGGAAGCCGCCGTAGTCGTAGATCATGGGCGGCTTGGCGCTGCCCTGCACGGTGAAGACCGGTGCCTCCCAGTGCGCCGAGACCATGAGGATGGCGCTGGGCGTGCGGCCGATCTGGCGGGGCATGTCTGCGAGCGAAGCGGCGAGCTGGTCATAGGTCGGGCCCATTTCCTTCTTCATCCAGGGCCAGGGGCCGCCGCCGTGCGAGATGAAATAGGTGGGCAGGCGCGGCGAAGTGATGGCGGTGTTGGTGTCGTGGGTCAAGTCGATGCTCCTCGATGAAAGCGTTGGATCGACTGTAGACATTTCCTCCGAGGAAATCGACGGGCTACGATGCATCGAATCAGTTCCCCCCAGGAAATCTTCAAGAAGGACGCGCATATGGACCGAATGACCAGCCTGCGGGTGTTCCGCGAAGTCGTGGAGGCGGGCAGCTTCGTGACGGCGGCCGAGCGGCTGGGCATGTCGCCGCCGATGGCGAGCAAGCACGTGGCGCAACTGGAGAAGTCGCTGGGCGCGCGCCTGCTGCACCGCTCCAGCCGGCACCTGAGCCTGACCGAGGCCGGCACCGCCTGGTACGAGCAGAGCCGCCGCGCGCTCGATCTGCTCGACGCCGCCGAAGCCGCCATCGGCCAGACCAGCGACACGCCGCGCGGCCAGCTCAAGGTGAGCGCGCCCGTGTGGTGCGCCACGCCGCGCTTCGCCCGCGTGCTGGCCGACTACCGCGAGAAGTACCCGGAAGTGCTGGTCGACATGCACCTGGAGAACCGCAAGGTCGATCTCGCGGCCGATGGCTACGACCTCGCATTGCGCGCCACGCAGGAGCCCTCGCCCGCGCTGATCGCCCGGCCGCTGTGCCGGGTGCCCTTCTTCCTCGCCGGCACGCCCGCTTACCTGGAGCGCATGGGCGGTGTGCCCGCCGTGCCGGCCGACCTCGCGAAACTGGGCGCCATCGTGCCGAGCTACGTGAACCTGGACAACCTCGCGCTCAAGGGCCCGGGCGGGCGGATGTT
>NZ_JASMRZ010000035.1 GCF_030462475.1 Variovorax sp. CAN15
CTTCCCGAGGCCCTGTACGCCGAAGCGGACAGGTCGGACTTCTTCATCAATCTTTCGAGGCTCTCATGCAACTCCTTCATCTCGACTCCAGTGTGCTCGGCGGCGCGGCGCCGGCGGCGGCGCAGCGCTCGGCCTCGTCCATGTCGGCCAGCACGCGCAGGCTGCGCTCGTAGAACTCGGTGCCCTCGGGCGTGAGTTGCAGCTTGCGTGTCGAGCGGTGGACCAGCTGGATGCCCAGGCGCAGCTCGAGCCGCGCCACAAGCTTGCTCACGGCCGAGGGCGTCATGCCCAGCAGGCGCGCGGCGGACGAGAAACCGCCCGACTCCACCACCTGCACGAAGGCTTCCATTTCGCCGGAGCGGTTGACCTCGATGCGTGGCATGGCTCCTTCTCCATTCTGTGACTTCAAATCACAAGTCTATGTAGCCGTGGCATTCTAGTCATCGATGGCATTCGTCCTCACAGTACAGGGCATCATGCCAATCGCTCTACTCGCCCTCACCGCCGGTGCCTTCGGAATAGGCACCACCGAGTTCGTCATCATGGGCCTGCTGATGCAGGTCTCGACGGATCTTCACGTCTCCATCACGGCCGCCGGCCTGCTGATCTCGGGCTATGCGCTCGGGGTGGCGGTGGGCGCGCCGGTGCTCACCATCGCCACCCGCAAGCTGCCGCGCAAGACGGTGCTGCTCGCGCTGATGGCGATCTTCACGCTCGGCAATCTCGCCTGTGCCCTCGCGCCCAACTACGAAATGCTGATGGCCGCGCGCGTCGTCACCTCGCTGGCGCACGGCACCTTCTTCGGCGTCGGCTCGGTGGTCGCCACCGGGCTGGTGGCGCCGGAGCGCCGCGCCTCGGCCATCGCCATCATGTTCACCGGCCTGACCGCCGCCACGCTGCTCGGCGTGCCGGCCGGCGCATGGCTGGGCCTGCATTTCGGCTGGCGTTCGACCTTCTGGGCCGTCACGCTGATCGGCGTGCTGGCCTTCGCGGTGCTCTCGATGTTCGTTCCGCGCGTCAAGGACGAGGCCAAGGCCGTGCCGCTGCGCGAGGAACTGGGCGTGCTGGCGCGTCCGCAGGTGCTGCTCGGCCTGGCGATGACGGTGCTCGGCTTTGCCGGCGTGTTCGTGGTCTACACCTACATCCAGCCGCTGCTCACCCAGGTCACCGGCCTGTCGGAATCGGCGGTGTCGCCGATCCTGCTTGTGTTCGGCGGCGGCCTCGCGGTCGGCAACCTGCTCGGCGGCAAGCTGGCCGACCGCGCGCCGATGGCGGCCGTGTTCGGCACGCTGGTGGCGCTGGCGGTGGTGCTCGGCGCGATGCAGTTCACCATCGGCACGCCCTTCACCGCAGTGGTGTTCGTCGGCCTGCTGGGCGTGGCTTCCTTCGCCACCGTGGMGCCGATGCAGCTGCGGGTGTTKGAGAAGGCTTCCGGAGCCGGCCAGAACCTGGCTTCGAGCCTGAACATCGCGGCGTTCAACCTGGGCAACGCGCTCGGCGCCTGGGTCGGCGGCGTGGTGATCGACCATGGCCCCGGCCTGCGCGCACTGGGCTGGGTGGCCGCGCTGCTCACGCTGATGGGGCTGGCCATCGCGCTGTGGAGCCGCGCGCTCGACAGGCGCGAGCCGCGCAACGCGCCGGCCGATTGCGCCTCGGCCCAGGCCTGAGCTTTGCGGCGGTCGCAGCGATGAGCAGGAAAGCCCGCTCAGTGCTCCAGCCGCGTCGGCGAACCGCTGTGCGAGCCGCCCGACTGCATGAAGAACGCGAACCTGTCGCGCCCCGCCGCCTTGGCGTTGTAGAGCGCGACGTCCGCGCGCGCCAGCAGTTCCTCGGCCGTGGCCGACGAGCCGGTCGCACGGTGGAAGGTGATGCCGATGCTGGTCGTGACGTCGACACGCTGGCCGTCCACCACGAAGGGCGGCGTGTGCACGCGGTCCACGATCTTTTCCGCGACCACGGCCGCCGCCTCCGGCGTGCCCAACCCTTCCAGCACCAGCACGAATTCGTCGCCGGCCAGCCGCGCGACCATGTCGGTGCCGCGCACGCAGCCCCGCAGCCGCTGTGCATATTCGGTGAGCACCGCGTCGCCCACCGCGTGGCCCATGGTGTCGTTGATCGCCTTGAAGTGGTCGATGTCGAGGAACATCAGCGCCATCGCGTGGCCGGTGAGCTGGCTGCGCAGCACCGCGTCGGGCAGGTATTCGTTGAAGGCGAGGCGGTTGGGCAGGCCGGTGAGCGTGTCCAGCCGCGCCAGCTCGATGAGCTTGTGCTCCACCACCTTCAGCGCCGTGATGTCCAGCGCCAGCGAGAAGATGCCATGCGTCAGGCCGTCGGTGCGCACGTCGGGCACGTAGATGACCTGCGCGACGCGCTCGCTCCCGCCGCGCTGCATGCGCGCCTCGAACTCCACGCGCTCGCCGGCCAGTGCGCGCGCGAGCATCGGCTGGCGCGACACGTACACCTCGCGGCCCGACACCTCCTGCATGTGGCGCCCCAGCACCTGCGCCGGGTCGAGCCCGAGCCATTCGCGGCTGGTGGCGTTGGCGAAGGTGATCTTCTCCTCGCGGTCGATGTAGGTGATGAGCGCCGGCATGTTGTCGGTGATGGCGCGCAGGCGCAGCTCGCTCTCGGCCTGGCGCAGCTCGGCCTCCTTCAGCGCCGTGATGTTGAAGGACATCAGGTAGAAGCCCACCACTTCGCCGCGCAGGTTCTTGTCGGGAATCAGGTTGACCTGGAAGTAGCCCTGGCGGCCGTGCAGCGGCGCGCGCACCGGAAAGCGCACCTTCTTGCCCGAGAACATGACCGGAAGGTACGGTTTGAGCTGGGAATAGATCGTCCGGCCCAAGGCCGAGCGCAGCGTCGTGCCCAGCAGCGGCGCCTTCTCGCCAAGGCCCGCCATCTGCCGCGCCCGGATGTTGGCGAACAGGCAGTTCTGCTGGCGATCGAAGTAGCCCACCAGCGCCGGGATGCTGTCGGTCACATCGCGCAGGCGTGTTTCCTGTTCACTCAGGGCGCGGCGGATGTTGGCTTCCTCGGTGATGTCGAAGGTCATCGAGAACACGCCGCACACCTTGCCCTCGGCGTCGAGGTCGGGGATGTAATGCGCCTTGAAGGTGCGCTCGCCGATGCCCAGCGCCGGGTCGCCGGATTTCTCGAGGATCACCGTCTCGCCAGCCAGCGCGCGCACGATGTGCGGCTGCACGACCGCGAAATCGGCCGGCCCGCGCACCTCCGGCATCAGGCGGCCGACGAGCGGACCGCTGCCGCCGTGCAGCGCCCGCACATGCGCATTGACGAAGGTGTAGCGCAGGGACGCATCGATGTGCGACACCATCGCCGGAATGCTGTCCGCGATGATGCGCACCCGCGCCTCGCTGTGCGCCAGGCTGCGCTCGATGGCCCGCCGCTGCGCCATCAGGTCGTCGAAAGTGCGCGCGAGATCGCCGATCTCGTCGGCGGCATAGCTGCGGTGCGCCACGGGTGTCTCTTCTTCGATCTGAGAGCCCCCCCGCTGGGTGGACTGCATGTGCCGGTGCAGGTCCGTAAGCGGCGTCAGCTGCCGGCGCACCACGGCCAGCGTCAGCGCGCCGGCGCACAGCGCGAGCACGAACGCCCCGATCCACGCACCGCGCTCGATGGCGTTGATGCTCGCGAAAGCCTCGCTGCGCGGGTACATGGCGCCGACGATCCAGTTCGCCTGCACCATGCGGTCGAAGGCGTAGAGGCTGGGCACKCCGGCTTCGTTGACGCCCTCGCTGGAGCCCTGGAAGCCGGCCATCGCGCGAAGGATCTGGGCGTCGCCGCCGCCACCGTTGGCCTGAACGTGGATCAGGATGCGCGAGGCGTTCGGATGGTCGACCACGATGCCGTCCACCGTGGTCACGAACAGGTAGCCGGTCTTGCCGAACTTCACGTCGGCAAGCGAGCCCAGCACGCTGCGGTCCTTCAGGTTGATGGCGCCGGAGATCACGAATCTCACCTGGCCGGCGCCATCGAACACCGGTTCGGTGATGGCCACCTGCGCCAGCCCATTGAGCCGGTTGCGGTACGGCTCGGACACAAGGCCGGTCCTGGAGGCGACCGTCTGCTGGAAATAGGGCCGGTCCTTGACGTTCACCTTGCCGATCGCCTGCGCGCCGTTCAGGTTTGCCACCAGGTTGCCTTCCATGTCGAGGAAGGCGACGTTGTCGAAGGCCTGGCGCAGCGAGGCGTGCCGCTCGACGAAGGCCTGCAGCGCCGCCGAACCCTGGAAGTCCTGCGCCTCCACGCTGCCGCTGAAGGTCTGCAAAAGGATGCGGCGGCTGCCGAATTTCTGGTCGATCGCGTCCGCGATGGCGTCGACCCGGGCGAACTCCTCGGCCGCGATCGAGGCACGCATGCTGCTCTTGACCAGATGGAGCGCGAAGGTGGCGATCGCGAAGGTGGCCAGCAGGACCACCGCCGCCACGCCCAGGCTCAGGCGTGTGTGCAATCCGAACCGGAATTTCGAGGGACCTGTTTGATTCATTGAACTTGCTCGGGGCCGGTACGTTGCCGGCGGCGGGTTTCCCGCCCTCCGAGTATCGGTGGGTTCGGGTTGCCGCGGAAGATGCAGGATTTGCGCCGCGCGGACACGGGCGACCTCAGCCGCCGCTGCGACGCTTCTCGCTCCCGGCAGCGAGACTGCGCCGTACCACTCGGTCCGGTAGAGGAGCCCGAGCCATGCAATCCCGCCCCTCGACTTCTACAAGGCCGCTGCCGACGCACGCAGGGCGATGGTCGGCTTCGAAGAGGCCATCGACAGCAAAGCTTCGGCAGGCTCGAGCAGCGCGTCGACCAGTTCGTCCACGCGCCGCTCCGCGCGGCGCATCGACTGTGCGAGTTGCTCGCCGCCGAACTCGTCGGACTCCACCGCCGCCTCGTACACCTGCGTGATGCCGAGGTAGCCGAGCGCCGAGCGCACGCTGTTCTCGGTGTGGTTGAGGTGCGCGATGCGCCCGCCTTCTTCGTAGCCATGGTCGCCGCGCGCGCCCAGCAGAACCACGCGCTTGCCCGCGTCCGCCAGCATCGGCCAATACGGCACCGCGCCGCGAGAGCGGTCGAAGCCGAAGGTGCGGCCCACGCGCACGATGTTGTCGATCCACGCCTTGAACTGCGCGGGCACGCTGAAGTTGTACATGGGCAGACCGACCACGATCAGATCGGCCGCGACGAGTTGATCGACCAGCCGGTCGCTCTCGGCGAGCACCTCGGCCATCCACGGCTCGCGACCGCCGGGCGGCGTGAAGGCCGCGTGGATCCATCGCCCGCTGACGTGCGCGGGCGGCTGCTGGCCCACGTCGAGGTAGTCGACGCGATCGTCTGGCCGCGCCTCGAGCCAGCGCTCGACGAAGCGCGCGGAAAGGCGGCGGGTGTGCGAGCCGTGCAGGTCGGTGTCGGAGCGGCCCGGCCGGGCGCTGGCGTCGATGTGGAGGATGTTCGTGATTGCGCTCTTCATGGGTGAGTTTCCTTCTTTCGTTTTGCGCTGCCAGAATGGTGCGCAGGCCACGAATCTAGGATTGCAGGACTGATTCTACAAACGATCATTTCTCTACACATGAACGAGATTGGCTCATCTGTACGCAGGGTGCGCAGACTGCCTCCGCTGCTTTCGCTGCGCGCCTTCGAGGCCGCGGCGGCCCACCTGAGCTTCCAGCGCGCGGCGCAGGAGCTTTCGGTGACGCCATCGGCCATCAGCCACCAGGTGCGCGCACTCGAAGCGTCGCTCGGGCAGCCGCTCTTTCGCAGGCTCACGCGGCAGCTCGCACTGACGCCCGCGGGGCAGCGGCTCTTCGACGATCTGCGCACTGGCTTCGACCTGCTGGAAGCCGGCATCGACAGGCTGCGCCGCCCTTCCGCCTCGCAGGCCGTGACCCTGAGCACCAACACCGCCTTCGCCGCGCGCTGGGTGCTGCCGCGCGTGGAAGCATTCCGCAAAGCCTGCCCCGGCATCGAACTGCGGCTGCATGCGAGCGACACCCTGGTCGACATCGCGCGCGGCGAGGCGGACATCGCGGTGCGCTCAGGCAACGGCAACTGGCCGKGGCTCGTGTCGCGCGAACTGATGCGCGAGCGCTACGCGCCGCTGTGCAGCCCAATGCTGGGCCTGAACGACGTGGCGGACCTGCCGAAGCACCGCCTGATCCACTGCGACTGGCAGCCGCAGGCGCTGGCCCCCGCCGTATGGCCGCGATGGTTCCGCGAAGCCGGCATCGCACCGCCCAGGGGACGTGCGATGAAGGCGTCGGGCCTGTCGTTCTCCGACGAAACGCACGCCATGCTGGCCGCGCTCGCCGGGCACGGCGTGGCGCTGCTGAGCCTCACGTTGTCCGCCGAGGAACTGCGCGGTGGAGCGCTCGTGCAGCCCTTCGGGCCTGCGCTGGACACGGGCAGCTACTTTCTGGCCGTCGCCAATGGCAGGGAGGACGAGCCGGCGATACGTGCCGTCTGGGAGTGGATCTCGTCGCAGGCTTCGGCAGGCTGAACCAGCCTTCGCAATGCGCTGACGCTGACGCTGCCGGTGCAGGCGATGCCCGCGTCCTCGTGGAAATGAACAAAAGCCTCCCAAGGAGGCCTTCATGGCGAAACGACACCCGGCGCGGACTCAGCGCGTCTTGCTAAGCAGCGTCGGCACCACGTAGCCGTCTCGGTAGACCGCCTCGATGGTCCCGTTGACCTGGTCGGAGGAATGCGCGGTCACGAATTTTTCCTCGGTCACGCGGTAGACCACCATGGTGCAGGACGAGTGCTTGCTCAGCGTGCGGGCCACGCCGGTGGCCTGCCTCAGGGTGGGGTAAGTCTCCATGGGGGCGCTTTCTCGTCTGCTTGATATCCACTCAAATGTTAACTCTTAGGTACTCAAATATTCCTAAGGGTATTTTCCGAGCGCCAACAACGCGGATTTTCCTCAAGGCATTGACAACGGAGGCCCGCAACGCCCCGGGGCACGGGCAGCGCGCTCACTACACTGCCCTTCCGATGTCCCGCCCAGCCACCTTGCAGCCCGTGCCGATCTCCTTCTTCCAAAGCGGCGAACTGCTGCGCAGCCGCAGCGTGAGCGACGTGGTGCTGGCCGGCATGGTGGACGTACCGATGCCTCCCACCCGTCTGCTCGCCGACTGGGACCGGGAGATCTCAGCGCAGCTCGCGCTGGAGCCCGGAGACGTGGAGCCTCTGCCCCTCGCACGGGCCCGCACGCGCTGGCCGGACTACCGGCTCTGCGTCCAGGCCGCGTCCGACTGGGCGCAGGCGCAGGGCCTGCCCGGGGTGCTTGCCTCCAGCGACATCGCCCTGATGGCCTGCCGCGGCGCGAAGTACCACCACGACGGCATGCAGTACGGCTTCGCGGCGTTCTGCAATCTCTTCATGAGCGAGGACAAGGGGCTGGACCTGCACTTTCCCTTCGCAGGCCGGCGCATTCCGCTCAGGCGCGGGACGATGGCGATCTTCGATACCGGCCAGCCTCACGCGGTGATCCGGCGCGGCAGCAGCGGCTTCGACGCAGCCGGCTTCGCGCATGGCAGCGACGGCAATCTGGTCTTCCTGACATGGGAGCTCCCCATCGAGGACGCCTCCGTGGCGAAGGCGTTGCGGATCGAGTTCGACATCGCTGCACCGAATGCGGCGCAGCCTGATGAGGCATCGCTCATCCTGGACGGCAAGCCGGCCGTCGTACACCCTGCTTCCGGCCAGTGGATGCGCGACGACTGACCGATTTCGCTCAGCGCTCCTGTGAAACGGCAGCAGCACTGGCGGCAAGCCCGGCCAGGCATTCCCTGACCGCCTGAAGCGGCGTCTTCTCATGGCAACGCGCCGCGGCCTCGCGCGCGACGGCTTCGCTCAGGCGCCGCTGCTGCGCGGCCTCGACCTGCAGTTCGACGATCCCTTTCATGAGCAAGGCCAGCACGATCAGCAGCCCGATCGCCGCACCGAGGAATGTCAGGCGCCAGTTGCCCATGCGAAGGCTGGGGGCCGTGCCAGGCTCGCCGGCCATGCGTTCTTCCGCCGGGGCCATCTATTGCGGCAGGCCCGGGAAGAGCCACATGCTCAGCCCGAGGATCAGCCCGATCCCGAGGAGCACGATGGCGGCCGTGGTGAACACCGATGCCGCGACGATGTTCTGGACGAAGAGAGCCATCAGCACGAACCCCACGGCCGCGACGAAGCACACCACGACCGGCAACACCGCCCTGAAGGCAGCGCCGCGCCCGGGCACGGACGGTTGTTCGTCCGGGCCGCCTTCGCGCAGGAACGGGGTTCGCATGGGTTTCCTCCTCTTCGCGATATCTCGCGTGTATGTGTGTCGTGTGCGATGAGGAAGGCGGGCTGTTCGGGACAACCTTTTCTGACCTTCATCAAAGAAAGTTTTGGAAGGTTAGGGAAAAGATTCAGCGGGGCTAAGGGATTACTGCGCGAACGTTGCGCATGAGAAGAAGCTCGGCGAACAAAGCTCGACGGCCTGCGCAATAGTTGACAACCAGCAGGCCAACTCTAGAAGCGCAAGCTGGCAGCCGCCAGTGCCGAAAGTCACTGCGGGCGGAGTCAGGCGCTGTCGCCTGGCGGCTGCAGCGCCCTCACCCAGTCGAAAACCGCCGCCACGGCCGGCTCGTCGCGCCGCTCCTTCGGGCAGACGAGATGGAACGGCAGCCCCGGCAGTTCCGGCCCGAAGGGCCGCACGAGATTGCCCGCGCGCAGTTCGTCGGCGATCAGCGCAAGGCTCATCAGCGCGACGCCCTGTCCCTGCAGCGCGGCCGACACAGTGTGCGTCTCGTCGGAGAACACCGGGCCGGCCGACACGTCGAGACCCGGCACCTGCGCCTCCTGCTGCCATGCGGGCCACGTGCCCGGCTGGGTCTTGCTGCCCGGCACCTCGAAGTGCAGCAGCGTATGCCGCACCAGATCGCCGGGGCGGCGCAGCTCGAGCGCGGGGCTGCACGCCGGTGCGAAGACGTTGTCGAACAGCTTCTGCGACACCATGCCCGGCCACTGCCCGCGGCCGTAGCGGATGGCGATGTCGGCGGTGGTGCCGTCGAGCGGCACCGCGTCGTGCGATGCATGGATGCGCAGGTCGAGCCGCGGATGCAGCGCGCGCAGTGTGCTCACGCGCGGCAGCAGCCATCGCGCCGCGACCGCCGGCGTGGTCGACAGCGTGATGGCGGTTCGCCCGGATGGCGCACGCAACCGTGCGACTGCATTCGCCATCGCGTTGAACGATTCACCGAGCACCGCCTGCAGTTCCCTGCCCTGCGGCGTGAGCACCAGTTGCCTCGGCTGCCGGATGAAGAGCGCCACGCCCAGCGCATCCTCGAGCTGGCGCACCTGGTGGCTGATGGCCGTGGGCGTCACCGACAGCTCATTGGCCGCGAGCTTGGCGCTGCAGTGCCGCGCGGCGGCCTCGAAGGCGCGCAGCGCCGCCAGCGGAGGGAGTTGGCGAAGGTTGGCCATGGATGAATCTATTTTTCAGCAGCGCAAAGAAATCGTCGTTTGTCGCCTTGACGGTGCGTCGATAAATTTCTCTCCATGCCAGGCAGACAGCTGAATTCTCTTCATCCAACCCTTCATGTCAAAGAGGACCGCACCATGACCACACTGCTCCACATCGATGCCAGTGCCCGCCCCGGCCGTTCGGGCACGCACGTTCACGGCTCGCATTCGCGCCGCCTCAGCCATCACTTCGTGTCGACCTGGCGCGCAGCCCGGCCCGGCGACGAAGTGATCTACCGCGACGTCGGCGCCACGCCGCCGGGCAACGTCACCGGCGAATGGATCGCCTCCGGCTATTCGCCGGCCGAGCAGCGCGAGCCATGGATGCACGCGGTGCTCGCCGAAAGCGACGCGCTGATCGCCGAGGTCCGCCGCGCCGACGTGCTGGTGATCGGCGTGCCCATGTACAACTTCGGAATGCCYGCGCCGCTGAAGTCATGGATCGACAACATCGTGCGCATCGGCTCCACCTTCGACTTCGACCGCGCTCGCGAGAACCCCTACGTGCCGCTGCTGGCCGAGCGCCATCGCCGCACGGTGCTGCTCACTTCATGCGGCAGCAGCGGCTACGGGCCGGGCGGCTTCCAGGCGCGGATGGACCTGCTCACGCCGGGCGTCACGAGCCCGCTGGCGCTGCTGGGATTGACCGAGGTCCACAGCATCGCGATCGAGCATGCGGAGGATCACGGCGATCTGCTCGACCGCTCCATCGCCAGCGCGCTTGCCAGTGTCGAAGCGCTCGTGGCCGAACTGCAGGCCGGCTGAACGCCCCGGCTCAGGCCGAGCGCAACTGCTCGCGCAGCTTCTGCCCGATTTCGGGCCGCTCGAGGAACGGGTCCGCGGGATTGGTGATGGAGACGATGTTCTCCATCCGGCTGCGCACGTTGCCCAGCGCCTTGGGGTGGCTGAACACGTAGAACTGGTTGTCGCTGATGGCTTCGAACACCTTGGCGGCCACTTCGGCGGCCGTGATCTTGCCGCTGCTGACTGCCTTGTTGCTCATCGCCTGGCCGATCAACTGGCTCTTGGTGAGTTCGCTTTCCTTCGGCGCATCCGGACGATTACGCTCGCTGCTCGTGATGCCCGTGGGCACGAAGTACGGGCACAGCAGGCTCGCGCCGATCTGGTCGGTGACGAGGTTCAGGTCCTGGTACATCGTCTCGGTGAGGCTCACCACCGCGGCCTTCGCGGCGTTGTAGATACCCATGTTGGGCGGCGTGAGCAGGCCGGCCATGCTGGCGGTATTGGTCACGTGGCCACGGTAGGACGGGTCTTTCGCGGCGGCTTCCAGCATCATCGGCACGAACAGGCGCACGCCGTGGATCACGCCCCACAGGTCCACGCCCAGCACCCAGTCCCAGTCGGCCACGGTGTTCTCCCACACCAGGCCGCCGGCGCCCACGCCCGCGTTGTTGAACACGAAGTGCGGCGCACCGAAGCGCTCCTTCACGGCAGCGGCCAATGCCTCCATCTGCGCCGCGTCCGACACGTCGACCTTGCGCGCCAGCACCTGCACGCCGGCCGCTTCCATCTCCGCCTGGGCCTTGTCGAGCGCATCCTGCTGCACGTCGACCAGCACGAGGTTCATGCCGCGGGCGGCGCCGATGCGCGCGCACTCCAGGCCGAAGCCCGAACCCGCGCCGGTGAGAACGGCGGTCTTGCCCTTGAAGTCCTGAATCATTGGGTGCTTTCCTTTGGTTGACTCTGTGCCGTCTATTGGACCGCTTCAGACGGAGAACGGCTGTCGTTCGCGTGACGCGAGTCAGCCCTCGGCCTTCTTCAGCACATACCCGATCCGCGGAAAGTGCACATGCACCGTGCCCACGCGCTCGCTGCTGCGCTCCAGCGTGTAGTGCGTGCGCGTGGCGGCCACCAGCGTGCCGGGCGTCTCCTCGAGGCCGAAACTCTCGGCGCGGATAGTGACGGCGCTGCCCAGCGGAATGCCGTGGTCGTCCTGAAAGGTGCTGTCGGTCAGCAGCGAGTGCGGCGTGGAGGCCTTGGCGATCTCGATGGCCTCCGCGCTCGTGAATTTCTCGGGCACGCCGTGGCCGATGGCGGCCATGCGGTCCATCCAGTCGACCACCGCGGGCGTGAGGTCGAGGATGGTTCGCACCGACTCGATGCGCCGCGTGTACCACAGCGGGTGGTAGGCCGAGAAGTCGGCGATGCTGGGCACCTCGCCCAGCAGGTAGGGCTTCTCGTCGAGCATGTCGGAGAGCCTGCGCAGGTACGACTTGTAGGCGCTGGTGGCATCGGCCGGGCGCAGGCGGGTCATGTTGCCGGCGCTCATCCTGCCGCGGTCTTCGCCGAAGGCCTTTGCGGCTTCCGGCGGTGCCTTGGCGAACACTTCGGCCGCGCCCCTGGGCTGGAGGTTCCATGCCATGGCGGCCCAGAACAGCGTGGTGTCGGCCCATTGGGCGAGGATGCGCGACATGCCCTTCTCGGGCTCTGGGTAGAGCGTGGGCGTGGGCTGCAGGTGCTCCAGCACGTCGGCGATGAGCGCGCTGTCGCAGTAGATGTCGGCGCCGATCTGCAGGAATGGCGTCTTGCGGTAGCCGCCGGTGAGCGCCTCCACGTCGGGCTTGGGCATGATCGGCGGGATGAAGACCGACTTCCACGGCAGCTTCTTCGCGCCGAGGATCAGGCGCACCTTCTCAGAGAACGGCGAGGTGAGGTAGTGGTGGAGGATCAGGTCGGCCATTGTGTTTCCCGTGGGGTTGTCGTTGTGTTTCAGTGCGGCTGGGCGCGCTGGATGATCGAATCGAAATCGGTGCCTGTTCCCAGCGTACCGAAGGCATTGCCCCAATCGCCGCCGAGCCTCGACGCACAGAACGCGCCGGCAACCGCAGGCGGCGCGGTCTGCACCAGCAGCGCCGCCTGCACGGACAGCGCGACGTCCTGCGCGAGGCGGCGGGCCTCGGTTTCGGAGGCCATTGCTTCGATGCGCGCCGGTAGCGCGTCGGTGAGGCGATCGAGCGCGGCGTGCTGGCCGCGCGCCGGTGCCAGCTCCTTCGCCAGTGCGGCCACCGCGTCACCCTTGCGCAGCCCGCGCAGCAGGTCAAGCGCCATGATGTTGCCCGCGCCCTCCCAGATGGAGTTGAGCGGCATCTCGCGGTAGATGCGGGCCATGACGCCTTCGCCGCCCTCCTCCACGTAGCCGTTGCCGCCAAGGCACTCCATGGCTTCCTGCGCGAAGGCGCTGCCGCGCTTGCAGATCCAGAACTTGGCGACCGGTGTGAGCAGCCGGGCCATCAGGCGCTCGTGCTCGTCGGCCTGGTTGTCGAAGGCCCTCGCGAGGCGGATGGCGAGCGCGGTGGCGGCCTCGCTCTCCAGCGCCAGGTCGGCCAGCACGTTCTTCATCAGCGGCTGGTCGATCAGCGGCTTGCCGAAAGCCATGCGCTGCGCGGCGTGGTTGAGCGCGAGGGCCAGCGATTGCCGCATCAGCCCGCTGGTGCCCAGCGCGCAGTCGAGCCGCGTCATCGTGCCCATCTCGAGGATCTGCGGGATGCCGCGCCCCTCCTCGCCCACCAGCCATGCGGTGGCCCCGTGGAACTCGACCTCGGAGCTCGCGTTGGCCTTGTTGCCCAGCTTGTCCTTCAGCCGCTGGATGCGGATCGCGTTGCGCGAGCCATCGGGCAGCACGCGCGGCAGGAAGAAGCACGAGAGCCCGGCCGGCGCCTGAGCGAGCACCAGGAAGGCATCGCACATCGGCGCCGAGAAGAACCACTTGTGGCCGGTGATGGCGTAGCGCTCGCCCCAGGCGTCGCTGGTGCCTTCACGCACGGCCTGCGTGGTGTTGGCCCGCACGTCGGAGCCTCCCTGCTTCTCGGTCATGCCCATGCCCATGGTCACGCCGGGCTTGTCGCCGAAGGGCTTGAGCGCCGGGTCGTACCAGAGGCTGCCGAGCTTCAGGCCCCAGTCGGCATGCACCGCCGCATTGCCGCGCAGCGCGGGCGTGACGGCGTAGGTCATGGAGATGGGGCAAAGGATCGACGGCTCCAGCTCGGTGAAGAGCATGAAGCCCGCCGCGCGCAGCACATGCGGCGAGGCCGAGGTGCCCGTCCAAGGCGTGCCGTGCAGCCCGGCGCCCACGGCGGCGCTCATCAGCGCGTGGTAGCTCGGATGGAACTCCACCTCGTCGATGCGCCGGCCGAAGCGGTCGTGCGTGTGCAGCTCGGGTGTGTGGACGTTGGCCAGCCGCGCATGCGCCTGCATGCCGGCCGAGCCGAGGGTGGCGCCAAGTTCGTGCAGTTGCGTGGTCTGCAGCGCGGGCGCGTTGAACTTCAGTGCATCGCGCAAGGGCCGGTTGGTGTCGAAGAGGTTGTAGTCCACCAGCGGCGTGGGCTGGTTGAAGACCTCGTGTGTCGCTTCCATTTCCGGCCTCCTTGCCGTGCGTTCAGTTCATCGATGGATCAGAAGACCTTGACGAGCTGCTTGCCGAGATTCCTGCCCTTGAGCAGGCCCAGGAAGGCTTCCGGCGCCGACTCGATGCCCTGCGCGATCGACTCGCGCGGCTTGAGCTTGCCGGTGGCCACCAGCGTGCCCAGCTCGGTCAGCGCCTCGGGCCACACTTCCATGTGTTCGCTGACGATGAAGCCTTCGATCTTCATGCGGTTGATGAGGATCAGAGCCGGGTTCGCCAGCGGCAGCGGCTGGCCGTCGTAGCCCGCGATCATCCCGCACAGCGCCACGCGCGCGAAGGCGTTGGCGCGCAGCAGTACCGCGTCGAAGATGTAGCCGCCGACGTTCTCGAAGTAGCCGTCGATGCCGTTCGGGCAGGCTTCCTTGAGCGCCGCGCTCATCGACTTGACGTCGGAGTGCTGGCGGTAGTCGATGCAGGCGTCGAAGCCAAGCTCGTCGGTCACGTACTTGCACTTGTCGGGGCCACCGGCAATGCCGACCACGCGGCAGCCGCGCGCCTTGGCCAGCGCACCGAAGGCGCTGCCCACCGCGCCGCTGGCGGCGGTGATGACCATGGTTTCACCGGCCTTGGGCGCAATGATCTTCACCAGCCCGTACCAGGCCGTGACGCCAGGCATGCCGACCGCGCCCAGGTAGTGCGACAGCGGCACGTGCGTGGTGTCGACCTTCTTCAGCGCGCCGGGCTGCGAGGCATCGACCACGCTGTATTCCTGCCAGCCGCCGAAGCCGACCACCTTGTCGCCCACGGCGTACTTGGGATGCTTGCTCTCGACCACTTCGCCGACGGTACCGCCCTGCATGGTCTGGCCCAGCGGCTGCGGCTGCGCGTAGCTCTTGGAGTCGTTCATGCGCCCGCGCATGTACGGGTCGAGGCTCAGGTAGTGGTGGCGCACCAGGACCTGGTTGTCCTTGAGCGCGGGGGTCTCGGCGGTGACGAGCTTGAAGTTGCCGGCAACGGCCTCGCCTTCGGGGCGGTTGTCGAGATGGATCTGCTTGTTGATGGGCACGGAAGTCTCCGGAAAAAGTTCAGTCTGTAACGTCAGTCAGTCGAAGGCGGACGCATCTCGTTGGCGCTGGCCGGGCCGGTCGGCAGCCGGCGCTTCACGTACTTGAAGGTGCCGGTGGCGTGGGCGCACACGCGTTCCTGCTCGTCGTAGATTCTGGCTTCGGTGAAAGCCAGCGTCGCCGTCCTGTGAATGAGCGTGCCGCGCGCGTGCAGCGGGCCGACCGAGGGCTGCATGAAGCTGGTCTTCATCTCGATGGTGACCACGCCCGTCTCGGGCGCCACGCTGCGCGCGGCTGCTGCCATGGTGATGTCGAGCAGCGTCATGCAGGCGCCGCCGTGCGTCACGTCGAAGGTGTTCAGGTGCTCGGGCTTCGCCGTGTAGATGATCTCCGACTCGCCGCCCTCGAACTTCGTCAGCTCGAAGCCGAGGTGGCGCGCGAAGGGGATCTGGCTCGTGTACGAGCGGATGTTGATGTCGCTGGAGTCTGGAGAAGACATGTCAGGCCGCACCCAGCACCACGCTCACGCCGCCGTCCACGGCCAGCCACTGGCCGGTGATGTGCTTGCCGGCGTCGCTCGCGAACAGCAGCGTCAGGCCCTTCAGGTCTTCCTCGTCGCCCAGGCGTCCCAGCGGCGCCTGCGCCGCCATCTTCTCCTCGCCCAGCGACTTGATGAGGCCGGCGGCCATCTTCGTCATGAAGAAGCCCGGGCAGATGGCGTTCACGTTGATGTTGTACTTGCCCCATTCGGCGGCCAGCGTGCGGGTGAAGCCGATGACCGCGGTCTTGGAAGTGTTGTAGGCCAGCGTCTGCATCTCGGGCGGGTTGCCGTTGAGGCCGGCGATGGAGGCGATG
Source organism: Variovorax sp. CAN15 (assembly GCF_030462475.1). GTDB lineage: Bacteria > Pseudomonadota > Gammaproteobacteria > Burkholderiales > Burkholderiaceae_C > Variovorax. The sequence continues at coordinate 15,784 of NZ_JASMRZ010000035.1, forward strand.
TTGATGATGCGGCCCGCCTTCTTCGGGATCATGTAGCCGTTGGCGATCTGCTGCGACAGGATGAAGTACCCGCGCACGTTGAGGTTCATCACCTTGTCCCAGGCCTCGACCGGGTGGCTTTCGGCCGGCGCGCCCCAGCTGGCGCCCGCGTTGTTGATGAGGATGTCGACCGCGCCCATGCGCTGCAGCGTCTCGTCGGCCAGGCGGCGGGTGTCTTCCTCCTTCGAGCAGTCGGCGGCAATCCAGCGCGCGTCGATGCCTGCGGCCTGCAGCTCGGCGGCGGCCTGCTCCAGGTCGTCGGCCTTGCGCGAACTCAGCATGATCTTCGCGCCAGCCTCGCCCAGCGCATGGGCCATCTGCAGGCCCAGGCCGCGCGAGCCGCCAGTGATGAGGGCGGTCTTGCCGGTGAGGTCGAAGAGTTTCTGGACGGTGCGGGCGGTCATGGGTTGTCTCCGGGGTTCGGGTTTTGGATCAGATCTCGTAGTCCATGCATTGACGGGCTTCTCTGACTGCGCCGATGAACGGCTTCAGGGCCACGTGCTGCGGATGGTCCGCATAGGCCGCAAGTGCGGCGGCGTCGGTGAATTCCGAGTACAGGACCAGGTCGTAGGTGGCTTCCAGCCCGGGCTGGGCGATGGCCACCTCGAAGCGCAGCGTGCCGGGCGACAGCTTCGCGCAGGCATCGAGCAGCGCCTTGGCCTTGAGCAGGTTGGTCGCCTTGTCGGCGCCCTCGGCGTGCTCCTTGAACTTCCACATCACGATGTGCTTGAGCATGGCGGGCCTCGTTACTTGCCTGGAGGAGTGTTGGGAAGGCGCGAGCGCACGTAGATCAGCACGAAGCCGACCAGCGCCACGATGCCGCCGGGCACGGAGATGGACCAGCCCAGCGCCGCGTCGGTGCGGCCGGTGGCGATGCCCAGGATCACGACGAACAGGCCGCCGTAGATCAGGATCCAGATCCATTTCTCGAGCCGCGCATGCGGCTTCGGCGGCTTGGCGGCAGGGGTGTTGCTGCTGGGGGTGGGGTTCGGCGAATCGGTAGTGGCCATCAAAAGGCGTCCTCGGGCAAAGCTGTACAGGTCGGATCACGGGTTTCGACCACGTTGAGCCATGCGCCGATTTTCGGCAGCTCGTAGTGGAAGAAATAGTCCGTGGCGCCGATCTTGCCAGCTGTTACCGCCCTCGCCTTTTCCGCGTCGGTTTCCAGGGCCCGCGCCGCCACGTCCAGCCAGATCCAGGCCAGCACCGTGTGGCCGAAGGCCTGCATGTAAGGCACCGCATTGGCCAGCGCGTCAGCCGGGTCGCCCGTGGACCAGGCGGCCTCGGTGGCGCTGCCGATGCGCTGCAGCGCGGCGCCCAGCGCCTTGGCGTGGGCCGCCAGCGCCGGCACCTTGGCCGCACGGCCGATGGTGCCGGTCATGCGCGCGGCCAGCAGCTGCAGGCCGCGGCCCTTTTCCATCAGCACCTTGCGGCCCAGCAGGTCGGCCGCCTGGATGCCGTGTGTGCCCTCGTGGATCATGTTCAGGCGGTTGTCGCGCCAGTACTGCTCCACCGGAAAGTCGCGTGTGTAGCCGTAGCCGCCATGCACCTGGATGGCCAGCGAATTGGCCTCCAGGCACCACTCGCTGGGCCAGCTCTTGGCGATGGGCGTGAGCACCTCCAGCAGCAGGCGCGCGTCGTCGGCGGACTGGGCGTCGCCGGTCTTCTGCTCGTCGACCAGGCGGGCGCAGTAGAGCTCCAGCGCCAGCGCGCCTTCGCAGTACGCCTTCTGCGCCAGCAGCATGCGGCGCACGTCGGCGTGTTCGATGATGCGCACCTGCGGCGCGGCCGAGTCCTTGGCAACGGCCGTGCCTGCGGCCTCGGGCTTCTTGACCAGGCGGCCCTGCGGCCGGGTCTTCGCGTATTCGAGCGAGGCGTGGTAGCCGGCCATGCCGAGCATGGTGGCGGCGGTGCCGACGCCGATGCGTGCCTCGTTCATCATGTGGAACATGCAATGCAGGCCCTTGCCGGGCTCGCCCACCAGGTAGCCCACCGCGCCGGCCTTGCCGTCGACCGGGTACTTGCCCTCGCCGAAGTTCAGCAGCGTGTTGGTGGTGCCGCGCCAGCCCAGCTTGTGGTTGAGGCCCGCGAGCGCCACGTCGTTGCGCTGGCCTGTGAGCTGCCCTTTCGTGTCGACCATGCGCTTGGGCACGATGAACAGCGATATACCGCGCGTGCCGGGCACCAGCTTGCCGTTCTCGTCGGGAATCTTGGCCAGCACGATGTGCACGATGTTCTCGGTCAGCTCGTGGTCGCCCGACGAGATCCACATCTTGTTGCCCGTGAGGCGGTAGCGCGGGCCCAGCGGGTCGTTGCGGAAGTCGTCGCCATCAGGCACGGCGCGCGTGGCCACGTCGCTCAGCGAGGAGCCTGCCTGCGGCTCCGACAGGCACATGGTGCCCGCCCAACGGCCCGAGAACTCGTTCTTGGCGAACACTTCCTTTTGCATCTCGGTGCCGTGCACCATCAGCAGGTTGGCGTTGCCGCTGGTGAGCATGTTGGAGCCGATGCTCACCGAGGCCATCGCGAAGAAGCTGTTGGCCGCCGCCTGCAACGTGTAGGGCAGCTGCATGCCGCCGATGTCGTAGTCCTGCGCCGCGCTCATCATTCCCGACTCGACGAAGGCCTTGTGCGCATCGTGCGTGGCCTGCGGCAGCACGACCTTCTCGCCGTCGAAATGCGGCTCCTGCGTGTCCACCGTGCGGTTGAACGGCGCGTACTTCTCGCGCGCGATGCGCTCGCAGGTGTCGAGCACCGCATCGAAGGTTTCGCGCGAATGGTCGGCGAAGCGCTCGCGCTGGTTGAGGGATTCGGCGTCGAGCCAGTCGTAGAGCAGGAAGTCAAGAGTGGAACGCAGGCTCATGGTCGGGTCTTGATGTTGAGACTACCGACTTCCACCGGCAGCGCTCGTCGGCCGGCGAAGCCGGGCCCATTCGTGGAACACCGCGGAACCGGCTCAGCCGGGCCGCTGGTGTTGCCCCCGGAAGGGGGTTGGCGAAGGCGACACGCAGTGCGCCGCAGACTGGGGGAGAGTCAGAGAACTTCGAAGACGCCAGCGGCGCCCATGCCGCCGCCGATGCACATCGTGACCACGACCTTCTTCGCGCCGCGGCGCTTGCCTTCGATGAGCGCGTGGCCCGTGAGGCGCTGGCCGCTCACGCCGTAGGGGTGGCCCACGGCGATGGCGCCGCCGTTCACGTTCAGGCGGTCGCCCGGAATGCCCAGCTTGTCGCGGCAATAGATGACCTGCACGGCGAAGGCCTCGTTCAGCTCCCACAGGTCGATGTCGTTGACCGTGAGGCCCAGGCGCTTGAGCACCTTCGGAATGGCGAAGACCGGGCCGATGCCCATCTCGTCGGGCTCGCAGCCGGCCACGGCGAAGCCGAGGAACCGGCCCAGTGGCTTCAGGCCCTTCTGCTCGGCATACTTCTCGTCGACCACCACGCAGGCGCCGCCGCCGTCGGAGAACTGGCTGGCATTGCCGGCCGAGATCACGCCGCCAGGGATGGCAGGACGAATGCCGCTGATGCCTTCCTTCGTGGTGCCCGGACGGATGCCTTCGTCGTTCTCGACGGTGACTTCCTTGGTGCGCAGGCCCATCACGGGGTCGGCCACGCCGGCCAGCACGGTGATGGGAGCGATCTCGGCCTTGAAGAGACCGGCTTCCAGCGCGGCGGTGGCACGCTGCTGGCTCTGCGCGCCGTATTCGTCCATGGCGTCGCGGCCGATGTTGTAGCGCTTGGCGACCTGCTCGGCCGTCTGCAGCATGTTCCAGTAGATCTCCGGCTTGTGCTTCACGAGCCACGGGTCGGCCAGCATGTGCTTGTTGGCTTCGTTCTGCACGCACGAGATGCTCTCGACGCCGCCGGCCACGTACACCTCGCCCTCGCCCGCGATGATGCGCTGGGCGGCGGTGGCGATGGTCTGCAGTCCCGACGAGCAGAAGCGGTTGATGGTCATGCCCGAGGTGGTGATCGGCAGGCCGGCGCGCAGCGCGATCTGGCGAGCGATGTTCGAGCCGGTGGCGCCTTCGGGCGTTGCGCAGCCCATGATGACGTCATCGACCGTGGCGGGGTCGATGCCGGCGCGCTGCACGGCGTGCTGCACCGCGTGGCCGCCGAGCGTGGCGCCGTGCGTCATGTTGAAGGCACCCTTCCAGCTCTTCGCGAGCGGCGTGCGGGCAGTGGAAACGATGACGGCGCTGGTCATGGTGAGGTCCTTTGAAGCAGATGGAAGGGAAAAGAGATTGCTGTGGCGGTTGTCGTCATTGCGCCGGAGCAGTGTTGGCGTTGCTCAGGAGCTGGCGGTAGAAGCCGATCATCTCGCCGTAGTTCGAGATGGCCAGGCGTTCGTTGTTGCCGTGGAAGCGCGCCAGGTCTTCGTTCTTCATGCGAAACGGCGAGAAGCGGAAGACGGCGTCGCTCACGATGCTGAAATGGCGCGAGTCAGTGGCGGCGGTCATGAGGCCGGGGGCCACCACCGCATCGGGGAAGCTCTGGCGCACGGCCTGCTGGATCGCGCGGTAGCCGGTGCTGTCGGTCGGCGACACTGGCGAGGGCTCGGAGTTGCCCGGGTAGGCCTTGATCTTGATGTCGTCGTTGCCCAGCGCCTTGCGCAGGTGCGCCTCGGTGCTGGCGATGGTGTCGCCCGGCAGGATGCGGAAGTTGACAGCGGCCTCGGCGCGGCCGGGCAGCACGTTGTCCTTGTTGCCCGCGCGCACGATGGTGAGCGCGGTGGTGGTCCGCAGCATGGCATTGCTGCTCGGGCTCTTCTCGAGGATGCCACGCACCAGCGGCTCGGTGAGCCACAGGTTGGAGAGCATCACGCGGTTGACGCCGCTCATTTCGGGCGCGAGCGTGCCGAACATCTGGCCTGCGACACCCTTGATGCCGCCGGGCATCGGGTTGGCTTCGAGCCGCGCCAGCGCCGCGCTCATGCTGCCGATGGCGCTGTGCTGCGGCGGCATCGACGAATGGCCGGGAACCGTGTCGAGCGACAGGAAGAAAGTGGCGTAGCCCTTCTCCGCCAGGCCGATGAGCGCCGCCGGCTGCTTCASGCCCGGCAGCACGCCGTCGAGCACCAGCAGGCCTTCGTCGAGCACCCAGTCCAGGCGCACGTTGCGCGACTTGAGCAGCTCGGCGATGGGCAGCGCGCCGCGCAGGCCGCTCACCTCCTCGTCGTCGCCCATCACTAGATAGACGGTCTGCCTCGGCTTGAAGCCGCTGCCGATGAGCAGCTCGATGGCTTCCATCTGCGCGAACAGGTTGCTCTTGTTGTCGAGCGTGCCGCGGCCCCAGATGAAGCCGTCCTTGATCTCGCCGGAGAAGGGGTCGACCGTCCAGGCTTTTTCAGTGCCCGGAGCGATGGGCACCATGTCCTGGTGCGCCATCAGCGCGATGGGCTTGGCCTGCGGGTCGGTACCGGTCCAGGTGTAGAGCAGCGCCTTGTTGCCCACCACTTCCTTCTTCAGGGTGGCGTGAACCTTCGGGAACTGCTGCTCCAGGTAGGCATGCAGCTTGTCGAACTCGGCCGCGTTGGCGGCCGGGTCGTCGAGGCCCGACACCGTGCGGAACGTGATCGCGGTGGACAGCCGCTTGGCGGCCGCCTGCAGGTCGATGTCCAGCTTGGGCGCGGGCGCCACCGCCAGCTGCTGCGACGGCGTGGTCCAGGTCTTGACCGCCACTGCGGCCACCAGCAGCACGATGGCCAGCAGCAGCCCGAGGAAGATGCGTTTCAACATTGGCGGTCTTGATCCCGGCTCAAGTTCAGCGCGTCGCCATCAGCCGAAGGACTTGCCTTCGGCCACCAGCTTCTGGATCAGCGGGGCGGGCTGCCAGAACTCGGCGTCGTCTCGCGGGTTCTTGGCGAAGCGCTTCATCGTCTCGGCCACGTTGTACAGGCCGATCTGCGACGCGTAGTGCATCGGACCGCCGCGATAGATCGGGAAGCCGTAGCCGGTGAGATACACCATGTCGATGTCGCCCGACTTGGAGGCGATGCCGTCTTCCAGGATGTGCGCGCCTTCGTTGACCAGCGCGTACACCAGGCGCTGCACGATTTCATCGTCGGAGATCTTGCGCGGCGTGATGCCCAGTTCCTTGCGGTGGTCCTCGATCATCTTGTTGACGAGCTCCGACGGAATGGCGTCGCGCTTGCCGGCCTGGTAGTCGTACCACCCTGCCCCGGTCTTCTGGCCGAAGCGGCCCAGTTCGCAGAGCTTGTCGGCCGTGCGGCTGTACTTCATGTCGGCACGCTCGACGGCGCGGCGCTTGCGGATCGCCCAGCCGATGTCGTTGCCGGCCAGGTCGCCCATGCGGAACGGGCCCATGGCGAAGCCGAATTTCTCGATGGCCTTGTCGACCTGCTGCGGCGTGGCGCCTTCGTCCAGCAGGAAGCCGGCCTGGCGGCTGTACTGCTCGATCATGCGGTTGCCGATGAAGCCGTCGCACACGCCCGAGACCACGGCCGTCTTCTTGATCTTCTTGCCAATGGCCATGACCGTGGCCAGCACGTCCTTGGCGGTGGCCTTGCCGCGCACCACTTCCAGCAGTTTCATCACGTTGGCGGGGCTGAAGAAGTGCATGCCGACCACGTCCTGCGGACGCTCGGTGAACGATGCGATCTTGTCGACGTCGAGCGTCGAGGTGTTCGAGGCCAGGATCGCGCCCTTCTTGGCGACGCGATCGAGTTCCTTGAACACTTTTTCTTTCACGCCGATTTCCTCGAACACGGCCTCGATGATGAGGTCGGCGTCCTTCAGGTCGTCGTAGCTGAGCGTGGTGCTCAAGAGCGCCATGCGCTGCTCATATTTGTCCTGCTTGAGCTTGCCCTTCTTGACCTGGGCTTCGTAGTTCTTCTTGATGGTGGCGATGCCGCGGTCGAGCGCCTCCTGCTTCATCTCGAGGATCTTCACGGGGATGCCCGCGTTCAGGAAGTTCATCGAGATGCCACCACCCATGGTGCCGGCGCCGATCACGCCGACCGACTTGATCTCGCGCTTGGGCGTGTCTTCGGGCACGTCGGGGATCTTGCTAGCGGCGCGCTCGGCCATGAACAGGTGGCGCAGCGCCAGCGATTCCGGCGTGAACATCAGCGAGGTGAAGATGCGGCGCTCTTCGGCCATGCCCGCGTCGAACTTCATCTTGGTGGCGGCCTGCACGGCATCGACGCACTGCAGCGGCGCGGGATAGTTCTTCGACATGCCGCCAACCATGTTCTTCGCGAACTGGAAGTAGGCATCGCCCTGCGGGTGCTTGCACGGGAGGTTGCGCACGAGGGGCAGATCCTCGCCCGTCTTGCCGGCCACGCTCTTGGCGAAGGCCACGGCCTCGTCGAACACCGACTCGGCGGAAGCCGCGAGCTTGTCGAACAGCTTCTGGCCGGGCACCGATGCGAGTAGTTCGCTCTTCACAGGCTCGCCGCTGACGATCATGTTCAGGGCCGTCTCGACGCCGAGCACGCGGGGCAGGCGTTGCGTGCCGCCCGCGCCGGGGATCAGGCCCAGCTTGACTTCGGGCAGCGCCACGCTGGTACCGGGAGCAGCCACGCGGTAGTGGCAGCCCAGGGCCAGTTCGAGGCCGCCGCCCATGCACACCGAGTGGATCGCGGCAACGATGGGCTTGGGAGAGGCTTCGAGCGCAAGGATCACGCTCAGCAGGTTGGGCTCCTGCAGCGCCTTGGGCGTGCCGAACTCCTTGATGTCCGCGCCACCCGAGAACGCCTTGCCGGCGCCGGTGATGACGATGGCCTTGACGGCGTCGTCGGCATTGGCCTTCGACAGGCCGTCGGTGATGCCGATGCGCGTCGAGAAACCGAGACCGTTGACCGGAGGGTTGGTCATTGTGATCACGGCGATATCGCCGAGCACTTTGTATTCAGCCGTCATGCTGCGTTCCTTGGTGTGTGAAGAAAAAGAAGAAAAAGCACGAGTGTTCTTTTTCAAGGGATTCTAGGCGTTTCGCGTGGCCCAACAATGGCACGCAGTCGCTGTAGAGACAAGGCCGCCCACCGAGAGCGGTGCGGGACTTATCGGGAAACACCGCGGAACCGGCTTTGCCGGGCCGCTGGTGTTGCCCCCTGCAAGGGGGTTGGCGAAGCGACACGAAGTGCGCGAAGCCTGGGGGTTGGCCTAGACCTCCAGCCACTCCTTGCGGGTGGTGGCATCTGCGCGGAGGCTGTCCGGCGTGCCGTCGAACACGATGCTGCCGTGGCCCATGACGAGCGCGCGGTCGGAAATCTGCATCGCGATGGTGAGCTTCTGCTCGATCAGCAGCACCGAGATGCCCTTGTCCTTGAGCGTGCGCAGGTACTGCCCAACCAGTTCGACGATCTTGGGCGCGAGGCCCTCGGTGGGCTCGTCGATGATGATGAGGTCGGGGTCGCCCATCAGCGTACGGCACAGCGTGAGCATCTGCTGCTCGCCGCCCGAAAGCACGCCGGCCTCGGTGTGCTGTCGCTCCTTCAGGCGCGGAAACATGCCATACATGTCGTCGAAGGACCAGCGGCTGCCCTTGCCCGAACCCTTCTGCCCCAGCAGCAGGTTCTGGTGCACCGTGAGCTTGGGGAAGATGTCACGGTTCTCCGGCACGTAGCCGATGCCGCAGTGCGCGATCTCGTAGGCCTTGCGGCGCAGGATGTCCTGGCCCTTCCAGTGCAGCCCGCCCTCGGCATGCACCAGGCCCATGATGGCCTTGGCGGTGGTCGAGCGGCCAGAGCCGTTGCGGCCCAGCAGCGCGACGATCTCGCCCGGGTTCACGTCGAACGAAACGCCATGCAGCACATGGCTCTTGCCATAGTAGGCGTGGATGTCTTTGAGCTTCAGCATGTCAGTGTCCCGCTCCCTGTGCGTCGGCGACCGACGATCCGAGATACGCCTCCTGCACGCGCGCGTTGGCGCGAACGGCCGCGGGCGTGTCGAAGGCGATGACCTCGCCATAGACCACCACCGCGATCTTGTCGGCCAGGCCGAAGACAACGCCCATGTCGTGCTCCACCGTGAGCAGCGTCTTGCCGACGGTCACGTGCTTGATGAGCGAGATGAAGTGCGAAGTCTCGGTCTTGCTCATGCCGGCCGTGGGCTCGTCCAGCAGGATCACGCTGGCGCCGCCAGCGATGGTCACGCCGATCTCGAGCGCGCGTTGTTCGGCGTAGGTGAGGTTCACCGCGTGCACGTCGCGCTTCTTCTCCAGGCCGATCTGGCGGATGAGCTCTTCCGTGCGCTCGTTGGCGTCGTCGAGGTTCGAGAGGAAGCGCAGGAATGTGTACTTGTAGCCCAGGCTCCACAGCACGCCGCAGCGCAGGTTCTCGAAGACGGTGAGCTTCGGGAAGATGTTGGTGATCTGGAAGCTGCGCGACAGCCCCATGCGGTTGATCTCGTACGGCTTCATGCCGTCGATGCGCGTGCCGTTGAGCAGCACCTCTCCGCTGCTGGGCGCGAGCCGCCCGCTGATCAGGTTGAACAGCGTCGACTTGCCCGCGCCGTTCGGCCCGATGATCGCGATGCGCTCGCCGGCCGTCACGGCCAGGTCCACTCCGCGGATGATGTCGGTCTTGCCGAAGCTCTTGCGCAGCCCCTTGAGTTCGAGTGAATAGGTCATGCCGTCTCCCGCCGCTTGATCTCGGCTTCGATTTCTTCCTGCACGTGGCCCCAGAGCTTCGCGAAGCGCCTGCGGAACACCTCGAACACACCCAGGCCCACGGCCAGCAGGGCCACGGCGACGATCCAGGCCGTGGCCGAGGATGTATCGAGCTGCAGGCCCGCGAACGGCACCACCGGCCCGAGCGCGGCGTTGAGCTGCATGTGATAGATCATCTCGACGATGGCCGCCGCGCCCGCGAGCATGATGGCCGAGCCGATGAAGAGGCCCACGTACAGCAGGTAGAAGCGCTTGATCTTGCCGAACAGCGCCACGCGCACGTTCATCATGATGAGGCTGGCAACACCGCCGGGCGCGAACATCACCATCAGCAGGAACACCAGGCCCACGTACAGCAGCCAGGCCTTGCTGAGTTCCGACAGCAGCACCAGCGCGAACACCAGCAGCGCCGCGCCGATGATCGGCCCGAAGAAGAAGGTCGCGCCGCCCAGGAAGGTGAACAGCAGGTAGCTGCCCGAGCGCAGCCCGTTGAGGCTGTCGGCCGCGTTCACGATCTCGAAGTTGATGGCCGCCAGCCCGCCGCCGATGCCCGCGAAGAAGCCCGCGATGATGAAGGCGTAGTAGCGCACGCGCTGCGTGTTGTAGCCGATGAACTCCACGCGCTCCGGGTTGTCGCGCACCGCGTTCAGCATGCGCCCGAGCGGTGTGCCCGTGAAGGCGAACATCAGCCCGGTGCAGATGAAGCAGTAGACGGCGATCAGGTAATACACCTGGTTCTGCGGGCCGAAGTTGAGGCCGAAGAACGAGGCGCCGTACACGCGGTTGGTGGTAATGCCGCCCTCGCCGCCGAAGAAGCTGGGGAACATCAGCGCCATGGCGGCGACCAGTTCGCCCAGGCCCAGAGTGATCATCGCGAAGGTGGTGCCCGACTTCTTGGTCGACACGTAGCCGAACACCACGGCGAAGAACATGCCGCCGAGGCCGCCCACCATCGGGATGAGTACAAGAGGAATCGGCAGCTTGCCGGCGCTGGCCAGGTTCATCGTGTGGATGGCGATGAACGAGCCCAGGCCCACGTACACCGCATGCCCGAAGCTGAGCATGCCGCCCTGCCCCAGCAGCATGTTGTAGCTCAGGCAGATGATGATGAGATAGCCGATCTGCGACAGCATGGTGAGTGCCAGGCTGCTGGTGAAGACCATCGGCGCCACGATCAGCAGCAGCGCGAAGAAGGACCAGATCAGGATGCGGCCGATGTTCAGCGGCTTGAACCGGTAGTACCGGACGGACGAGGAGGTCGAAGCGTTTGTCGTTGCGGTATTCATCGCGTCAGTCCTCCCGGGTTCCGAGAAGACCCTTGGGTCTGAAGATGAGGATCAGCACCAGGAAGAGGTACGGAAGGATCGGCGCGACCTGCGAGATCGTCAGCTTGAGCAGCTCGTAGCCGAAGGTCTGGTCTGTCACCGCCACGCCGAAGGCCTGCAGGCCGGTGGCGAGCGATTGGTCCATGGCCACGGCGAAGGTCTGCACCACGCCGATGATGAGCGAGGCGAGGAAGGCGCCCGCCAGCGAGCCCATGCCGCCGACCACCACCACCACGAAGATGATGGAGCCCACCGACGCAGCCATGGCCGGCTCGGTGACGTAGGTGTTGCCGCCCACCACGCCGGCCAGCCCCGCGAGCGCGGCGCCGCCGCCGAACACGAGCATGAAAACGCGCGGCACGTTGTGGCCCAGCGCCTCGACCATCTCGGGGTGCTTCAGCGCCGCCTGGATCACCAGGCCGATGCGCGTGCGCGTGAGCAGCAGCCACACCGACACCAGCATCAGCACCGCCACCAGCATGATGAAGGAGCGAGACTTGGGAAACTGCGTGCCATAGAGCGTGAAGAGCGGCCCCTGCAGCGCCGACGGCAGGCCATAGGGCACCGTGGAACGGCCCCACGCCAACTGCACCACTTCGAGGATCAGGTACGAAAGGCCGAAGGTCACCAGCAGTTCGGGCACGTGGCCGAACTTGTGGACACGGCGCAGGCAGTACCGTTCGAAGGCTGCGCCCAGCACGAACACCAGCAGCGGCGCGATGAAAAGCGCCGGCCAGAAGCCCACGATGCCCGACAGCGTGTAGGCGAAGTAGGCGCCCAGCATGTAGAAGCTCGCGTGCGCGAAGTTGAGCACGCCCATCATGCTGAAGATCAGCGTGAGGCCGGAGCTCAGCATGAACAGCAGCAAGCCGTAGCTCACGCCATTGAGCAGCGAGATGACGAAGAATTCGACGTTCATCGGTCTTTCGTGTCAGTTGAAAAAGAAAAAGGCCCGAGTGTTTAAGTCGGGCCTCGACCAACAAGCAGGCTGCCGGGCTCAGTCCCTCGCCGTGCGTTGCACGGCACAAGCTGAAGAAGCAACAAGTGCCTCTTCGCGGAACACCGCGGAACCGGCTTTGCCGGCCCGCGGGTGTTGCCCCCGGAAGGGGGTTGGCGAAGCGGCACGAAGTGCGCGCAGCCTGGGGGCGAACCTCATCCCGGACGCTTCATCTGGCAGGAAGTCGGCGTGCTGGCCACGTAGGCGTCGTAGAACTTCACCGGCACCAGCGTGTAGCCGGTGTTCTCGGGGCTGTAGGGGTACTTGGCGGTGGCCTTCTCCCAGCGGGTGATGTACAGGCCCTGTTGCGCCTGGTGGTCGGTCTTGCGCAGCTCGATGTCGCCGTTGAAGCTCTTGAACTTCAGGCCCTCCATCGCGGCAGCCACCTTGACGGGGTCGGTCGACTTGGTCTTCACGAAGGCTTCGGTGAGCGCCTGGAACACCGTGTAGATGTCGGTGGTGTAGAGGTCGTCGTTGAACTTCTTCTTGAAGTCGTCAGCGTACTTCTGCATGTCGCCGCCCATGTTGTAGTGGGCGTAGCCGACCTGGTAGACCTTGCCGGCGGAAGCCGCGCCCATGGCGGTCGGCGTGCCGGTGGTCACGGCGTAGTAGGTATAGAACTTGACGTTCAGGCCCGAGTCGTTGGCCGCCTTGATGAGCAGCGCAAGATCGGAGCCCCAGTTGCCGGTGATGACGGTGTCGGCGCCCGAAGCCTTGATCTTGGCGATGTACGGCGCGAAGTCACGCACCTGCGCGAGCGGGTGCAGGTCGTCGCCCACGATCTGGATGTCGGGGCGCTTGTGCTTCAGGTCTTCCTTGGCGAACTTGGAGACCTGCTGGCCGTGCGAATAGTTCTGGCCGATGATGTAGACCTTCTTGATCTCGGGCTGATCCTTCATGTAGGTGGTCAGCGCCTCCATCTTCATGGACGTGTCGGCATCGAAGCGGTACTGCCAGTAGCTGCACTTGCTGTTGGTCAGGTCGGGATCGACCGCGGCATAGTTCAGGTACAGCGCTTCCTTGCCTGGATTTCGCGCGTTGTTCTTCTCCAGCGCGTCGATGATGGCCAGCGCCGGGCCCGAGCCGTTGCCCTGCACGATATAGCGCGCGCCCTGGTCGAGAGCCGAGCGCAGCGCGCTGGTGGTTTCCTGCGGGCTGAGCTTGTTGTCGATTCCGATGATCTCGAACTTCACGCCCGCCGCGTTCTTCTTGTTGAACTCTTCGGCGAAGAACTGGAAGGTCTTGAGCTGGTTGGTCCCGACCGCGGCCATGAGGCCCGACAACGGGTCCAGCCATGCGATCTTGACGGTTTCACCCTTCTGGGCAAAGGCACCGGTGGCGGTGGCAGCGATGACGGCTGCGGCGGCGATTTTCAGAGCGAAGTTCAATCTATATCTCCTGGTCAAACCGATTCAAAACGCCGCACGAGAGTACAAGCGTTTGCAGCCCCTCCCCTCAGGGAATGCCCGTAAGAGGGGCACTGCAAAGGCCCGTTTCTATCGCGCATGCGACACCGCGTTTCTCCAATTTGCTACCCGTCGGTAGACAGCTGCTACCGACGGGTAGGAAACGCGTTCACAAAGCGCCTAGGGGCGCTTCATCTGGCACGACGTGGGCGTGCTCGCCACGTACGATTCGAAGTACTTCACGGGAACGTTGGTGTAGCCGGTGTTCTCCGCGTCGTACGGGTACTTTGCGCTCGCCTTCTCCCATCTCGCGATGTAGAGGCCCTGCTGCAACTGGTGGTCGGACTTGCGCATCTCGACCTCGCCGTTGAAGCTCTTGATCTTCATGCCCTCCAGGGCCGCCGCCACTTTCACCGGATCGGTCGAGCCGGTCTTCGCAAAGGCGGCATCGAGAAGCGCGAACACGTGATAGATCGACGACTGCGTGAGGTCGTCGTTCATGCGCTTCTTGTAGCCCGCGAGCAGCTGCTGGATCTCGCCGCCCATGTTGTAGTGAGCGTAGGCGACGGTGTAGACCTTGCCTGCCGAGGTGGCGCCCATTGCCGTGGGAGTGCCCGCACCGGGCGCGTAGTAGGTCAGGAACCTGACGTTCAGCCCCGAGTCGTTGGCGGCCTTGATCAGCAGCGACAGGTCGGAGCCCCAGTTGCCGGTGATGACGGTGTCGGCGCCCGATGCCTTGATCTTCGCGATATAGGGAGAGAAGTCGCGCACCTGCGCCAGCGGATGCAGGTCGTCGCCCACGATCTGGATGTCGGGGCGCTTCACCTTCAGGTCTTCCTTCGCGTACTTCGACACCTGCACGCCGTGCGCATAGTTCTGCCCGAGGATGTAGACCTTCTTGATGTCGGGCTGGTCCTTCATCCAGGTGGTCAGCGCCTCCATCTTCATGGAGGTGTCGGCGTCGAGCCGGAAGTGCCAGTAGCTGCACTTGCTGTTGGTCAGGTCGGGGTCGACGGCCGCGTAGTTCATGTACAGCAGCTCCTTGCCCGGATTGCGCGCGTTGTTCTTCTCGATGGCATCGATGATCGCGAGCGCAGGGCCGGAGCCGTTACCCTGCATGATGTAGCGCGCGCCCTGGTCCTGCGCGGAGCGCAGCGCCGCGGTGGTCTCCTGCGGGCTGAGCTTGTTGTCGAGCGCGATGATCTCGAACTTCACGCCCGACTGGTTCTTCTTGTTGAACTCTTCGGCAAGGAACTGCGTGGTCTTCAGCTGATTCGTGCCAACCGCCGCCATCAGGCCCGAAAGCGGGTCGAGCCAGGCGATCTTGACGGTCTCGCCCTTCTGGGCGAACACGGTCGCGGCGCTCACCAACATCGCACAGGCAGCTACTGACTTGACGGCAAATTGCATGAAGAGTCTCCAATGGGAAAAGCTGACTGCCAGCGTACAAGCGGCCCTTTTTTCGCCGCACAGGGATTGCCCGCAAGGAAGGCCGCCGGGGTGGCTTTGCTATCGCATACGCGACAGCGCGGCGCCCGGGCGGGCCCTGGCGGTCATGCCGTGGGCAGCTTGTAGTCCTTGAGCAGCTCCCGCAGCTTCGTCTTGAGGAACTTTCCGGTGGCGCCGATCGGAATGGCTTCGACGAACACCACGTCGTCGGGGATCTGCCACTTGGCGGTCTTGCCCTCGTAGAACTTCAGCAGCTCCTCGCGCGTGACCTCGGCATTGGGCTTCTTCACGACGGCGATGATCGGACGCTCGTCCCATTTCGGATGGAACACGCCGATGCACGCCGCCATGGCCACGCCCGGATGCGCGACCGCGATGTTCTCGATGTCGATCGAGCTGATCCACTCGCCGCCGGACTTGATCACGTCCTTGCTGCGGTCGGTGATCTGCAGGTAGCCCTCGGCGTCGATGGTGGCCACGTCGCCGGTGGGGAACCATCCGCGGTTGCGCTCGTCGGGAATGAGCGGATCGCCGCCCTCGCCCTTGAAGTACTCCTTGACGATCCACGGGCCCTTGACCAGCAGGTCGCCGTAGGCCTTGCCGTCCCAGGGCAGTTCCTTGCCGTCGCCGTCGACGATCTTCATGTCGACGCCGAAGATGGCGCGGCCCTGCTTCATGCGGATCTGCAGCTGCGCATCGGGCGGCAGCGACAGATGCTTGTTCTTGAGCGTGCACAGCGTGCCCAGCGGGCTCATCTCGGTCATGCCCCAGGCGTGCAGCACCTCAACGCCGTAGAGCTCCTGGAATGCCTTGATCATGGCCGGCGGGCAGGCCGATCCGCCGATCACCGTGCGGTTGAGCTTGCTGAACTTCATGCCGCCCGCCTGCATGTGGCCCAGCAGCATCTGCCACACGGTGGGCACGCCGGCGGCGAAGGTCACGCCTTCGGCCTCGATCAGCTCGTACACCGACTTGCCGTCGAGTGCCGGGCCCGGGAACACCAGCTTGCAGCCCACCAGCGCCGCCGAATACGGAATGCCCCAGGCATTGACGTGGAACATCGGCACCACCGGCAGCACCGAATCGCGCGCCGACAGGTCCATCACGTCGGGCAGCGCCGCCGCGTAGGCGTGCAGCAGCGTCGAGCGGTGGCTGTAGAGCGCGGCCTTGGGGTTACCCGTGGTGCCGCTCGTGTAGCACATGCTCGAGGCGGAGTTCTCGTCGAAGGTGGGCCACTCGTACTCGGTGGACTGCGTGCCCATCCAGCTTTCGTAGCTCACGAGGTTGGGCACGCCGCTGTCGGCCGGGAGCTTGTCGGCATCGCACAGTGCAACCCATTTCCGGATCGTGGGACAGCGTGCATGCACCGCCTGCACCAGCGGCAGGAAGGTGAGGTCGAAGCACAGGATCTGGTCTTCGGCATGGTTGGCGATCCACGCGATCTGGTCGGGGTGCAGGCGCGGGTTGATGGTGTGCAGCACGCGCCCGCTGCCGCTCACGCCGTAGTACAGCTCCAGGTGGCGATAGCCGTTCCAGGCCAGGGTGGCGATGCGGTCGCTGAACAGCAGCTGCTCGCCGTCCAGCGCGTTGGCCACCTGCCTGGCGCGCGATGCGATGTCGCCCCATGTACAGCGGTGGATATCGCCTTCGACACGGCGCGAGACGATCTCGCCGTCGCCGTTGTGGCGCTCGGCGAACTCGATCAGCGACGAGATCAGAAGCGGTTGGTCTTGCATCAAACCCAGCATCTACGGACTCCTATGTGAAATGACTTCTTGAAAGCTTGGGGACAACGGATTCACGCAAGCTTCAGCCATTTCCACAATGACACAAACCCGCACTGCACGATTGAACGAAGCGGCTCATTGCATGAGCGTGATCTTTGTGGCCGTGGGGGTGGCGTCGAGCAGCAGCTGCGACGGCCATGTCGCCCAGGTTGCACCAAGTTCGGGCGTGTTCGGATCGCCCGTGCGCATGAAGGCGCCCACGCTCGCCATGACCGCGTTCGACAGCGCCAGCCGCCCCTTCTCGTTGGCCTTGCCGCGGATCACGTTCGACAGCACCGAGGGGCCGAAATTGCCGAATACGAACGGCAGGTCGAAGGCGTGCGCGGCGCCGTAGACGTCGTTCCAGGGAGCGGCCTCCTGTGCCCAGTCGAGGCGGTAGTGCCAGATGTTCGACTGGCGTGTCTTCATCGTGTCGAGCAGGTTGTCGCGGTTGGCTTCGAACAGCCCCTTGGTGATGAGCGCGGTGGCCGCGTCGTAGCCGGTGCCGGCCTTGTCTACCGGAAGGTAGAACGGGTCGATGATGTCGGCCACCGTGAGCGTGGGCGGCGCGTCGGGGTCGAAGTTGAACATCATCGAGAAGCGCTGGGCGTCGCTGACGATCCAGCCCGACTTGGGCAAGCCGATGGTGCCCAGCAGCGACGCGAAGAGCTTGCCCTCGTCGCGCGTGTTGCCCGAGAGCATCGGCACCTTCACGTACTGGTCGGCGGCGATGGCGCCGATGGGGTCGGTCGGGAGCACCGCGCCATCCGGAATGGGCCCGACCGCGCCGAGGCCGGCCGCAACCACGGTGGTCAGCATCTTGCCGCCGTCCTGCGAGCGCAGGTACTCGGCGATCTGCGCCGGCGTGCGTCCGGCGATGTAGGCCTTGGCGGCCGTCGCATCGGCTGCGGTGCCGTCGGCGACGAGCAGCTTCTCGAGGATGGATTCGCCCTGCGCCAGCGAGGCCGAGGCCGGAGACAGCGAGGGCAGCGTGCCCGGCGGCAGGTTGCTAGCGAGCGAGATGCCGCCGCTCATCTCGAAGGCCTTGTGGAACAGGCCCTTGGCCATCGGCGAGGTCATCACCGACAGCAGGTTCGTGGCACCGGCCGATTCGCCAGAAAGCGTGACGTTGCCCGGGTCGCCCCCGAAGCTGGCCACGTTGTCGCGGACGAAGCGCAGCGCCGCCATGTTGTCGAGCAGCGCGAAGTTGCCCGAATCGTCGCCTTCGCTGCCGCCCGGGCGCAGCTGCGGCACGTTCAGGAAGCCCAGGATGCCCAGCCGGTAGCTGGCGGTGATGACCACCGCGTTGGCGGCCTTGGCCAGCGCGGCGCCGTCATACAGCGGGTCGGCCGTGTAGCCCGAGATGTTGCTGCCGCCGTGGATGAAGAGCAGCACCGGCAGGTTCTTCTCGCCAGTGGCCGGTCGCCAGATGTTGACGAACAGGCAATCCTCGCTGCCGCTGGGCTTGCCCAGCATGGTGCCGATGGTCTCGTCGTAGGTGTTGTTGGCGCCGGGGCTGAAGATGCGGCCGATCTGCAGGCAGGCGTTGTCGAACTTGGTGGCCTGGCGGATGCCGCTCCAGGGCTCGGGCGCCGCCGGTGCACGCCAGCGCAGCGCGCCGACCGGTGGCTTGGCGAACGGAATGCCCTTCCAGAACCAGGTGCCGGTCCTGGCGCTGTCGTCCACGCCCTCGACCTTGCCGGCAACTGTCTGGCGGACCATGGGGCCATCCGCCGCGGGCGGGGCCGGCGCCGGAGCCGGTGCGGGCGGCGGGCTCGGAAGGAAGGCGAAGCCGGACGAGCCGGAGCCGCCACCGCCGCAGGCCGAAAGAGCCGCCAGGGCGGCCGCGGCCATCGCCAGGGCGACGGCCCTGGCCGTTGCCGTCTTCTTTGCTGCCGCCGGACCTTGCCGGTCTCGTGCGTTTGTCTCTGTCTTCATGTTTTTTGTCTCCACACCGGGTTAATCGGAATTCCTGGTCTGACGCGCCGCGCCCATACTCCGGGCCGCCGAACGCGTAAAAAAATTCTAGAAACCGGCACGGTTTTCATCGCTATCGCAACAAAGCCAAACGAATGACTTCAGGAGCCTCCATGCCGCAGCGCCAGCGCGGCACCCAGCGCCGGGCGGGCTGCATGCCGCAGCCGGAGCTGCGCACCAGCTCGGCCGCCTGGCTCGAAGGCGTCCTGTCGATGTTCGAGGCCGAGGGGCTGGACGTGCCCTCGCTGCTGCGCGAGGCCGGCTTCGACCCCGATTCGCTGCACCGGCAGAACACGCGCATCCCGGTCGACGAGATCTCGGTGCTCTGGCAGCTCGCCGTGGCCCGTGCCGGCCGGCCCACGCTGGGCCTGCACCGCGACCTGGCCTCCACCCACAGCAAGCTGGGCACGGTGGGGCATGCGATGTCATGCAGCTCCAGCCTCGAGTCGGCTCTCGTGCGGCTGACCCGCTACATGGCCGTGATCTCGGATGCGACAGCCTTCTCGCTGCACCCCGATCCGCGCGGCTGCTGGATGGTGATGAAGCACACCGGCGGCAGCCTGCCCATTCCGCGCCAGCGCGTCGAGTACGCCCTGCTGACCGTGCTCATGCAGTGCCAGTGGCTCACGCGGCGCGAGCTGCAGCCGCTGGCCATGGAGTTCATCTACCCCGCGCCGGCCGACGACCGGCTGCACCGCGAGGCCTTCGGCTGCGAGGTGCGCTTCAACGCCGAGGCCAACCGCCTGCTGCTGTCTTCAGCCGATATGGCGACGCCGCTGCCCACCTTCCACGAAGTGCTCGGCGAGATGCAGGAGCACCTGCTGGACGACCAGCTCGACCTGCTGGGCCAGACCACCACCAGCACGCTGGTGTGCGCCGAGATCGCGCGCCGTCTGCAGCACGGCGAACCGCGCCGGCAGGACGTGGCCTCGGGCCTCGGGCTGGCCGAACGCACGCTGCAGCGGCGGCTGCAGGAGGAGTCGGTGTCTTTCCAGTCGCTGCTCGACCGCACCCGCCGCGAGCTGGCCAGGCAATACCTGGCCGAAGACCGCCATACGCTGACCGACGTGGCCGACATGCTGGGCTTCGTCGACACCAGCAACTTCTTTCGCGCCTGCAAACGCTGGTTCGGCGTGCCGCCGGCGCAGTACCGGGCCCGCATCTGGGACGCGCCGGCCGCCCTCGCGGCCTGATCCCACCGGGGCCCCGATGGCCCGCTTGGCCAGGGGTTACGCGCGGTGCCGGACAATCCGGGCATGAGCTTGCTTGCTGAAGACACCGGGGCCGCGGACCTGGGCTTGCGCTGGAAACCTGGTTTCCACACCCTGGGCCCGGCGTTTCTCACCGACCTGCGGCCGACACCCCTGCCCGATCCCTACTGGGTCTGCCGAAGCGAAGCAGTCGCCCGCGAGCTGGGGCTGCCGGCCGGCTGGTACGAGTCGGACACCACCCTGGCGGCGCTGGCCGGCAGCCTGCCGATTGCCGGCACCAGCCCCTTCGCCACCGTCTACAGCGGCCACCAGTTCGGCGTATGGGCCGGCCAGCTCGGTGACGGGCGCGCCATCATGCTTGGAGAGACCGAGGGCGGGCTCGAAATGCAGCTCAAGGGCGCGGGGCGCACGCCCTACTCGCGCGGCGGCGACGGCCGCGCGGTGCTGCGCTCCAGCATCCGCGAATTTCTCTGCAGCGAGGCGATGCACGGCCTCGGCATCCCGACCACCCGGGCGCTGTGTGTGACCGGCTCCGATGCCCCCGTGTACCGCGAAGAAGCCGAAAGCGCCGCCGTTGTCGCCCGCGTCGCGCCCAGCTTCGTGCGCTTCGGCCACTTCGAGCACTTCGCGGCCAACCAGCGCGAAGACGAGCTGCGCGCGCTGGCCGACTACGTCATCGACCGCTACTACCCGGCCTGCCGCACCACCGAGCGCTTCAACGGCAGCGCCTACGCCGCATTCCTGGAGGCCGTGAGCGAGCGCACCGCCGCCCTGCTCGCCCGCTGGCAGGCGGTGGGCTTCTGCCACGGGGTGATGAACACCGACAACATGAGCATCCTCGGGCTCACCATCGACTACGGCCCGTTCCAGTTCCTCGACGGCTTCGACCCGCGCCACATCTGCAACCACAGCGACACCAGCGGGCGCTACGCCTTCAACCAGCAGCCCAACGTGGCCTACTGGAACCTGTTCTGCCTGGCGCAGGCGCTGCTGCCGCTGATCGGCGACCAGGAAATCGCCGTGGCCGCGCTGGAGTCTTACAAGACGGTGTTCCCGAACGAGTTCGAGGGCCGCATGCGCGCCAAGCTGGGCCTGCACGGGGCGGCCGAAGGCGACCGCACGCTGATTGAAGGCGTGCTCAAGCTGCTGGCCGCGGGCAAGGTCGACTACACCATCTTCTGGCGCCGGCTCTCTGACTACATGGCCGACGGCAACCTGGAACCGGTGCGCGACCTGTTCCTGGACCGCGCGGGCTTCGACGCCTGGCTGCTATCGTTTTCGGAGCGCCATGCCGGCACCGGCCGCGCCGAGGCCGCCGAACTGATGCGCCGGTCCAACCCGAAGTTCGTGCTGCGGAACCACCTGGGCCAGCAAGCCATCGAAGCAAGCCGGAAAAAGGACCACGCGGCTGTGGCAACCTTGCTGGCCGTGCTCGAGGCCCCATTTGAAGACCATCCCGACGCCGACGCATTCGCCGGTTTCCCGCCCGACTGGGCTTCCACGATCGAAATCAGCTGCTCATCATGACCACTCCAGTACAGAAAACCGACGCCGAATGGAAAGCCCTGCTCGCTGAGAAAGGCGCCGAACCCGCGGCCTTCGAGGTGACGCGCCACGCGGCCACCGAACGCCCCTTTACCGGCAAGTACGAGGCGCACTGGGAAGACGGCACCTACCACTGCGTCTGCTGCGGCGCCAAGCTCTTCGAGTCGGCCACCAAGTTCGACGCCGGCTGCGGCTGGCCCAGCTTCTCGCAGGAGGCCGTGCCCGGCGCCATCCGCAACATCATCGACCGCTCGCACGGCATGGTGCGCACCGAGAATGTCTGCGCCAATTGCGGCGCCCACCTGGGCCACGTGTTCCCCGACGGCCCGACCGAAACCGGCCTGCGCTACTGCATGAACTCGGCATCGCTCGACTTCCAGAAGAAATAAGCGAAACAGGCACCCAGCTCAATGAAACTGCTCCTCGACTTCTTCCCGATCCTGCTTTTCTTCGTTGCCTACAAGATGGGCAACATCTACACCGCCACCGGCGTGCTGATGGCCGCCACGGTGGTGCAGATGGCGATCGTCTACGCCACGGAGCGCAAGCTGCAGGCGATGCAGAAGGCCACGCTGGTACTGATCCTGCTGTTCGGCACGCTCACGCTGGCGCTTCACGACGACCGCTTCATCAAGTGGAAGCCGACGGTGCTGTATGGCGCCATGGCCGTCGCGCTCGCGGTGGCGCTGTGGGCGCTGAAGAAGAACTTCCTGAAGATGCTGCTGGGCTCGCAGCTGGAGTTGCCCGACCGCATCTGGGGCAGGCTCAACGTTGCGTGGATCGGCTATTGCGTCTTCATGGCCGTCATCAACGGCTACGTGGCGGCGTACTTCACGACGGAAGCCTGGGTCAACTTCAAGCTCTGGGGCTACGTGTTCCCCATCGTCTTCCTGGTGGCACAGGGCCTGTACATCGCGCCGCACCTGAAGAACGAAGAAGACAAGCCGGCGGCATGACGATGAACACTACCGCTGCACTGCTGCCCACCGCCGCCGGCCTCGAGGCGGCACTGCGCCAAGCGCTTGCGCCGACCGCGCTCGAAGTGATCGACGAGAGCGCTGCCCACGCGGGCCACGCGGGCGCCAACGCCGAGGGCCGTGGCACCCATTTCCGGGTGCGCATCGCCTCCCCGCTGTTCGAGGGGAAGCCCCGCGTGGCGCGGCATCGGCTTGTGTATGATGCCCTCCAGATTTTTATCGCACAGGGTCTGCACGCCATCGCCATCGAGGTGCTCTGAGTCGGTCGTCCAACGCATCGCGAGTACCGCGTCTCGCATCGGCCGCTGCCCCCCTTTCCTTCCTTCTCCACCCCCCGCTTTCATTACCGCGCAACTTCTACACGCGCATTTCCTTCCCAGTTCGACCATTCATTCCATGAAAAAACAAATCTTGCAGGCCGTCGCGGCCGCAGCGCTGCTCGGTGCCATCCCCATGGCGGCCCTGGCGCAGAACGCAGCCATCGTGAACGGCAAGCCGGTGCCCAAGGCCCGCATGGACGTTCTGGCCCAGCAGCTGGCAGCCGCAGGCCGTCCGGTGACGCCTGAAATGCAAGGCCAGCTGCGCGAGGAAATCGTGGCGCGCGAAGTGTTCATGCAGGAAGCCCAGAAGCAGGGCCTGGACGCCACCGAGGACTACAAGAACCAGCTCGAACTCGCCCGCCAGGCCATCCTGATCCGCGCCCTGTTCGAGAACTACCGCAAAACCAACCCTGTCTCGGACGCCGACGTGAAGGCCGAGTACGACAAGTTCGTGGCTGCCAACGGCGGCAAGGAATACAAGGCCCGCCATATCCTGGTCGAGACCGAGGACCAGGCCAAGAAGATCATGGCCGACCTGAAGAAGGGCGCCAAGTTCGAAGACATCGCGAAGAAGCAGAGCAAGGACCCGGGTTCGGGCGCCAACGGCGGCGACCTCGACTGGGCCAACCCCGCGAGCTTCGTGCCCGAGTTCTCGGAAGCCATGATCAAGCTGAAGAAGGGCGAAACCACCCCCGCCCCGATCAAGACCCAGTTCGGCTGGCACATCATCCGCGTCGACGACATCCGCCAGGCCCAACTGCCGAAGCTGGAAGAAGTAAAGCCGCAGATCACGCAGCAACTGCAGCAGCAGCGCCTGCAGAAGTACCAGGAAGAACTGCGAGCAAAGGCCAAGGTCGAGTAATCGATACTGGCAAAAGAGAAAGCGGCCTTCGAGGCCGCTTTTTTTTGCCGTCTTTCCTGGCCGATGCCGGGCTTCAGCCCACCCAGCGGCGCGCGTTGCGCCAGATCTGCATCCAGGGGCTCAACTCGCTCTTGTCGCCCGAGGTCCAGCTCATCTGGATGTTGCGGAACACGCGCTCCGGGTGCGGCATCACGGCAGTGAAGCGGCCATCGGGTGTGGTCACCGAGGTCAGGCCGCCGGCGCTGCCATTGGGGTTGAACGGGTACTGCTCGGTCGGCTTGCCGTGGTTGTCGACGAAGCGCATCGCCGCGATGGCCTTGTCGGCGTCGCCGCGGTACTTGAAGTTGGCATAGCCCTCACCGTGCGCCACCGCGATCGGCAGGCGGCTGCCGGCCATGCCCGCGAAGAAGATGCTCGGCGACTCGAGCACTTCGACCATCGACAGGCGCGCCTCGAAGCGTTCGCTCTGGTTGGTGGTGAAGCGCGGCCAGGCTTCGGCGCCCGGGATGATGTCGGCCAGCTCGGCAAACATCTGGCAGCCGTTGCACACGCCCAGGCCGAAGGTGTCGGCGCGGCCGAAGAAGGTCTTGAACTGCTCGGCCAGCTTCGGGTTGAAGGTGATGCTGCGCGCCCAGCCGATGCCGGCGCCCAGCGTGTCACCGTAGCTGAAGCCGCCGCAGGCGACCACGCCCTTGAAGTCGGCGAGGTCCGCGCGGCCGGACTGCAGGTCGGTCATGTGGACGTCGAAGGCTTCGAAGCCGGCTTCGGTGAAGGCGTAGGCCATCTCGACGTGCGAATTGACGCCCTGCTCGCGCAGGATCGCGACCTTGGGGCGCGACTGCAGGATGGCCGGAGCAGCGGGCTGGGCGTTCGGCAGGAACACATGCATGCCCGGGTCAGCCGGATCGCCGGCTGCCGCGTGCTCGGCATCGGCGCAGGCGGGGTTGTCGCGCTCGCGGGCGATCTTCCAGCTGACCGAGTCCCACACCTGCTGCAGGTCGTGCAGGCTCGCGCTGAACACCGACTTGGCATCACGCCAGACTTCGACCTTGCCCTTGCCCGCATCCATCGGCGAGCTGGCGGGGCGCGTCTTGCCCACGAAGTGGCTGTGCGTGCTGAGGCCGTGGGCGCGCAGCACCTGCATGACGTCGTTGCGCTCGGCGGTGCGCACCTGCAGCACCATGCCCAGCTCTTCGTTGAACAGCGCCTTGAGCGTGAGCTCCTCGCGCCGCGCGCTGACCTGCTGCGCCCAGTTCTTCGCGTCGCCAGTTTCCATGCGGCTGTCGGAAATGCCGTCGCCTTCGGTGACCAGCATGTCGACGTTGAGCGCCACGCCGACGTGGCCCGCAAAGGCCATCTCGCAGGCGGTGGCGAACAAGCCGCCGTCGCTGCGGTCGTGCATCGCGAGGATCTTGCCGTCGGCGCGCAGCGCGTTCACCGCATTGACCAGCGCCACCAGCTGCGCCGGGTCGTCCAGGTCGGGCACGGTGTCGCCGCTCTGGTTGAGCGTCTGCGCCAGGATGCTGCCGGCCATGCGGTGCTTGCCCTGGCCCAGGTCGATCAGCACAAGGGTGGTGTCGGCTTCTTCGGCGTCGAGTTGCGGCGTGAGCGTGCCGCGCACGTCGGCCAGCGTGGCGAAGGCGCTGACGATCAGGCTCACGGGCGACGTGACCTTCTTGGCCTCGGCGTCGTCCTTCCACTGCGTGCGCATCGACAGGGAATCCTTGCCGACCGGAATCGACACGCCCAGCGCCGGGCACAGTTCCAGGCCCACGGCCTTGACGGTCTCGTACAGCGCGGCGTCTTCGCCGGGCTCGCCGCAGGCGGCCATCCAGTTGGCCGAGAGCTTCACGCGCGAGAGCTCGATGGGCGCGGCCAGCAGGTTGGTGATGGCTTCGGCCACCGCCATGCGGCCCGAGGCCGGCGCGTCGAGCGCGGCCAGCGGCGTGCGCTCGCCCATGCTCATGGCTTCGCCGGCAAAACCCTTGTAGTCGGCCAGCGTCACGGCGCAGTCGGCCACGGGCACCTGCCACGGTCCGACCATCTGGTCGCGATGGCTCAGGCCGCCCACGGTGCGGTCGCCGATGGTGACGAGGAAACGCTTCGACGCCACGGTCGGGTGCGCGAGCACGTCGATGGCGGCCTTCTGCAGGTCGACGCCCGTCAGGTCGAGCGGCTTGAAGCTGCGCGTCACGGTCTTCACGTCGCGGTGCATCTTCGGCGGCTTGCCGAGCAGCACGTCCATCGGCATGTCGACCGGCTGCACCTGTGCGCCCTCGTCGGCCACCAGCAGCTGGCGTTCTTCGGTCGCCACGCCGACCACGGAGAACGGGCAGCGCTCGCGCTCGCAGAAGGCCTTGAACTGTTCGAGCGACTCCGGCGCGATGGCCAGCACGTAGCGTTCCTGGCTCTCGTTGCACCAGATTTCCTTGGGCGCCATGCCCGACTCTTCCAGCGGCACCGCGCGCAGGTCGAATCGCGCGCCGCGGCCGGCGTCGTTGGTCAGCTCGGGGAATGCGTTGCTCAGGCCGCCAGCGCCCACGTCGTGGATCGCGAGGATGGGGTTGGCCGCGCCCTGCTGCCAGCAGTGGTTGATGACCTCCTGCGCGCGGCGCTCGATCTCGGGGTTGCCGCGCTGCACCGAGTCGAAGTCGAGCTCGGCCGCATTGGCGCCGGTGGCCATCGAGCTGGCGGCGCTGCCGCCCATGCCGATGCGCATGCCGGGACCGCCGAGCTGGATCAGCAGCGAACCGGCGGGGAACTGGATCTTCTTCGTCTGCGCCGCGTCGATGCTGCCGAGGCCGCCCGCGATCATGATGGGCTTGTGGTAGCCGCGCTGCACGGTGTCGACGTCGCTCGCCACGGTCTGCTCGTACTCGCGGAAGTAGCCCAGCAGGTTGGGACGGCCGAACTCGTTGTTGAACGCGGCGCCGCCCAGCGGGCCCTCGGTCATGATCTGCAGCGGGCTGGCGATGTGTTCGGGCTTGCCGTAGCTGCCCTCTTCCGGCCACAGCTTCGAGACGGTGAAGCCGGTCAGGCCGGCCTTGGGCTTGGAGCCGCGGCCGGTGGCACCCTCGTCGCGGATCTCGCCGCCGGCGCCGGTGGAAGCGCCCGGGAAAGGCGAAATGGCGGTCGGGTGGTTGTGCGTCTCGACCTTCATCAGCACATGGCTCAGGGCGCTATCTTTTTGATAGCTCTGCGAGCCGTTGGCCGGAATGAAGCGCTCGATGGTCGCGCCTTCCATCACCGAGGCGTTGTCGGCGTAAGCGATGACCGTGTGCTGCGGGTTCTGCTTCTCGGTGTGGCGGATCATCGAGAACAGGCTCTGCGGCTGGGCCTTGCCGTCGATGGTGAAGTCGGCGTTGAAGATCTTGTGGCGGCAGTGCTCGCTGTTGGCCTGCGCGAACATCATCAGCTCGACGTCGCTGGGGTTGCGGCCCAGGCGGGTGAAGGCATCGACCAGGTAGTCGATCTCGTCCTCGGCCAGTGCCAGGCCGAAGCCGGTGTTGGCCGCCACCAGCGCGGCGCGGCCGCCGCCCTGCACGTCGACCTGTGCCATCGGCTGGGCCGGCAGTTCGCTGAAGAGGCTGGCGGCCTGCTCGACGGTGGCCAGCACCGATTCGGTCATGCGGTCGTGCAGCGGGCCGGCCACCGCGGCCAGCGCGTCGCCCTCGAGCGCGGGGGCCTTGCCGATCAGCGGCGTCTTGAGCTTCAGGTGGTATTGGGTGACCCGCTCGACGCGGCGCAGCGCCAGGCCGCAGTTGTGGGCGATGTCGGTGGCCTTGGAAGCCCAGGGCGACACGGTGCCCAGGCGCGGCGTGACCACCACGCTGGCGCCCGCCCTGGCCGGTGCCTCGAAGGGCTCGCCATAGGTCAGCAGCGCGGCGAAGCGCTCATGGCCCGCCGGATCGAGCGCCGAGTCGGTCACCACCAGGTGCACGAAGCGGGCCGAGATGCCCTCGATGCGCGGCTCGATGGCCTGCAGCTTCGGCAGCAGTTGCCGTGCGCGGAAGTCGCTGAGCGCGCTGCCGCCCTCGAACATGGTTACGACAGGAAGGGCTTGAGGTGCGGGCTGCGTCACGGTCGATGGGGCCTCGGGGGCCGCGTTGGGAATCAAGGAATAAAGGCGAATGACCGCTGACTGGGGTCATCCGCGTTAACCCGGGATTTTAGCCGGGCCGATGGGATAATTCGGGGCATGAGCATTAACTACAAAGACGCTGCAGGCATCGAAGCCATGCGGGTCGCCTGCCGCCTGGCCTCCGAGGTGCTGGACTACCTCACGCCCTTCATCAAGCCCGGTATCACGACCAACGATGTCGACCGGCTGGCCGCCGAATACATGGTCAAGCAGGGCACCACCTCGGCCACGGTGGGCTACATGGGCGCCAGCAGCGTCCCGTTCCCGAAGTCGCTGTGCACCTCGGTGAACCACGTGGTGTGCCACGGCATCCCGAACGACAAGCCCCTGAAGAAGGGCGACATCATGAACGTCGACGTGACCGTCATCAAGGACGGCTGGTTCGGCGACAACAGCCGCATGTACGTGATCGGCGACGCCTCCATCGCCGCCAAGCGCCTGTGCAGCATCACCTTCGAGGCCATGTGGCACGGCATCCTGCAGGTACGCCCCGGCGCGCACCTGGGCGACGTGGGCCACGCGATCCAGAAGTTCGCCGAAGGCCAGGGCTTCTCGGTGGTGCGCGAGTTCTGCGGCCACGGCGTGGGCCAGCGCTTCCATGAAGAGCCCCAGGTGCTGCACTACGGCCGCCCGGGCACCATGGAAGAGCTCAAGCCCGGCATGATTTTCACGATCGAGCCGATGATCAACGCCGGCAAGCGCGACGTGAAGGAAGACTTCAAGGGCGGCCAGTACGACGGCTGGACCATCGTCACGCGCGACCATTCGCTTTCGGCCCAATGGGAGCACACCGTGCTCGTCACCGAGACCGGCTACGAAGTGCTGACGCTGTCGGCCGGCAGCCCGCCGCTGCCCTCCTTCGTCACCTCGACCAAGACCTGACGCGGCATCGCGTCCCTCTGCCGTGATCGAAGCAGCCAACATCGACGTGGCGACGCTGCGCGAAGCCTATCGCGCCAAGAAGCTCGCACTGTTCGACACCCTGCGCTTCGCGCGCGCCCCGACCCGCAGCGTCCACACGGTGCTGCGCCAGCTCTCGGCGCTGGCCGACGAAACGCTGTGCACCCTGTGGCGCGAAGCCGGCTTCGGCGATTCGCTCGCGCTGGCGGCCGTGGGCGGCTTCGGGCGCGGCGAGCTGTTCCCGTATTCCGACGTCGACGTGCTGCTCCTGCTGCCCGCCGAGGGCGAGACGGGCGGCGTCGAGCCGGCGCGCATCGAGGCCTTCATCGGCCACTGCTGGGACGCGGGCCTCGAAATCGGCTCCAGCGTGCGCACCGTCGACGAGTGCCTTGCCGAGGCCGAGAAGGACGTCACCGTCCAGACCTCGCTGCTCGAGGCCCGCCTGATCGCCGGCGACAAGAAGCTCTTCACGGGTTTTCGCCGCCGCTTCACCCGCGCCATCGACCCGCAGGCCTTCTTCGTGGCCAAGTCGCAGGAGATGCGGCACCGCCACCAGAAATTCGACAACACGCCCTACGCGCTCGAGCCCAACTGCAAGGAATCGCCCGGCGGCCTGCGCGACCTGCAGACCATTCTCTGGATGACCAAGGCTGCCGGCTACGGCAGCCGCTGGGACGACCTGGCCAAGAACGGCCTGGCCACCTCCTTCGAGGCGCAGCAGATCAAGCGCAACGAGGCGCTGCTCTCGCTGATCCGCGCCCGGCTGCACGTGATCGCCAACCGGCGCGAAGATCGCCTCGTGTTCGACCTGCAGACCGCCGTGGCAGCCAGCTTCGGCTACGAAAGCGAGTCGCAGCGCAAGTCGAGCGAGGCGCTGATGCGGCGCTACTACTGGGCCGCCAAGGCGGTGTCTCAGCTCAACCAGATCCTGCTGCTCAACATCTCCGAGCGGCTGCAGCCCAGCGACGAGCCGCACACGCCCATCAACGAGCGCTTCTACGAGCGTGCCGGGCTGATCGAGATCGCCAGCGACGACCTCTACGAGCGCGAGCCGCATGCGGTACTCGAGACATTCCTGCTCTACCAGAAGACCATCGGCGTGAACGGCCTGTCGGCGCGCACGCTGCGTGCGCTCTACAACGCGCGCCACGTGATGGACAGCAAGTTCCGCAACGACCCGGTCAACCACCAGACCTTCATGCGGATCCTGCTGCAGCCCTACGGCATCACGCATGCCTTCAGGCTGATGAACCAGACCTCGGTGCTGGGGCGCTACCTGCGGGTGTTCCGCAGCATCGTGGGGCAGATGCAGCATGACCTGTTCCACGTCTACACGGTGGACCAGCACATCCTGATGGTGCTGCGCAACGTACGGCGCTTCTTCATCGCCGAGCACGCGCACGAATACCCGTTCTGCTCGCAGCTCGCGGCCGGCTGGGACAAGCCCTGGATCCTGTACGTGGCCGCCCTCTTCCACGACATCGCCAAGGGGCGCGGCGGCGACCACTCCACGCTGGGCGCGCGCGACGTGCAGCGTTTCTGCAAGCAGCACGGCATCGCCCGGGAAGACGCCAAGCTCATCGAATTCCTCGTGGCCGAGCACCTGGTGATGAGCCAGGTCGCCCAGAAGCAGGACCTGAGCGACCCCGAAGTCATCGGCGCCTTCGCCAGGCGGGTGGGCAACGAGCGCTACCTCACTGCCCTCTACCTGCTGACCATCGCCGACATCCGCGGCACCTCGCCGCGCGTGTGGAACGCCTGGAAGGGCAAGCTGCTCGAGGACCTGTACCGCTACACCCTGCGCGCGCTGGGCGGCCGCATGCCCGACCCGGACGCCGAGGTCGAGTCGCGCAAGCGCGAGGCGCTGGTGCAGCTCGCCCTGCACGCCCAGCGCTTCGAGGCGCACAAGGCGCTGTGGGACACGCTGGACGTGGGCTACTTCATGCGCCACGACGCCGGCGAGATCGCCTGGCATGCCAAGCAGCTCTCGCGCTTCGTGCCGCCGCCCGACGTGCCGGTCGACCCGAAGGCGGCGCCGGTGGTCCGGGCGCGCCTGTCGCCGGTGGGCGAAGGCCTTCAGGTGGTGGTGTACACGCCCGACCAGCCCGACCTGTTCGCGCGCATCTGCGGCTACTTCGACCAGGCCTCCTTCAGCATCCTGGACGCCAAGGTGCACACCACGAGCAACGGCTACGCGCTCGATACCTTCCAGGTGGTGACCACCTTCCTGCCGGACCACTACCGCGACCTGATCAGCATGGTCGAGTCGGGCCTGGCGCAGACGCTCACCGAGGCCGGCGCCCTGCCGCCGCCCAGCATGGGCCGGGTGTCGCGCCGGGTGCGCAGCTTTCCGATCAAGCCGCGCATCAGCCTGCTGCCGGACGACAAGGCGCAGCGCTGGCTGCTCAGCATCTCCGCCAGCGACCGCGCCGGCCTGCTGTACTCGGTGGCCCGGGTGCTGGCGCGCCATCACCTGAACCTGCAGCTCGCCAAGGTCTCGACGCTGGGCGAGCGGGTGGAAGACACCTTCCTCATCAGCGGCCCCGAGCTCCAGGGCCAGAAGACGCAGCTGGCCATCGAAACGGAATTGATGGAAGCACTGGCCTCCTGAATCCCGGGAGCCCTCAGAATGTCGGCCATGGAATTTTTGATCGAACAGCTATCCGAAACCGTCTCCTCGGCCACGACGCTGGAAGACCTGGCTCGCCCGATGCTCGAAATGCTCGAGGCGGCAACCGGCCTTGAATCGGCCTACCTCACGGTCATCGAGCCCGAAAAGGCCCGCCAGCACATCCTCTACGCCCACAACACGGGCGAGCTGGCCATTCCCGAAGGTGCCTACGTTGCATGGGCCGACACGCTGTGCCGCCATGCGCTGGAAGAAGGCCGCATCTACGCCGACGACGCCGGCGGCTGCTGGGGCGATGCCGATGCCGCCCATGAACTGGGCATCCGGACCTGCGCGAGCGCGCCCATCAAGATCGACGGCGGCAGCCTGCATGGCGCGCTGTGCGCCGCCAGCGCCGGGCAGATCTCGCTGCCGGCCATCGCCGAACCGGTACTGCGCCTATTCGCCAGCCTGATCGCCCAGCAGGTGGAACGCGAGCGGATGGTCGCGAAGCTCGACAAGGCCGGCATCGAACTCTCGGTCAATGCAGCGACCGACACCCTCACGGGCCTGCCGAACCGCCGTGCACTCGTCGACGCGCTGCAGCGCATGCTCGCCCAGGGCGCACGCAGCGCCCAGAGCGTGCTGGTCGGATTCGTCGACATGGACGGCTTCAAGAAGATCAACGACGCGCACGGCCAGGAAGTCGGCGACGAATTCCTGGCGGCCATGGCGAAGCAGCTGTCGAACTGCGTGCGCGCGAGCGACATGCTGGCGCGCTTCGGCTCCGACGAGTTCGTGGTAATCGGCCTGGGGCCTGGCCTGGGCGAATCGCCGCGCACGGGCGCCATGGCGCTCGGCGACCGGCTGGCGGAAAACACCAAGGGCGAGTTGCGGCTCGAGAACATGACGATCGACTACGCGGGAGCGAGCGTCGGCGTGGTGGCGGTCGACCCACGCACCACTTCCGCCGAGGAAGCCTTGCGGCAGGCCGATGCCGCCATGTACGCGGTCAAGCACAGTCGCCGCAACATGTTCCAGCACGCGGGCGAAGCCGTCTCGGACTGAGCTTTCGCGTGGGGCGCCCGCAGCGGCGCCCCGGGGCTGAAGTCGCCCTTCTCAAAAAAACTGAATCCGGTCGCCCCCGCGCGCCGTACTTGCCCGTTGCCCGACGAAGGCTCGGGGATGGACTCGTCACCGAATTCAGACAGTTGGCCAATCCAAACCCAGTCCTTTCGTACTAATTAGTTCACATTTATTGTCAATAGTTAACCGATCCAAGAGAATGCTTCGGCATGGAACTTGGTGCGACGTTCATTGACTATTACGAAAAGAAATCCTGCAGCGCGCAATGGCTGGAATTCAACCGCGGCATGGCTGCCGAGTTGAGCGCCGGATTGCCACCCGAGGACTTGCGGCAGCTTTTCTTCCGCATCGGCCAGCGTCTCGCGCATGCCCTGCCGATTGCTCCCTGCCGCACGCTAGGCGAGCTTCAGGACCAGTTCAATGCCCGCTGGGACGGCATCGACTGGGGCTTCACCGAATTGAGCGAAGAGGACGACGGCGTCGCCATCACGCACGCCTGCAGCCCGGTCGCCGCCGCCTTCGGGCCAGATTCGACCGGCTGGAGCGTCGGCTTCTTCGAGGGCGCCTACCAGACCTGGTTCGAGGCGCAGCACATGCCCTCCACGCTGCGCGTGTACGCGTTGCAGCCCGAGGGCCGGACGGGCCCGCGTGTCGACCTTCGGCTGTCGAGGGTGGGCGCATGAGCTCGAAGGAACACACACCCGAGGACATCGCCGGCCTCTTCGGCAAGTTCGGCGGCAACGGCAACGGTTACAAGGAATTCGCCGCGCCCGACGCAGAAGCGCCGCGCGTCTGGCCATTGCTGTCCGGCGAGAAAATCGCGCACCCGCCGGCACCGTCTGCACCGGTGTCCATCCCGGTCGGCGGCGCTGCGCCGCCCTCGCCAACGCCCGCACCGCTCCCGGTCTTCGCGCCGGCGCCCGCGGCCACGTTCACTCATGAACCCGAACTGCATGCGGCCACCGTCGCCTCTGCCGGCTCGGGCTCGGCACCCACACCGCTCGAGCAGCTTTTCGCACGCCTGGCCGCGCCGCACAGGCCGCCCACGGCGCCCGGCCCCATGTCACGCTGGCGAAGGCCGACGTGACGATGGTTGTCATCCCCGTAATTTCCTCCAAGGGCGGCGTCGGCAAGACGACGATTGCCGCCAATCTCTGCACCGCCTTCGCGCAGCGCGGCCGGCAGGTGCTGGCCATCGACCTCGATCCGCAGAACGCCCTGCGCTTCCACATCGCCAACGAGCCGCAGGCCTGCGACAGCGGCCTGCTCGAGGCCGCCACCGGGCTGATGCCGTGGGCGCGTGCGATCCGCCCCGCGCACGGCGGCGTGATGCTGCTGCCCTTCGGCGACGTCGACGACGAGCGCCAGATCGCGTTCGAGCAGCAGCTGGCGCGCACGCCCGGTTGGCTGGGCGACACGCTGGAGCGCTTCGGCCTGCCCGCCGATACGCTGGTAGTGCTCGACACCCCGCCCGGGCCTTCGGTCTACCTGCAGCAGGCCCTGCGCGCG
This sequence comes from Variovorax sp. CAN15, assembly GCF_030462475.1. GTDB lineage: Bacteria > Pseudomonadota > Gammaproteobacteria > Burkholderiales > Burkholderiaceae_C > Variovorax. Next base: position 49,537 of record NZ_JASMRZ010000035.1, read on the forward strand.
GCCAGCTTCGGCGTGGTCGCGGTGCTGGCCGATGCGGGCTCCTTCGCCACGCTGCCGATCGTCGAGCGCATGCTCGACAAGTACGCCCGACCGCGCACCGCCTACATGGGCACCGGCTACGTGGTGAACCAGATCGACCCGGGCAAGCGGCTCAACCACGACGTCTTCGAGCTGCTGCGCCAGCGGCTGCGCCCCGAACTGCTGGGCATGCTGCACATGGATCAGGCGGTGCCCGAGGCGCTGGCCTCGGCCGCGCCGGTGCAGAGCTACGCACCCATGAGCCAGGCGACGCAGGACATCGCCTCCTGCGCCGAGCGCCTGCTCGAACGCATCGACACCGCCCGGCAGGCGGCGTCCTTCCCGACCCTGCGGACCACGTAGACGAACCGATGAAACACGCCCAGTCCGCTCCACCACCCCAGCCCGAACCCCGGCCCGCGCCAGCGATCCTGCGGCTGCTGCCGGTGCGCATCCTCGGCTGGATCGTGGCGCTCACGATGCTGCCGGCGCTGATCATCGCGCCCATGACCTTCGAGCAGCAGATCGCGCTGTCGGTGGGCATCTTCGCGGCGGCGCTCGTCACCAACCGCTTTCGCGGCCGCTTCGCCAGCCTGGTGCTGATCTTCCTGTCGGTGGTCGTGTCCTCGCGCTACACCTACTGGCGTGTGACCGAGACCATGTTCATGGACAACCCGGTCGACCTGGTGCTGGGCGTGGGACTGCTGATGGCCGAGCTCTACGCCTTCGTGGTGCTGCTGCTGGGCTACGTGCAGACCGCCTGGCCGCTGGAGCGCAAGCCGGTGCCGCTGCCCGAGGACCCGGCCGAGTGGCCGACCATCGACCTGTTCATTCCGACCTACAACGAGTCGCTGTCGGTGGTGCGCTCCACCGTGCTGGCCGCGCAGTTGATCGACTGGCCGCGCGACAAGATCAAGATCTTCGTGCTCGACGACGGCCGGCGCGAGGAGTTCCGGGTGTTCTGCGAGCAGGTCGGTGTGACGCACGTCATCCGCGACAACAACCGCCACGCCAAGGCCGGCAACATCAACGCCGCGCTGAAGAACACCTCCGGCGAGTTCGTCGCGATCTTCGATTGCGACCACATCCCCACGCGTTCGTTCATGCAGATCGCCATGGGCTGGTTCGGGCGCGACCCCAAGCTGGGCATGGTCCAGCTGCCCCACTACTTCTTCTCGGCCGACCCCTTCGAGCGCAACCTCGACACCTTCGGCACGGTGCCCAACGAGGGCGAGCTTTTCTACGGCCTGATCCAGGACGGCAACGATCTCTGGAACGCCACCTTCTTCTGCGGCTCCTGCGCGGTGCTGCGCCGGACCATCGTGGAAGAAGTGGGCGGCATCGCGGTCGAGACCGTCACCGAAGACGCCCACACCGCGCTGAAGATGCACCGCCTGGGCTACAACACCGCCTATCTCGCGCTGCCGCAGGCCGCGGGCCTGGCCACCGAAAGCCTCTCGGGCCACGTGGGCCAGCGCATCCGATGGGCGCGCGGCATGGCGCAGATCTTCCGCATCGACAACCCGCTCTTCGGGCGCGGGCTGCACTGGGCGCAGCGCCTTTGCTACGTGAACGCGATGCTGCACTTCCTGTACGGGCTGCCGCGGCTCATCTACCTGACGGCGCCGCTGGCGTACCTGTACTTCGGCGCGAGCGTGATCCACGCCTCGGCCTCGATGATCTTCGCCTTCGCGCTGCCGCACATCCTGCACGCCAACCTGACCAACAGCCGCATACAGGGGCGATTCCGCTACCTGCTGTGGAACGAGGTCTACGAGGCGGTGCTGGCCTGGTACATCTTCCGCCCGACGCTGGTGGCGCTCATCAACCCCAAGCTCGGCAGCTTCAACGTGACGGCCAAGGGCGGCCTGATCCAGGAAGAGTATTTCGACAGCACCATCGCCAAGGCCAGCCTGGTGCTGCTCGCGCTGAACTTCGTGGGCGTGTGCCTGGGCGCATGGCGGCTGACCTGGGTCGACTCGCAGCACATCGCCACCGTGTGGCTGAACCTGGCCTGGACGGTCTACAACCTGATGATCCTGGGCGCCTGCGTGGCCGCGGCCAACGAGTCGCGCCAGCTGCGCGGATCGCACCGCGTGGAACTCAACCTGCCGGCCACGCTGTACTTTCCCGACGGCCGCTCCCTGCGCTGCAACACCTTCGACTTCTCCAGCGGCGGCCTGGGCCTCGAATTGCCGCAGGACATGAAGCTCGACCTCGAAACGCCCGTCGAGGTGGCGCTGTACCGCAACGACCAGGAATCGCGCTTCGCCTCCACCGTGCGCTTCAGCAGCGGCAAGCGCCTGGGCCTGAGCTTCGTGCCGATGAGCTTCGCGCAGGAGCGCGCGCTGGTGCAATGCACCACCGCCCGTGCCGACATCTGGGCCGCGCGCTGGGGCAACCACCCGCGCGTGCCGATCCACCGCGTGCTCGGCCACATCATCAGCATCAGCGGCACCGGTTTCCGAGACATGTTCAGCCATTACTACCGTGCGGCCGCCTCGCGGCTGCGTCCCGTCAAAGCGAAGGAATCCACGTGACGCCCCCCCAGTGCGCGCATCGCCGCGCCGAGCATCCTGTCAGCGCGGCTTCGTCCTCGTTCGTCTTCCGCACCGTGGCGCTTGCCGTCGCATTTGCCGCAGCCGGCGCCGCCTTCGCCCAGCCCCGGCCGCCCGAGCCTCAGGCTCTGGCCGTCGCGGCCGCGGCGCCCGCCGGCGGCGCGGTGCGCGAGCTCAACCTCACGCAACTGGGCATCGACTACGCGGTGCAGCTGCGCGGCATCAGCGGCACGGTCGGCATCCCGTTCAACGTACGCGCCGACGAGCTGGTGACGGCCGCGTCGTTCAGGCTGAACTACGCCTATTCGCCCTCGCTGATCCCGGAGCTCTCGCACCTGAAGGTCACGGTGAACGACGTGCTGGTCGCCACGCTGCCGGTGCCCACCGCCGGCGCGGGCCGCCCGCAGACGGCCGAGATTCCGATCGACCGGCGCCTGATCACCGAATTCAACCGCATCAACGTCGAGCTCATCGGCCACTACACCCGGGAGTGCGAAGACCCCGCGCACACCAGCCTGTGGGCGCGCGTCGACGCCTCCAGCACGCTGAAGCTGACAGTGGCGCCGCTGAAGCTGGTCAACGACCTCGCCGCCCTGCCCCAGCCCTTCTTCGACCGCCGCGACGTGCGCCGCGCGCGCATTCCCTTCGTGTTCGGCACGGCCGCCTCGGGCCCGGTGCTGGAGGCGGCGGGCGTGGTGTCGTCATGGTTCGGCGCGCTGGCCGACTACCGGGGCGCGACCTTTCCGGTGTCGGGCGGCGACCTGCCCACGGGCCACGCGGTGGTGTTCGTCACGCCCGATTCGAGCATCCCCGGCCTCACGCTGCCGGCGATCCGCGGGCCGGGCATCGCGATCGTCGACAACCCGCGCGACCCCAACGGCAAGCTGCTGCTGGTGATGGGCAGCACGCCCGCCGACCTGCGCACCGCCGCCGCGGCGCTGGCGCTCAACGCGAAAGCCTTCGCCGGCGCGACCGCCTCGATCACCGCCTTCCAGGAGCCGCCCGCGCGCAAACCCTACGACGCGCCGCGCTGGGTGCCGAGCGACCGTCCGCTGCAGCTGGGCGAGCTGACCACGGCGGCCGACCTGTCGGTGACGGGCTACAACCCCGACGTGGTCCGCGTGAACCTGCAACTGCCGCCAGACCTCTTCACCTGGCGCAGCCGCGGCATTCCGCTCGACCTGCAATACCGCTACACGCCGCGCGTGCGGCCCGACCAGTCGACGCTGAACGTCAACGTCAACGAGAACTTCGTGGGGGGCCTGCCGCTGCGCTCGGCCAACCCGGCCGGCGACCGCTGGTGGAACCCGCTGGCGGTGAAGCTGATGCCCGACGGCACGCTGGCCGAACGCAAGGAAGTGATCCTGCCGCCGCTGGCCATGGGTCCGCGCAGCCAGCTGCGGCTGCACTACTACTTCGAGCCGGTGGGCGGGCGCTGCGTGCCGCAGCTGGACAACGTGCGCGGCGCCATCGACCCGACCTCGACGATCGACGTGTCGGGCTTCCCGCACTTCATCGCGATGCCCGAACTCGCGGCTTATGCCAACGGCGGTTTCCCCTTCTCGCGCATGGCCGACCTGTCGGACACCGCCGTCATCCTGCCGGACCAGCCAAGCGGCAGCGACACCGAGATGTTCCTCGGCCTGCTCGGCCAGATCGGCCGCTCCACCGGCTATCCCGCACTGCGCGTGAAGGTGGGCCGCGCCGCCGAAGCGCAGCAGTGGGCCGACAAGGACCTGCTGGTGATCGGCAGCCTGCAGAACCAGCCCCTGTTCACCCAGTGGGCCGACAGGATGCCGCTCAAGCGCAACGGCAACGCGCCCGAGTTCAAGCTCGACAGCTGGATCGACAACGCCATCGACTTCGTGATCGGCGCGCGCACCCGCGAGGATCTGCCGGGCTCGATGCAGATCTCGGTGAGCGCCGACGGCCGCGACGGGGTGCTGGCAGGCTTCCAGTCGCCGCTGCGCAGCGGCCGCAGCGTGGTCGCCGCCATCGCCAACGCAGAGTCGAAGGACGCGCTGCTCAACGCGCTGATGACGCCCGACCTGCTCAAGAGCGTGCAGGGCAGCATGACCATCGTGCGCGACACGCAGGTCAACAGCGTGCTGGGCCAGGACACCTACTACGTCGGCCGCCTGCCGCCCATCGCCTGGGTGCAGTGGCATCTCTCGCGCAGCCCGCTGATGCTGGCCGGGCTGGTGATCTTGCTGGCGCTGCTGGGCGCGGCCGTGTCGTACGCGGGCCTGCAGCTGCGCGCACGCCGGCGGCTGTCGGTCAAGGCCAAGGGCAAGTAAGGGACTCATGCAACGTTCGAAAACCGTGCCCCTGCCCGAACGGCCTGCGAGCCGGCGCGCCCTGCTGGGCGCGGCGGGGCTCGTGCTGGCCCTGCCCCGGCTGGCCGCTGCCGCACCGGCCGCCTCGCCCCCGGCGCAGGCCGCCGCTCCAGCAGCAGCACCTGCCTGCCACCCCGCCACCGACTGGACGGCCTTCGCCGCCCGCCACATCCAGCCCGACGGCCGGGTGATCGACTTCAACACGCCGCAGCAGCAATCGACCTCCGAAGGCCAGTCGTACGGCCTGTTCTTCGCGCTGGTCCACAACGACCGCGCCACCTTCTCCCGCGTGCTGGCATGGACCGAGGCCAACCTTTCGGGCGGCAGCCTCGCAAAGCAATTGCCGGCCTGGCAGTGGGGCCGCAAGCCGGCCGGCGGCTGGGGCGTGCTCGATGCCAACGCCGCATCCGACGCCGACCTGTGGATCGCCTATTCGCTCATGGAAGCGGGCCGGCTCTGGAACGACGCCGGCTATCGCACGCTCGGCCGCGAGGTGCTGGCGCAGGCGGTGCGCGAGGAGATCATCAACGTGCCCGGCCTCGGACGCATGCTGCTGCCCTGGCCCAAGTCGGTGGCGAGCGGGCCGTTGTGGCGCCTCAATCCGAGCTACATGCCTCTGCAGCTGCTGCGGTACTTCCAGCAGGCCGATGCGGCCGGCCCGTGGGGCGAGGTCATCGACAACACGCTGCGCATGTTCGGCGCCGTCACGCCCAAGGGCTTCGCGCCGGACTGGTGCGCCTGGTCGCAGGATGCGCGCGCCTTCGTCGCCGATCCGCAGAAGGGCGCCACCGGCGGTTACGACGCGATCCGCGTCTACCTCTGGGCGGGCATGCTCTCGGCGCGAGACCCGGCCCGCAAGATGCTGCTGCTGAACCTGCGCGGCCCCCGCCAGGCGCTGGCCGAGAACCACGCGGTGCCGGAGTACGTCGACACCGTCACCGGCCAGGTCCGCGGCATGGCGCCGCTGGGCTTCTCCGGCGCGATGCTGCCCTACCTCAAGGCGCTGGACGCCACCGATGCGCTGGCCGACCAGGTCGCCCGCGTACCCGGCGGTCGCGCGGCGCCCCCTGCCGCCGGCGCGACCACGCCGCCCGTGGCGCCCTTGCCGTACTACGAACAGTGCCTGTTGCTTTTCGGACAGGCGTGGCTCGACGGCCGATATGAATTCGGCCCCACCGGTCAGCTGCAAACCTCATGGAGAACGCTATGCCGTCCCAATCGACCGGCTTGAAGCCGCGGCGCTCGTCCGGCGTCGTCCCCGGCTCGCGTCTTTTCCCGAGCCCCTTTTCGCTCTCGCCGCAATCCCGTCAATGGACGGCCTGCCTCGGCATGCTCGTCGCGCTGTGCGCCGCCAACCCCGCCCATGCGCAGGCCGATGCAGCCAGCGCCGCGCTGATCGAGCAAGGCAACTACTGGCAGGCCCAGGGCCGCGCCGACCTCGCCGAGGAAAGCTGGAAGAAGCTGCTGAGCGTGCAGCCCCAGTCGACCGACGCGATGTACGGCATGGCGCAGGTCGAGCTCTCGCGCGGCAACTCCGAGGCCGCGCGCACCTGGATCGCCCGCCTGCGCACCGCGAACCCGAACGACAGCCGACTCGCTCGCCTGCAGCAGCTGTCGCAGCAGCCCGCCGGTACGCAAAGCACGCTGCAGCGCGCCCGTGCYGCCGCGCGCGCCGGCCGCGCCGCCGAGGCGGTTGAGCTGTACCGCAGCCAGTTCGACAACCGCCCGCCGCCCGAGGCGCTGGCCCTTGAGTACTACCAGGTGCTGGCCAGCACGCCCCAGGGCGCCGACGAAGGCCGCCGCGGCCTCGAACAGCTGGTGAAGGACCATCCGGAGAACGCCAACTACAAGCTCGCGCTGGCGCAGCAGAAGACCTACAGCGAATCGACGCGCCGCGCCGGCATCCGCGAACTGGTCGAGCTGACGAAGCAGCCCGCCGTGGCTGGCGCCGCGCGTGCCGCATGGCGCCAGGCGCTGATCTGGCTGGACGCGCGCCAGCCCGACGCCGCGCTCTACCAGGAGTACCTGAGCAGCAACCAGACCGATGCCGCCGTGGCCGCGCGGCTGGAAAGCCTCACCACCGCCAAGACCGCCGCCGCCAACTCGCCCGGTGTTCCAGTGGGCGAAGGCTTCAAGGCGCTGGACCGCGGCGACGCCAGCACCGCCGAGCAGCGCTTCCAGCAGGCGCTGCGCACGAAGGCCGACGACACCGAGGCGCTGGGCGGACTGGGCCTGGTGCGTTTGCGCCAGGAGCGCTTCGCCGAGGCGCAGGAGCTGCTGGAGCGCGCGGTGCGCGGCGGCGGCAGCAAGTGGAACTCGGCACTGCAGAGCGCCAACTACTGGGTGCTGGTCGGGCAGGCCCGCGCCGCCCAGGGCAAGAACGACCTGCGCGGCGCGCAGTCGCTCTACGAGCGCGCGGTACGCATCGATCCGCGCGAGCCCGTGGGCCAGAACGCGCTGGCCGACCTGCGCGCCGCCGCGGGCGACTACGCGCAGGCCGAACAGGGCTACAAGCGCGTGCTCGAAGGCCGTCCGCAGAACATGCAGGCGCTGCGCGGGCTGATCTCGGTCTACGGGCAGACCGGCCGCCCCGACACTCGGATCAGTCGGTGTTTGCTTTTGTGCGGCGGGGGCGGGGTGGGGAGTTTGTTGTGGTG
>NZ_JASMRZ010000036.1 GCF_030462475.1 Variovorax sp. CAN15
GGCGGCGCCGCGCAGCACCTGGCGCAGCGTGGATTCGATCTTGTCGAAGAACTGGTGCATGCGCTGCTGGAGGCGCTCGTTCTCGTAGACCAGCGCGTCGCCCACCATGACGCGGGTCATGCCGGGGTTGCGCTCGGCGAATTGCACCAGCAGCGTGAGGATGCGCGCGGCCTGCTGCGCGCCGGTGGCGCCCTCGCGCTCGAGGATCTGGTTGACCAGCGTGAAGACGCTCTGCTCGATGAAGTCGATCAGGCCCTCGAACATCTGGGCCTTGCTCGCGAAATGGCGATACAGCGCGGCTTCACTCACTTCGAGCCGCGCGGCCAGCGCGGCAGTGGTGACCCGCTCGGCACCCGGGGCTGCTCGAGCATGGCTCCCAGGGCCTGCAGGGCCGGCGAGCCGGAACGCAAGGTGCGCGCGGCGCGGCGCAAGGACGGGATATGAGTGGACGACGCGACGTGGGGGAGATCGTCGCGGCTGGAGCGAAGGTGGGTGTGCAGGTCGCTTGACCGGCCAAGCCCGTTGCCAAGGGCTTCTTCCGGCCTAGCAGCGGCCGATGACCTTGCGGACGCCCTCGATGAAGCGGTCCGCGTCGGCCCTGCCCGTGGGATTGGACTTGAGGTAGCTGATGCGCAGCTTCACGAAGTTGTTGCGCACGACCGTCATGTACGTGTACGACACCAGTTGGGCACCGTCGAGCTCCATGTCGTAGCCCTTCCAGATGAACTGCGGGCCGCAGCCTGCAAGATGCGTGACCTGACCGGGCGTCGACGGGACGGTGACTTTGCTCGCGAGGCCCGGCGCCTCCATCTGCTTCACTTCACCGATCACCTGCGCGAAGTGCTTGCGCACGATGGCCGAATCGGTGCCTTCGGGAATGCTGCTCAGGCCGCCGGTGTACACGTAGACGGTGCCCTGGACGGGGCCGGCGTGCAGATAGCCGGTCGCGGCGCCCAGCGCCTTCTGCGAGAAGGTCTCACGGCGCCGGAACTGGAATCCGCTCACCTCGTCGGGGAAGGTCACGCCGATCGCATCCTCATAGGCCGCCGCCGATGCGAAAGGAGAAAGGCACAGCAGTGCCAGGAACAGGATCAGCGCACGCATGACGACGACGCCTCAGACGATCAACGCGATCGTGGCCTCGAGGTGCTCAGACGGCGCGCGGCGAAAGCCCGAGCGCGCGAAGCGCTGCAGCTGCCCCACCACGAGGGCCGTGAGCGCCGCGGCGCGCACCTGGGCGTCGACGCTGGGCGTGGCCGATCCATCGGCCGCGGCGGCGCCGCGCAGCACCTGGCGCAGCGTGGATTCGATCTTGTCGAAGAACTGGTTCATGCGCTGCTGGAGGCGCTCGTTCTCGTAGACCAGCGCGTCGCCCACCATGACGCGGGTCATGCCGGGGTTGCGCTCGGCGAATTGCACCAGCAGCGTGAGGATGCGCGCGGCCTGCTGCGCGCCGGTGGCGCCCTCGCGCTCGAGGATCTGGTTGACCAGCGTGAAGACGCTCTGCTCGATGAAGTCGATCAGGCCCTCGAACATCTGGGCCTTGCTCGCGAAATGGCGATACAGCGCGGCTTCACTCACTTCGAGCCGTGCGGCCAGCGCGGCAGTGGTGACCCGCTCGGCGCCAGGCTGCTCCAGCATGGAGGCGAGCGCCTGCAGGATCTGCACGCGCCGCTCGCCCGGCTTCGGGCGTTTGCGCGCCGGGGGAGCGGTCGTTTCCGCAGGAGTCTCTACGCCGGAAGCACTGGTCGTCTCTTCGTTCTGCATGGGAGCGCGTGCAAAGATGTAATCAATTGATTCTCGCACAGCGCAGTGAGCACGCGCCCACGCCGGGCTCAACGGGCGCGGATCATCGTCCCGTAAGCCTGGTCCGTCAGGATCTCCAGCAGCATCGCGTGCGGCACACGGCCGTCGATGATGTGCACCGCGTTCACGCCGCTCTTGGCCGCATCGAGCGCGCCTTCGATCTTGGGCAGCATGCCGCCCGAGATGGTGCCGTCGGCGAACAGGTCGTCGATTTCGCGGGCGCTGAGGTTGGTGAGCAGCTTGCCGTCCTTGTCGAGCACGCCGGGCGTGTTGGTCAGCAGCATGAGCTTCTCTGCCTTGAGCACGGTGGCGAGCTTGCCGGCGACGACGTCGGCGTTGATGTTGTAGCTCTCGTTCTCCTCGCCGAAGCCGATGGGGCTGACCACCGGGATGAAGGCGTCGTCCTGCAGCGCCTTCACCACGCTGGGGTCGATGGAGACGATGTCGCCGACCTGGCCGACGTCGTGGTGCACGTTGGGGTCGTTGCGGTCGGCCATCTTGAGCTTCTGCGCGCGGATCAGACCGCCGTCGCGCCCCGTGAGACCCACGGCCTTGCCGCCGGCCTGGTTGATCAGGCCCACGATGTCCTGCTGCACCTCGCCGGCCAGCACCCATTCGACGACTTCCATGGTCTCGGCGTCGGTCACGCGCATGCCCTGGATGAAGCTGCCCTTCTTGCCCAGGCGGTTGAGCGCCGCCTCGATCTGCGGGCCGCCGCCGTGCACCACCACCGGGTTCATGCCCACCAGCTTGAGCAGCACCACGTCTTCGGCGAAGTCGGCCTGCAGCGCCGGGTCGGTCATGGCGTTGCCGCCGTACTTGATGACGATGGTCTTGCCGTGGAACTTGCGGATGTACGGCAGCGCCTGGGCCAGGATCTCGGCCTTGTCGCGCGGGGGGATGTTGAGGACGGGGTCGGTCATGGGCGGTCAGGCTCCGAAGCGGTGGACGATCAGGTGAAGCTCAAATTCTCGCGCAATCCCGGTGACAGCCGACTGACTGCGCGGGAACACCGTGGAACCGGCTTTGCCGGGCCACCGGTGTTGCCCCCTGCAAGGGGGTTGGCGCAGCGACACGAAGTGCGCGAAGCCTGGGGGGTGCCTGTTCACGGCCGCAGCCAGCGCGGGACCTTGAAGCGCACGATCATCAGGTACGCGCCCACGTAGGTGGTGACGAACAGCAGGCAGAAGAACATCAGCACGATGGTGTTGTTCCAGAACAGCACCGCCGGCACCACCGACAGGGCCGCGAACATCCACAGGTAGGGCGAGGTGCGGTTGTTGCGCGCCAGGAGCTGCCGGGCCTCGTCATCAGCGAAGGCCACGCGCACGATGCGGCGGAAGATCAGCTGGTGGAAGTGCAGCGCATCGGCCGTGCCGGGCGACTGGCCGCGCGCCAGCTTGCGGTAGATGGAGAACAGCGTCTCCCACACCGGGTAGATCAGCAGCAGCATCGGAAACCAGGGCGATACCACGCGGTGGCGCTGCACCAGCGTCACGCAGGCCACGGCGATCACCATGCCCCAGACGTAGGCCCCGCCGTCGCCGGCGAAGATCTTGCCGCGCGGGTAGTTCCACACCAGGAAGCCGAAGGTGGCACCGACCAGGCAGATCACCATGGCCGCCAGTTGCCGGTCGCCAACCTGCAGCGCCACGTGAGAGATCGCCAGGCAGACCAGCACGGCGACCGTGCCCGCGAGCCCGTTGTAGCCGTCGATGATGTTGAAGGCATGCGGCAAGCCGCCGATGGCCAGGGCCGCGAATATCACGGTGGCAAAGGGAACCATCGCAAGCCAGCCGTCCACCGTCTCGAAGCCGGTGCGCGCCACGCCCAGCCGCAGCAGCCAGCACAGCAGCAGCGCCGAGCCGATGGTCAGCCCCAGCCGGTAGCGCACCTTCACGCGCTGGGTGACGTCCTCGACGATGCCGCCCAGCACCGCCGGCAGGATGCACACCAGCGTGAGCATCGAAGTCGTGACCGGCCAGGAGACGTTGAACGGATCGGTGCCGGTGATGCCGGCGGCCAGCCAGGCCGCCCCCATGCCCATCAGGATGCCCGCACCGCCCAGGCGCGGCACGTGGCCCTTGTGGAAGCGCTGGGGCATGTCGGTGCCGTAGATGCGGGCATGACGCCGCGCACGCCGCATGAACACCTGGACCGAGAAGGCGGCGACGAAGAAACTGATGACGATCAGAGCAATCATGTGTGGGGGTTGGGGAACCCTAGAATTCCCGGGCGAAATTAGACCATGCCCACGCCCCCCTCCCCCCGCCTTCCCGTCACCATTTCAATCGTGAGCCACGGCCAGCTCGCGCTGGTGCTGCCGCTGCTCGAGCAGCTGGACACGCACAGCCGCGCCGTCATCGACAAGGTTCTGCTCACATTGAACATTCCCGAGGCCGATCTGCTCGCCGGCCGCAGCTGGGGCTTCGAGGTGGAGCGGATCGAGAACGCGAGCCCCAAGGGCTTCGGCGCCAATCACAACCAGGCGTTCGGGCGCTGCGGCACCGAGTGGTTCCTGGTGCTGAACCCCGACATCCGCCTCGACGACGACGTGCTGTCGCCGCTGCTCGCGCAGGCCGCGGCAGACGCCGGCCTGCTCACGCCGCGCATCCTGGAGCCCGGCAAAACCGAGCCGGAACCCCATCGGGCGCTGCTCACGCCGCTGGAAATCGTAGGAAGAAAGAAGCCCGGCTATGTTCGCCCGGCGGTGCCGGCATGGATTCCGGGGCTTTTCATGCTGTTTCGCAGCAAGGCCTACCGGCAGGTCGGCGGCTTCGACGAGAAGTTCTTCATGTACGGCGAGGATTTCGACATCTGCGCCCGCACCCGGCTCGCGGGCTGGAAGCTGCAGGTGGGCGAGAACCTGCTCGCCCGGCACGACGCGCAACGCGAGAGCCACCGCAGCAGGAAGTACCTGTACTGGCACGTGACCAGCCTGCTGAAGGTGTGGCTGTCGGCCTCGTTCTGGCGATACCTGCGACTGCAGGGCCGCTAGCCGGCCCTTCGGCCGGGACGGTCAGCCGCGCTCGAAAACGTCCTGCACGATGGCCTGCTTGCCACGGCCGAAGCGTTCATAGCGGCCGCGCGCGGCCTCCAGGAGGATCGGAAGCACGCGCAGCGGACGCGCCGCCGGCAATCCGGCCCTGAACCGCTGGTGTGCAACCTTGGCGCGCTGCGCATCCAGGCAGCCCGGCCGTACCCGGTCGCCGAGCTGCTGCAGCCGCTGCAACAGCGCCTCGGCACGGCGCAGCCGAGCCACATGCTTGTCGCCGCGTTCCACGAAAGCCTTCGCCACCTTCTCGGACAACGTCAGCCGACGCGCGCCGATCTGGTTGTTGCCGTGCTGGCGATAGTCGATGGTCGGCTCGGGCAGCACGTCCATGCGGCCGGTGGCCGCGGCCACCGCCGCGAGCCACTCGTCGTGCACCCACTCGGGCGAGAACGGCAGCGCCGCATCGAGCAGGCTCCTGCGGAACATCGTCGTCGCACCGGTCACCAGATTGCGCCTCAGCAGCACGCCGAAGGCCTCGCCGCCCGCAATGGCCTGCAACTCGGCCGGCTGCACCTCGAGCGCATGGAAGAGCGTTGAGCCCAGCGGCTTCAGATCGCCGTCGACCAGGCGTGCGTCGGTGTGCAGCAGCAGCAGATCGGGCCGAGCCTCGAACTGCGCGACCATGCGCGCCAGCCGCCCCGGGTGCCAGACGTCGTCCTGGTCGCATAGCGCGATGAGCTCGTGGCTGCAGGCGCGCACCGCCTGCTCGAAATTGCGCGTGACGCCCAGCGGCGGCGAGTTGCTGAACACGCGCAGCGCGATGCGGTCGGCCATGCCGCACTGCGCGAGGGTGTCGCGCACCACGGCCAGCGTGTCGTCGGTGGATGCGTCGTCGGACAGCACGATTTCACGCGGCGGGGGCTCCTGCGCGCAGATGCTGCGCACCTGTTCGGGGAGGTAGCGCGCGCCGTTGCGGGTGCAGAGGGCGACGGAGACTTCGAGCGTCATCCGATCTCGATCAGACCGGAGCCAGGCGTGGGGGCCAGGCGTAGCTGAAGTCCTCGCGGGCCAGCATGAGGTTGGGGCTGTAGGCGGGGTCGTTCTGGATCAGGTCGCCCCAGCGCTGGTGCATGTAGGCGGCCTCTTCCTGGAACTGGGTCTGTTTCTGAGACGAAACATCCTTGGCGCGGGTGGCGGACTCGTGGTGGAACAGCTCTGCATAGGGCGTCCACACGTTGCGCAGGCCCGCTTCGCGCAGACGCAGGCAGAAGTCGATGTCGTTGAAGGACTCCTTCAGATGCACTTCGTCGAGCCCGCCGACCTCCAGGTAGTGGCTCTTGCGGATCACGAGGCAGGCCGCGGTGACCGCCGAGAGCGTCTGGATCAGCGCCGCGCGACCTGCATAGCCTTCGCGGCCCATCGGCATGCGGCGGTGCGAATGGGCGGCGATGCCGCCCACGCCGAGGATCACGCCCGCATGCTGCAGCGTCCTGTTCGGGAACCACAGCCGCGCGCCCACCGCTCCCACGCCCGGCTGCATCGCGAGGCTCACCATCTCGCTGAGCCAGTCTGGCGTGATGACTTCGATGTCGTTGTTGACCAGCGCCACGAGTTCGCCGTTGGCCACCGCCACCGCGCCGTTGTTCAGCGCCGCGTAGTTGAAGTCGCGGTCGTCGCGCAGCACGCGGACCTTCGGCGTCTCCGCGGCGATGCGCCTGAACCAGGCCAGGGTGTCTGCGTCGTCGGAGCCGTTGTCGACGATGATGATTTCGTAGTTCGGATAACTGGTCTTCTCCAGGATCGACTGGACGCACTGCCGCGTGAGCTGCAAGGCATTGCGCGTCGGGATGATCACGGAAACCAACGGTAAGACATCGGGCAAGTCGTAATGCACGCGGTAGCCGAAATCGAGGTGCTCGGCGGTGGCCCGCACTCCCGTGCGCTCGAAATGCTCGTTCAGCGCCCGCTCGCCCGCGATGGCGGCGTACGGCTTGGCGTTCATCGACTTGGCCGTGCTTTCGACGTGCACGCGCCAGTGGTACAGCACGCGCGGAATGTGGCGGATCTGGCTGGGCTCGACCCGCTCCATGCAGCGCAACACCAGGTCCCAGTCCTGCGAGCCCTCCATGCCCACGCGGAAGCCGCCAACCGAGCGCATGAGCTCGGTCGAGAGCACGCCCAGATGGCTGAACATGTTCTGCGAACGGAAGAGATCGACGTTCCAGTCGGACTTGAAGTACGGCCCAAAACGGTGGCCGCCCTCGTCGGCCTTGTCCTCGTCCGAATAGATCAGCTTCACGTCAGGATGGGCCGCGATGCAATCGGCCACCCAGAAGAGCGCATGGGCCGGGAGCAGGTCGTCGTGGTCCATGAGCGCGACCCAGGGGCCGGAGACCAGTTCGAGTGCGCTGTTGGAAGCAGCCGAGATGTGGCCGTTCTTCGGCCGGAACACGACCTTGATGCGCGGGTCGCTTTCGCTGTACGACTTGAGGATCTCGCGCACTTCCGCCGAGGGCGAAGCGTCGTCCGCGATGCAGAGCTCCCAGTTCGGGTAGATCTGGCCGCGCACCGACTCGATGGCTTCGCGCAGCCAGACCGGGTTGGGGTTGTAGGTGGGCATCACGACCGAGATCAGCGGCCGATCCTTCATGGCTGCCACCCGTTGAACGATCTTCTCGCGCAACTCGGGCGTCAGGGTGTCGTAGCGCTGCACCCACTTCGTGTAGTCGTTGTAGCCCCCGAAACGCCGCCCCAGCTCCCAGCGGATGCCCGGCCAGCCCGACTTCCTGAACATTCGCCATGCCCGCTGCACGCGCCCCATCATTCCGGGGCCTTGCCAGAGTCCGGCCAGGCCGAGGAAGAATCGATAGACAGATTTCATAGAGAGATTGGGCGCCCGAGGGGCGGGTGGGGCGGAGCCTTGAGAAATAGCTGAATCGGCCGAAGCGATGCCGGAACGCGGTGTCGCAAGCCTTGCGGGAGGGGATTATCTTCGCAACCAGCCGCAACAAAGCCCCCGAAGGCCGGCGTTTCGTCCAGCACGCCGCGCCACCTGAGGGCTCCCGTAAAATTGATCGGTTAAAAAGCTAAAGGAAAACGATGAGGCTACTCTCTGTGGTGCTTTCGGGAGGCGCCGGTTCCAGGCTCTGGCCTGCTTCGCGTCAAGCCTTTCCCAAACCGTTCATGAAGCTCGGTGACTCCACCCTGCTTCAGCAGGCTGTCGAGCGTGGACAGGCTTGCGGCACCGGCGACCTGATGGTTGTGACCAACAAGGAACACCTTTTCCTCACGAAGGACGTGCTCGGGCAGATGAGCGACCCGCCGACCACGACCTTTCTCCTCGAGCCCAAGGGACGCAATACTGGCCCGGCCATCGCGTTGGCAGCGCTTCAGTGCATCCGCCAGTTCAGCGGCGACACGGTGATGCTCGTCCTGTCCGCAGACCACCTCGTTCCGGACGTGGAAGCCTTCGTCGCCAGCGCTACCGAGGCCTTCCGCCTGGCGCAGGAAGGTAACCTCGTCGTGTTCGGCGTGAGCCCGACCAGTCCCGACACCGGCTTCGGCTACATCGAGGTCGAGCACGTCTCGCGCGAAAGCCAGTCGGTAAAGCGCTTCGTAGAGAAGCCCGACCTCGAGACCGCTCAGAAGTACCTCGCCACGGGCCGCTACTACTGGAACAGCGGCATGTTCGCCTTCACGGCGGACACCATCATTGCGGCGCTCGAAAAGCACGCCCCCGAGGTGATCCGTGCTGCAAGGCACGCATTGGAAACATCGAAGACTTCCGGCAATTCAATCAACTTCGACCTGCACGCCTTCGGCCTGCAGCCGGACATCAGCATCGACTATGCCGTGCTGGAACACGCGTCCAACGTGCATGTCGTTCCCGCCAAGTTCAGCTGGAGCGACGTGGGCTCCTGGCCCTCTGTGTCCAACGCGCTGACGCCCGATGCAAGCGGCAATACCCTTCCCGACGATGTCGTGGCCCTCGACACGACAGGCACGCACGTGCAGGTAGAGAGCTATGGCCCGAAGGTCGTTGCCACCGTGGGCGTTCATGACCTAGTGATCGTCGACACGCCCGATGCACTGCTGGTGCTTCACAAGGACAGCGCACAGAAGGTGAAGAAGGTCGTCGACGTGCTCAAGGCTCGCAAACACGAGACGGTGCACCTGCCACCGGTGGTCCATCGCCCCTGGGGGACCTACGCCTCGCTCAAGGAAGAGGAAGGCTACAAGGTCAAGCGCATCACGGTGCGTCCCGGCGAGGCCCTGTCGCTGCAATACCATCACCAGCGCGCCGAGCACTGGGTGGTGGTGCAAGGCCGCGGCATCGTGCAGATCGGAGAAACCGAGTACGAAACCCTCCCCGGCCAATATCGCTACATTCCACTGAAGGAAAAACATCGCCTGACCAACATCGGCGACGAGGAACTGGTGCTCATCGAAGTCCAATGCGGCGGGTACCTGGGCGAAGACGACATTGTCCGCCTCGCAGACACCTACGGCCGTACATGAGTCAAGTCCACTCCAATCTTCATCGAAGCGCCCTGTCCGACTGGTGGCAGGGCACCCGCCGCACAGACATCTGGTGGACCCTCGCCTGGTTCGACATCGTCCTGCGCTACCGCCGCTCCATGCTCGGGCCGATGTGGCTCACACTGAGCATGGGCGTGATGATCGCCGGCATGGGGCCGTTGTACAGCTCGCTGTTCGGCACCGAGCTCTCCCGCTTCTTCCCGCACCTGGCGCTGGGCATCATCTTCTGGGGCTTCTTCTCCAGCATCGTCACGGACGCCTGCAATGCTTTCATCGGCTCGTCCAACTACCTCAAGCAGGGCTACTTTCCGATCAGCCTGTTCGTCTGGCGCAGTCTGGCGCGCAACCTGATCCAGTTCGCGCACCAGATCGTGCTCTACATCCCGGTGGCAATCTGGGCCGGCGTCTCGCTATCCTGGTCGGTGCTGCTGGTGCTGCCAGCCTTTGCCATCCTGATCATCAATGCTCATGCGCTCGGCCTGCTGCTGGGGCTGATCTGTACGCGCTACCGCGACGTAACCCAGATCATCACCAGCGTGATGCAGATGCTGATGTTCCTCACACCCGTTTTCTGGCTCCCCGAGAACCTGCCCGGCCGCGCCAAGTACGTGCTGTGGAACCCCTTCGCGCAGATGCTCGATCTTCTTCGCACGCCGCTGATGGGCGGCACCGCGCACATCCACAGCTGGATCGGCATCCTGTTCTGGACAGCGGTTTGTCTGACCCTGGCCATCCTGATTTTCTCGAAGTACCGCCGCCGCGTCGTCTACTGGCTCTGATTCATGGCATTCATTTCTCTCAAGAACGTCGCAGTCAACTTCCCGATCTACGGCGCCGGCGCGAACTCGCTCAAAAAGACTCTTGCAGCCTCGGTTACCGGCGGTCGCTTCGGCAAGGAAACCGGCGTGACCGTTGTGCAGGCGCTCAGCGGCATCAACCTCGAACTGAAGAGCGGAGACCGGCTAGGCTTGATCGGCCACAACGGCGCGGGCAAGTCGACCCTGCTGCGTACGCTTGCCGGGGTCTATGAGCCGTCGTCGGGTGAATTCACACGACAGGGCACGGTGGCCAGCCTGATCGATCCTTCGCTGGGCATCGAGATGGATGCCACGGGCGTCGAGAACATCATGCTGCGCGGGCTCGTCATGGGCATGAGCAAGAGAGATATCGACCGCCTGACGCCCGACATCTGCGAATTCAGCGGCTTGGGCGAATACGTCAACATGCCTGTGCGCACCTATTCGACCGGCATGATGATGCGGCTCGCGTTCTCGATCTCGACGAGCGTCGAAGCTGACATCCTGTTGATGGACGAATGGCTTTCCGTGGGCGACGCGGCCTTCACCGAAAAGGCTGAAAAGCGGATGAAGGATGTGGTGGCCAAGTCCGGCATCCTGGTGCTCGCCTCGCACTCGCCGGACCTGATCGCTAAGGAGTGCAATCGCGTGATCCACCTCGAGCACGGGCGGATCGTCGAACGATAACGACCGGCTGGTGATTGCCGCTATGCGCGCGGCGCACGCCGCAGCAGCGCCCTGATTTCCTCGATACGACCGGCCATGCGACGACCCGCCGAGTGAAGCGACAGATCGGCTTCGGCGCTCTGCCTGCCGCGCGCCCCCATCTGCCGCGCCCATTGCGGGTCCTCGTACAGGCGGCGCATCAGCCGGGCGGCATCCTCCACCGAAGGCTCGGCCCATTCCATGTCGGCGCCGTACGGCGGGATGAGACGGCCGACCTTGACCCGCTCGTAAGGCACCAAAAGGCTGTTCTCGTCGTTCATGAAGTCCATGTTGCCCGAGAAGGCCGTCGCGATCACGGGCTTTCCCATGAGCATAGCTTCGGCCATGGTCAAGCCTAGTCCCTCGCAACGATGGAGCGACACGTACGCGTCGCACGCATTCATCAACGAAAGCACCTCGTCTGAACTGAGTACCTCGTCGATGATCCTGATCGCCGGCGAATCGGCCGCCGCGTCGCGCAGTTCCTGAAACTGTACGGGGTGCCGGTCTCCGAACGATGTCTTCAACACCAACGTAACGGACTCGTCATCCCGAAACGCCGTCTTGAATGCGCGAATGAGCCCGAGTGGATTCTTGCGTTCCATCACACTCACCATGTGAAAGGTGAAGAGGAAGGTGAATCGGTTCTTGTCCAGATTGAAGTGCGCACGGTCGCGTGCCTGGAAGGGCGCCAGAGTAACACCCGGGAACAACGTTCGCACCGGAACGGACAAACGCTCGCGCAGCCCCTTGGCGATGAACTCTGTGGCCGTCCACACCTCGTCCACTTGGTTGGCGTAGGCGCACCAAGCCTGCGGTATCGAATCAAACTCCCAATACCAATAGGCGATGCGATAGGTCCTCGGCATGCGCTGCGCCAAGTCCGCCCTGGTGTAAGCCCTTTCGAAGAAGGGCTCGGGCTGCACGTGGATGATCGTGATATCGCTGGACTCGAGACCGTCGAAGCACACGTGGCGTGGATCGTCCCGCACGTCCGTACGGACGTCCCGCAACGAGGTCCGGATACCAGCCAGCCCCAGCGCCTTGGTCATGGCTTCCACGGAAACACGCAATCCCGAGGGGTAGCAGAAATGGCCGATGAGGTTGACACCATCGTCGAGCAATTCGGGCGCCAGCGCTTCGACGTCGAGCGCGGCACACCACGAGCGGGCCTCCGACGCCAACGGCACATGCTCGCCGGAGGCAAGCCACTCGAGCAATGCCCGTGCGGCCGAGACATTGGAGAGTGCATCAGGATGCGCAAGCCGCCAAGCCGTGTGCGCCAGATACCCGGTACGCACTTGCAGCGCAGGTCGTGCGAAATGGTCGATCGCAATCAACCCCGTCGGAATTCGATCGACGCCATAGGCAGTTGCGACCCAGTCCGAGAAGCGGGACCAGCCGAAGACCGTCAGTGCATCGGGAAAGTCCTGCTGCCATTGCGCTGTAAACAAGAAGGCACGCACCAACTCGCCTTGCGGGTTCTCCTGCGCCTGCAGGAACAGCCACCAGACTTCTTCGAGCGCCAAGTCGCCAGCCTCCAGTCCGTGCTGCATGAACCACCGGAAAAGACCGCGCCGTCCCGACGGCAGCAGACCATGGGGCATAACCGCGCGAACATCTTCGCTCGCCAAGAAGAACTGCCTCGCCCGCTCGGCAAAGTCGGCGGAAAGAAGCGCAACCAGTTGCTCTGCGCCTTCCGGCGTCAACGCCAGATCTTCCTGCCCTTGCCGGCTGTGCAGCCACTCTGCAAGGCTGTTGTCGGCCGGGGGGGAAAACGCGCGGGGAAAGCGGTCGCGCAGATCCTTGCGCCGGCGCAAAGTGTCCACCCAGAAGCGCGCCGCGCTCGACTGGTCCGAGACCGAACGGGCGTCCGTTGGCGGCCAGAAAACCCGATCCTGAGGCAAGCCCGCAGCCTCGAGGACGTCGTCAGGGTCGCAAAGATCAAGTGTGGCAACCGATGCCGCGCTGCCAGCCCGCCGCGCGGCCTCTTGGCGCAAACGCTCGTCGTCGAGCAACAACTTCAGCGACCGTGCGCTGGCTTCGCGGGCCGCGCGCTCACGCAGGAACCGCATCCGCTCCGGCATGCGCCATGGCGTCATCAACCAGTAGGCTACTTTAGGAACTCTCCGCGCCGCTCTGCGCAGTAAATCAAGCCTTAGCATGGGGGCAAGGCACTTTCGCTAACAAACGTAACTTCATCATCGGGTCTTGTTCGAATGTGGCCATCATGCCAAGGATCCAATGATTCCGCCTCGTAAAATAGCGGAGATGCGCAAAAGCGTTCATTTCACTGGGAGAACCGTCGGCTCGGCCGCAAGTCGTAAATGACTCAAAAGAACAGCCCCAAGGCTTTCACTTCATACGCGCAGAATTTCGAGGACGTCATGCTCTGGCGAGCGCTGAAGCATGTGCCTGCCGGTGTCTACGTAGACATCGGAGCCCAGCATCCAGTGGTGGATTCCGTCAGCAAGGCGTTCTACGAGCAAGGGTGGCGCGGGGTACACGTCGAGCCTGTTCCGTACTATGCAGAACTTCTCAGGCAGGACAGACCTGACGAGGTCGTCCTGCAGCTCGCGCTTTCCCACACAGCAGGAATTCTTGACCTTCACGTGATCAAAGATACGGGCCTCAGCACGGGCGTGAAAGCCTATGCCGACGTCCATCAGGCCGAGCATGGTTTTGCGTACATGACAGTACCAACGCCTATGCTGCCGATGAAGACCGCCTTGGCATCGCTGGCCGGTCGCACCGTTCATTGGCTGAAAATCGACGTGGAAGGCTTGGAGGAAGAGGTTCTTCGGGGGTGGGACAGCAACATACTTCGTCCTTGGATCATCGTCGTCGAGGCTACCGTACCCATGTCGACCGAGTTGCGCCATGAAGGCGCCGAACGCATTCTCGTCGAGGCGGGTTACCGGTTCGCCTACTTCGACGGCCTCAATCGCTTCTACGTGGCAGAGGAACATGCCAATCTGCTGCCCGCGCTCAATGTTCCGCCTAACGTGTTCGACTACGCCGAACTCAGCGGACTCTCAGGAACGTGGTGCAACGGTCTCATCGCGCGCCATAGGGAAGAACTGCGCGCGTCCGCGGCGCAACTCGAGGCAGAGCGCGCCGAACGAGCCCAATTCGAACTGAGAGCCCGCGCCGAACTCCGCGACGCACGCACGGCCCTCGAAGATGCAAGGAATCGGGCTCACGAAGCTGCAATGCGCACCGTTCAGGCAGAAGCGCAGGCCACCATCGCCGAAGCGCGCGCCAGCTTTGCCAACGAGCGGGCCCGCGACGCCGAAGCGCGGGCATTGCAGTCGGCAGCAACGCCGCTGCGGCGGCTGGCTTCAGCGGCGATGGAAGGCCGCATCACCAGCGGCGTCAAGCGCCGCATAAAGACGGCCCTTCGCGTCGTTGCGATCACAATCGGCCGCCACCCTCAGCTTAAGCGCGCGGCCACCCTCACCTTGAGATGCGTCCCGCCGCTGAGGCATCGCCTGCAGGCCATGCTGGCACCGCCGCCCAATTCCGCGCCGCAGAGCGCGCCGGAAAGACCACTGCCCATGTCGCCCGACACCGCCCTGGTGTACAGGCAGCTGCATCAAAGACAGCAGCGATCGAGGCACGCCTGATGCGCATCGTCATCGACCTTCAAGGTGCGCAATCCACCGGAAATAGAAACCGCGGTATCGGACGCTA
The DNA here is from genome assembly GCF_030462475.1 of Variovorax sp. CAN15. Taxonomy (GTDB): domain Bacteria; phylum Pseudomonadota; class Gammaproteobacteria; order Burkholderiales; family Burkholderiaceae_C; genus Variovorax. The sequence continues at coordinate 14,536 of NZ_JASMRZ010000036.1, forward strand.
CTCCTTGTGCTTGGCGCAGTCGATGGCCCGACACGCGGGAAAGCACGAGATTCTGCTGGCGTTGAACGGACGCTTCCCGGAAGCAGCGAACGATATCAAGACAGCCTTCCACGACCTAATCGATCCGGCGAACATCAAGGTCTGGTACCCGGCCGCGCAGTCGGGCGCTGGCGCCAGAACGCCGGGCGAAGTGCTCGCCGACGAGAAGCTCCAAGAAGCATTCTTGGCCAGCCTGAAGCCGGATGCGGTGCATGTATCGAGCCTGTTCGAAGGCCTTGGTGACGCTACCGTCACGAGTGTAGGCCGCTTCACAGGCACGCCCACGGCAGTCACGCTCTATGACCTCATCCCGCTGATCAACTCACACCCTTACCTCGACAACCCCGTCATGCGCGACTGGTATATGGGCAAGGTGGAGGCCATGCGCAGGGCGAGCCTGTGGCTCGCCATTTCGGAGTCGTCGAGACAGGAAGGCCTGTCCCACCTTGGTCTGGATGCGGCACGCTGCATCAACGTGTCCACCGCCGCAGGCGACCACTTCCGTAAGCTCAACGTCACGCCCGAGCGTGTACAGGCATTGCGTGCTCGATACCGCCTTGACAAGCCGTTCGTGATGTACACCGGCGGCATCGATCATCGCAAAAACATTGATGGCCTGATCAGGGGCTTTGCGCTGCTCCCCGCGGAAATGCGCGCCCAGCACCAGCTCGCCGTGGTGTGCTCGGCACGTCCCGAGGACCGAAAGGCATTGATGGCACTGGCTCGCGAGCAAGGGTTAGCCGAAGGCGACGTTGCGTTCACGGGGTTTGTGCCGGAAGAAGACCTGGTCGACCTCTACAACCTGTGCGCGCTGTTCGTTTTCCCGTCATGGCACGAAGGGTTCGGCCTGCCGGCGCTGGAGGCGATGTTGTGCGGTGCGCCCGTAATCGGCGCCAACACCTCCAGTCTGCCCGAAGTCATCGGGCGGGACGATGCGATGTTCGACCCGCGAGACGACAAGGCCATCGCTGCCAAGATGTCACAGGTGCTGGGCAACGACGCGTTCCGGCGCGAATTGATTGAGCACGGCGCCCTGCAGAGCAAGAAGTTCTCGTGGGACGAATCGGCGCGACGCGCCTTGCAGGCTTTCGAACAGCTGCACGAATCGCACACCGCCAAGGCCGGCTCCATGCACACGCGAGCCGATGCAGCGCGCCCCCGTTTGGCGTACGTGTCGCCGCTGCCGCCCGAACGCAGCGGCATCGCGAATTACAGCGCAGAACTGTTGCCCGAACTCGCGAAGTTCTACAACATCGAATTGGTGACCAATCTCAAGGCCGTCGACAAGCGCGAACTTAACGAGTCGTTTCCGCTGCGCAGCGTCGAATGGTTCCGCAACAATGCCTATGCCTTCGACCGGGTGCTTTACCACTTCGGGAATTCCGAGTTTCACCAGCACATGTTCTCGCTGCTGGAAGAGATTCCCGGGACTGTCGTTCTACATGATTTTTATCTGAGCGGCATCCAAGCACACAGAGAGAACGTCGCAGGCGAAGCGTTTGCCTGGACCCGAGCACTTTACGACTCCCACGGCTACGGGGCCGTCGCGGAGCGTGTGAAGGCAGCGGACACGGGAGACGTGATCTTCAAGTACCCCTGCAACTTCGGTGTACTGCGGCTCGCCTCGGGAGTCATCGTTCATTCGCCCTACTCGCTGGAGCTCGGGAGGCAATGGTTCGGCGGTAAGAGCACAGACGGCTGGACGGTGATCCCCCTGCTGCGGGCGATGCCTGAATCGATCGACGAGGCGAGGCTTCGCGCACGCGAGGAACTGGGCCTGGACGACGATCAGTTCCTCGTTTGCGCATTCGGCCTGCTCGGGCCGACCAAGCTGAATCACCGCCTGCTGGACGCGTGGCTGCAGTCATCGCTGGCTACCGATCCGCGATGCCGTCTCGTGTTCGTCGGAGAGAACGATAAGGGGCCCTACGGCGTTCAACTCGAACAGGTCGTTGACAGTTGCGATCGGACCGCCCAGGTGAGTATCACTGGTTGGGTCGACTCCGAGACATTCCAGCGCTACCTGAGCGCTACGGATGTCGCAGTGCAGTTGCGGACATTGTCGCGCGGAGAAACCTCGGCCGCAGTGCTGGATGCATTGGGCCGGGGCGTTGCCACAGTGGTCAACGCCAACGGATCGATGGCATACCTCCCGTCCGATGCGGTCGTGATGTTGCCCGAGGATTTCAGCGATGACTCTCTCATACAGGCGTTGGAAGACCTCCGCCAATCGCCAGCCACCGCGCGTGCATTCGGCGAGAAGGGCAAGGAACTGATCCGTAAAACCCACGCACCGGCCGATTGCGCCCGGCAGTATGCCCAGGCGATCGAGTTGTCTGCATCGCTCGCGCAGTATGCGCGGTCTGGATTGATTCGATCGATAGCAGAGGACATTTCGTTGTCCGACGAAAGCCTAATTGAAGCCGCGAAGGGCATCGCACGCGCCTTACCAATACCGGCCGCGAAACGCCAGCTCTTGGTCGACGTGTCGGAAATCGTGCAACGCGACTGGCAAAGCGGTATTCAACGGCTGGTGCGGTCGCTGCTGCGTTCGTTATTCGACAGCCCGCCTGAAGGTTATCGGATCGAGCCGGTCTATGCCCTGAAGGGCGAAGCAGGATACAACTACGCAAGGAAGTTCTCGCTGCGTTTTCTCGGCTGCCAGACCCCGGGCCTCGACGATGCGCCAATCGATGCGCGGGACGGCGACGTTTTTGTAGGCCTCGACCTCCAACCGCACATCGTTCCGGAGCAGGCCGACTTCTACAAAGCGCTGAGGCAACAGGGTGTGCGGGTCGAATTCGTCGTGTACGACCTGTTACCCGTCTTGCTGAGCCACCGCTTCTTCCACGACGCCAAATCGGTGCACGAGCGCTGGCTGAAGGTCGTTGCTCAAAACGATGGTGTTCTTGCGATCTCCAATGCCGTCGCGGACGAGTTCACGGCATGGGCTCTCGAGCACGCGCCCGAACGCATCGCGGCAGGCCTCAAGGTCAGATCTTTCCATCTCGGCGCAGATATTGCCAACTCATTGCCGACAACCGGCCTGCCACTGGCAGCCAGGTCGACACTGGCCCAGATCGCGGCAGCGCCAGCCTTCCTGATGGTCGGCACGGTCGAGCCACGCAAAGGGCATGCGCAAACGCTCGACGCGTTTGAGCAACTCTGGCACAACGGCATTGACGTCAATCTCGTGATTGTGGGCAAGAAGGGGTGGATGGTCGAAGAGATCGTCGAACGGCTGCACCAGCATGCGCAAAAAGGCCGGCGGCTGTTCTGGCTCGAAGGCGTCAGTGACGAGTACCTGGAACGCCTCTACAACGATAGCGCTTGCCTGATTTTGGCTTCTGAGGGCGAAGGCTTCGGGTTGCCGCTGATTGAAGCCGCAATGCACAGGCTCCCGATTCTCGCGAGAGATCTACCTGTCTTCAGGGAAGTCGCGGCAAGCCATGCGTTCTACTTCGACGGCACCAAGGGAGAAGACATCGCGGCCGCCGTCATGCGCTGGCTTGATCTGTTCAAGCAAGGGCAACATCCGCGGTCGGAGACAATGCCGTTCCTGACCTGGCAACAGAGTACAGAGCAATTCAAGGCGGCCCTTTTTGGCCCCTCCTGCCCCGGGACCGCACCGTCACGGCCCGATTGATTTCAACCCGGGTGTGCCGCGCATGCGCCACCCGTCATTCAGTGAGAAAAGGAAGATTCCGATGAAAAAGCGCGCTGTTGTAACAGGCATTACAGGCCAAGACGGTGCTTACTTGGCGGAGCTGCTGCTGGCCAAGGGCTACGTGGTCTATGGAACCTATCGCCGGACGAGTTCAGTCAATTTCTGGCGCATTGAAGAGCTGGGCATCCAGAACAACCCCGATCTTCACCTCGTGGAATACGACCTGACGGATCTGGGCAGTTCAATCGAGCTGATCAAGGAAGCGGATCCCAGCGAGGTCTACAACCTCGCCGCGCAGAGTTTCGTCGGCGTGAGCTTCAATCAGCCGGCGGCGACCGCGCAGATCACCGGCGTAGGCGCACTGCACCTGCTGGAAGCTATTCGCCTAGTCAATCCCAAGATCCGCTTTTACCAAGCATCGACCTCCGAGATGTTCGGCAAGGTGCAGGCCATTCCACAGATCGAGAGCACGCCGTTTTATCCGCGCAGCCCCTACGGTGTGGCAAAGCTCTACGCGCACTGGATGACAATCAACTATCGCGAGAGCTACGATATCTTCGGCGCCAGCGGCATCCTATTCAATCACGAGAGCCCGCTGCGTGGCCGCGAGTTCGTTACACGCAAGATCACCGACAGCGTTGCCAAGATCAAGCTCGGCAAGCTCGACGTGCTCGAACTCGGCAACCTCGATGCCAAGCGCGACTGGGGCTTTGCCAAGGAATATGTAGAAGGCATGTGGCGCATGCTGCAGGCCGACGAGCCCGACACCTTTGTCCTGGCCACCAACCGTACTGAGACCGTGCGCGACTTCGTCACGCTCGCATTCAAGGGCGCGGGCATCAACGTCGAGTTCAAGGGCACCGCGGAATCCGAGATCGCGATCGACACTGCCTCCGGCGCAACCGTGATGCGGGTGAATCCCAAGTTCTACCGGCCCGCTGAAGTTGAACTGCTCATCGGCGACCCTGCCAAGGCCAAGGCCAAGCTGGGCTGGGCGCCGGCCACCACGCTGGAACAACTGTGCCAGATGATGGTCGAGGCAGATCTGCGACGCAACGCCCAAGGCTTCTCATTTTGAAGATCCTGCTGACTGGGGCGGAAGGGTTCACCGGTCGCCTGTTCGCCGAGCATGCGACCGCGGCGGGCCACACCGTCGTCGCACTGCAGGCCAACCTGACGAACGCGGACGCTCTGCGCGGCGAGGTGCTGAGCACCGCGCCGGATGCGGTCGTGCATCTCGCCGCAATCAGTTTCGTAGGCCATGCCCACGACGAAGCGTTCTATGCCGTCAATGTGATCGGCACGACCAACCTGCTCAACACGCTGGTGCAGTTGCCGGTTCGCCCGCGCCGCGTGCTGCTGGCCAGCAGCGCTAACATTTACGGTAATACGGCCGAGTCGCCCATCGACGAGACGCATGCACCGGCACCCGTCAATCACTATGGCATGAGCAAGCTCGCCATGGAGTACATGGCTCGAACGTATGCTGACCGCTTGAATCTCGTGATCACGCGCCCGTTCAACTACACGGGTCCCGGCCAGGACGACCATTTCCTGATTCCCAAGCTTGCGATGCACTTCGCGGCCCGCGAGCCTTCCATCGCGCTGGGCAACCTGGACGTGGAGCGCGAGTTCAACGATGTGCGAATGGTCTGCGACGCGTACCTGCTGCTGCTTTCGCACGGCGAGCCCGGCGAAACCTACAACATCTGCTCCGGCCAGCCCTACGCACTGCGTTTCGTCATCGACACCTTTGCGCGTCTGACGGGATATTCGCCGCGCATCGAGGTGAACCCCGCGTTCGTACGGGCCAATGAGGTGCACCGGCTTTGCGGCAGTGCGACGAAGCTGCAGGCACTTTTTGCAACGCACGGCGTCACGCTGCTCAGTCCGCCGCTGGAGGAAACGCTGCAGCGAATGCTGCAGGCGGCCGGATCCGGCAAGGCTACTTGAATGTCAGCATCCGGTGGCCGACGTAGCTCGTGACGACCGGCACGAGAACACCGATCAGGTGCGCCACAGCCTCGGCATGCTCGACGATGCCCAGCTTCGGAAACACCCAGCGGGCAAGAACGAGGCTGATAGCCAGCGTCTGCAGCACAGCGAGCACATTCACGCCGACGAACTTCATGATCTGCGGGCCGAGCGCGCTCTTCTTTGCGTCAAACACATGCTGGCGCATCAGCACGAAGGCGACCACCATCCCCACCAGGTAGGCTAGGACAATGGCCGTGCCGTAGCCCAGCCAAAGGCTGAACAGGAAGCGCGACCCGTAGTTTGCGGCGGCGGCAATGCCGCCGGCCATGAGAAACCGGAGGAACTGCGGCGTCAGCAACGCGCTATTCATCTGGTTTGCGCGGCCGCGGCCGACTTCGCCAGTTCGCGTCCGAATCCGATGCTCTCCGAGATGCCTCGGTCTTCCGGGTAGTAGTACGACGTATCCGCCACCCACAACCCCTGCACCGGCAAGGCGGCAGGCGGAAGGCGATCCAGATAGCCCGGGTCACAGATCGGCTGCGCGTAACGGTAGCGGCTGGCACGCATGTCGATGAAGTCGTCTTCCGTCAGCGCCGGATTGATCTTCATGCAGTACCGGCGAACCTTGGCCAGGAAGACTTCGTCCGCGTCCTGGAACTTCGGATGCTCCCCCGGCATGTAGAACGGAACGTACAGGACATGAGGGCCCAGCGGTCGCAAATTGCTGTACTCCACCAACCCCGGGATGTCCATCTCGGGGTCGTTAATGTTGAGCCAGAAATTCTCGGTCAGGGGCTTGCGCAGCTTGGCGATGACGCAGACCACGGCGATGTTCTTCAGTGCGGCAAACGCTTGCAACGTCTGCGCCGGCAGCTCCGGCATCAGGCGCGGCACATAGGGCAAGGGAACGGTGCTGACGATCTTGTCGAAGACCTCCATCCCCGCCGCCGTTTGCACCCCCTTCACGGCGCCATCTTCGATCACCACCTTGGAGGCCGGAGACGCGAGACGGACCTCGCCACCCTTGGCCTCGATCGCCGCCTTCAGCGCATCCAGCAACGTTTGCGATCCGCCGTCCAGGTAGCCGAGCTTTTCCTTGAACAGGCTGTAGCGGGAACGCCCGATGCGGCGAATGCGGCTCCAGATCCACGCGGCCGACAGGTTGGAGCTGTGCTCGTAGAACTTGTAGTCGAACAGACGCTTCCACAGCACCTCGTAGGCTTCGGTACCGACCCATCGCTTGATCCAGCCGGTGGCCTCGACGTGGTCGAGCGGCTTCCAGTCGTTTCGCTTGGTTGAAAGAAAAGCGTGCAGGCCGTAGCGGAACTTGGCGACCAGCCCCAAGCCCTTGAACGTCAGCAAGGCCATCGGATTTCCCCATGGCTGAAGACGGTTCTGGTACCAGTAGCCCATCTTCGTGGCCACCCAGTGCATCTTCGAGGAGAGGCCGAGTTCTTCGAGCACCTGGAAAAAGGCCGTGTCCGAGGTGCAATGGAAGTGGTAGTAGCGCTCAATCTGCAGCCCGCCGAAATCAAAGGCCGCCGTCATTCCGCCCACGCGGTCGTCGGCTTCGAACACGACGGGCCGATGCCCGTCGAGGGCCAGTTGGTAGGCGACAGCCAGACCCATGGGGCCGGCCCCCAGAACGGCGATGCGTTGCCCGCGCTGCGAGCCCGGAGCGACAAGGTTCGATTCCGCCACGTCAGAACTCCAGTGCGATCTTGCTGTAGACCGGATGATTGAAGGTCTCCTCGACAGCCTCATTGAACGGCGTACTGCGCACACCGAAGATTCCGGGCCAGTCGATCACCTCGAACTCGTCGCGCGCCACCAGAGCCTGGAGCTGCTGCGTGGTGAACGGCGGATTGCGATCGAACAACGACCAAGTCCACAGCAAGCCGTAGAACAAGCCATAGGGAATCTTGACGATCCGAGCCTTCGCCTTGGTGGCGCGCTTGATCTCGCGAATGATGTCAATGTAGTCGACCTGCTGATGCCCGGTGATGTTGAAGATTCCGGTGCGGACGGTGTTTTCGATGCAACTGATGATCACGTTGCAGAAGTCGCCGACGTACAGCGGCTGGCGCATGAACTTGCCGTTTCCCGGCACGGGAAACACGGGCACCTTCGCCATGAAACGCGACAGCCATCCGAGATGCTTTCGATCGAACCAGCCGAACATCAGGGTCGGTCGCAGGATCGGGCATTCGATGCCGCTGTCCAGGACCATACGCTCCTGGTCCTTCTTGCTGCGGGTATAAAAATCGTCGGCCACGGACTCCACCACCGACGAGCTGATATGGACCAACTGGGGCACCCTGTTCTTCTTGACGGCTTCGAGGATGAGTTCCGTGGAAGTCACGTTGTTGTCCACGAATTCCTGGTAATCGATGCCGCCGATCTGCGCTTGCAGCATGACCACCACGTCAGCACCTTCGAAATGCGCAAGCCAGTCGCCGCGCTTGGAAACATCCGCGTATTCCGCAACCACGTCGGGATGCGCTCGCGCCAGCACCTCGAGGTTGGGACGGTGCTTGTCCAGCACGACGATCTGCGTGAATTTTTCGCGATTCAGGCGGGCAACCAGGTTTTGCCCGACGAGACCGGCCCCTCCGGGAAGAACTATTTTCATACCGAAACCCTAACAAACAAAATGAGGCACATGCTATTGCGCGTAGCGAACGCCAACGCCGAGCAATCCGATGGAGAGGCGCCGGTCGTCGCCGGAAAGACCCAGCTCTTTGGGAGACTGCTTTCCATCGAGCTTCAGCACGACCGTCGTGATGGGAGATCTGTTCCACAGCGACGGGGCGACGCTCACATGCATGACGCCCTGACCTGAAACTTCCTCGCTGCCGATTTCCTCGCCATTGACAAGTACACCCACGTGCTGCGACTTGATCTTTCCGTTGCCCAGATAAGGAAAGACCTCAAAGCTCAGGTCGACCGGCTTCGACGCGCTCTTTGACTTGAATTGCAACGCGATCATGTTGGTAGACAACCATTCCCATTCGTCCGGCCTGCCGGGACGCGGGGACGGTGCAGCAACAATTTCGCACTTCGCTTTCAGCGGATTGAATTTTTCGATCTCGCCGCGGGTGTCCAGGGTCGGCGAATCGTCACGGATCCGGCAATAGTCGCTTTCGGTGAACTCGAGAGGAAGATGGTCCACCTTCGCGGTCCAGATTTCCATCGAGTTGTTCTTGTTTATCAAGCGCTCTTCGGTGTAGCCGGTTCCCCAGCCGAAGACATAGGTCCAGTCGTTCGGGACGAAGTAGGGAACGTTCGATCGGGTCAAGCGCACGGCCAGGCCGGTATTGATGCCCCAATCCTGTCCGTCGATCTGGTTGATGGCGATCCGGCTGCCGGGATTTTCAAGATGAACCGACTCGCTGCCGCCCAGCATCGTCGAGTGCTTGCTGAAAACCTCGAAGTTCGCGTTGTACCGCGGCACGATGAAAAAGGCGGCCACGATCCAGAGAAGCGAAAAAACCAGCAACATCAGGCGAGGCAGCCGCGCGATGAGGCAGTAGACGACCAGCAATCCCAGCAGGCCGACGATCGAGTACACGAAGAAGGAGTTGAATTCGTAGAGCGGCCCCGTGATCCGAAGCGCCCACAGCGTCGAGAACGCCAAGGCCAGAATGCAGAACAGGGCCAGGCGTTGCAGTTCGACCCTCGACGCCCTCAGGTTCAGCAGCCACTTCATCGGAAGCACGAGTGCGGCGGTCACCATGAGCAGTTCGAAAAGAACCTTGAGGCTGCCCAGCTTCACGTCTCGGGCAGTGTCCAGCCACTCCGGCTTTCTGTCGAAGATGAAATAAGAAGCGACGTAGTTCATCGCCTGGTTGAATTTGGGCGTCTGATCATGGTTCGACTTCATGTACGTCAGAACTCGCACCGCGTTGCAATCCGGGCAACGGGTCAGGTCGATGATGATGGGAATCAGGAAGATGCCCATGATCACGAACGAGGCAGCAAAAACCCCTGTGCGCTTGCGGCCGGAAGTCCACGCAGGATCGATCACCTGCCGCGCCTTCGCCGCCCATGCAAAGCTCAGGATTGCGGCAAGAAAAACCGGGAACGTGAGCACCGGCTGCGCGATGTGCCCGTGGCACAGGACGCAGACACAGAAGACGCACACGGGCAGGAAGCGGAACCAGCCCAGGCTCAGCGCCGCCGAAGAAATCAGGAGCAGCAGATACGGGCCGAACAGCACATGCGGCGCCCAGATGCTCGATACCGCGATGTAGCCAATGCCCGCGCCCAGGCACGCCACCAGAATCCATGCGAGAAGAATTCTCTTGTCGCGCACCAGAAACAATGAAATGGCGACCGAACTCGCAATGAATCCGCTCTGGAGAATGATGCCGAAGAACACATGCGCCTGATGCGGCGAGGGAACGAAATGCAAGAGGTCGACCAGAACCATCTCGCCGAAGGCATACACATAGAAGAAGAACGGGCCCGGATGGTTGAACTGCCATCTCGAGTAGTTCCCGTAGATCTCATGGAAACTCTTGGCGCGGATGATGTTCAGTGCATTGGCCGCAAAATCGCCCGCCTCCAACCTGTAGGGGCCGAAGACGAAGCCAGCCGCAGTTGCCAGGACGATCGCAAAAACGGCAAGAAATACGATCCACCAATATCGCCATTCGACACGGGCTGCAGCATTGCTTCGAACTGACTCACTCATCAGGTTATCCCTCACCCTTACAGCCCAAGTTTCTTGAAAATGAATGTCGGAATCATCTTGATGATCGTCATGATGATTTGCCAGAACCAGGGCACGTAGATGACGGCCTTCCTTGCGCTCACCGCATCGACGATCGTGCGGGCCACGCGCTCCGGCGTCGCAGTCAACTTCTTGGGCAGATCGAGCCCGGCCGTCATGGGCGTGGCAACGAAACCCGGCTTGATCAGCAACAGGTCGACGCCGCGCTTGAAAAGCCTTCCCCGCATGCCGGAAGCAAAAGCCTCCACGCTGCTCTTTGCGGCGCCATAAAGGAAGTTGCTCGGCCGGCCGCGATCTCCGGCCACGGAGCCGATCACCGCCAGCGTGCCCCTTCCTTGCGCTTCGAACCGAGGCGCCAGCGCGAGCATGCAGACGATCGCGCTTTCGCCGTTGGTACGGAACTGCTCGATGGCGTAGTCGAGGTCTACTGCCGCACGCGCCTGATCGGGCAGCGTGCCGTGGGCAATCAGCGCCACGTCGACCTCGCCGAGGTCGCGCCATGCGCGCTCGACGACATCGGGGAACTGCTTTGGCTCGGCCGCGTCCCACACATAGCTGAACATCCCCGTGGCGCCACGGGCGCTCAGGTCGCTTGCGACGACCTCGAGCTTGTCCTGTGCGCGCGCCACAAGCGCAAAGGTGCAGCCTTCGGCGGCATATTGCCGCGCCACGGCCTCGGCAATACCGGAGGTCGCACCGACGATGAGGATCTTCTTTCTTGTTGACATGGAATGGGTCTCAGGGAGTTACGCGGTTCCAGAACCGCGATTTCAGGTGCGGGTCGCGGAACGCTTCGACTTGGGGCCAGGCCGGGTAGGCTTGCTGAAAATGCACCGCGCTCATGTGCGCGTCCTTCGCCGGGTAGAGGCGTCCTCCGGCCTCGTGAATCAATGCATCGAGCTTGGCGAACAACCGTGCGTTGTCAATGTCGCGCTGCGCAAAGTCGAGCGCCAGCGAGACGCCCGGCAAGGGGAAGGACAGAAGTCCGGGCGACGGAACATCGCCGCACCGCTTGAGCACCGCGAGGAAAGAGCCGCTGCCGCTGCGCGCGATCTCTGCGAGCACCGCACGAATCGCGTCCCGCGAACTGGCGAATGGCACAACGCACTGGTATTGCTGAAACCCGGCTCGCCCGTACATCCGGTTCCAGTGCAGCAGCTTGTCGAGCGGATAGAAGAACGGGTCATAGCCGACCGTCGCGTGGACCTGCCTGGCTTGCTGCCGGTGGTAGTAGAGCGTGTTGAAGATCCGCAGGCTGGCCGCATTGACGAGCGACACAGGAGGATCGACCGGCATGCTCTTGGGCTTCGCGGAAGAGACCTGCAAGCCACCTTCCTGTGCATGGTTGCCCACGATGTAGTGCCCTCGCCCCGCCTGCCGGCCGGTGGTGAGGCAGTCGACCCAGGCCACGGCATATTCGTGCTGCGCATCGAGCTGCTCGGACAGGTCGAAAAACTCGTCCAGTCCACCGAACTTGATTGAGCGCTGCGCCATGTAGGCAGAAGGCACGCGACGCAGCTGGATTTCAACCGACAGCACAATGCCGGTCAAGCCCAACCCCCCGACGCTCGCACGGAACAGCTCGGCGTTGTCTTGCGGCGAGCAGTCGACCACCCCGTCCTGCGTCCTGAACAGCGCCAGCCGCCTGATGTGGCAACCGAAGGTGCCCATCACATGGTGATTCTTGCCGTGCACGTCGTTGGCCACGGCGCCGCCGAGGGTGACGAACTTGGTCCCCGGTGTGACCGGCAGGAACCAGCCCCGAGGCAGCGCGATGTCGATGAGCGCTCCCAGGGTGAGGCCGGCTTGTGCGACGAGCACGCCGGTTTCCCAGTCCGCTGCGATCACGCGGTCCATGCCTGCCGTCGCCACGACATGGTCGGACGCCGCCATACAGGAGTCGCCGTAGCTGCGCCCCATGCCGAACGCGAGCGTGCCACCGCTGCCTTGCGCCAGCGCGGATGCGGCAGCGCCTTCGACCTCGGACGGCCAATGAACGGCATGCGCCGTTTGCGGGTGGTGGGGATACCGCCCCCACGACAGGCGTGCGGACGAGTTCAAAATGCGGCAGCGACAAAAGTGGCGGCGAACGCAATGCCGATCCAACGGCTGACACGGTCACGCAGTGCGAAGACGATCGGATCGTCATTCATGCGCCCCCGGTGCGCGATCAACCAGACCCGGCTCAACCAGAACAACAGCAACGGGCAAGCCACCCACAGCAGCTTCGGGTGTCCATACAGGTGCAGCGAGGCCACATCGTTGATGTAGAGGGCGAGCACAAGCACCGACAGATACCCCGAGACGACCCGCCCAGGGACGCCAGAAGCTCGAAATCCTGGACCTCGTAGCCTCGCCCCGGTGCGGCGTCGCCCCGCCCTTGCTCCCTGGCTTCATAGAGTTCGGTGTACCGCTTGACGAAGGCCAGGCTCAGAAACATGAAGATGCAGAACGCCAGGATCCAGAACGTCAACGGCGCGACGATCGCGGCGGCGCCGGCGACGACGCGCACCGTGTACAGCATCGCCAGCGTAACCACGTCGAGCATGACCACGCGCTTGATCCAGAGCGAGTACGCCAGCGTCAGAAGGTAGTACACCCCGAGGACCACCGCGAATCTCGCTGGCAGCCACAGCAGCGACGCACCGAACGCAAACACCAGCAGCGCGGGCATCCAGACCATGGCGTGGAAGACCGGAAATGTCCCGGCCGCCAGCGGCCGATTGCACTTCGTGCGGTGCCTTCGGTCGTCCTTGAGGTCGAGCAGGTCGTTCAGCAGGTACACGCTGGAGGCGCAAGCACCGAAGCACAGGAACGCAAGCACACAATCGCCCAGCAGTTGCCAGTGGCTCAACTTGTGCGTTGCCAGCAATGGTACGAACACGAGAAGGTTCTTGGCCCATTGGTGCAGCCGCAGCGCCTTGCGCAACACACGCAGGTATCCCACGCGATCGTCGAACACCTCGCCCAAGCGTCCGAGACGGCGCGCGCGCGCCAACACATTGAACTCGGGGTTCACCACGTGGGCAACGTTCGCGGAACGCCAGACGTCCAGGTCGGCGGTCGAATTGCCGACGTATTCGAAGCGCTGCTCGCCGTAGCGGGAAACCAGGGCATCCCGCTTGTGTGCAGAAGCAAGGTTCTTCGCCTCGGTGCCGAGCACCTCGTCGAAGATACCCAGATGGTCGGCCACCTGGCGTGCAAGCCGCGCGTCGGAAGCCGTTGCGAGCACCAGATGCACGTCGCCCAGGGTTTTCTGGCTTTCGAGCCAGGCCACCAGAGGCTTGTTGTAGGGAAGCGTGGCGATGACCGGCGTTGCCACATCGGCGACGCGCCGCTTGAAATAGGCTTTTCCCTTCAACAGCCAGAACAGCGCCTTCAGGAACAGCAGGGGCTGGTAGCGCAGCATCAGGAAGACGCTCTCGACCAACAGGTCCGATCGAATCAGCGTTCCGTCGAGGTCGACCGCGATGACCCGGCGACCCGCGGTGGCACGGCCTGATCGTGCATCGCCCAGGCTCATCGTTTGCTCGAACGCGGTCATGGGAAAAGATCAGCCTTGTCCAGCAAAACGCCGGCGGCATCCTTGGCGGAGAGTTGAGGAGACGTGTCGGGCCAGGCAATATTCAAGGTCGGATCGTTCCAAGCGATACAGCGCTCGTGCGCTGGCGCGTAATAATCAGTGGTCTTGTATAGAAACTCGGCCGTGTCGCTCAACACCAGGAACGCATGGGCAAAGCCGACAGGCACCCAGAGCTGCTTGTGGTTATCGTCGGTTAACTCCACGCCCACCCAGCGCCCGAAGGTCGCAGACGACTCGCGGATGTCGACGGCGACATCGAACACCGCCCCTCGCACGACACGCACCAGCTTGCCCTGCGGGTGCTGGATCTGGTAATGGAGCCCTCGCAGCACGCCCTTCGCCGAGCGCGAATGGTTGTCCTGCACGAAATCGACATGCTGGCCGATCGCCTCGTCGAAGGCTTTCTGGTTGAAGCTCTCGAAGAAGAAGCCGCGGGCATCGCCGAACACCTTGGGCTCGATCACGAGCACTTCGGGAATCGCAGTCGGTGTCACCTTCACGAGCGGATCCTTTCGCCAAGCAGATGCTTCAGGTACTTGCCATATCCGCTTTTTGCTAACGGTGCCGCGAGCTTTTCGAGCTGTTCGCCCGTGATAAACCCATTGCGCCACGCAATCTCTTCCGGACAAGCAATCTTCAACCCCTGCCGATGCTCCAGCGTAGCGATGAATTGACCCGCTTCCAGCAGACTGTCGTGCGTCCCGGTATCGAGCCATGCATAGCCGCGCTGCATGATCTGCACATTGAGCTGATCGCGATCCAGGTAAGCCTGATTGATCGCCGTGATCTCCAACTCACCCCGCGCACTCGGCTTCACCGCCTTGGCGATATCCACCACCTGGTTGTCATAGAAGTAGAGGCCGGTCACCGCGTAGCTGCTCTTCGGCGTCAGCGGCTTCTCTTCGATGCTGCTCGCCTTGCCCTTGTCATCGAACGCCACGACGCCATAGCGCTCCGGGTCCTGCACGTGATACGCGAACACCGTGGCGCCGGAAGTCTTCGCATCCGCATCGGCCAGCAGGTGCACGAAATCGTGACCGTAGAAGATGTTGTCGCCCAGCACCAGCGCACTCGGCGAGTTGCCGACGAACTTGTCGCCGATGATGAAAGCCTGCGCGAGCCCATCGGGGCTGGGCTGCACTTCGTACTGCAGGTTGATGCCCCACTGGCTGCCGTCGCCCAGCAGCTGCTGGAATCGCGGCGTGTCCTGCGGGGTGCTGATGATCAGGATGTCGCGCATGCCGCCGAGCATGAGCGTGCTGAGCGGGTAGTAGATCATCGGCTTGTCGTACACCGGCAGCAGCTGCTTGCTGATCGCCAGGGTCGCGGGGTGCAGGCGTGTGCCCGAACCGCCGGCCAGGATGATGCCCTTGCGTTGCGTCGTCTTGGTCATGCTCTCTTTTCTCGTGGAATTCAAAGGATCTCGCGCAGCATGCGCGCGACGCCTTCCTGCCAAGGTGGCAGGCGCAGGCCGAAAGCGGTCTGCAGCTTGGTGGTATCGAGGCGCGAGTTGTGAGGCCGCTTCGCTGGGGTCGGGAAAGCACTGGTAGGCACGGCCTCGACGGCGTCCGGCCCGGCCTTGAGTTCGACGCCCGCCTGCTGTGCCATTTCGAGCACGAAGCGAGCATAGCCGTGCCACGTCGTTTCGCCGCCAGCGATCGCGTGGTACAGGCCCGCCTTCGAGGAGTCCTGCAATGTCGCGCGGATGGCGTGCGCCGTCACGTCCGCGAGCAGTTCCGCGCCGGTGGGCGCACCGAACTGGTCGTCGATGACAGTCAGCTTCTCGCGCTCCTTCGCCAGCCGGAGCATGGTCTTGGCGAAGTTGCCGCCACGGGCCGCATACACCCAGCTCGTGCGAAAGATCAGGTGCTTCGCGCAGTGCTGCGCCACCAGTTGCTCACCTTCGAGCTTGGTCTGCCCGTATACGCTGAGCGGGCCGGTCGCGTCGCCTTCCTTCCAGGGCCTGGTGCCGCTGCCGTCGAAGACATAGTCAGTCGAGTAGTGCACCATCAGCGCGCCGATCTTCTGCGCCGCTTCGGCCACGACGCCGGGCGAGGTGGCATTGAGCTTTCGCGCGAACTCGGGCTCGCTCTCGGCCTTGTCGACGGCGGTGTGCGCCGCGGCATTGACGATCACGTCGGGGCGCACCTTGAGCACCGTGTCGGCCAACTCTTCGGGCCGGCTGAAGTCCGCGTGGAAATCGGTACTGTCGAAGTCGAGCGCAACCAGTTCACCCAGCGGCGCCAGACTGCGCTGCAATTCCCAGCCGACCTGTCCGCCCTTGCCCAGCAGCAGCAGCTTCATGCCGCGGCCTTCGTGTTGTTGTCGTACTGCTTCTCGACCCATTCGCGGTACGCGCCGCTTTGCACGTTGCGCACCCACTCGCCGTTCGCGAGGTACCACTCCACGGTCTTGCGGATGCCGGTGTCGAAGGTCTCGGCGGGCTTCCAGCCGAGTTCGGCTTCGAGCTTGCGCGCGTCGATGGCGTAGCGGCGGTCGTGGCCGGGACGGTCGGTGACGTAGGTGATCTGTTCCTTGTACGGCTTGCCGTCGGCGCGGGGGCGCAGTTCGTCGAGCAGGGCGCACACGGTGTTGACGATCTCGATGTTGGGCTTCTCGTTCCAGCCGCCGACGTTGTAGGTCTCGCCGAGCTTGCCGGCTTCGAGCACGCGGCGGATGGCGCTGCAGTGGTCCTTCACGTAGAGCCAGTCGCGCACCTGCATGCCGTCGCCGTACACGGGCAGGTTCTTGCCGGCCAGCGCGTTGACGATCATCAGGGGGATCAGTTTCTCGGGGAAGTGGAAGGGGCCGTAGTTGTTCGAGCAGTTGGTGGTGAGCACCGGCAGGCCGTAGGTGTGGTGCCAGGCGCGCACGAGGTGGTCGCTGGCGGCCTTGCTGGCCGAGTAGGGGCTATTGGGCTCGTACTTGTTCTCTTCCGTGAAGGCCGGGTCGGTCTTCGAGAGCGAGCCGTACACCTCGTCGGTCGAGACGTGCAGGAAGCGGAAGGCCGACTTCTGATCGGCGGGCAGCGCGCTCCAGAAGCCGCGGACGGATTCGAGCAGGCGGAAGGTTCCGAGCACGTTGGTCTGCACGAAGTCTTCGGGGCCGTGGATCGAGCGATCCACGTGCGATTCGGCAGCGAAGTTCACCACGGCGCGGGGCTTGTGTTCGGCCAGCAGGCGATCGACCAGTGCGCTGTCGCCGATGTCGCCCTGCACGAAGATGTGCTTGGGGTTGTCCTTGAGCGATGCGAGCGTCTCGAGGTTGCCGGCGTAAGTCAGCTTGTCGAGATTGACGACGGGCTCATCGCTGTTCGCGATCCAGTCGAGTACGAAGTTGGCGCCAATGAAGCCGGCGCCGCCGGTAACCAGGATCATGAAGTCCCCTGCTGTTGTGTGGAACGATCGCCCTGCGGCAAATCAACAACAGATGATTATCCCATCGGGCCAGGGGAGAAAAATCAAAGGTTGGCGCCCGCACAGCCCCCGCCTACAATCGCCCCACTGCAGGAGAGCGGGCCACCCCGGTGGCCCTACCGAAGGCGCAAACTCCCATAAACGCTCAGGTCGGCCCTTACAAGGGCCTGTACTGCACCAACTGAAAACGCCGTCTGGAGAGCCGCCACGCCACGTGGCGCACCGAAGGAGCAAACCCTCTGCGGGCGCAGCGGGTGAATCTCTCAGGTATCGAGGACAGGGGGAGCGGCAACTTGGACTGCGGTCGTCCGGTTGCTTTGCTATTCATTCAATAGCACGCCACACCCGCCGTTCAAGCGCTGCAACCTCAAAGGTACTTGAAATGCGCGTGATCGTCCTCGGCGCCGGCCTGCTCGGCGTGACTTCGGCTTACTACCTCCAGCAACTCGGCCACGAAGTGACCGTGATCGACCGGCAGGCCACCCCGGCCGCCGAAACCAGCTTCGCCAACGGCGGGCAGATCTCCGTCAGCCACGCGGAACCCTGGGCCAACCCCAGCGCGCCGCTGAAGGTGCTGCAATGGCTGGGCAAGGAAGACGCCCCGCTGCTCTTTCGCATGCGCGCCGACATGCGCCAGTGGCTCTGGGGCCTGCAGTTCCTGCGCGAATGCACGCCGGCGCGCACCCGCCACAACATCGAACAGATCGTTCGTCTGGGCACATACAGCCGCTCGATGTTGCAACAGTTGCGCCGCGACACCGGCCTCAGCTACGACCAGCGCACGCAAGGCATCCTGCACTTCTATACGACGCAAAAAGAGTTCGATGGCGCCCTCGCCCCCGCCGAGCAGATGCGCGCCCTGGGCTGCGAGCGCCAGGTCATCTCGGCCGACGAGGCCGTGAAGATCGAGCCCGCCCTCGCCCACATCCGCCCGAAGCTGGCCGGTGCCACCTACACGGCCGAGGACGAATCCGGCGACGCCAACCGATTCGCGCGCGAACTCGTGGGCCTGGCCGCCGCCGCGGGCGTGAAGTTCCTGATGAGCCACACCGTCACCGCGCTGCGCGAGGCCGGCGGCAGCATCGACCACGTCGAGGCCACCGACAGCGAAGGCCGCTTCCAGCGCATCTGCGGCGACGCCTTCGTGCTGGCCATGGGTTCGCTGAGCCCGCTGTACGCCGCGCCGCTGGGTATCCGCCTGCCGATCTACCCGGCCAAGGGCTACTCGGTGACGCTGCCCGTCAAGGACGCCTCGAAGGCGCACCAGGTCTCGCTGACCGACGACGAGTTCAAGCTCGTGTTCTCTCGCTACACCTCGGCCTCGGGCGACCGCCTGCGCATCGCCGGCACGGCCGAACTCAACGGCTACGACCGTGACCTGAACCGCGTGCGCTGCGAGGCCATCGTGCGCCGCGTCGAGGAGCTCTTCCCGGGCGCCGGCGACACCACGCAAGCCCAGTTCTGGACTGGCCTGCGCCCGGCCACGCCGAGCAACGTGCCGCTGATCGGCAAGACGAAGCTGCCGAATCTGTTCCTCAACACCGGCCACGGCACCCTGGGCTGGACGCACGCCTGCGGCTCGGGCAAGTCGATCGCGCGGATCGTGAGCGGGCTGGAGCCGGAGGTGGATTTCGCGTTCACGGGCATTGCCCGCCCAAGCGGCTCGAACACGAGCCGCCTTCACTCCACGAGCGCGTCCTGAGGCTGAACACTCGCCGTTTCGCTGCCGTCACGACTGCTGTCGCCAGCCGGCAGCATGTCGACCCTGAGCAACTGAAGACCGAAGCCGATGCGGCGAGCGTCGGCACTTTCAGCGACGTCGCAAGGTCTATGGGCGCCGGTCACGAAAATTTCGGCGTCCAGCAGTGGTCTGACATGCAGCTTCCGGGTATCCAGATCACAGAAAAATCTCAGTGAATCGCCCGTCTTGAAGGCTTGGCAGGCACAGCCGTTGATCCGCAGATCGAGCTCGACCGGCGCACTTTCACTTGGCTGATAGGGGGCTCCCGTTACGGTGACTCGCACCATGCCGGCTGCAGGCAACTCCGCGGTGTCGAGCACAAGCAGAAAGGAGGCAGAGTTCTCGGCGCTCCATACACCCCAGGGTTCGGGCTCGTGCCAACCGGCTGCCAGTCCCGCCGCATGGGGACTCCCACTTCCGAAGCGGACATCGCCGCCCAACGCAACCTTCGGGCTGGAACGCAATCCCGCGGCTTCTAGCTGAAGCCCCCAGCGGAATCCGAATGCCCGGTCCACCATCTCCGCGTTCGTGGACGACATGACGGTGGAGTAGCGCTTCCTGGGCATCAGAAAGAACGGAACGCGAGCCCGGCCGACGACATCCTTCATCACGGGAAGGGAGGCGACTTCGCTGCCAACGGGAATCCATTCGGTACATCCATCCGGGAGATGCGCGGCGTTGTTCCTGTCCGGGGTCATGAGAGCTTCTTTCCGATGACCGAAATACTCGGCCTCAGTCAACGCCCCCGAAGAAATTGCACTGAAGAATTCGATATTGCCTGCACACAGCATCGCGTAGATATTGGACTCTGTCTTGACTGCATTGGGTATGCGTTCAAACAGGCCGTCGAGCAACGCCGTGTTTTCCTGATATGGATGCGGCTTGATTGCCAAGAGGTCCACAGTGGCAGCCAGTTGCGCCACCCTGTCCATGACATCTGCGGGACTGACCAACCGGCCATCGCAGACCAACGCCAGATCGACTTCCGTCTGGCCCAGAAAGACTCCCACTTTTGCATCGCGGCAAAGCAGTGCGCCATCGCCTCGTCGCGAGAACATCGCCTTCATTCCAATCGCAGCGCTTTGGAATGCCTCTTCCGGAATTCGGATCTTCGAAAGAATGCGGGCAATTCGCCGGTTGTTGGTTCGCACTCCCAGGTGCAGATGCCGGGAAAAGCGCAACGGATGCACTTCGACGTCGATGAATGATGCGCCAAGGGAGGCGATGTACTTCAACATGGATGGCTGCATCCCCCATCCGATGATCAGGCTGCGCTCGCCGAATCCATTGATTTCGCATCCCCTGAACGCAGGCTGCAGATCGGCAATCGCGGCGCTCGCCCAACCCTCCACGGTCCGGGGCAGACCCAGCGAATCGATCATGAGCCCGACGGGAATCCGCCCCCCGCTCGAGACGGGATATTCCTCGCGCATGGAAACGCCCAAGGCTTGACCAGCGAACTCGAATAGTCCTCGAAGAAAACGCCTGTTGGACGGATGGGATTGAAGCCCGATCTCTTCCGATCGGAAGAAATCATCCAGAAAGATGATTTCATCAAAAGACAGGTGGCTCATCGTGGGGACAATTCGGCTTCGGGCTCCAACAAAACGATCCTCTGAAATAACACCAAAGCACTCTTTTTTATATATTCAACGCTCGCGCAGCATTTCGCGAGCGGTCATCATGACAGCTTGATTACATCAGATAACATTTATCCCTTCGTTAGGCGCCAGATTTGCGCCCAATCGGACCGGTCGCCGTGTGGCGGACCAGACACAAGTCGATTTCAGGGAGGCCGCATCGAGAAATGCTCATTCGAGGCGGACAAGGAGGGCGACTGTGCGTGTCGCTCCCTCAATCGGGCGCCGTGAACGCCGTCAACACCCCGGTATACCCATACAGATGGTGCCGCGCGATCTCCCCCGCGGCGAAAAAACCCACCAGCGGCACATCGCCCAGCGCGTGCCGCACGATCTGCAGCTCCGCCCCCGGCGCGCCGAAATGCGGACCGCCGCGACCAGAGCAGCTCACGTACACAGCCCCCGCGATACGCCGAGCCGGGTGCGGCGCCGCCTCGGCCTCGCCGGCAGCCACCGCGCGCGCGGTGGCCAGCGTCTGCTCCTCGGGCTCCAGCTCTTCGCGGATTTCCGCGCAGATGCGCATCAGGTCGGCGCGCGCGGCCTGGGCGTTGCGGCGGCAGAAGGTCAGGCGCATGCCAGCTTCCGCTGTGTCGGCGATGGCGATGCCGCGGCGCGTGGGGTCGAGCCCGATGATGTGGCGCACGAGCACGTCGGCACCCAGGTCGCCGGTGCGGCGGATGCCGTCGCTGCCGGCATCGGCCAGGCCGACGAGGGTGTTGCGCACCGCGTCGATGGCTTCCTGCGGGCGTTCGAGCGACACCTGCAGGTCGGCCAGCAGCACGTCGAGCGCGGGCTCGCCGTCGAGTTTCAGCAGCAGGTTGCCGTCGGCCTCGGTGATCTCGCGCTCGCGGACCGCGCCCGAGCGCAGCGGCTGGCAGCCCTGGGTGACGCGCGACACCAGCCGCACGCCCTCGCCGAAGACCACGCCCGAGAGCCCGCCCGAGAACACGCCGCCCGCGGCGCCGTGCCCGCGGATGTTGCCGTTGCCGCCGATGGCGAACTGCAGCGCGCCGCCGCGCCCGGAAGACAGGCCGCCGAACAGGTAGCCGGTGTCGGTGCGCCCGGCCATCTCGCCGATCAGCTCGGCGAGGTCGGGCGTGGCCGGGTCTGCGTGCACCAGCGCCGTGTGCGCCTCGAAACCGCTCATTTCCGAATTGCCCAGCGGCGCGACGCCGGAGAACACGCGGTACTGGTCGCTCGGCAGGGCGCAGAGCATCAGCGTCATGCCGGGCTCGTCGAAGTACTCGGCGTTGTTGGCCGAGACGCCGATGCCGACCGTGCCCGACCAGTCGGTCACTTCGGGCAACTCGGCGCTCAGGTGGTCGAGGATGTCCTGTGCGTCGTTCGCGTAGTGGTCGGTGATGTAGAGCAGCCCCAGCGTCGGCGCGGAGGCGTAGTCGGGCAGTGCCATCTGCGCCCGCAGCTGGGCGAGCACGAGGCCCGCCGCCATTCGCCATTGCGGATGGGTGGCATGGCCGGAGGGAAACAACTTCATGATGCGTGCCAACCCGTTCTGTTCAGCAAATGGAATGTGTGTGTCGCACGACGTCAGCGTCGGCCGGAGGTTCGCTTCCGGGCGGCAGTGGACGTCTTATTCTTTGCGGCCGGGGCCGCCGCCGTCGTCTTCTTTGCAGCGGGGGGCTTCCGGGCCGCCGCCGGCTTGCCGATGACCGAGCCGACCGCGTCGGCCAGCGGCTGGGCCATGGCCGGCACCTTCAGTTGGGCCGCGTCCTGCAGCGCCGTGCTGGCGATCTGCTGGAACTGTTCGGTGAGCGAGCCCCACCACTGCATCGGGTCGACCACGCCCGCGCCGTCGACCGCCCCTGCCTTCGCCTTGGTCGCGGCCGGCTTGCGGCTCGGCTTCTTCGGCGGCGGAGCTTCTTCGGCTTCCTCTTCGTCCTCGATTTCCTCGGGCTCGGGCTCCGGCGCAGCCTGCACAGGCGCGGGCGCGGGGGCCGCGGCGGCGGTCGCCTGCCGGGTGAACGCGCTGGCGATGTCTTCCATGCGTACGTTCATGCCGCGCAGCGTCGACAGTGTCATCTTCTGCACTTCCAGCGCCTGGATGGTGGCCTTGAGCGCATGGCCGTTCTGTTCGAGCCAGTACTGCACCGTCTTGAGTTCCTGGATGCGCTTGTCGACCTCCTCCACGCTCAGCGTGGGCGCCACCCAGCTCGCGAGACTCGGGATGCCCGGCACCGAACCGGCGCCCGACGCCGCGCCGCCGGCGAGGTTCTTCAGGAAGTCGAATCCGGGAACGAACTGGCTGAAGTCGAAGGGCTTGCTGGCGTTGCTCATGCGGGAGGTCTCCTGGGTGCTGGGTATGGGTTTTCTTGTGTTGCCAGCTTACTCCAAGCCTCCGGGCTTTTAGCGTCCGTCAGAGCTCGCTTCTAACCTTGCTGAAGACTTTCCAGAAGGCCGCGTCCTGCGAGGTCGCGAAGTTGATCCGCATCATGGTGCTCGGCGGCCGGCGCGCGTGGAAGAGCGAGCCCGGCGCCAGCAGGTAGCCCTGGTCGAGCATGCGCTGGGTGAGCGCGTCGGTGTCCACGCCGGTGTCGACCCAGCCGAAGAGCCCCGCCGGCTCCGAGGCGAAGGTACAGCCGTGCGCCATGGCCAGCTTCACTGCCCGGCCCCGGGCGCCGTCGAGCCGGATGCGCACGCGCTCCGAGTGCCGGCGCAGTTGGCCCTGGTCGATGCACCACGACAAGGCCCGCTCGAACAGCGTGGGCGAGGTGAGCGTGGCCAGCAGCTTGGTTTCGAGCAGCCGCTCCTTCAGGTCGGGCGGCGCGGCCAGGAAGCCGATGCGCCAGTTGGGCGCCAGGATCTTCGCGAACCCGCTGACGTAGATGGTGCGCTGCAGTCCGTCGAGCGCGCTCAGCCGGGTGGCGTGCTCGGGCGCGAGGTGGCTGTAGGTGTCGTCCTCGACGATGTGGAAGCCATGCTCGTTGGCCAGCTTGAGCACGCGGTGCGCGCTGCCCGGCGTGAGGCTGTAGCCGGTGGGGTTGTGCAGCACGCTCACGCTGACGAAGAGCTTGGGGCTGTGCAGCTTGCAGTACTGCGCCATCACTTCCAGGTCGGGCCCGTCGGCACGGCGCGGCACCGGCAGGATGCGCATGCCCAGCGCCTCCAGCCGCGCGAACTCCAGCGCCCAGCCGGGCTCCTCGACCATCACCGGATCGCCCGCGCGAAGCAGCGTGCGGCTCACGATGTCCAGCGCGTGGGTGGCGCCGACGGTGGTCACGATCTGCTCCGGCGAGGCCGGCACGTTGATGCCCACCAGCTTCTGCGAGAGGCTGCGCCGCAGGCTCATGTCGCCGGCGGGCTCGCCGTACTGCAGCGACAGCTCCTGCAGCGCGGCTGTATTGGTCATGCGCCGCACGGCCGTGGGCATGAAGGTGGAGGCCATCCAGTCGGGCGGGAACACGCCCATGCCCGGCTGCGGCTTGTCGCTCGGGCGGTGGAACATGCTGCGGATCAGCGAGCTGGCATCGGCCGGCACGCGCGAGGCCATCATCTGCACCGCGATCGCCGCGGGCACGCCCATCGTGCCGCTGGCGTCCGCGCCGTTCGTCGAACGGCCGTCCTGTGCCGGGGCGGAGTCGCGAACGTAGAAGCCGCGCTGGCGCCGGGCCTCGACCAGCCCCTGTGCCAGCAGCTGGTCGTACGCGGCGACCACGGTGTAGGGGCTCACGCCCTGCTGCCGCGCGCATTCGCGCACCGAGGGCAGCCGCGCGCCGGGCGGCAGCAGCCGGGTGCGGATGCGCTCGGCCAGGCGGTCGGCGAGCTGCCCCGTCAGCGACTGTGTGGAGGTGCGTGTGAGCATGCGTCGTCCGGGCTGTGCCGGATTCCCTGGCTTCTGTGTCGAAGGGGTGACCAATACAGATTGCCTGATTGTTCGATCATCTGTACCGGAACTGTAATGGTCGCAAGTTTAGAGTGTGTGTCATGAACTGGCAAGAATTCACCGCGCTGCTGGTGCTGGCCACGGCGATGAGCTTCTCGCCCGGCCCCAACACCACGCTTTCCACCGCCCTGGCGGCCAACGGCGGCCTGCCGCGCGCCATGCGCTTCGTGGTCGCGGTGCCGGTGGGCTGGACCCTGCTGCTGGCGCTGTGCGCCGCAGGCATCGGCGCGCTGGTGGTGGCAATGCCCTCGCTGCGGCTGGCCATCAAGGCGCTGGGCATCGGCTACCTGCTGTGGCTGGCCTGGAAGCTCAGCGGCAGCGCCACGCTCGGCAAGGCCGACGGCAAGAGCCTCTCGGTGGGCTTCGGCCAGGGGGTGATGCTGCAGTTCGTCAACATCAAGGCCTGGCTGCTGGCGCTCACGCTGGTGGCCGGCTGGATCGCCGGGCAGCCCGACGCGCTGCACCGCTTCGCGATCGTGGCGCCAGTGATGCTGGCCTATGCCTTCGTCAGCAACTTCGCCTACGCGCTGGTCGGCGCCATGCTGCGCGATTGGCTGGCCAAGGGCTCGCGGCTGCTGTGGTTCAACCGCGCAATGGGGCTCGTGCTCGTGCTCACCGCCTGGTGGATGGTGGGCGTATGAGGAGCATCAAGGACGAAACGCTCGGCATGTGGCTGGGCGTGGTGGGCGTTGCGATGTTCGCCGTCACGCTGCCGATGACGCGCCTGGCCATCGGCCCGCAGGAGGCGCCGCAGCTGTCGCCGTGGTTCGTCACCCTCGGGCGCGCGGCGCTGGCGGGCGTGCTGTCGGCCGTCTTCCTGCTGGTGACGCGCTCGCCGCGCCCGGCGGCGCACCAGTGGAAGCCGCTGGGCATGGCGGTGCTTGGCAATGCCATCGGGTTTCCGCTGCTGCTGGCCTTCGCGCTGCGCGTGGTCACGGCCAGCCACGCGGCGGTGGTGACGGCGCTGCTGCCACTGGTCACGGCCGCCGTGGCGGCATGGGTGCTGCACCAGCGCGCGCGGCTGGGCTTCTGGCTCTGCGCCGTCGCGGGCAGCCTGCTGGTGGTGGTTTTCTCGGTGCTGCGCGCGAGCCAGGGCGGGCACGGCTTCGGCTTCGAATGGGCCGACCTGCTGCTGGTGGGCGCGGTCATCGCCGCCTCGCTGGGCTACATCTACGGCGCGCAGGTCACGCCCTCGCTGGGCGCCGAGCGCGTGATCTGCTGGGTCTGCGTGATGGCGTTGCCCATCACCCTGCCGGCCACGCTGGTGCTGTGGCCCACGCAGCCGGTCGCCACCGCCTCCTGGCTGGGCTTCGTCTACGTCGGCATGTTCTCGATGTGGATCGGCTTCTTCGCCTGGTATCGCGGCCTGGCCCTGGGCGGGGCGCTGCGGGTGAGCCAGACGCAGTTGCTGCAGCCCTTCCTGTCGATCCTCGCGTCGATCCCGATCCTGGGCGAGCCGCTGGACGTGGTCACGCTGGCCTTCGCGGTCGCGGTGGTGGCCACGGTGGTCATCGGCAAGCGGCTGTCGCAGCCGGCGGCCCCTGGCCCCTCTCCCGCCCATGGGCTGGACGACAGCCGGGCCCGTGTCGTATACCGTGGCGGCACCCAGCCGGACTGAGCCGCAGCCCGTCCGCCCCCGAACACCCGAATCACACCTCACCGCCTGAAAGAAGAAAGCCATGAACTGGAAACTCGCCGCCCGCGCCGCCAAGATGAATCCCTCGGTGCTGCGTGAAATCCTCAAGGTCACCGAGCGCCCCGGCATCATCAGCCTGGCCGGCGGCCTGCCCTCGCCCAAGACCTTCCCGATCCAGGCCTTCGCCGACGCCTGCGCCGAGGTGCTGCACAACGACGGCCAGGCCGCGCTGCAGTACGCGGCCAGCGAAGGCTACGCGCCGCTGCGCCAGGCGGTGGCCGACATGCTGCCGTGGGACGTCGACGCCTCGCAGGTGCTCATCACCACCGGCTCGCAGCAGGGCCTGGACCTCGTGGCGAAGGTGCTGATCGATCCGGGCAGCAAGGTGCTGGTGGAGACGCCCACCTACCTCGGCGCGCTGCAGGCCTTCGGCCCGATGGAGCCGCACCCGGTGGGCGTGGCCAGCGACGAAGAGGGCGTGATCGTCGACGACCTCGTGCAGAAGGCGAAAGACGCGCGCTTCATCTACCTGCTGCCCAACTTCCAGAACCCCACCGGCCGCACCATGACGGAAGAGCGCCGCGCCGCCGTGTCGGCCGCCGCTGCCGCCGCCGGCCTGCCCATCGTGGAAGACAACCCCTATGGCGAACTCTGGTTCGACGAAGCCCCGCCGCTGCCGCTGGCCGCGCGCAACCCCGAGGGGGTGATCTACCTGGGTTCTTTCTCGAAGGTGCTGGCCCCCGGCCTGCGCCTGGGCTTCCTGGTGGCGCCCAAGTCCATCTACCCGAAGCTGCTGCAGGCCAAGCAGGCGGTCGACCTGCACACGCCGATCTTCACGCAGCGCATGGTTTCGGCCGTGATGAAGGACGGCTTCCTGGACCGCCACGTGCCCACCATCCGCGCCCTCTACAAGCGCCAGCGCGACGCGATGATCGCCGCGCTCGAGCGCGAGATGGCCGGCCTGGACGTGAAGTTCAACGCGCCCAAGGGCGGCATGTTCCTGTGGGCGCGCCTGCCAGAGGGCGTGGACACAGTGAAGCTGCTGCCCAAGGCGGTCGAGCGCAACGTGGCCTTCGTGCCCGGCGCGCCCTTCTATGCCGGCGAAGGCGATCCGCGCACGCTGCGCCTGTCGTTCGTGACGGCCAGCGTCGAGGAGATCGACACCGCCATCGCCGCGCTGGCGCGGACGCTGCGCGAAGAGCTGGCGCTGCTGGGCGACAGGCAGCTCGCCGCCGCATAGGCCCGAAAGCCTGAGAGCAACGAACACCCAGGAGCCTTCCTTGATCGGCCTCGCAACGCTCTCGCTCTTCCTGCTCGCCGTGCTGGCGCTGTTCCTGTCGCCCGGGCCGAACATGGCCTTCGTGCTCTCGCACGGCGTGGCCCACGGCCCGCGCGGCGGCTTTGCCGCGGCGCTGGGCATCTCGGCGGCCGACCTGGTGCACACGCTGTTCGCGGCCACCGGCGTCACCGCGCTGGTAGCCGCCTGGCCGCCTTCGTTCGACGTGCTGCGCTATGCGGGCGCGCTGTACCTGGCGTGGCTCGCGGTGCAGGCGCTGCGCAGCGGCGGCGGCCTTCGCATCGGCGCGCAGGCCAGGCCCGCGGGCTTCGGCCGCATCGTGCGCATGGCGCTGCTGAACAACCTCGTCAACCCGAAGGCGCTGCTGTTCTTCATGGTGTTCCTGCCGCAGTTCGTCGACCCGGCGCGCGGCAGCGTGCCGCTGCAGCTCGTGCAGCTTGGCGCGGTGCTGTCGATGGCCGCGCTGGCCTTCAACACGCTGCTGGGCTCGTGCAGCGGCCAGGTGGGACGCTGGCTGCACAGCCGGCCCGGCGCGGCCAGGTTCCAGAGCGGCCTGCTGGCGACCGTGATGCTGGGGCTGGCGCTGCGCCTGGTCTTCCTCGATCGTCCGTCGCCCCGCTGAAGAGGCCCCACCCATGAATGTCCTGAAGATCGCAGCCTTCTCGGATGGCGAGACGGGCGGCAACCCCGCCGGCGTCGTCATCGCCGACACACTGCCGCCCGCGGCGCAGATGCAGCGCGTCGCGGCGGAAGTCGGTTTCTCGGAAACCGCGTTCGCCGCACCATCCGATGACGGGGGCTGGCGCGTGCGCTATTTCGCGCCGCAATCCGAAGTGCCCTTTTGCGGCCACGCGACGATCGCGCTGGGAGCCGCGCTGGCGATGCAGCACGGCGATGGCGTGTTCCCGCTGGTGCTCAACCAGGCGCGGATCACGGTGGAAGGCCGGCGCAACGGCAGCCTGGTCGAGGCCGCGCTGCAGTCGCCGCCCACGCGCAGCGCCGCGGCATCGCCCGGACTGCTGTCCGAGGCGCTGGCCCTGTTCGGCTATTCGCCGCGAGACCTGGATCCGCGCATCCCGCCGGCCATCGCCCATGCAGGTGCGGACCATCTGGTGCTGGCACTGGCAAGCCGCGCCGCGCTCTCGGCGATGCGCTACGAGCTGGAAGCCGGCCGCGCGCTGATGGCCGGCGCCGGGCTCACGACCATCGTGCTGGTCTTTGCCGAGACCGCGCAACGGCTGCACACGCGCAATCCTTTCGCGTCCGGCGGCGTGTATGAAGACCCCGCCACCGGTGCCGCCACGGCCGCGCTGGCCGGCTACCTGCGCGACATCGGCTGGCCGCACGGCAGTGCCATCGACGTGGTGCAAGGTGAAGACATGGGCGTGCTGTCGCGCCTGCATGCCGGCATCCCGCCCGCGCCGGGCAGCTCGATCCGCGTGTCGGGCACCGCACGCGTCATGCGCGGCTGAATCGCCCGGGAACCAACGAAAGAAAGAAAGAAAGAAAGAAACAGGCCATGCTCAACATCTGGGGCCGCATCAGCTCGATCAACGTCCGCAAGGTGGTGTGGTGCGCGCAGGAACTCGGGCTCGACTTCCAGCGCACCGAGGCCGGCGGCAGGTTCGGCGTGGTGCAGACGCCCGAATACCTCGCGCTCAATCCGAACGCGATGGTGCCCACCATCGACGACGGCGAGGGCGCCGAGCGCGTCACGCTGTGGGAATCGAACGTGATCGTGCGCTACCTCTGCGCGAAGCATTCGCACGGCAACCTCTATCCGGCCGAGCTGCCCGCGCGCTTCGACGCCGAGCGCTGGATGGACTGGCAGCAGACCACGCTCAACCGCGCGAGCCGCGACGCCTTCATCCAGTGGGTGCGCACGCCGCCGTCGGAGCGCCAGCCGGCGCTCAGTGAAGCCTCGGTGCGCGCCAGCGAAGCCCTCTTCGCGATGCTCGACGCGCACCTCGCGCGCCAGCCCTACATGGGCGGCCAGCGCTTCACCATGGCCGACATTCCGGTGGGCTGCGAAACGCACCGCTGGTTCGGCCTGCCCGGCGCCGAATACCGCCGGCCGAGCTGGCCGAACGTCGAGCGCTGGTATGCCGAATTGCTCTCCCGCCCGGGCACGCGCGGCGTGCTCGACCTCACTCTCGAATGAATCAGATGAAATCCCGCCCCTTCAAGCAAGTCGACGTCTTCACCGCCACCGCCTACTACGGCAATCCGCTCGCGGTGGTGATCGATGGCCAGGACCTCGACGACGCCGCCATGCAGCGCTTTGCGCAATGGACCAACCTGTCCGAGACGACCTTCCTGCTGCCGCCGACAGATCCGGCCGCCGACTACCGCGTGCGCATCTTCACGCCCGGCGGCGAGCTGCCCTTTGCCGGTCACCCGACCATCGGCAGCTGCCATGCGTGGCTGCAGGCCGGCGGCAAGCCCAAGGCGGCCGGCATGGTCGTGCAGCAGTGCGGCGCGGGCCTGGTGCCGCTGCGCCGTGACGGCAGCCGCCTGGCCTTCGCCGCGCCGCCGCTCAGGCGCAGCGCGCCCAGCCCCGCGCTGCTGGCCAAGGTGGCGGGCGCGCTGGGCCTGAAGGCGCAGCAGGTGATCGCGGCGCAGGTGCTGGACAACGGCCCGGTCTGGTTCGGCCTGCTGGTGAACGACGCCGATGCGGTGCTGGCGCTGCAGCCCGACCACCGCGCGCTGAAGGAGCTAGGCGTGAAGGCCGGCGTGGCGGGCGTGCCCGCGGCGCACGACACCTCGCTGCTCATCGGCCGCTCGAACCGCGAGGCGCGCGCCTTCGGCAACCGGCCCGCGGTTCCGAACGAGGACGGCACCCGCATCGACCTGGAAGTGCGCGCCTTCGCCGAGCCCATCGGCGTGCAGGAAGACCCGGTCACCGGCAGCCTCAACGCGAGCCTGGCCGAGTGGCTGATCGCCGACGGCCTCATGCCCGAGCGCTACCTTGCGGCGCAGGGCCAGTGCCTGGGCCGCGCGGGCCGCGTCCACATCGAGCGCGACGCCGAAGGCAGGATCTGGGTCGGCGGCGACGCCGTGACCTGCGTGGACGGCAGCGTCACGCTCTGACCGACCGAAGAAAAGGAAGCACCCCGCCATGCACGCGCAGCTCGACCACCTGGTGATCGCCGCGGCCTCGCTCGCCGAGGGCGTGGCGTGGTGCGAGGCCACGCTCGGCGTCACGCCGGCGCCGGGCGGCTCGCATCCGCTGATGGGCACGCACAACCGGCTGCTGAACGTTTCGGGGGACGCCTTTCCGGCGGCGTACGCGGAGATCATTGCGATCGAGCCGGGCAAGGCGCCGTCGCGGCCCAGGACGCGCCGCTGGTTCGACATGGACGCCGCCGCGCTGCAGGCCGGCCTCGCGCGGCATGGCCCGAGGCTGATCCACGTCGTCGCGCGTGTGCCCGACGCGCATGCGGCGATGCGCGCGCTGGCGCATGAAGAGCACGCGCACATCGACCGCGGCCAGCTTCTCGAAGCCTCGCGCGACACGCCCGCCGGCCGGCTCGAATGGCAGATCACGGTGCGCGACGACGGCCAGCGGCTCTTCTACGGCACGCTGCCCACGCTGATCCAGTGGGGCGCGGTGCATCCCACCGACGCCATGCCGGCATCGGGCCTCGTGCTGCGCTCGCTGCGCGCCGTGCATCCGCGCGCGCCGGCCTTGGCGGCCGCGCTGTCGGCCATCGGCATGACGGGCATGGACATCGATGCCGGCCCGCCCAACCTGATTGCCGTGCTCGACACGCCGCGCGGCACCGTCACCCTGGAATCCCAAGGACTCTGACATGCTGAGCCTCGCCGAAATCGCCCTCTTCGCCCTCGCCTCGCTGCTGCTGGCGCTCACGCCGGGGCCGAACATGATCTATTGCGTCTCGCGCACGCTGGTGCAGGGTCGGCGCGCGGGGCTGATCTCGCTGGGCGGCGTGCTGCTGGCCTTCCTTGTTCACCTGTTCGCGGCGGCGCTCGGCCTCACCGCGCTGCTGCTGGCGGTGCCGCTGGCTTTCGACGCGATCCGCATCGCGGGCGCGGCCTACCTGCTGTGGCTCGCATGGCAGGCGGTGAAGCCTGGCGGCAGCGCGCCCTTCGAGGCACGCGCGCTGCCGGCCGATCCGCCGGGCAAGCTGTTCCGCATGGGCTTTCTCACCAACCTGCTGAACCCGAAGGTGGCGATGTTCTATCTCTCGTTCTTTCCGCAGTTCATCCACCCCGAGCGCGGTTCGGTGCTGCTGCAGAGCATGCAGCTTGGCATTGCGCAGATGACGGCCAGCGCGGCGGTCAACACCGTGATGATCGTCTGCGCGGCTGGCATCACCGCCGTGCTGTCGCAAAGCGCCGGCTGGCTGCGCGCGCAGCGCTACATCATGGGCAGCGTGCTCGCCGCCCTGGCCGTGCGCGTGGCACTGACCGAGCGCAAATGAAGAGGAGCCAGGAGACCCGATGAGATTCACCCGCGAAGAGATCGAAGCCGCGCAGCGCACCGTGCGCGCGGCCATGCCGCCCACGCCGCAGTACGCCTGGCCGCTGCTCTCGCAGCGCCTGGGCGCCACCGTGTGGGCCAAGCACGAGAACCACACGCCGGCCGGCGCCTTCAAGATCCGCGGCGGACTGACCTACTTCGAGACCCTGGCGCGCGAGCAGCCGGGCGTGCGCCACGCCATCAGCGCCACGCGCGGCAACCACGGCCAGTCGGTCGGCTTCGCAGCAAGGCGCCACGGGCTGGGCGCGACCATCGTGGTGCCGCACGGCAACTCGACCGAGAAGAACGCCGCGATGCGTGCGCTGGGCGTGACGCTGGTGGAGCATGGCGACGATTTCCAGGCGGCTGCCGAACACGCGGCCGCACTCGCCGAGCGCGACGGCCTGCACCGCGTTCCCTCGTTCCATCGCGAGCTGGTGCGCGGCGTGTCGACGGCATACGTCGAATTCTTCGAGGCGCTCTCGGCCGCGCCGCCCGACGTGCTCTTCGTGCCCATCGGCCTGGGCTCTGGCTTCGCGGCGGCGGCGGCCGCACGCGCGCATTGCGGCGTGTCGACGAAGCTCATCGGCGTGGTGTCGGCGCATGCCACGGCGTACCGCGATTCCTTCCGCGCCGGCAAGCCGGTCGAGTCGCCCGTCACCACGCGGCTGGCCGACGGCATGGCGTGCCGCACGCCGGTGCCCGAATCGGTGGAAGTGATATTGCGCGAGGCCGACGACGTGATCACCGTGACGGACGACGAGGTCGCACAGGCCATGCGCATCCTCTTCAGCGACACGCACAACGTGGCCGAGGGTGCCGGCGCGGCCGCGCTGGCTGCGGCGCTTCAGCAGCAGGAACGCTGGCGCGGCAGGACGGTGGGCGTGTGCGTGAGCGGCGGGAATGTCGATTCGGGCATGTTCGCTGGAGTGCTGGCCGCCGCCTGACCGGCAATCAGGGCAGCGGCCCGGTGTTCGCCGTCCCCAGCGGCAACCTCGACACCTCTTCCAGCAGCAGCGCGAGTTGGCGCGCGGCCTCGTCGACCACCGCCTGCCCATGCGCCGCGGTGGCGGCGGCCGCGTTGCCGGCGGCGCCGTGGGGGTTGTAGTCCTCGATGGCCCAGCCGAGCTTGGCGCTCCTGCCATTGCCGAGGATCGCGTAGTCGGCCGCGCGCTGGCGCGAGGTGGAGTCGAAATCGCGCGCCTCGCCCATGCGCACCAGCTGGGGCGTCAGCGCCAGCATCATCGAAGTCTCGATCTCGCCCGCGTGCACGCCGAAGCGGTGCTCGTGCGCGCTGAACTGCGCGCCCGCGTCGCCCAGCGGCAGATTGAACCAGCTCACGCTGTAGACGATGAGGCCGTGCTCGGCGCGCAGCTCGCGCGCCACGATGTCCATCGCGCCCACGTGGCCGCCGTGCGCGTTGAAGAGGACCAGCTTCTTCACCCCTGCGCGCGCCACGCCCGCGCCGATTTCCTTCCACATGCGGATCAGCGTTTCGGCCGACAGCGTGAGCGTGCCAGCGAAGCGCGCGTGCTCGGGGCTCAGGCCGATCTGCTGGGTGGGCAGGAACAGCACCGGCAGCGCGGCCGGCAGCAGCGGCAGCGACGCAGCCACGATGCCGTCGGCCAGCACCGTGTCCACGCCCAGCGGCAGGTGCGGGCCGTGCTGCTCGGTCGCGCCCAGCGGCAGCACCGCGACGGTGGCCGCCGCGTCGAGCGCGGCGAAGTCGCGCGTGGTGAGCTGCGACCAGAAGCGGGGTAGCGCGGGCGATGCCGGCGATGCCGACGATGGCGTCGAAGGGGCCTGGGGTGCATTCATCACGCGATCTTAGGCCGGGCCGGAAACACACGGTCATCCGCGGGTCGGGTGGCCGTCCGACAAGATCGATCGACGCAGACGCCCAAAACGCGAACCTATTCACACCTAGAACGCAAAAGCTCATTCCATTGTTTGCGTTAGTTAACAATCATCACTAAAGTCACCGAAGAATTGATTCTCCGAGTCGGGGTTGCCAGCCTGTCACCCAGGCACCCCGGCGTTTGCGGCGTCGCGATGGGTCGCCCGAGGTCTCTTTTCGGTTTTCCAAGGGAGCAAGGTGTTCATCCAGAAAAAGACTGGAGGCACGGTCATGGCTGCGCGCGCCTCGGCGCCGGCCGGTCCGATGCTTCTTCGATTGGCGCGGACCGCGCAGAAACTTCCCTCTCTGCCCCTGGCATGCACCCTGGCGTTCGGCACGCCGGTGGCGCTCGCGCAGCCGTCGCCCGCGCAGCCCGCAGCCATCGACAGCGCCCGCCCGCTGAATGACGCAGCCTACGACGCGCGCCGGCACGACGCGCTGATCGTCGAGCGCCGCGAAGGCCGCGTCACCGGTGCCGACGCGTTGCGGCAGCTCAAGGCCTGGCTGGCCTCGCCGATGGCCGGCGATGCGCGCCGGCGCGTGGCCTCCGACGCCATCGCGATCGCTTCGGCGGACGGCCAGTACGCGCAGGCCGTCGCGCTCGCTCGCGAGTTCGCGCCCTCGACGCTGCAGACCTATGCCCTGGGCCCGCTCGCGGAGGCCGCCCGGCGCACCCGGGACACCGGCCTGCAGGGCGAGACGATCGCCGTCTGGCGCGCGCGGCAGCCCGATGCGCGCGAGCCTCGCGTGCACGAGGCCTGGTGGCGCATCGAAAGCGGCGACCTCGCCGGCGCACAGGCGCTGTACGACGCGCTCTCGCAACCCGCTCCCGTACGGATCGACGATCGCGTGGCGCTGCTCGAACTGCGCGGCGCGCTCGCGCGTGCCCGCAAGGACACACTGCAGGCCCTGGGCGCCTACGCCGAAGCCGGGGCTCTTCGACCCGGCCGTCTCGACCTGCGCCGCGAGGCCGACTTCCTCCTCGCGGCCAGCGGCGCCGCGTCGAGCGCCTTCGAGAGCGCGGAGGCGGCGCGGCGCGCCAACCCCGGCAGCTTCTCGCCGCTGGCGCTGTCCACGCTGCAGCAGGAGGCGCTCGCGCAGCGGCTGCGCTGGGCGATACGCGCGCGCGACCAGCGCCTGGGCACCGAACGCGTCGTTGCGCTCGACCGCGTGCTGGCCGAGCAGGAGGCCGCGCTGGCCCGGGTCGATGCCGAGGCTCCCCAGGCGGACCCCGCGGACGCCGACGCATGGCGCAACCTGCGCATGAAGCTGCAGACCGATCGGCTGCTGGCGCTGGTCGAACGCGGCCGCCCGGCCGAGGCCGTCGCGCTCTACGACGCGATGCGCGCCACCGATACGAACATTCCCGCCTACGCGCTGGTGGCCGCGGGCCGCGCGCTCGCGCAGCAGCGGCGCTCCATCGAGGCCGTGCCGGTCTACGAGGCGGCCATCGCCTGGCGCGGCGCCGAAGTGCCGATGCCCGACGAGGCATATCTCGGGCTGGTCTACGCCTACCTCGACGTGGGCCGCTTCGCGGACGCCGATGCGCTGCTGCAGCGCATCGAGGCCGCCACGCCCGCGCAGCTGCGGCTCGCGCCAGAGCCCGGCCGCCCGAACGGCGAGTACACCGACGTCAGCGGCCTGCGCGGCATGGTGCAGCTCTACACCGACCGCCCCGCGCTCGCGCAGCGCAGCTTTTCGGTGCTGACGCGGGAGGCTCCGCTGAACCCCGGCTTCGCGCACGGCGCGGCCCTCACCGAGCGGCTGCGCGAGCACCCCGAGGCCGCGCTGGCGCGCTACGAGGCGCTCGCGGCCGATTCGCCCTACGACACCGATGCGCGCGTCGGGCATGTCGAGGCGCTGCTCGACGCATCCGAGTTCGCCGAGGCCCGCCGCCGCGCCGAATCGCTCGCAGCCGACGTGCCCGACTCGGTGCAGGTGCGCGAGATGGAACGCAAGCGCCACGCGCTCGTGGGCCCGAGGCTCGACGTCGACGCCGAGGCCTCCTCGGGCGGCGCGGCCATCGCCAACCGCGAATGGCGCATCGACAGCCGGCTCAGCTCGGGCCTCATCGACGACCGCTGGCGCGTGTTCTACGAGCAGACGCTGGGACGCGGCAGCACCGACATCGGCAACGCGAACTGGGCGCGCGGCGGCCTCGGCCTGGGCTGGGAGCAGGGC
The DNA here is from genome assembly GCF_030462475.1 of Variovorax sp. CAN15. Classification (GTDB taxonomy): domain Bacteria; phylum Pseudomonadota; class Gammaproteobacteria; order Burkholderiales; family Burkholderiaceae_C; genus Variovorax. The sequence goes on from NZ_JASMRZ010000036.1 coordinate 50,729, forward strand.
CGCTGGCTGGCCGAAGGCATCGTGCAGCACGCGAACGGCGGGCCGTATCGCAACAGCGTGGCCGGCCGGCTCGACTACCGTGCGGGCGACGCATGGCGGCTGTCGGCCACCTACGACGGCGACAGCAGGGAGCTGCCGTGGAAGGCGCGCGCGGCGGGCATCGGCGCGCACGAGTTCGGCGCAGGCGTGGGCTACGTGGTCGACGAATCGCGCCGCTTCGACCTGAAGTGGCAGCAGCTCGACTTCAGCGACGGCAACCGGCGCGAGGGCATCGACATCGGCTGGCGCGAGCGCTGGATCAGCACGCCGGCCTTCCAGCTCGAGACCCGGCTCGGCGCCGACGCGGGCCGCGGCCGCGCGGTCGATGCGCCCTACTTCAACCCGTCGAGCGACTCCAGCGTGCAGTTCAGCGTGCGCGCGCAATGGCTCAACTGGAAGCGCGACGACCGGCAGTTCTTCCAGGTCGTCGAGCTCGGCGGCGGCAGCTACCGGCAGGCCGGCTTCGGCAGCGGCCCGATGTGGAGCCTGCGCTACGAGCACCGCTGGAACCTCGGGCCGAAGCTCACGCTGCGCTACGGCGTGGTCTTCTCCGGACACCCCTACGACGGCGTGCGCGAGCGACAGCGCGGCGTCTTCCTGAACCTCTCGACTCCGCTGCCGTGATGAGAAGAAAAACCAAGCCCCACCCCATCGACTTCTGGCGTTCGACCTTGCCGTGGCTGCTGCTGGCGCTGCTCGCGGCCTGCGCGCTGCCGGTGCCCGCGCAGCCGCTGCCGCCCGCCGACCCGGACGACGGCCAGGGCTTTCGCGTGATCGCGTTCCACGACGTGCGCGCCAACGTGCGCCAGAGCTTCGAGGCATCGCCCGACGAGACCGCGGTGGACGAGCGCACCTTCGCCGACACCCTGGCCTGGCTGCAGTACAGCGGCTACCACCCGGTGAGCCTGCAGCAGATCGTCGACGCGCGCGCGGACGGCAAGCCGCTGCCGCCCAAGGCCGTGCTGCTGACCTTCGACGACGGCTACCGCAGTGCCTACACCAAGGTGTTCCCGCTGCTCAAGCGCTACAACTATCCGGCGCTGATGGCGCTGGTCACGAGCTGGCTAGAGGTGCCGCAGGGCCGGCAGGTGCACTGGGGAGACAGGCCAGCGCCGCGCGAGAACTTCCTCTCGTGGAGCGAGGCGGCCGAGATGGCGCGCTCGGGCCTGGTCGAGTTCGCGAGCCACAGCGACGCGATGCACACCGGCATCCTCGCCAACCCGCAGGGCAACCTGCTGCCGGCCGCGGCCACGCACCGCTACGACCCGAAGACCGGCCGCTACGAGGACGACGACGCCTACGTCCAGCGCGTCGAGGCCGACCTGCGCCGCAGCCGCGAGATCATCGAGCGGCGCACCGGCGCAAAGGTGCGCTCGATGGTGTGGCCCTACGGTGCTTACAACACCGCGGCCGTCGAGGCCTCGAAGCGCGCGGGCATGCCCATCACCTTCACGCTCGACGACGGCCCCAACGCGCCCGGGGTGCCGCTGGCGCGCATCCGCCGCGCGCTGGCCGCCTACGACAACGAGGCGCCGGCCTTCGATCGCATGCTGCGCAGCCCCGTGGGCGGCGAGGTGCGGCCGGTCAACCGCGTGATGCACGTGGACCTCGACTACGTGTACGACCCCGACCCGGCCCAGCAGGAGCGTAACCTCTCGATGCTGATCGACCGCGTGGCCGCGGTGCATCCGCGCGCGGTGTTCCTGCAGGCCTACGCCGACCCCGACGGCGACGGCGTGGCCGACGCGCTGTACTTCCCAAACCGCCACCTGCCGGTGCGCGCCGACCTGTTCGGCCGCGCGGCCTGGCAGCTGCACAGCCGCGCCGGCGTGAAGGTCTACGCCTGGATGCCGGTCACGGCCTTCAGGCTGCCTGCATCGAACCCGCTGGCCACGCACACGGTGGCGGCGCAGGACGGCGCGGTGCACGCCGACCGCTACCACCGTCTCACGCCCTTCGACCCGGCGGTGCGGGCACTGGTCGGCGACATCTACGAAGACCTTGGCCGCCACTGCTTCTTCGAGGGCCTTCTGTTCCACGACGACGCGATGCTCTCCGACGACGAGGACGCGAGCCCCGCCGCGCTGGCCACCTATGCGCAATGGGGACTGCCGGGCGACGTGGCGGCGATCCGCGCGAACCCGGAGCTGACGGCGCGCTGGACCACGGCCAAGACGCGCTACCTGATCGGCTTCACGAAGGAGCTCGCCGCGCGCGCGGGCGCCTGGCGCCCGGCGCTGGAGACCGCGCGCAACCTCTACGCCCGGCCGGTGCTCGAACCCCAGGCCGAGCAGTGGTTCGCGCAGAACTACGAGGCCTCGCTCGCGGCTTACGACTACGTCGCGCTCATGGCCATGCCCCGCATGGAGCGCGAGGCCGATGCGGACGGCTGGCTCGCGCGCCTGGCCCGGCGCGCCGCCGACACGCCGCGCGGCCTCGACGGCACCGTGTTCGAACTGCAGGCGCGCGACTGGCGCACCGGCAAGCCAGTGCCCGACGCCGAACTCACGCGCCAGTGGACGCTGCTGCAGCGCGCCGGCGTGCGCCACCTGGGCTACTACCCCGACGACTTCCTCCACGACCAGCCCGGGCTGGACACCGTGCGCCGCGCGATCTCGGTGCGCACCCTGCTGCCGCGCGCGCTGCGCACGCCGGCCGAGACCGAAGCGCCACCGAGCCCGCTGCAAGGAGCGCGGCCGCGATGAGCCCCACCCTGCAATTCCTCGGGCAGACGCTGCCTTCGCTGCTGTTCGGCTTCGTTTTCTATTACCCGTTCTTCATGGCCTACGTCTGGATGGCGGGCGGCCTCTCGCATGCGATGGTGTTCGAGCGCAGGCGCGACGTCGACGTCAACCCGCTCGACCTGCTGCCCTCGCGCCCGCTGGTCACGGTGGTGGTGCCCTGCTTCAACGAGGCGCCGCACCTGCGCGAGGTGATCGAACAGCTGATGCGCACGCGCTACCCCTACTGCGAAGTCATCGCGGTGAACGACGGCAGCACCGACGGCACCGGCGAGCTGCTCGACGAGATGACCAAGGAGTACGGCCGCCTGCGCGTGATCCACAACGCCAGCAACCAGGGCAAGGCCGTGGGCCTCAACACCGCCTGCCAGCTCGCGCGCGGCGAGTACATCCTCGGCATCGACGGCGACGCGCTGATCGACGAAGACGCCATCGCCTGGATGCTGCTGCCGATGCTGGCCTCCGAGCGCATCGGCGCGGTCACCGGCAACCCGCGCATCCGCACCCGCACCACGCTGCTGGGGCGCATGCAGGTGGGCGAGTTCTCCTCGATCATCGGCCTCATCAAGCGATCGCAGCAGCTGGTGGGCACGCTCTTCACCGTGTCGGGCGTGCTCGCCATGTTCCGCCGCCGCGCGGTGATCGACGTGGGCTTCTGGAGCCCCGACGTGCTCACCGAGGACATCGACATGAGCTGGAAGCTGCAGATCGCCGGCTGGCAGCTGCGCTTCGAGCCGCGCGCGCTGTGCTGGATTCTGATGCCCGAGACCTTGCGCGGTCTCTGGAAGCAGCGCCTGCGCTGGGCCGTCGGCGGCATCCAGACCATGCTGCGCTGCACCCCGCACATCCTGCGGCCGCGCCACTGGCGCATGTGGCCCGTGTACTTCGAGTACATGACCAGCGTCTTCTGGGCCTATGCGATGGCGCTGGTGCTGCTCATCAGCCTGGTGCGGCCCTTCCTGCCGCACGACTCGTCCTGGCACTCGGCGCTGCTGCCGCACTGGCAGGGCACGCTGCTGGCCATGACCTGCATCCTGCAGATGCTGCTGAGCCTGTGGATCGACCGCCGCTACGACCGCGACCTGCTGCGCTACTTCGCCGGAACCATCTGGTATCCGATCGCCTTCTGGACCATCACGATGGCGGCCACCGTCATCGCGGTCCCCCAAGCCCTGATACGCCGCCGGGGGAAACGCGCGGTGTGGACAAGCCCCGATCGAGGAGTCTCCGATGCCCCATGAGTCCGTGTTCCCTTCCAGCTATCCGCCCGACATGCACGACGACGCGGCGCCCCCGAGCCGCCGCCGCTCGTGGGGGCAGCCGGCGGTGGAGGAGCCCATCATCGATGCCGCCCGCATCCCGCTGCGCTCGTTCGGCAGCGGCCGCTCGCCGCAGCGCGCGCTGGCCATGTACCTGTGGCTGCGCCTGCTGCGCCCGGCCGTCACGGTCGCGATCTGGTTCTGCGCGGTCTGGTATGCATGGCCCTACGTGCTCGGCGCGCGCTCCCAACCCGAGGTGCTGCATCTGCTGAGCCTGTACGGCCTGGTGATCTGCGCCATCCTGGCGTCGATGCTGGTGATGGCGCCATGGCGCCGGCGCCAGCACCGCCGCGAGGCGCCGCCCGTGAAGGAAAAGTCATCCCTCTCCGCGCTGGCCACCTACATCGAGGTGACTCCCGCGCGCCTGTCGACCTGGCAGCGTACGCGCCAGCTGCTGGTGCACCACGACAACAACGGACATCTGCGCGACGCCATCGATACCACGCCGGCCACCCTCGAGCCCGAGACCGCGAAAAAGCGCTGAGAGCCCGTGACCCGTCCGGCCGGGGCGCATGCAGGGGTTTCGCGACGGTGATTCAATCGCCGCACCCCATCCACCAAGGACCCGCTTCATGGACCTCCAGCTCCAGGACCAGCACGTACTCGTCACCGGCGGCAGCAAGGGCATCGGCCTCGCCTGCGCGCTCGGCTTCCTGCGCGAAGGCGCCCGCGTGAGCCTCGTCTCGCGCGACCTCGCCAACCTCGAGCAGGGCCGCAAGACCCTCGCCGAATCGTTCCCTCAGGCCGAAGGCCGCGTCTCCATCCACGCCGCCGACCTCAAGGACCCCGCCAGCGCCGTCGCCGCCCTCGACGCCGCCGAAAAGGCATTCGGCCCCGTCGACGTCCTCGTCAACTCCGCAGGCGCCGCCCGCCGCACTCCGCCCGACGACCTCACTCCCGCGTCGTGGCACGACGCCATGGACGCCAAGTACTTCACCTACATCCACATGATCGACCCGGTCGTCAAGCGAATGGGCCAGCGCGGCCGCGGCGCCATCGTCAACGTCATCGGCCAGGGCGGCAAGGTCGCGAGCCCCGTCCACATGGCCGGCGGTGCAGCCAACGCCGCCCTCATGCTGGTGAGCGCCGGAATGGCCGCCGCCTATGCAGGCAAGGGCGTGCGCGTGAACGCGGTGAACCCCGGCCTGACGCTCACGGAGCGCCTGCAGGAAGGAATGAAGGCCGACGCGAAGCTGCAGGGCATCGGCACCGATGAGGCGCTGGAGCGAGCGAAGGCCAGACTGCCGCTGGGCCGCATCGCGACGCCGGAGGAAGTGGCGAACACCGTGCTGTTCCTCGCGTCGCCGAAGGCGAGTTATGTGACCGGTGCGATCGTGGCGATGGATGGTGCGGTGACGCCGATGATCTGAGGAAACGAGAAAAGCACGGCGAATCGATCGCCGCAGCCCTCACCCCAACCCTCTCCCGCAAGCGGGAGAGGGAGCCAGGCCTCTACCGCGAGCGGGAGACGGACAGAGGGAGGGAGAGGGAGAGGGAGCCAATCCGAAGGCCGAGCGAAGCAAAGGCCCGAGCGGTTCCCCTCCCCTCTGGCTGCGCCGAGGAGCGCAGCGTTTCGCGGATCAGGGCTCGCCCTTGTCTGAGCGAAGCGAGTTTGGGCGAGACCCCGCGAAACGCGAGCACCGCAGGTTGCCCGCAGCGAAGCGGAGGGACGCAGACAGTGGGGTCGCCTTTCTTTTGCCTGGCGGTCTCAAATCCCAAGTGCAACGATAGGTTGGATATCGACATTCTGGTTGAAACAGTCTTCGAAGAGGACTTGTGCCGGAGTACGGAACCCCAAGGTCTTGCGTGGGCGGGTGTTCAGGCTCCAGGCGATGTGATCGAGATGGCGCTGAGAGTGAACGCTCAAGTCCGTTCCCTTGGGCAGGTACTGCCTGATCAAACCATTGGTGTTCTCGTTGATGCCGCGCTGCCAAGGGCTGTGAGGATCCGAAAGTAGATCTTCAAACCCGTGCTTTCGGCGAGCTTCTTGTGCAAGGCCATCTCCTTGCCTTGGTCGTAGGTCAAGGTTTTTCGAAGCGC
>NZ_JASMRZ010000037.1 GCF_030462475.1 Variovorax sp. CAN15
TGTTGATCTCGGTGCTGTGGCGTCGTAGGCGAAGTCGGCGTACATGCGCTCGGTGAGGTCCATCGCCACGTCGAAGGCGGGGCGGCCGGGCACGAAGCTGGCGCGCGCGTAGGCCACGAAGTCGTCGTGGCGCGGCACGTAGGGCGAGGGAAAGACGAACTCGGAGGCCGCGTCGAAGGTGGCGTCCTTGCGGAAGCGGAAGCGCTCGCGCACGGCCTCCCAGGGCAGCTCGCGCGCCACGGCGGGCGAGAGCACGGGCTGCGAGGTCTCGACCACGCTCTCGGCCGTGACCACCAGCCGGTCGTGCGTGGCCTCGAGCGCGAAGAAGGCGCGCGTGTTGCCGTACAGGTCGGCCTGCTCGCTGCGCTGCGCGGGAGACGGCTCGATGGAGAGCTTGTGGCTCACGAGCTTCTGCGAGGCGGTGGCCAGCGGCTTCAGGTGCGCGAGATGCTGCGCCGTCTCGACCGGCGGCGAGTACTCGTAGCGCGTTTCGTGGGTGACGTGGAGCAGCATGATGGCCGGCGCCGGTCGTGTGGATTGCCTGAGAAAGAACCTGCTTACTTCGACTCGGAGCCGAAGTACGAGGCGTAGATCTTCGCGTAGGTGCCGTCGGCGCGGATCGCCTCGAGGCCCTGGTTGATCCTGGCGAGCAGCTCGGCGTTGCCCTTCTTCACCGCGATGCCGTACTTCTCGACCGGGAAGCTGGTGTCGCTCACCGTCTTGAAGCCGCCGGCGGTGTTGTTTGCGAGGTAGTGCACCACCACGCCGTTGTCGGCCACCACGGCCTGCACGCCGCCGGCCTCCAGTTCCTTGAGTGCCAGCGGCGTCGACTCGAAGCGCTTGATGGCGGTGTTCGACTTGCCCAGCAGCTTGCCCACCACCTCGTCGCCGGTGGTGCCGTTCTGCACGCCGACCTTCAGCGTCTTGATGTCCTCGAACTTCGCGATGGGCGCGTCGTTGCGCACGGCGATGAGCTGGCGCGCATCGAAGTAGGGCTGCGAGAAGTCCATGGTCTGGCGGCGCTCGTCGGTGATGGTGATGGCCGACACCAGCAGGTCGCGGTCGCCCTGGTCCAGCGAGTTGAAGATGCCTTCCCACGGCGTGTTGACGAACTTCACCTCGAAGCCGGCCTTCTGCGCGACCGCCTTCACCACCTCGATGTCGAAGCCCACGATCTCGCCCCGGTCGTTCTGCGACTCGAAGGGCGTGTAGGCGGCGTCGGTGCCCACCACCAGCACGCGCGCTGGGGCTGGTGCCGCCGGTGCGCCGGCGGCGGACGGCGCGGATGCCGGCTCCTGCTTGCCACAGCCGGCAATGGCGAGCGCCGCGAAGACGCTCGCGGCGGTGAGTGCGAAGCGGCGGTTGATGGTGATGTGGCGGGGCATGGCGGTGGTTCTCCTTGAACTTGTTGTGGAACGCCGCGGAACCGGGCTTTGCCGGGCCGCAGGCGTTGCCCCCGGCGATGGGGGGTGCGTAGCGACACGAAGTGCGCGAAGCATGGGGGAGTACCTGTTCAGGCGCCCACTGAACGCAGCGACTCGGAGGTCAGCGTGAAGTAGCGCGTGCCGATGGCGTCGGACACATGGTAGGCCGCCGTCTCGCAGCTGGCGAGCAGCTTCATGAGCTCCGGATAGTCGGCGTCGGGCCCTGTAGCGCAAAGGTGTTCGAGCGTCCAGCTGGCCGGATCGGGCAGCTCGTACGACAGGGCGGTCAGCTTGCCCGGCGCGCTGCCGGCGAGCCGTGCGATGCGCCCGCGCAGGGTCTGCGTGACCCAGGCCAGCGAGCGCGGGTTCTCGGTGTCGAGCACCAGCAGGTCGACCATGGTGGCGACGTCCCGGCGCTGCTGGTAGCGTGCGTGGAAGGTGATGGTGCTGTCGAATAGGGCCACCATGGCCTCGAAGCCGCTCACCTCGTGCACCGCGCCGTTGTCGAAACCAACTTCCAGCGCATTGGCCAGGAAGCCCAGCCGCTCGATGTGGCGGCCGATGGACAGGAGCCGCCATGCGTCGTCGCGCGTCATGCGGTCGGTCTGCGCGCCGGTCATGGCGGCGAGCGCGGTGCTGGCGGACTCGAGGGCGCGCAGCGCGGCGCTGGCAGCGAAGCTGCCTTCGTCGGCCTGTTCAGCCGCGCGGCGCAGGAAGTCGGCCTCGGCGCGCACGATCTGGTTCCAGTTGTCCTGCGAGAGGCGCTCGCGCACAGCGGCCGCGGACTGCCGGATGCAGCGCAGGCTGAAGCCCACGCTGCCCCCGCGTGCCACGTCGCCCAGCTCGGCGATGAGCGCGCGCTCGAACACGCGGCGCGACTGCGGCGCGCTCGGCACTTCGGCCGGTACCAGCGCGTTGCGCAGCGCCATGCGGTGCAGCCATTCGAGCAGCGGGCGCGAGGACTGGTCTTCGCCGCCCAGCAGGCTGAGCGTAAGCCGCGCGAGGCGCACGGCGTTCTCGGCGCGTTCGGTGTAGCGGCCCAGCCAGAACATGTTCTCGGCCGCGCGGCTGGTGACTGGCGCACGGTGCCGAGCGAGCGAGGCCGGCGTGCTGTGTGGCTGCAGCAGCGTGGTGCGGTCGACCTCGCCGTGCGTCTGCACCCACACGTCGGCGCTGCTGCCGCCGCGCTGCATCGAGGCGAACTGCGCGTCGGGCTCGGTGAGCCGGGCCAGCCCGCCGGGCAGCACGCGCCACGACTGCGCGCCGTCGCTCACCGCGAACACGCGCAGCATCACGGCGCGCGGTGCGATGTGGCCCGGGCCCATGTCGTTGGCCCAGGTGGGCATCTGCGACAGCGGCATGTAGCCCTGCACGGTGTGGACGTCGCCCTCGCGCACGATGCGGCCGGCCCATTCGTCGAGCTCGCGCCGCCCGAGCTGGCTGCCGAGTACGGCCTCGAAGCTCGTGCGGCCGTCGAAACCGGGATACGTGGGCTTGATGGCGCTGTCGCCCAGCTGCGGCAGCACCGATTCGAGTGCCGCGCGCTCGCCGCACCACCAGGTGGGCAGGGCGGGCAGCATGAGCTTCTCGTCGATCAGCCGGCGCGCCAGCCCCGGCAGAAAGCCGAGCAGCGCGGGCGATTCGAGAAATGCCGAGCCCGGCATGTTGGCCACCAGCACGTTGCCGGCGCGGATCGCCTGCAGCAGGCCGGGCACGCCGAGCGTGGAGTCGGGGCGCAGCTCCAGCGGGTCGAGGAACTGGTCGTCCAGCCGTTTGATGAGCCCGTGCACCGGGCGCAGGCCCTGCAGCGTCTTCAGGTAGAGCCGCTGGTCGCGCACCGTGAGGTCGCTGCCTTCGACCAGGGTGATGCCGAGGTAGCGCGCGAGATATGCGTGCTCGAAGTAGGTTTCGTTGTACGGGCCCGGCGTGAGCAGCGCGATGTGCGGCGGCACGCCCGCCGGGCACATGCGCTGCAGGCCTTCCATCATGGCGCTGTAGGTGGCCGCCAGGCGCTGCACGTGCAGCGCCTCGAAGGCCTGCGGAAACTGCCGCGTGATGGCGAGGCGGTTTTCGAGCAGGTAGCCCAGGCCCGAGGGCGCCTGGGTACGCTGCGAGACCACCCACCAGTTGCCGTCGGGGCCGCGCGCGAGGTCGAAGGCGGCGATGTGCAGCCAGGTGTCGCCCGGCGGCTTCACGCCGTGCAGCGCGCGCAGGTAGCCGGGGTGGCCGCGCACCAGCGCCGGGGGAATGAGGCCCTCGGCCAGCAACTGCTGCGGACCGTAGGCGTCGGCCATCACGCGGTCGAGCACGCGCACGCGCTGCAGCACGCCTGCCTCGATCTGGCTCCAGCTCTCGGGCGAGACGATCAGCGGGAACAGGTCGAGCGACCACGGCCGCTGCGGGCCGTTGGCGTCGGCGTACACGTTGTAGGTGACGCCGTTGTCGCGGATCTGCCGCTCCAGGCTGGCCGCGCGCCGGGGCAGGTCGTTGAAGCCGCCCGGGCCGAGCTGCTCGAAGAAGGCGTTCCAGGCGGGGGTGAGCGGGGGCTGTTCGCTGGCCGGGGCCTGCTGCGTCTGCGTCTGCGTCTGGGATTGCGACTGGGACTGTGTTTGAGACTGCGACTGGCCGGGCGCTGCCGGCCGTTCGGCGGCGGTGTCGTAGAGCTGCGGGGCGGCCGCCGGGGGCGGGGCAGCCCCGGGAGCCGGCCGGACGGGCGCCACCGGCGTGGCCAGCCCGCGCAGTTCGTCGAAGTGGCCGGGCAGGGCCGGCGGGGCGAGCGCCGACGCCAGGGCCGCCGGAAACTCCAGTGCCTGGGCGTCGAACAGGGATTCGTTCAAAGGTTCCACAGGGGGTGGATTGTCACACTGCCGTCACGGGGTGGCCGTTCGGGCAGTGTGAGGAATGTCCCGTCAACGCCGCAGATCGAGCGTGAACGGGAATTCGCGGCTGCCCGGCAGCTCGATCGTCGCGGGGGGCGTGCGCAGCAGGCCGGGGGTGTGGCCGGTGCGCGTGAAGCGCGAATGGCGGCGGCTTTCGGCCTCGTAGGCGTTGACAGGGAAGGTGTCGTAGTTGCGCCCGCCGGGGTGGGCCACGAAGTACTGGCAGCCGCCCAGCGAGCGCTTCATCCAGGTGTCGACCAGGTCGAAGGTCAGCGGCGCATGGGCCTTGATGCTGGGGTGCAGCGACGAAGGCGGGTTCCAGGCCTTGTAGCGCACGCCAGCCACGAACTCGCCGGCAACGCCGGTGGGCTGCAGCGGCAGCACCTTGCCGTTGACGGTGATGACGTGGCGGCTTTCGTTCAGGCCGGTCACGCGCACCTCGATGCGCTCCAGCGAGGAATCGACATAGCGCACCGTGCCGCCGGCCGATCCCTCCTCGCCCATCACGTGCCACGGCTCGAGCGCGTTGCGCAGCGAGAGCTCGACGCCCATCGCCTGCATCTGGCCCACCAGCGGGAAGCGGAACTCGAAGTGCGGCGCGAACCAGTCGGCATCGAAGGCGAAGCCGGCCTGGCGCATCTCGCTGATGACGTCGTCGAAATCCATCTTCACGAAAGTCGGCAGCAGGAAGCGGTCGTGCAGCTCGGTGCCCCAGCGGGTGACGGGCGCCTTGTAGGGCTCGTCCCAGAAGCGGGCCACCAGCGCGCGAATTAGCAGCTGCTGCGCGATGCTCATTCGCGCGTGCGGCGGCATCTCGAAGGCGCGCAGCTCCAGCAGGCCGAGGCGGCCGGTGTTCGAGTCGGGCGAGTAGAGCTTGTCGATGCAGAACTCGCTGCGGTGCGTGTTGCCGGTGACGTCGACCAGGATGTTGCGCAGCGTGCGGTCGACCAGCCACGCGGGCATGTTCTGGCCGTAGATCTCGCGGTTCTTCGCGATTTCCTTCAGTGCGATTTCCAGCTCGTAGACCTGGTCGTTGCGGGCCTCGTCCACGCGCGGCGCCTGGCTCGTCGGGCCGATGAACATGCCCGAGAACAGGTAGCTCAGCGACGGATGGTTGTGCCAGTACAGCAGCAGGCTGGCCAGCAGCTCGGGCCGGCGCAGGAAGGGGCTGTCGGCCGGCGTGGCGCCGCCCATCACGAAGTGGTTGCCGCCGCCGGTGCCGGTGTGGCGGCCGTCGGTCATGAACTTCTCGGCCGACAGGCGGGTTTCGAAGGCTGCGTTGTAGAGGAACTCGGTGTGGTCGACCAGTTCCTTCCAGTTGTGCGCGGGATGGATGTTGACTTCGATCACGCCGGGGTCGGGCGTGACCTGCAGCATCTTCAGGCGCGGATCGCGCGGCGGCGGATAGCCTTCCATCACGATGCGCACGCCCAGGTCGCGCGCGGTGGCCTCGACGGCGGCCACGAGGTCGAGATAGTCCTCCAGCCGGGCCAGCGGCGGCATGAACACATAGAGCACGCCCGAGGCGCTGCCTTTTTTCTCGGCGGCGGGGCCGTTGGCGCGGCGCGGGTCGCGCACTTCGACGCACAGCGCGGTGCGGGTGATCCAGTGGGCCGATTCGCCGCGCAGGGGCTGGCGGGTGGTGGCGTCGGTGGCGTCATTGTCAGCCTCGCCCTCGCCTTCACCGTCGTTCGCGGCGCCCGGCGTCTGCATGCGCAGCGACGAGGGCACCAGGGGCGGCGTGCCGAAGGCGTAGGGCACGGTGCCGAGGTCCGCGCCTGCGCTGCCGATTTCGCCGGGTCCGCTGGCCGCCGTGGCGTAGCGGGCGCGGTAGTCGGCCGAACTCGGCAGTGCGCCGCGCGGCGCGGTGGGGTCGCGTTCGATCAGGTACGGGTAGTCGCCCTTGCTGGCCCATGGCTGCGAGTCGAGCGGCAGGCGGTAGCCCATGGGCGAATCGCCCGGGATGAGATAGAGCCGGTCGTCGCGCAGGAACCAGGGGCCGGTCTTCCAGGCCGGGCCTGCCAGCGCAGGGGCGTCGCCGTTCGCATTGCCGGGCTCGATGGGCAGCATGTAGCCGATCACCGCGTCGAGCTTCTGGGTGAACACGCGGCGCAGGCGCACGCGCTCCAGTTCGTCGTCGAGCTTCGAGTCGAAGGGATCGACGTTGACGGGCAGGCGGCGTTCACGCCAGAGGTAGTAGTAGATGTCCTCGTAGCCCGGCTGGATGTAGCGCTCGGTGATGCCCAGCTTGTGCGCGAGCAGGTTGGTGAAGCGGCGCGCGTCCTCGCTGGTGTAGTGCGTCGGAAAGCGCTCGTCGGCGAAGAGCGCGGGGTCGTGCCACAGCGGCTGGCCGTCGGCGCGCCAGAAGATCGACAGCGCCCAGCGCGGCAGCTGCTCGCCCGGATACCACTTGCCCTGGCCGAAGTGCAGGAAGCCGCCCTGGCCGTACTCGGCGCGCAGCCTGTGCACGAGCTCGGTGGCGTAGCCGCGCTTGGTGGGGCCGAGCGCGTCGGTGTTCCACTCGGGCGCGTCGCGGTCGGTGGTGGCCACGTAGGTCGGCTCGCCACCCATGGTCAGGCGCACGTCGCCGGCCTTCAGGCGCGCGTCGACGGCGTCGCCCAGGGCCAGCACGTCGGCCCATTGGTCTTCGGTGTAGGGCTTGGTGACGCGCGGCGATTCGTAGATGCGCGTGACCTTCATGTCGTGGCCGAACTCGACCTCGGATTCGTCAACGCCGCCCTCGATGGGCGCGGCGCTCGAAGGCGTGGGCGTGCAGGCCAGCGGAATGTGGCCTTCGCCGGCCAGCAGGCCCGAGGTGGCGTCGAGGCCGATCCAGCCCGCGCCGGGCAGGAACACTTCGCACCAGGCATGCAGGTCGGTGAAGTCGACCGTGGTGCCGCTCGGGCCGTCGAGCGCCTTCACGTCGGGCGTGAGCTGGATCAGGTAGCCCGAGACGAAGCGCGCCGCCAGGCCGCAGTGGCGCAGCAGCTGCACCAGCAGCCAGCCCGAGTCGCGGCAGGAGCCGCTGCCGTTGGTGAGCGTTTCTTCCGGCGTCTGCACGCCGGGCTCCATGCGGATCAGGTAGTTGACGTCTTTCTGGACCTGCTGGTTGATGCCGACCAGGAAGTCGATGGTGCGCTGCTCCTTGCGGTCGATCTTGTCGAGATAGGCCTGCAGCAGCGGCGTGGGCGTTTCGGTGACGAGGTAGGGAGCCAGTTCTTCGGCCTGCGACGCCGTGTACTTGAAAGGGAAGTTCTCGGCCTGCGGTTCGAGGAAGAAGTCGAAGGGGTTGTAGACCGCCATCTCGACCACGAGGTCGACCGTGACCTTGAACTCGCGCGTCTTCTCGGGAAACACGAGCCGCGCCTGGTAGTTGGCGAACGGGTCCTGCATCCAGTTGACGAAGTGCTCGGCCGGCTCGACCCGCAGCGAGTACGAGATGACGTTGCTGCGGCAATGCGGCGCGGGCCGCAAGCGCACGACCTGGGGGCCCAGCTGCACCAGCCGGTCGTACTTGTAGTGGGTGACGTGGTGGAGAGCGGCGTGAATGGACATGCGTTTTTGTGTGCAGTGCTGGCAGATTGCATCGGGAGATGATGTCTCTGGTGAGACGCATACTAGCCGAGATACCAAAGCAATTAACGCGCCACTGAGCGTGATTTGGGGAGGGTTTGCATCATGGATTCGGGAGTTGTCCGATGACGCGGTTTCGTGCGTCAGGCCGGGCTGCGGGGGGCTTCGGCGCATTCGCGGCACTGGGCGGTTCGCTGCTGGGATCGGCCTTGCAGCTGCAGCAACCGGTGCTGTGGCCGGCATGGGGTTATGCCGGTTTGCTATGTGTCGGCGTGGCCGGAATGTGGTGGCGGCGACTGCCGGGCAGAGGGCTCTTGTTGATCGCCGTGGCGTGCGCAGCGATGGCCGGCTCGGGGCTCGCAGGATTGCGCGCCGTCGCCTACGCGAAAGGCGCGCTCGGCCCGGCGCTCGAAGGGCGCGACCTGCGCGTCGCAGGCGTCGTATCGGAGATGCCCCAGCGCAACGAGGCTGGTACGCGATTCGTCTTGGATGTCGAAGCCGCGCAGTGGGCGGACCCCTCCATGACAGGCCTGCCAGCCGTGCCCGACCGCATCGCGCTCGGCTGGTATGCGGAAGGCTCCAGCCTCTGGAGCCGTGCCTCGCCAGCCAGCACCGCCGTCGCTTCCCCGCATGCCGGCGAACGCTGGAGCCTGACGGTGCGCCTGAAAGCCCCGCACGGCAACCGCAACCCCCACGGCTTCGACGGCGAACTCTGGATGTGGGCGCAGGGCCTGCACGCCAGCGGCCATGTGCGAGCCGGCGCGCGCGACGCGGCGCCGGTGCTGGTCGGCTCCACCTGGCGGCACCCCATCGAACGCGCCCGTGAAGCGGTGCGCGACGCCATCTTCGAGCGCGTGCCCGACCGCGCGCGGGCCGGCGTGATCGCGGCTCTCGTCACCGGCGACCAGAACGCCATCGACCGCGCCGGCTGGGATGTGTTCCGTGCCACGGGCGTGGCGCACCTGATGTCGATCTCGGGCCTGCACGTCACGATGTTCGCGTGGCTCGCCGCGCACGCCGTTGGCCTGCTCTGGCGGCGCAGCACGTGGCTGATGCTGAGGCTGCCCGCGCAGCAGGCCGCGTTGATCGGCGGCGTGCTGCTGGCCACGCTCTACGCGCTCTTCAGCGGCTGGGGCGTGCCGTCGCAGCGCACGGTCTGGATGCTGGCGACGGTCGCGCTGCTGCGCCTGACCGGGCGGCGCTGGCCCTGGCCGAACGTGTGGCTGCTGACTGCCGCGGTGGTGGTCGCGCTCGACCCGTGGGCATTGATGCAGGCGGGCTTCTGGCTGAGCTTCGTGGCGGTGGGCGTGCTCTTCGCGACGGACGCCGGAGTGCGGGGCGAGCAGCAGGCCGGCGCGGCCGCCCGACTGCTGCGCTTCTTTCGCGAGCAATGGACCATCACGCTGGCGATCACGCCGCTGAGCCTGCTGCTGTTCCAGCAGGTGTCGCTGATCGGACTGCTGGCCAACGCGGTGGCGATTCCGTGGGTCACGCTCGTGATCACGCCGCTGGCGATGCTCGGCGTGGCGGTGCCGCCGCTGTGGGACCTTGCGGCCATGGCCGTGCAGGCGCTGGCGCTGCTGCTGCAATGGCTGGCGGAGTTGCCGCACGCCACGCTGTCGATGGCCGCGCCGCCCTTGTGGCTGGCCGCCTGCGGCGTCGGTGGCGGTGCGCTGCTGGCCATGCGGCTGCCATGGTCGCTGCGCGGCCTCGGCATTCCGCTGCTCCTGCCGGTGCTGCTGTGGCAGGCGCCCAGGCCGGCCGCTGGCGAGTTCGAGCTGCTCGCCGCCGACATCGGCCAGGGCAACGCGGTGCTCGTGCGCACCGCCACGCACAGCCTGCTCTACGACGCCGGCCCGCGCTACAGCCTCGAAAGCGATGCCGGCCATCGCGTACTGGTGCCGCTGCTGCGCGCGTACGGCGAGCGGCTGGACACGCTGGTGGTGAGCCATCGTGACGCCGACCACATCGGCGGCGCGCCCGCCGTGCTCGCGATGCAGCCCGAGGCGGCGCTACTGAGCTCCATCGAGGCCACGCACCCGCTGCAAGCGATGCGCGCGGCAAGGCGCTGCGAGGCGGGGCAGTCGTGGAGCTGGGACGGCGTGCGCTTCGAGGTGCTGCATCCCTTCGAGAGCGACTACCGCAGCTTCGGCAAGCCGAATGCCGTGTCGTGCGTGCTGCGCATCGACAACGGCCGCGCGGTGGCGCTGCTGGCGGGCGACATCGAGCGGCTGCAGGAAACGGCGCTGGTCGTGCGCACGCCGCAACTGCTGCGTGCCGACGTGCTGCTGGCGCCGCATCACGGGAGCAAGACTTCGTCGGGGGCGGCGTTTCTCGATGCGGTGCAGCCGCGCATCGCGCTCGTCCAGGCGGGGTACCGCAATCGTTTCGGTCATCCGGCGCAGGAAGTGGTGGCGCGCTACCGTGAACGCGGCGTGCGGCTGGTCGAGAACACCCGCTGCGGCGCCGCGCACTGGAGCAGCGCGAGGCCCGCCGAGGTGGGCTGCGAGCGCGAACGCCGGGCGCGCTACTGGCAGCACCGGCAGCCGGAGGAGGCTGGCCGTCCGGAGCCTTGAAATCGTGAACTAATTGTCAAAAGTAGCCCGAAAGACCTCGTGTAAAGGAATCCACGGCAGCGTTCCATGCGTTGTATCGTTTGGCTACAACTCAGAACAAGGGGGCAGCATGGACAAGCACAACCGTCGGATTTCTCGCTGGGGCCCGTCTTCCGGGCGCGCCTCATGACGACCGGCGTTCCGGCCATCACCAGCGCGAGCCTCGCCGGCGGCTCCGGCGCGCGGCTCAAGATGCACCGCGAGGGCCCGGTGCTGATCCTGACGCTGAGCAATCCCGAGGCGCGCAACGCAATCAATCCCTCGGTCTACCGAACAGCCGCCAAGGCGATACGCGCCACCGCGGGTTTTCGCACGGTGCGCGCCATCGTGCTGCGGGGGGAGGGCGATCACTTCAGCGGCGGCGGCGACCTGCGGCGCCTGGCCCGGCAACGCAAGCTGCCGGCCGCCGAGCAGCATGGCCACATCGACGCGCTGCACGAATGGCTCATGGCGATCGAGGAGGCGCCCCAGCCCGTGATCGCCGCGGTCGAGGGCGCCGCGATGGGCGGCGGCTTTTCGCTGTGCCTGGCCTGCGACCTGATCGTGGCCGCCGAAGACGCGAAGTTCGCGATGTCGTACATCAACGTCGGCCTGTCGCCCGACGGAGGCGGCACCGATTCGCTGGCCCGCTCGCTTCCGCCGCAGGCAGCGCTCGAAATGCTGCTCGACGGCACGCCCTGCACCGCGAAGCGGCTGCACGAATTGGGCGTGGTCAACAAGGTGGTGCCGCACGGGGAAGCCGAAGCCACCGCGCTCGCCTGGGCGCAGCAACTCGCGCGCGGCCCGTTCGAGGTTCAGGCGCGCATCAAGCAGCTGGTGTATGCGGCGCGCGGACGCAGCCGGCGCGAGCAGCTGGAGGCCGAGCGCGAGTCTTTCCTGGCCAGCCTCTACAGCGACGAGAGCGGGGAGCGCATCAAGGGATTTCTCTCGCCCCGCAAGAAGCCGGAAACGAGCGAGGAGGGCCCCGAGCCCTGAGCGCGGAAAGATCATCCGACCCGCCTTGAGCCTTGGCATCAGGGGTTCTACTGGCCCTGAACTTGCTAAGCTATGTGCTCAAGGAGATTGGTCGTTCCATGCACAAATTTGACGAGATGTACGAGCAGCTTCCCTACGCTGGAGCTGCGATTCGACAGCACTACAAGCGCTACGACCAATGGCTCGCGAAGCAACCCGGTGAGGTGATGCGTTCGCGACGCGAAGAGGCGGAAATGATCTTCCGCCGGGTCGGCATCACCTTCGCGGTGTACGGCGCCAAGGACGAGGACGGCTCCGGCACCGAGCGGCTCATACCGTTCGACCTGCTGCCCCGCATCATTCCCGCCCACGAGTGGGAAAGCATGGAAAAAGGGCTGGTGCAGCGCGTGACGGCGCTCAACCGCTTCCTGCATGACGTCTACCACGACCAGGAAATCATCAAGGCCGGCATCATCCCGGCCGAGCAGATCCTGAACAACGCGCAGTTCCGCCCCGAGATGATGGGCGTCAACGTGCCGCACAACGTCTACTCGAACATCTCGGGCATCGACATCGTCCGCGCCCCCGACGCCGAGGGCAACGGCGAGTACTACGTGCTCGAAGACAACCTGCGCGTGCCCAGCGGCGTGAGCTACATGCTCGAGAACCGCAAGATGATGATGCGGCTCTTCCCCGAGCTCTTCAACCAGAACCGCATCGCGCCGGTCGCGCACTACCCCGACCTGCTGCTGGAAACGCTTCGCGCCAGCGCGCCGCCGGCCACGGCCGAGCCCACGGTGGTGGTGCTCACGCCCGGCATGTACAACAGCGCCTACTTCGAGCACGCCTTCCTCGCGCAGCAGATGGGCGTGGAGCTGGTCGAGGGGCAGGACCTGTTCGTCAAGGACAACTTCGTCTACATGCGCACCACGCGCGGGCCGAGGCGCGTGGACGTCATCTACCGCCGCGTGGACGACGACTTCCTCGACCCCGAGGTGTTCCGCCCCACGTCGACGCTGGGCTGCGCCGGCCTGATGCGCGCCTACCGCGAAGGCAACGTCGTCATCTGCAATGCGGTGGGCACCGGCGTGGCCGACGACAAGTCGATCTACCCCTACGTGCCGAAGATGGTCGAGTTCTACCTCGGCGAGAAGCCGATTTTGAAGAACGTGCCCACCTACATGTGCCGCAACAAGGACGAGCTGCAGTACACGCTCGACAACATGAAGGACCTGGTCGTCAAGGAAGTGCACGGCGCCGGCGGCTACGGCATGCTGATCGGCCCCGCCGCCACGCAGGCCGAGATCGAGGACTTCAAGAAGGCCGTGATCGCCAAGCCCGACGGCTACATCGCCCAGCCCACGCTGAGCCTGTCGACCTCGCCCACCTTCGTAGACGCCGGCATCGCGCCGCGCCACATCGACCTGCGCCCCTTCGTGCTCTCGGGCAGCGAAGTGCAGATGGTGCCCGGCGGCCTCACGCGCGTGGCGCTCAAGGAAGGCTCGCTGGTGGTGAACTCGTCGCAGGGCGGCGGCACCAAGGACACCTGGATTCTCGAAGCCGACCGTGTGCCCAAGGCCAAGGCTCCCGCACAGTCGCAAAGCCAATCGCAGTAGGAGCACGAACGATGCTGTCCCGCACCGCAGACCACCTCTATTGGATGTCCCGCTACACCGAGCGCGCCGAGAACACGGCGCGCATGCTGGACGTCAACTACCAGACCTCGCTCCTGCCCCAGTCCGCCGAAGTCGCCAAGTACGGCTGGCAGGGCGTGCTCTCCATCAGCGAGCTCTTGCCCTGGTACAACCAGAAGTACGACCAGATCGCGCCCAAGGAGGTGATGGAGTTCATGGTCAAGGACGAGAGCAATGCCTCGTCCATCGTCTCCTGCCTCAAGGCCGCACGCGAGAACGCGCGCGCCGTGCGCGGCGCCCTCACCACCGAAGCCTGGGAAACGCAGAACACCACCTGGCTCGAAGTCAACCGCATGCTGCGCTCGGGCGACTTCGAGCGCGACCCCGGCCAGTTCTTCGAATGGGTCAAGTTCCGCTCGCACCTGTCGCGCGGCGTCACGCTGGGCACCATGCTGCAGGACGAGGCCTTCTACTTCTCGCGCCTGGGCACCTTCCTCGAACGCGCCGACAACACCGCGCGCCTGGTCGACGTGAAGTTCCACGCGCTCAACAGCGAGTTCTTCGGCGCCGCCACCGAGGAAGATCAGGAATACGACTTCTATCACTGGAGCGCCATCCTGCGCAGCGTCTCGGCCTTCGAGGTCTACCGCAAGGTGTACCGCGACGTGATCAAGCCCGAGCGCGTGGCCGAACTGCTCATTCTTCGCGCCGACATGCCGCGCTCGCTGCATGCGAGCCTGGTCGAGGTGGTCAACAACCTGGCGAAAGTTCAGAACGAGCAGAGCGCCGAAACCCAGCGCCGTGCCGGGAAGCTCCTGGCCGATCTGCAATATGCGCGCGTCGACGAAATCCTGGCGACGGGGCTGCATGCGTATCTCACGCAATTCCTCGATCGGGTGAATGAGCT
The DNA here is from genome assembly GCF_030462475.1 of Variovorax sp. CAN15. Classification (GTDB taxonomy): domain Bacteria; phylum Pseudomonadota; class Gammaproteobacteria; order Burkholderiales; family Burkholderiaceae_C; genus Variovorax. The sequence goes on from NZ_JASMRZ010000037.1 coordinate 13,987, forward strand.
GGGGGTTCGAATCAGCCAGGATTTTCTGGTTCCGGCGCATTGATCTTCTAGCGAAATGAGGAAGCATCGCCCTCTTGGCAAAGGCGATGCGTCGCCTGTTTCGCATCAATTTTTGACAATTGTTGACGTTGTGAAATATCAACAATATTTAATCCAAAAGAATTAATATTTCTGATTAGGCTCACCTAAGTCGTTGAAAAGCATGTATTAATTCCTTGAACGCAAGCGCCGCTCTTTCATAATCGCGCCCCGTAGCTTTCATTTCGTCACAGATTTGAATGTGACGTGACAACTATCAGGGAGCGTCAGAACAATGAATCGGCACTTGCACCGCGTGGTCTTCAACGCGGCCAGAGGGATGCGCATGGTGGTCCAGGAAACGGCCGCCAGCACTGGAAAGGGCGCTAGCAGGGCAACGACCGCCGCAGGTGCTACCGCCCTCGCGGGTGTGCTGATCGCAGGGGCCGCACAGGGCCAGATCGTCGGTGCTCCCTACGTCCCTGGCAATCTTCGCCCGACTGTGCTGACAGCCCCCAATGGCGTGCCGCTGGTCAACATTCAGACGCCTTCCGCCGCGGGCGTCTCGCGCAACGTCTACAACCAGTTCAGCGTCGGTTCGAGCGGCGCCATCCTGAACAACAGCCGGGTGAACGTGCAGACCCAACTGGGTGGGTTCGTTCAGGGCAACCCCAATCTGGCCACGGGCCCGGCGCGCATCATCCTCAACGAGGTCAACGGCGGAACGCCCAGCCAGCTTCGCGGCTACATCGAAGTGGGCGGCCAGCGCGCGGAAGTGATCATCGCCAACCCCGCAGGCATCAGCGTCGATGGCGGCGGCTTCATCAATGCCAGCCGCGCCACGCTCACCACCGGCACGCCGCAGTTCAACGCCGTCGGCGGTCTCGACAGTTTCCTGGTTCGTGGCGGAACCATCACCATCGACGGCGCGGGCCTCGATGCCAGCAAGACCGACTACGCGGCCATTCTTGCGCGTGCTGTGCAGGCCAATGCGAGCATCTGGGCCAGCGAGCTCAAGGTGGTGACCGGTGCGAATCAGGTCAGTGCCGACCATACGCAGATCACCCCCACGACAGGAACGGGCGCAGCACCGACCTTCACTCTCGATGTGGCGGCCCTCGGCGGCATGTATGCAGGAAAAATCACGCTTGTGGGCAATGAGGCCGGGCTGGGCGTACGCAATGCCGGCAACATCGGCGCGAGCAACGGCAATCTCATCGTCACAGCAGCGGGGCGTCTTGAAAATACTGGCACCCTCGAAGGCACACGCGTCGAGATCTCCAGTGTCAGCGACATCGACAACCGGGGCGGTACGATCCGCCAGACCAGCAGCGTAGGCCTCGGCATCACTGCACCGGTTCTCTCGAACACCAACAGCGGAGTCATCGGTATCGAGCCGGCACCAACGCCGACCACTGGCACGGGAGGTAGCACGAGCACCGGGGGCGGTACCGGCACAGGTGGCAGCACCAGCCCAGGCGTTTCCACCACGGGAACCAGCTCCGGAACGGGTTCAGGCTCCAGTGATGCCGCCTCGCCGGCACCGGCACCGTTTGTCCCCACATCGCCTGGCACCATCACCGCGGCGGGAACGATTCTGAACGACGGTGGCCGCATCTACGCTGGTGGTCCGATCGCGCTGCAAACACCACAGATCAACAACGCGGGTGGCACGTTGTCAGCCGCCAGCATGGCGGTCGTCGGCCCCAACTTTTCGAATGCTGGTGGCACTCTGAACGTCAGCCAGAGCTTCGGCGCAAACGTCGGCTCGTTCGACAACACGGGTGGCAAGCTCAATGCGGGCAGTCTGAACATTGCCACCAGCGGCGACCTGATCAACACCGACGGCGTGCTGACAAGCGCTTCTGATGCCGACCTTATGGTGGGGGGGAAGGCGGAGAACACTCGCGGCACGCTCTCGGCCACGGGTGTACTGACCGCGAACGTTGTTGGCGCCACCACCAACAACAGCGGCACGCTGGCTTCAAATCAGACGCTGAGACTGAACACCGGCTCGCTGGAGAATACTGGCGGGAGCGTTCAGTCTGCACAAGCCGGTGTACAGCTCGGCGTAGCCAACGCACTGACCAACGGCGGTGGTGGCAATATCAGCGCGACCACCGATCTCGGTATCCAGGCCGGTTCGCTCACCAACGGTGGCAGCCTGCGCGGGAGCAACGATGCCAACATTGCGGTTGGTGGCGCATTGACCAACGACGGCAGTGTCACGGCGGGCCGCAGCACCACGATCGCTGCCGGCAGCATGCGCAGCGGTACGTCCAGTGTGCTCGGGGCTGGTGCTCAGGGCGACGGCAAGCTTGGCAGTGTGGGTGACCTGCGTGTGACCTCCACGGGCGCCCTGGTCGCCAACGGCACCAACATCGCGGCGGGCAATGCCATGCTGCAAGGGGCGAGCATCGATCTGTCGACCGGCCAGACCAGTGCGACCAACATCGCGGTCACGGCCACTCAGGGCAATGTGACCACCAGCAATGCCACGGTCGTCACGCCAGGCACTTTGAGCATCACGGCCAATAGCAACGCGACGCAGACCCTCGTGAATGACGCTGGCACGCTCAATGCCGGTCAGTTGCAAATCAACGCCTCGAACCTCGCCAATACGAACGCGGGCGAGATCGTGCAGACCGGCACGGGCGCGACGACCATTGTGACCAGCGGCACCTTGAACAACGACGGTGGTCGCATCGCCAGCAATGGGCAAGACCTCACGCTGCAGGGCACGGCCATCACCAGCAACGTGGGCAAGATCGAGCACGCGGGTCCCGGAACTCTGATCGTCACAGGGGGCAGCTTCAACGGTGCCGACGGTCAGATCACAGCGAACAACGCTTTGGTGGTCGCCGTGTCGGGGGCATTCAACCAGGACGGCGGTAAGGCGACAACCAGCGCCAAGCAAATCTCCATCGACGCAGGCTCGCTGAGCAATCGTGGTGGTCAGATTGTGCAGACTGGCTCTGACGCCACCCGTATCACTGTCGTGGGAGCGATCGACAATACATCCGGCACCATTGCGAGCAACGGCAACACGACCATCGCAGCCGGCAGCCTGACCAACCAAGGCGGCTCCGTTCGTGCCGCAGAAACTTCCAGCCTCGGTCTGACCGTTGGCGGCCTGCTCGACAACAGCAACAAGGGATCGATTGGCGCGGGTGGCAACACCACCGCCACGGCGGGCAGTCTCAACAACGATGCCGGCAGTGTGACGGCAGTGGGCGACTTGAGCGCCACCATCGGTGGAGCTGCAACGAACGTCGGCGGGACATTGGCTGCCAATGGCAGCACGACCCTTCTTGTAGACGGAACGCTGGACAACAGCGGTGGGACTGCCGCTGCGGTCAAGGGGAGTTTGAGCGTCACCACATCCGGAGCGACTACCAACACCGGAGGAATGCTGCAAGCAGGCGCCAACGTGGCCTTGACGAACGGGGGCTTGATCAACAGGGGCGGCACCGTCTTTGGCGAAAGCCTGAGCGTGGATACCCGCAAGAATGCTCTGGACAACAGCAAGCAGGGAACATTGGCGGCGGCTACCACCGTCGACATCAAGTCGGGCGCCCTCAACAACGACACCGGCCTGATTCAGTCCAATGGCGGTGCAATGACCATTGATACCGATGGCCAGAAACTCACCAATTCCAACGCCGCGAGCTACTCCACCAAACAGGGCGGCATCACCAGCGCTGATACGTTGACCCTCAAGAATGTCGGCGACGTGGACAATGCGGCGGGCTTCATCGGCGCGAAGAATGCGCTCAACGCCGACACCCAGTTGTTCACGAACACAGGCAATGGCCAAGTGATCGGGCAGTCTGCGGTTGTAATCAACACCAACGGTGCGCGCTACGACAACGGCGGCGGTCAGACGCTGGCTGTGGGCAACTTGGATATCAATGCCGGCAGCATCGCCAATACGAGCGGTTTGGTCCGCTCGGCAGCGACAACAACGCTCAACGCCGGCAGCATTGTCAACAAAGACACGCTCGGCACCAACCAAGGCATTGAAGGAAAGTCCGTTGCCATCGGCACTGGCGAGCTGGACAACACCTCTGGTGCCATCCGTGCCGATGTCGATACGACCATCACCAGCAGTGGCACCGTCAGCAACACCAATGGCCTGCTTTCGGCCGGCAACGAGCTGAGCATTCGCGACCCCAATCGCGCGAATCCCGGTGCCAAGACGCTGAACCTGGTCAATACCAACGGCACGCAGGTAGCAGACAAGAGCCTCAAGATCGACGCAGCGACGTTCAGCGGTGACGGCAAGGCTGTTTCGGGGCAGGACCTGAGCCTCGCGCTCACACAGAACGTCACCAACAACGGCGAGGTGGCCGCCAACGGGAACCTGAGTTACACCACCACTGGCAACTTCACGAATAACGGCAAGCTGCTGGCGGGCCAGACGCTCACGGTCGGTGGCAACAACGTTGAAAACTCGGCCAATGCGGAGATGTCGGGCACGAACACTACGATCAACACCAGCGGCACGTTGACCAACCGTGGCCTGATCGACAGCAAGAACGACACGCGGATCAATGCAGGAACAGGGCCTCTGAAAAATATCGGCACGGGTCGCATCTACGGCAATGCGATCTCCATTGCCACCGGTACGCTCGAGAATGACGCGGAGACTGTCGCCGGCGTGACCAAGGCAGGGACCATTGCCGCGCGCAGCACCCTCAACATTGGTGCGACCACCATCACCAACCGCGAGCATGCATTGATCTTCAGCGGCGGAATGGGCGCGGATGCGATGAGCATTGGCGGCTCGCTTGACGCCAACCGCAAGGCCATAGGGCAGGGCTCTGTGCTCAACAACCTAAGCGCAGACATCGAGTCGCTGGGTGACATGTCCATTTCGATGGCGAACGTCAACAACCGCGACGTGCACATTCAGAGAGGGCCCCAAACGGTCACATCCGGCCTTCAGGTTGGTATTGCGCCCAACACTCCCCTAGGAAGCGGGATCGGCAGGACCACTACCTACCGCTTGGACGAAGTCACCCTCGACGCCGCCAATGGCCTGGTCTTCCTCCAGAAGACTGGTGAACTCGTCGGCATGGGAGGCTACGGCGTCTGGAACAACCTCATCACGACCACGGAAGATACTGCAATCAACATCGATCCTGCCCATCTTGTTGCGGGCGGAAGCATGAGCGTCAACGGTCGGCTGTACAACGAGAACAGCCAGGTGCTGGCAGGCGGGACTATCACTTCCACTGAGTATGTGTCCTCCCAGTTGTCGGGTACGCGAACGGTCACAGGGTCGGCAACAGTGGTCAATAACGAAGGGCAGTCGCAGACACCCATTCCGATACCGATCATCACTGCGCCGGAGACGATCACACTGGGCGCCTACAAGTATCAGGAGAACATCAACGCCACCAATGGCTACGATGCAGGATCTGCACCGGTCGGTAGCGCGGCGGGGAGCGCGGGCGCTGCCGGTGGGACGAATGGCGGTAACCGCCCGGACACCATCGTGCAAGTAGCGGCCAATGTCGGTGCCGTCATCAAAACTTCGGGAAGTGCCGCAGGTTCAGCCGATGCTGCCGCTGGCGCCGGAGACACCGATGCGAGCCAGACTGTACCGATGGTCGTGCGTACCAGTGGCCCGAATACGCGCATCCCCACCGCCAGCCTGTTCAGCATCCGTGCGGGCGGCGGTTACCTGATCGAGACCGATCCGCGCTTTGCCAACTACCGCAACTGGCTCAGCAGCGACTACCTGCTGAACAGCCTCGGCCTGGACCCCAACAACATCCTCAAGCGTCTGGGCGACGGCTTCTACGAGCAGAAGCTCATTCGTGAGCAGGTCGCTCAGCTCACGGGATATCGCTATCTGGATGGGTACAACAACGACGACGATCAGTACGCCGCGCTGATGGATGCGGGGGTGACCTTCGCGAAGCAGTACGGCTTGCGCCCCGGCGTGGCCCTGACGGCAGCGCAGATGGCCCAACTGACCAGTGACATCGTCTGGTTGGTCGAGCGGACGGTCACCTTGCCGGATGGCTCCACTCAGAAGGTACTCGTTCCGCAGGTGTATGTGCGCGTTCGTCCGGGTGACATCGATGGCTCTGGGGCACTTCTGAGTGCCGATGCCACGGTCATCAAGAGCTCGGGGGATGTGGTCAATACCGGCACCATTGCTGGCCGCTCCCTGGTGTCGATCACAGCCGAAAACGTCAATAACCTTGACGGCGGGCGGATTGCGGGTGGCAACGTCAGGATCGATGCGCGCAACAACATCAACAACATCGGTGCGAGCATCACGGCCAGGGATGCCGCTGTTCTGACGGCCGGCGGGGATATCAACATAGAAACCACCACCCGATCCCGTGGCACGAGCACTGCCATCGACCGCGTGGCGGGGATTTACGTCACCAATCCGGGCGGCGTGTTGATCGCGTCCGCGGGCCATGACGTGAATCTGATCGGCGCGGCTTTGGTCAGCGCAGGCTCAGTGGGGGTCGGTGCCGGACATGATGTCAAGCTGGGCACGGTGACCGAGGGCTACACCATCTCGTTCGCCAACAAGAACGCGGCGGGCATCTCATCCAAGAGTCAGGAGGTTGGCTCCGTCATCCAGGGACAGGGCAATGTGCGGCTTGCGGCAGGCAATGACCTGAATATCCGTGCGGGTGCGATCGCCAGCATGGACGGTGCGTTGGTAGCCACGGCCAAGAACGACATCAACATCACGGCGGGTCAAGCCACAAGCAGCGTGGCTGCGGCCACGCAGAGTTCCTCCAAGAGTTTGTTCAGGAAGAGCAGTTCCAGCACCTTGGACAGCTCCAGCACCGTGGACGTGGTCTCCAGCAGTCTGAGCGGCAAGACCATGGCCCTGGTCGCGGGCAACGACCTCAATGCCCAGGCCGCGCAACTGAGTTCGCAGGATGCCATGAGCCTGTCGGCCGGGCGCGACATCAACCTCACCACCGCCAACCGGACCGCCCAGGAACTGCACGTGAGCCAGCAGCGCAGCAGCTCCACGGCATTGTCGAGAGCTTGGGCCGTCGCCTCCGATGCCGGCGGGCCGGTGGGCGGCTACGGCAACCGCAACAGTTCGGGCAGCGGCACCAGCGCCGACATCCAGACCCAGGCCGTGGGCACCACCATCTCTGCGGGCAGCCTGCAAACGGTGAGCGGCCGTGACACGATCTTGCAAGCCGCTACTGTGATGGCCGACAAGGACATCACCATGGTGGCAGGGCACAACCTCACCCTCGAGAGCGCCCAGAACACCCGGATCAGCAGCAGTTCGGCGGCCAACAGCAAGAGCGGGTTCATCGGTTCCTGGTCCGCACCTGGGCTGGGGCACGTCAAGAACTTTGAAGCGCAGGCCAGTATCGGCACCACCCAGCAATCCAGTCAGGTCGCTAGCCTGGGGGGCAATGTGACCCTCGTGGCAGGCAACGAATACCGGCAAACCGCCAGCAGCGTTCTGGCCGCCGGGCAGGCGGGTTCGTTGGCAGGCGGGGACGTGAGCATCCTGGCGAAGAACGTCACCATCAACGAGGCGTACAACACCGAACAGACCACGAGCTTGCAGCGCAGTTCCAGCTCCCAGTTGGGCGGCAGCGCCAGCGTAGGGGCCTTCGGCGTAAGCGTGAGCACCACTGACCTGCACAGAGGTGGAGGCGGGACCCTGGGCCAGCTTCGCAATTCCGTCTCGGCCATGAGCGAGACCAACAGCACTCGCGCTCAGGCCCTGGGCGCACTGAATGTCGCGATGACGGGCAAGCAGGTCTATGACAGTGTCAGCAACTTCGCGGGCGGCGCCAGCTCCCCGCTGACCTACGGCGTGAGCGTGAGCCTGAGCCGTAACACCAGCCAGGGCATCAGCACCACGACCACCAGCACGGCCGTGGGCTCCAGTGTCATGGGAGCCAACAACGTCAACATCGTCGCCACGGGTGCAGGGGCTGCCTCCAACATCAATGTCTTGGGCTCCACCATCGCGGCGGGCAACACCGCCAACCTAGCGGCGGACAACGACATCACCCTGGCGGCCAGCAAGAACACCAGCGTGACGGTGGGCCAGAACTCCAGCCACGGCGCCAGTGTCGGGGTGACCCTCGGCGCGGGGGCCCAGACCGGTCTCAGCTTCCAGATCGGCGTGCAAAACGGCAAGGGCAGCGACAACCAGAACGCGACCACCTACAATGCCACCCAGGTCTCAGGCGGCAAGGCGGTGAACGTCTCCAGTGGACGCAACCTGACGCTCAACGGGGCGACCATCGAAGCCAATCGGGTGGCGGCGGACGTGGGAGGCGACCTGAACATCACGACCTTGCAGGATGTGAGCATCGGCCAGAGTCGTCAGTCCAACAGCGGATTCGGCTTGAGCATCTGTGTTCCACCGATCTGCGGCGGGGCCATCGTGCTGCCCTCGGCCAGCGTAGGTGGCGGTTCGGCCAACGGCTACTACATCAGTCCGAACACCCAGTCCGGCATCATGGCTGGTGCTGGCGGCTTCAACGTCAATGTGCAAGGCAACACGACCCTCACAGGCGCTGTGATCGAGAGCACCCAGGCGGCCATCGACAACAACCGCAACAGCTTCCACACGGGCGGAACGCTGACGATGACGGACCTGAACAACGTCAATCGCTCCGACGGGCAGGCGTATGCGGTCGGTGCCAGTGCCCCCCTTGGCTACGGCACCAGGCCGACGGACGCGACTGAGAACACGCCCGAGCAGTCATCCAGTTGGTCCTGGACTCCGCCCAAGGATGCGAATGGCAATAGCGTCGCAAGCACTCGCCCGGCTGGTGGCGCCGGCGTGGGCAGCTACGGTAGCAGCCAAACCAGCGTGACAACGAGCGGCATCTCTGGCATCGCGGGCAATACGAATGTCAGGACCGGCGACCCTAGCAGCGCCGGGACGTTGGTCAAAGACTGGAACACACAGGCCATCCTCAAGGACGTTCAGGCACAAGCCCAGATCACGCAGCAGTTCGGGCAAAACGCGACAAGAGCCTGGGCCGACGTCGCGAATCAGCGACTGCAAGAGGCAAAGGACAAAGGAGACCAGGAGGGCATCAGTTGCTGGTCTGCAGATGGCAGTTGTCGCGCTGCGGGACATGCGGTCATCGGCGGGTTGACGGCAGGCGCCGCAGGAGCCACAGGTGCGGTGCTCAGCACCCAGGTTGCGCCCGTGATTGAGCGGGTAGTTGGCGGCCTGGGTGTGGACGAGGCGACCCGAAACATTCTGGTGGCCAGTCTGACCACCGCCGTGGGCGCGGCGGTGGGCGGTACGCCGGGTGCTGTGGGGGCCTTCAACGAGGTAACCAACAATTTCCTCACCGGCAAGCAGGTCGCCCGGAAGGAAAAGGAGCTGGCCGACTGCCAGAAGGTCGGCAACTGCAAGGCAGTGATCGACAAATGGGACCGGATCGACCTGGAACAGCAGGATCTGCTGGACAAGCTTCATCGGGCAGAGCTGGCTGTGCTGAAAGAGCCTTCGGAGGAGAACAGCAAAGGGCTGGCCGATGCGAAGAAAGCCTGGGCCGATCTCTACGAGCAGTTCAGATCGGAGGGCGATACGGGGGGCATGAAGTTCGTCAAGGATGTCTACTTCACCGCCAACCTGAACTACCAGTTGGCGTGCGCGAACACCTCCTCGTGCGTGATTCCCACGAGGAGCGAGATTATGACCTCGCTGGCCATGAACATCGACATCGCGATGGCGACGGAAGGAGCCTTGGCAGGAGTAGCTCGGAACGTGACACGGAATCTGAGCGGAGCGATGGAGGACGTAGCAGTGGCTAGGCAGGCCGCCATCGAAAAGAATGCGTCGCGCGTTGACAACAATGCAAATCGGGATGCGGCGTCAGTCAATCCGCTGCCGCCCCAAGGGCGAATCAATGAACTAGTGGCGGAGCACTCCAAGCGCAATGATCTACCGCTTAGCCAAGCAGGCGCGGAGTCGATTTTCGCGCAAGTCTACAAGCCCGGAACTACTCCGAAGGTGGCCGGAGACAATGTAGAGGGGCCGGATGTTTTGCTCCTCAACAACAAGACAGGAATGACTGACACAACAGTGCAAGTGAAGGCGGTTGCGGGAGCGAATGGGTTTGAGAAACAAGTGAGGAGAGATCTTGATATGGAGCTTGGAAAGGGAGGAAGCGACATCATTGCGGTTCAGGTACCTTACAACTCCAACAAAGCACAACTCGCGGGAAAAATTGCAAACTTCAGCGACTCGAAGATTGTCGGACGCAGCATCGTTGTGGTCGATCAGTTCGGCACCGTGCTTATTCCTCTACAGCCGATGAGCAACTTCAGGAGATAACCGTGAGCAATAGCTATCTTTACTGTGGTCACGACACGCTCACTGACATCTGGGTGGGTGAGGGGCGTAGCGCTTGGGCATGCTGGGGGCTGTCGGATCATATAGGCCCCTTCTTTCGCCTTGACTATTTGGGTTACCCCACAAGCCGTCATGCGTACTTGCCTCCGGATTTGCTTGAGTTGTTATACGAGCGTTTCCGGCAAGCCAACCCAAGCGGTGTAACGTTAAGCGCGAACGATCTGTTCGAGGTTTGGTTGAGGGGCCAAGGCCGATATACCGAACGAGAGATGGACGATATGTACGACCGGCGCGAGGCTCTGTTTAGCATCAATGTGGAGAAGGCGGAGGAGGGCTACCCCTACGTCCGTCCGTATCTGCCCGAATTGTTCGAGCCAGCGACGGTCCAGCGCTTGGCCTCGGATCCCTGGCTTGATATGTCTTTGCTGCGCCGAGCCGAACTTCTAGGGCCTGATCGTGATGGCATTCCGCACGACCTGTGGATTAACCGCAGCGCCCGGTGGTCGCCCGAATGGCGAGTGTTTTGCGACGAGCTTACTTCGCTCGATTGGTCCCCGATGAACAGCTGGGAAGAATCGGCGTTGCATCCTGAGTCAAAGTTCTATCAATATAGAAATGAGAGAACACCCTATTGGGCAATGTCTTGAGAAGGCCGTTTCCTTCCTCATCGTGCTGTACGTTGATCAAGAACGCATACGTCACAGAGGTGGGCTCTGAGAATCAAGAAAAAATCATTCCTGAGAAAAGAAAATGAAGCTGTCACACCCCCTTGCGCATGTTGCGACTTTCTTTGCAGCAACCGCCTGCGTGATCTTGACAGGTTGCGCCACCAAGCTTGCTCCGCCCATTACCGGCTACACCTGCTGCAACCTGCGCCCCGACTACGGTTGGGTCTCCAGCGCCAACATGCTGGGCGGCGCCATCGTGCCGGCCGGCGAGTCTGCCGTGATCGACACCGTGAAGCGTGACAAGTACGCATACGGAATGATTGGCGGCGATTACGTCTCTCTGCGCGACGACACGGCCCACAGCAAGGAGGACATGCAGCGCTGGATGCGCCAAATCGTCGTTCCGACAGACCCAAAGCTGACGCTCGCCACTTGGAGCCCCGACGTGCAGAAGGCCGTGTACTCAGCAAAGGTCGTCCTCGGCATGACGCGGCCTCAGGTGCTGATGTCGCTCAGCTATCCATCGCGCAACGACACCAAGGACCTGAGCGGCAACACATGGCGATACTGGACGACTCAGGAGGATGAGCCGGTGGACATCCTCTTTGGCGCCGATGGCACCGTGAGCGGCTTTTCAGGTAAACCATCAGCGGTCCGTGCGGTCGAGTTCAGGCGCTGATCATGGTTTGTTCCGTTGGCGTGCATCGGCGCACGCGCATGGCCGTGGCCACAGTCCTTGCCGCTTCACCACTGGGGGCCTGGGCCCAGCAGTCCTCTACCACGCCACAACCCTTTGTCGAGCAGCAGCGTCAGCAAGAGCGCGAACGTGCCCTGCGTGAGCAGAACGAGCGCACGGTCGAACAGCGCCCGCAGGCCGCTCCACCACCGCCGACTCAGCGCATTCCCGAGTCTGAGTCCCCATGCTTTCGCATCGACCGAGTTCTGCTGGCCGGCGAGCAGTCGGCCTCCTTCCAATGGGCCGTCGCCGATCTGTCGGGGCCTGATGGCACTGATTCACCCACCGGCCGGTGCCTCGGCACGGCTGGCGTCAACGTGGTCCTCGCACGAGCGCAGCAAACCGTCATCGCGCGCGGCTTTGTCACCACCCGAGTCCTCGCCGCGCCACAGGACTTGTCGACTGGCACGCTGACACTCTCGCTGGTGCCTGGCCGCATCGCAGCCATTCGGACAACGCCCGATTCTTCCTCCAAGCTGCTCGGCAGCTCCACCTTGCTGGCCACGGCCATTCCCGCGCGTGCCGGCGACCTTCTGAATCTGCGCGACATCGAGCAAAGCCTGGAAAACCTCAAGCGCACCCCGACAGCCGAAGCCGACATCCAGATCGAGCCCTCCACCGCCCCCGACGCCAAGCCCGGCGACAGCGACCTCGTCGTCAAGTACGTCCAATCCAAGAAATGGCGCGTCACCCTGAGCCTGGACGACAGCGGCACCGAAGCCACTGGCCGATACCAGGCCGGTGCGACCTTGTCCCTCGACAACCCCTTCGGCCTGAACGACCTGTTCTACGTCAGCGCCAACCACAACATCAACAACCACGTCTTCGGCGACCCGGCCAAGGGCACCGAAGGCCAGACCGTCCACTACTCGCTGCCATATGGCTACTGGCTGCTGGGCCTCACGGCCTCCAACAGCCAGTACCACCAGAGCGTGGCCGGCCTGAACCAGGACTACGTCTACGCCGGCAAGTCCAACAACGCCGAGGTCAAGCTCTCGCGCCTCGTCTACCGCGATCAGAGCCGCAAGACGACGGTGGCGATCAAGGGCTGGCGACGCGAGTCGCGCAACTTCGTCGATGACACTGAGGTCGAGGTGCAGCACCGTGTGGTCGGCGGCTGGGAGCTCAGCCTCAATCACAAGGAGTACATCGGCGAGGCGACGCTCGAAGGCACGCTGGCCTACAAGCGTGGCACCGGCGGCCTCGGTTCGCGCACCGCGCCGGAAGATGAGTTCGGCGAAGGCACGTCGCGGCTGAAGCTCTATACAGCCGACATCAGTCTCAACGCACCGTTCAAGCTCGGCGAACAAAAGCTGCGCTACTCCGGCCTGATCCGCGCCCAGTGGAACCGTACGCCGCTGACGCCGCAGGACCGCTTCGCCATCGGCGGTCGTTACACGGTGCGCGGCTTCGATGGAGAGACGAGCCTGATGGGCGAGCGCGGTTGGCTCATCCGCAACGACATCGGATGGGCCGTGGGGCAGAGCGGGGCTGAGCTGTACGTCGGTGCCGACTATGGCCACGTCGGCGGCCGCTCGACGGTCGACCTGCTCGGTCGCAGCCTGGCCGGTGCCGTCATCGGCGTGCGCGGCCAGTGGACCAAGCTGAGCTACGACTTCTTCGTTGGCGCGCCGATCAGCAAGCCGGAGGGCTACCGCACCGCGAAGGTCACGCTGGGATTCAATCTCAATGCAAGCTTCTGAACCACGCCGCAACAGATCGACTGCTCAGTACTCGGGGAGAAAACTCATGTTCACGAAGATGGTTGCAACGCTGGTTGCAGCAGTTGCATTGGCTGCCTGTGTCGCTCCGACGCAATACCGGGAGGCCGGGGCGGGCGGAAACAACTTCGGCTATACAAGCAGCAAGCTGTCCGACCAGTTGTACCGCGTGCGCTTCACGGGCTCGTCGCGCACGCCGTTGCGATGGGCCGATGCGTTCGTGCTCTATCGCACTGCACAGATCGCCAAGGAGGCTGGCGCGCCGGCGTTCAAGATCGTCGAAGGCTTGGTCGACACCACGGTTCTTGCAGGCGACGATGTCTTTGGGCAGATGAGCCCGTTGGCTGATGTGGAAGTCAGTCAGGTAGCGCTGCATCCACAGCACGAAGGCGACCAGATCGTTGCGGCCCATGACCCCCACATGCAGCGAACCGCAGGCGCCGTGCCTGTGTTCCGGGCGCCGCCGACGATGGTGAAGAGCCAGGCACCCTTGTTTATCTACATCCCGTCCAGTGGCCCGGGGCCTGCGCAGCCGGTGCGCTCGATACTCGTCGAGTTGAGATCCGATCTCAAGGATATGGACGAGAAGACGTTCGCTACCGACGATGTCCTTTCCCGGCTAGAGCCGCGCATCAAGCGGGCACCAACAACCGCAGACGCGCTGCGCCCTGCAGCCAAGACCTGATTCGGGCGTCCTCCGCACCAACCCATGAGACCCTTCTCGCTTCCGACAGCAAATGACTGACTGGATCGAGCGAATTCATGCTGTGGCGGAATGCAGGGGGCGGTGACGGGTTCGCAACAACGCAAGAGAAGTGAGGAAGAAAGTGATTGTTGGAATTGACTTGGGCACGACCAACAGCCTCGTCAGCGTGTTTCGCAACGGACAGACCGAACTCATCCCGAATTCGCTGGGCCATTTCCTGACGCCGTCCGCGGTGAGCCTGCTGGACGACGGCAGCATGTTGGTGGGTCTTCCCGCGCGCGAGCGGATGGCCACGGCGCCACAACACACGGCCACGATGTTCAAACGCTGGATGGGCACGGATCACCGGGTTCAACTTGGGCATCGCAGTCTGCGTGCCGAAGAACTGAGTGCCCTGGTCCTCGGCGCGCTCAAGTCAGATGCCGAGGCCTGGCTCGGCCAGCCAGTCACTGAAGCCGTCATCACGGTCCCGGCCTACTTCAACGATGTGCAGCGCAAGGCCACGCAGGCCGCCGGCCAGATTGCCGGCCTCAAGGTGGAACGGCTGCTGAATGAACCCACCGCCGCAGGACTTGCCTACGGCCTGCAGGAGCGTGCCGACCATTCGACATTTCTCGTCTTTGACTTGGGCGGCGGCACCTTCGACGTCTCGGTGCTGGAGTATTTCGAGGGCGTTGTGGAAGTGCGCGCCAGCGCAGGCGATACCCGGTTGGGAGGCGAAGACTTCGTGCAGGTGCTCGTCGACTGGTTCCTGGAGAAGACGCCGGGCCTGACTCGCGCGGACAGGGATGCCATCGAGGTCGATCGCGCGCTCTGGCACGCTGCCGAGCAAGCCAAGCGAGATATGAGCGACAACGAGACCGCCAACCTGGTCCTGCAACGCGATGACCGTCGACATGTGTTGGAGGTCACTCGTACGGAGTACGAGAGCCGTTGCGCTGGTCTTCTTCAGCGATTGCGCCGCCCGCTGGAGCGTGCCCTGATGGATGCCAAACTCGACCCTGGCGCGCTCAGCGAGGTGGTGCTCGTCGGCGGTGCCAGCCGCATGCCGATGATTCGGCAACTCGTCACCCGGTTGTTCTCGCGACTGCCGTTGCGCACCATCAACCCGGACGAAACCATTGCCCGCGGCGCGGCAATCCAGGCGGCGCTCAAGACCCGCGACGCGGCACTCGATGAGGTGGTCCTGACCGATGTGATGCCCTATTCGCTAGGTATCGTCACGACCGAGGAAGTCGATGGCCGTCGCTACAACGACCGCTTTCATCCCATCATCGAACGAAACAGTCCTGTGCCCCTGTCCCGAGTCCACCCGTTCTCGACAGTGCAGGACCGGCAGACCACCATCAGGCTCGATGTTCGTCAGGGCGAGTCGCCCCGCGGCTTGGACAACTTGCAGTTGGGGACGCTCGATGTCGCCGTTCCGCCCCGGCCGCGCGGTGAAGTCACCGTGAACGTGCGTTTCACCTACGACGTCAACGGACTGCTGGAAGTCGAAGCGCATGTGCCTGCCACTGGCGTTACGGTCCAGAGTGTGATCCAGCGCAATACCGATGTGATGACAAGCGACCAGATCAAGGTCGCACTCGAAAAGCTCCGGGTGCTCAAGGTCCATCCGCGCGACAAGCAGGAGAACGCATACCTGGTCGAGCGCGCCAAGCGCTTGTACGAGGACCGCCTTGGGAATGCTCGTCAGGACATCGCACGAGTACTCGGCCAATTTGAAGCCGTGCTCGACTCCCAGGACGAACATGTCATCAAGCAGGTACGCGGCGAATTCAGGACCTACCTTGACAGCATCGACAAGGGTTTCGTGCTGTGAGCATCTGGCGAACGCTGGGTATTGAGGCGACCGACGATCTCATCTCGATCAAGAAAGCCTATGCCACGCGGCTCAAGGTCACGCGACCCGATGATGATGCTGCAGCCTATCAGGCCCTGCGCAGCGCCTACGAGGGGGCGCAGAGCTATGCCAAGTCGGGCCTGCATACGAAGACAGCAGCGACGACGCCCGTCACGTACCCGGCGCACAGTGAGCAGGGCTATGCAGGCGGCATTCAGATCCAGGTCGTGAAATGGGCCGAGTTCAAGAAGCACGGAGCTGAGCCCGACGCTCTTGAGAACGACCCGGGCGCTATCCGGGGCGGATCGATGCCGGATGCCATCGAGAGGCAAGACGAGACCGCATCCAGCCAACGCGTCCCTGTCGCCGATGAGGTACGACAGCAGGAGGAGGTGCCCACGGAGAGCCTCGATAAGGGATGGAGCGCGCACAAGACTCGGAGTGAATCCACCAGCGAGGAGGCCAGTTCCAAAGAAAGCGATCCACCACATGCTGAACCCCGACATGCTCAAGATCCAGCCGATTTGCCGGTGCATCCGCAAGATCTGGTGCAGCGAGTCGCGCAGATGATCCGCGACAACGGCGAACAAGCATGCATGGAGGCTTGGCCGTCACTGCAACGAGAACTCGATGCATTGCCGTTGTCGCAACGCCCTGAGGCAAGTCGATTGTTCGCGCAACTGGTCATCAGCACGGAGGAAATGCCAATTCTCCTGATGGAGGCGATGGACCGCTACTTCGAATGGGGCAACGATTTCCGCGCTTCGCAGTTGCTGGGGCGACAAGGGGCCATCGCCCTGGAAGAGCGGCTGAGCCGCTCGGAACTCTATTTCGCGCGACGGAATGTGATCCAACAGCGCTACGCACAGGTGGTGGAACTTGGACAGCTGGCTCAGCAACTGAGCACTGTCCAGCTTTGGGCTTTCGCACTCTTTGCGCAGAGCGGGCTGAGTCGTCTGTGGTCCGAATTGACATCGAGCCAGCGCCGTGCGCTTGGAGTTCCCGGTATTCAGGACAGTCGATGCAGCGTCGCGCTTCACGCCGCAGGTTGGGCGCGCGGTGGACTTGTGTTCTTGTTGTGCTTCATTGGCGAGCAACTGGGCGGGTACGTCGTGTCCTCCTGGATGCGTGAGCTTCTGGCCGTTGGGTTTATTGGCATGGGCGCTTCCGCGCTGGTTTGCGCGGTGGTTAAGTTGAAAGCCAGCTCGATCGTCGACTACCCATCTTCTCCGGCGAACATATGGGACTGGCTTCTGCCGATTGGCATGCTATGCACAACGTGCATCTGCTTGCTGCTGGAGACGATGAGGCTCCCGACGATACCAAGCGACGGAACGATGCAGATGCTGGTTCTGGCGGCCAGCCTCCTCCTCTTGATCTGCCTTCGGCCACTCGTCTCCTCTCTTTACCGCAAGCGGAGGACCAAGCGTCCCAGCACAGGTGCTACTGGAGCAATGCCTGCGATATTGATCCTGTGTATCGCAGGCACCTTTTCGCTGCCTGTTTTTGCTGATCTGCCGTGGACGGCCGCAAGTGCAGGCGCAACTTGGTTTTTCGCGGCCCGCGCGGCATATGTTGCCTATGGGCAGAACATCGAAAGATATTGGCAAGTCATGCAGGAGACCGCGCAACGGCGCCGTCTTCTCGGCAACGGCATTGGCTGGTTGGCTATAGCCACGGAACTGACGCGCGTACTGCGCTTCACCGTTGGCTTCCCCTACCTCTTCATGCAGCTCGCATCGAAGCATTCAGCCTCGCTGATCATTGGGGCCGCTGCGGTCGCGCTCGTTGCATTGCCCGTGCAATACCAGGAGTGGCGAATTCTGTTCTCGGTATGGGTGGTGGGGCTCTTCCTTCTGGTCGACACTTTTTATGGAAGAGCAGTATTCGCGATCTTCGGGTCTTGGCGAGCGCCAGCCTGGAGGGGGTGGGGCAAGATTTCCTTCATGACGTTGTGGATAGCGTGGGTAGCGGCCTATTGGAGGGCCGCGCCACAGATCCTCCAGATGTTCCAGTTGAGGCCCCCTTCGAGTGCGACGGAGCAGCTGATGGTCGGGTCGGCGCTGCTCGTCGTCGCGCCGTTGTTGCTCGTTGGTCTGGGAAGCCGCTTGGAGCGGCTCTTTAAAAGCGCCAGAAACTAACAGTGCTTTTTTGGCCTTTCGAAGCAGGCTTTTTTGGGGGGCGGACTCTATCGATCCGGCCGCAGCCCGCACGTATTGCTTTCAAAGACTACCGTTCGAACGACTCCACCTTCACCGGAATCCCCGGCGGCTCCCACCGATAGGAGTCCGCCAGCACATCCCGTTCGGACTGTTGCCCGTTCCATCGGATGCCCAGCAGCTCCATCAAGGTCCACCCTGCCCAGTCCGCGCGAAACGGCTGCAGCGCTGCATCCTGCGGTAGCGGCTCCCGATTGCGCCACACGACGGCCGGAATTCGGTAGCCCGAAGCAGTCGATGGACTGTGTCCCGCACGGTCGCTCACATGTCCGACCTCCTGCCCATGGTCCGACAGGTACATCCAGGCTCGGTACTCACCCGGCTTGCCGGGGGCGCGCGTCTGCTGCAGCAGCTCCGACACCACGAAGTCGTGATACAGCAGCGCGGCGTCGTACTCCTGCCGAAAGCGCCGCACCCAGGCCGAACGGCCATCCTTGACCAGCCCGTTCTCCACCGCATCGACGTTGTCGTCAAAAGGATTGGCGTTCTCGGGAAAGCGCAGGCTGTAGTGCGGGTGCGCGCCCATCAGGTGGACCACGATCAGCTTGCGGTCGGTGCTGGTGTCGGCCAGTGCTTCCTGCACGCAGTCTAGGATCTCGCCGTCGAGCGAGGCGCTCGCGCGGCCGGGGGTGCGGTTCACCATGTCGACGACGTCTGCGAGGCGTGCGTGCTGCTGCTCGATGGCGAGGTCGTCGTGGTTGCTGATCCACCAGACCTTGTAGCCGGCGGCGCGCGCCAGTGCCAGCACGTGGGGCGGGTTCTCCGCGTCGGGCAGGCCGAAGTGGAACATGTTGCGCAGGGCGGGCAGGGTGCTGGCGTCCACCGACCACGCGTTCTTCAGCACCGCCATCTGGTCGCCGGTCTGCGCCTTGTGCGCGAGCAGGCGCGGCGAGGTCGGGCGGCCATAGCCATAGAGAGCCATGTTGTCGCGGTTGATGCTGTCGGTGATGACAAGCACCACGGTGGAGGGGCCGGACTGCGTCGTGACGGGCGCGATGGTCCTGGCCTGCGCCATCAGGCGGTCGCGCTGGTTGTGCTGGTCGGCCCAGGCGGAGCGCAGCGCGTGGAGGGAGTCGACCCAATGGGTCCAGAAGATCGCCGGATGCAGCCTGCGCCAGGGCTTGCTGGCATAGGCCAGGCACGAGAGCAAAAGCAGCAGCGCGACGAGCGCCACCATCCATCGCGAAGGCCGGGCTGACGGTGCCGCGCCCGCCGCGGCACCGCGCCGCGCGAACATGCCCACGAGCACGCCCGCCATCACCAGCACGGTGGCCCATACCACGGCCGAGCGCCAGTGCATCCACAGGTATTCGGCGCCTTCGCGTGCGTTGGTGTTGGCCGCGGCGCCGAGCACCATCGCGCCGTCGGGCGCGGCCTGGTAGGTGTCGAGCAGATACGCGCGCACCGCGCCGTCGAGCGCAAAGCCCATCGCCCAGAGCCACACGAGCAGGGTGCGAACGCGCCGCATGCGCGCGCTGCGCAGCGGCCACGCGAGCCATAGCACCATCGGCATTGCGAGCACCGCGAGCTGCGCGACGCGGCGGCCGTCGTGGCCCAATGCGATCAGCGCCAGCAGCGTCGCGCCGACCGCGCCGCAGGCAAGCAGCGCGTTGCGCGATGGAGAGGCTTGTGGGGGCAGGGCGGTCAAGCAGGCGGCGCGGCGGGGCGAGTCGGGGAGGGCGCGCGCATTCTGCCCCGGGCCCTGCGCTGCGGCCTCCAGAGCCCCGATGCCGGGGAGGTTCTTTGGCCAGCCGGTGCACTCAGGGATATCCCCACGGAACTTATCGGGAATCAGGTGCCCAGACGGGCTTTTCCATCAGTCCTCAGAAAGGAATTTCCGCTCCATGATCAGATTCAGCCGGCTCCCCGCGCTCGTGCTCGCTTTCGTTCTTCCGCTGGTGGCGGCGCTGCCGTCCGCGAATGCCGCCCAGACACAGATGGTGAGCGCCGCCGTCAAGACGCTGAACATGCGCACGGGCCCCGGCAAGCGCTACGAGACGCACTGGACGGTCACCAGGGGCTATCCGTTCCGCGTGATCGGCAGGAAGGGCGGCTGGTTGCACGTCAGCGACTTCGAGGGCGACAAGGCCTGGGTCTTCCGCTCGATGACCAGCAAGACGCCGCACTACGTGGTGAAGTCCAGGTCGGCCAACCTGCGACGCGCGCCGGGCGTGCGCAGCCCGGTGGTGAAGCGGGCGGGCTATGGCGACGTGCTGCGCACCATCGAGCGGCGCGGCAACTGGGTCAAGGTGCGGCACGAAGGTGGCGCCACCGGGTGGGTGCAGCGCAGCCTCGTCTGGGGCTGGTAGGCGTCTGCCGCCAGTGCGTCAGGTCGCGGTGGCCTGCCGCACGGCGCGCTCCCAGCGCGCCATCGATTCCTCGGCCTGTGCGCGGCCCATCGTCGGCATGAAGCGCCGTTCGATCTTCCACAGCTTCGACAGCTGCCGCGCGTCGGTGTAGACACCGGTCGAAAGGCCCGCGAGGTAGGCGGCGCCCAGCGCGGTGGTCTCGATGACTTCGGGCCGCACCACCGGAATGCCCAGCAGGTCGGCCTGGAACTGCATCAGCAGGTCGTTCACGCTGGCGCCGCCGTCCACGCGCAGCTCGGCCACGGGCTTGCCGCCGGCGGCCACCGCGTCGCGGCTCATGGCCTGCAGCAGCGCGGCGCTCTGGTAGGCGATGCTCTCCAGCGCGGCGCGCGCGATGTGCGCCACCGTGGTCCCACGCGTGAGGCCGGTGATCGTGCCGCGCGCGTCGGCGTCCCAATAGGGCGCGCCGAGGCCGGTGAAGGCCGGCACCATCATCACGCCGCCCGCGTCGGGCACGCTCTCGGCGAGCGACTGCACCTCTGCGCTGCCCTTGATGGCCTTGAGCCCGTCGCGCAGCCACTGCACCACGGCGCCGCCGACGAACACGCTGCCTTCCATCGCATACTGCGGCTTCGCATCGGTCTGCGCGGCGCTGGTCACGAGCAGGCCGTTGTGCGAGGGCTGGAACTCGCCGCCGGTGTGCATCAGCAGGAAGCAGCCGGTGCCGTAGGTGTTCTTGGCCATGCCGGCCTCGAAGCAGGCCTGGCCGAAGAGGGCGCTCTGCTGGTCGCCGGCCACGCCGCCGATGGGCAGCGCGTGGCCCAGCAGCGCCGCGTCGGTGTCCGCGAAGTGCGAGCTCGAGGGCTGCACCTTCGGCATCAGCGAGGCGGGAATGTCGAGCGCCTTCAGCAGCTCGGCGTCCCACTCGTTGCGGTGCACGTTGAAGAGCATGGTGCGCGAGGCGTTGCTCACGTCGGTCACGTGCACCTTGCCGCCGGTGAGCTGCCACATGAGCCAGCTGTCGACGGTGCCGAAGGCGAGCTCGCCGCGCTCGGCCTGCTCGCGGGCGCCGGGCACGTTGTCGAGCAGCCAGCGCAGCTTGGTGCCGGAGAAGTAGGCGTCGATGACGAGGCCGGTCTTCTCGCGGATGGTGTCGGTCATGCCCTCGTCGCGCAACTGCGCGCACAGCGGTTCGGCGCGGCGGTCCTGCCAGACGATGGCGTGGTGCACCGGTTGGCCTGTGGTGCGGTTCCACAGCACGGTGGTCTCGCGCTGGTTGGTGATGCCGATGGCGTGGATGTCGGTGGGCTTGAGCTTCGCCTTGGCGAGCACCTCGCGGGCGGTGGCGAGCTGGCTGCGCCAGATTTCCATCGGGTCGTGCTCGACCCAGCCGGGCTGCGGGTAGATCTGCGTCAGTTCCTTCTGCGCGATGGCGACGATGTGGCCTTCGCGGTCGAACACGATGCTGCGCGAACTGGAGGTGCCCTGGTCCAGGGCGAGCAGGTAGGTGGTCGTCATTCGTTCTTGTTCCTTCTGTTCGTCTTCAGTTCTCGCGCGCGATCTCCAGGCGCACCTGGGCGGCGTTCAGCAGGTCGCTGAAGGGCGCGGGCGGCTCGGCGTCGGTGAAGAGCCGGTCGATCTGCGAGAGCGTGCCCAGCTGGATCATCGCAGGCCGGTTGAACTTGCTCGCGTCGGCCGCCAGCCACACCTCGCGTGCCTGCGCGATGATGGTCTGAGCCACCTTCACCTCGCGCAGGTCGAAGTCGCGCAGCGAGCCGTCGGCCTCGATGCTGGACACGCCGATGAGCGCGATGTCGACCTTGAACTGGCGGATGAAGTCGATGGTGGCCTCGCCCACGATGGCGCGGTCGCGCGGGCGCACCGAGCCGCCCGCCACGATCACCTCGCACGAGCTGTTGCCGCTGAGGATGGTGGCCACGTTCAGGTTGTTGGTGATCACGCGCAGGCCGGTGTGGCGCAGCAGCGCCTTGGCGATGGCCTCGGTAGTGGTGCCGATGTTCAGGATCAGCGAGCAGTCGTTGGGCACCAGCTGCGCCACGCGGCGGGCGATGCGCGCCTTGCCTTCGGCGTGCAGCGTCTCGCGCTGCTGGTAGCCGATGTTTTCCGTGGTCGAGCTGGGCACGCGCACGCCGCCGTGGAACCGGGTGAGCAGCCCCTCGTCGGCCAGCCGCTGCACGTCGCGCCGCACGGTCTGCAGGGTCACGCCGAGCATGTCGGCCAGTTGCTCGACGGTGACGGAACCGCGCGCGCGCACGGTGTCCAGGAGGTTGATCTGTCGGGGGTTGGAGTTCACGGAGGCGTCGTGGAATGCGGGAAGACTGAGGCCAAGAGTACTCGGCGCGTCACTTTAAAGCGAACAAAAACGAATCGACCTAAGGGAAAACTCGGAGGAAAATCGCGCCAAAAGGAATCCAAATGAAAAAACTCGAAAATACAATGGCCCCCGTCAGTGACGAAAGTCACGCATCAACGGACCCCATTCCTGTGAGCGCTTCTCCTTCCGCTTCGCCCGCGCCTGCCACCGACTGCGACGTGCTGATCGTCGGCGGCGGCATCAATGGCTGCGGCATCGCGCGCGATCTCGCGGGCCGCGGCTGGCGCGTGGTGCTGTGCGAGAAGGACGATCTCGCCTCGCACACATCGTCTTCCTCCACCAAGCTGATCCACGGCGGGCTGCGCTACCTCGAGTACTACGAGTTCTCGCTGGTGCGCAAGGCGCTGCAGGAGCGCGAGGTGCTGCTCAAGAGCGCGCCGCACATCATGTGGCCGCTGCGCTTCGTGATGCCGCACGACCCGTCGATGCGACCGGCCTGGATGATCCGCATCGGCCTGTTCATGTACGACCACCTCGCCCGCCGCGAGGTGCTGCCGGGCTCGCGCAGCGTCGACCTGCGCGCGCACGCGGCCGGCAAGCCGCTGAAGTCGCAGTACAAGCGTGGCTTCATCTATTCCGACGGCTGGGTCGACGACGCTCGACTGGTGGTGCTCAACGCCCTCGACGCCAAGGCGCGCGGCGCCGAAGTGCTCACGCGCACCCGCTGCGTGAACGCCCAGCGCGACGCCGACGGCTGGACCGCGTCCCTGCTAGGTGCCGACGGCACCAAGCGCACGCTGCGTGCCCGCGCAGTGGTCAACGCCGCGGGGCCGTGGGCCGAATCCTTCCTGCGCGGCGTGGCCCGGTCGGCCAAGGGCGAGGCCCTGGCCACCAAGAGCCTGCGACTGGTGAAAGGCAGCCACATCGTCGTGCCGCGCCTGTTCGAGCACGACCACGCCTACATCTTCCAGAACCCCGACAAGCGGATCATCTTCGCCATTCCCTACCAGGACGAGTTCACGCTGATCGGCACCACCGACATCGAACTCACCGGCGACGACCCCGGCGCCGCGCGCATCGCGCAGGAAGAAGTCGACTACCTCTGCACCCAGGCCAGCCGCTATTTCGAGAAGCCCATCGCGCCTTCGGACGTGGTGTGGACCTACTCCGGCGTGCGCCCGCTGCTGGACGACGACTCGGGCGACCCCTCGGCCGTCACGCGCGACTACATGCTGGAATCGAACACCACGGCCGCGCCTCTGCTGTCGGTGTGGGGCGGCAAGATCACCACTTTCCGCAAGCTGGCCGAGGACGCGGCCGACGAGGTCGGCAGGATGCTGGGCCAGTCCGCCGGGCAGCGCCCGGCCTGGACTGACGGCGCCTTCCTCGCGGGCGGCGACCTGTCGGGCTGGATCGGCGCCGCCAAGCGGCCCGACGACGACTTCGAGCGCTTCGTCGAGGCCGTGCAGGCCCGGTATCCGTGGCTCGGCAGCCAACTGGCTCGCCGCCTTGCGCGTGCCTATGGCGCGCGCATCGCCGACCTGGTGGGCGATGCCAAGGCCATGGCCGACCTGGGCCTGGAAGTCGCTCCCGGCCTGCACGAGCGCGAGCTGCGCTTCCTGCAGGACCACGAATGGGCCGTGAGCGCGGAAGACGTGCTCTGGCGGCGCTCCAAGCTGGGGCTGCACTACACGCCCGGGCAGCGCGAACAGGTCGCACGCTGGCTGCAACAGCAGCAGCAGCAGCGGCAACAGCAACAACCCGCCACCAGCGACAACTAGACAGACCGGACACAAGGGAAGAGCGCCAATGCAATTGACACTCGAGCGCGTCACCAAGAAGGTGGGAGCGCAGACATGGCTCTACGAGCAGAGCATCGCGCCGAAGAGCGGCGCGGTGACCGTGCTGCTGGGCGCCACGCAGGCCGGCAAGACCAGCCTGATGCGGCTGATGGCGGGGCTGGACACGCCCACCACCGGCAAGGTGCTGGTCGACGGCAAGGACGTGACCGGCATGCCGGTGCGCGAGCGCAATGTCGCGATGGTCTACCAGCAGTTCATCAACTACCCGTCGATGAAGGTGGCGGACAACATCGCCTCGCCGCTCGAGCTGCGCGGCGAGACGAATATCGATGCGCGGGTGAAGGCGCTGGCCGACAAGCTGCACATCGGCATGTTCCTCGACCGCTATCCGCAGGAGCTCTCGGGCGGCCAGCAGCAGCGCGTGGCGCTGGCGCGCGCGCTCGCCAAGAATGCGCCGCTGATGCTGCTCGACGAGCCGCTGGTCAACCTCGACTACAAGCTGCGCGAAGGCCTGCGCGAGGAACTCACCCAGCTCTTCGCCACCGGCGATTCGACCGTGATCTACGCGACCACCGAGCCGGGCGAAGCCCTGCTGCTGGGCGGCTACACCGCCGTGATGGATGCCGGCGAGCTGCTGCAGTACGGCCCCACGGCCGAGGTGTTCCATGCGCCGCAGTCGCTGCGCGTGGCGCGCGCCTTCAGCGATCCGCCGATGAACCTGCTCGCCGGCACGGCAACCGCCGGCCGCGTACAGCTGCCCGGCGGCCCGGTGCTGGCGCTGCCCTTGCCCGAGAGCGCCTCGGGCGCCGTCACCGTCGGCCTGCGCGCGAGCGCGTTGAACGTCGACGCGGGGGAGGGCGACATCGCGCTGCCCGGCAAGGTGGAACTGGCCGAGATCTCGGGCTCCGACACCTTCGTGCACGTGGAAACCGCGGTCGGCGAACTGGTGGCGCAGCTCACCGGCGTGCACCGCTTCGAGCTGGGCGCCTCGCTCACGCTGTACTTCAGCGCGTCGCAAGCCTATGTGTTCGATGCCAGTGAAAAGCTGGCACTCGCGCCTGCGTGGCGCAAAGGGAACTAGCCATGGCACGCATCGACCTCGACCTGGCCCACGCCTACCGTCCCAACCCCACGCAGGACAGCGACTACGCGCTGCTCCCGCTGAAGATGAGCTTCCGCGACGGCGGCGCCTATGCCTTGCTCGGCCCCTCGGGCTGCGGCAAGACGACCATGCTGAACATCATCTCGGGCCTGCTGGTGCCATCGCAGGGCACCGTGACCTTCGACGGCCGCGACATGACGCGCGCCACGCCGCAGGAGCGCAACATCGCGCAGGTGTTCCAGTTTCCGGTGATCTACGACACCATGACCGTGGCCGAGAACCTCGCGTTCCCGCTGCGCAACCGCAAGATGCCGGCCGACCAGATCAAAAAGCGCGTCGGCGAGATCGCCGAGATGCTCGACATGAGCGGCCAGCTCAACCAGCGCGCCGCGGGCCTCGCGGCCGACGCCAAGCAGAAGATATCGCTCGGGCGCGGACTGGTGCGCAGCGACGTGTCGGCGGTGCTCTTCGACGAGCCGCTCACCGTGATCGATCCGCACCTGAAGTGGCAGCTGCGCCGCAAGCTCAAGCAGATCCACCGCGAGCTGAAGCTCACGCTGATCTACGTGACGCACGACCAGGTCGAGGCGCTCACCTTCGCGGAAGAGGTGGTGGTCATGACGCGCGGCAAGGCTGTGCAGGTGGGCAGCGCGGACGCGCTGTTCGAGCGGCCGGCCCACACCTTCGTCGGGCACTTCATCGGTTCGCCGGGCATGAACTTCCTGTCGGCGCAAAGCGGCAACGGCACCATCGAAGTGGCGGGAACGCCGCTGGTGCCCACGCGCGAACTGCCGCAGGGGCCGCTGAAGATCGGCATCCGCCCCGAGTACCTGCGCCTGTCGAATGCGGGCGCGGCCGGTGCGGTACCTGCGGTGGTGAAGCAGGTGCAGGACGTGGGCACGCACGTGATGCTGAGCGTGGAAGCCGGCGGCAGCCTGCTGAAGGTGCGGCTGCACCCGGACGATCCGATGCCGGCGGTGGGAGACGCGGTATGGGCGCGGGTGCTCGACACGCATACCTGCTATTACAAGGATGAGGAACTGGTCGCATGAACGCTACCAACAAGCCGATCAATCAAAAGGCCTGGTGGCTCGTGCTGCCGGTGCTGATCTGCGTGGCCTTCTCGGCCATCGTGCCGCTCATGACGGTGGTGAACTACTCGGTGCAGGACATCATCTCGCCCGAGCGCCGCGTGTTCGTGGGCACCGAATGGTTCGCCGCGGTGATGCGCGACGACGAACTGCTCGAGGCGCTCGGCCGGCAGCTGGGCTTCTCGTTGTCGGTGCTGCTGGTCGAAATCCCGCTGGGCATCGCGCTCGCCCTGTCGATGCCGGCCAAGGGCTGGAAGTCGTCGGCCGTGCTGGTGGTGGTGGCGCTGTCGCTGCTGATCCCCTGGAACGTGGTCGGCACCATCTGGCAGATCTACGGGCGTACCGACATCGGCCTCTTCGGACACGCGCTGGCGAGCATGGGCATCGAATACAACTACACCGGCAGCGCGACCGACGCATGGCTCACCGTGCTGGTAATGGACGTGTGGCACTGGACGCCGCTGGTGGCGCTGCTGTGCTTCGCGGGCCTGCGCTCCATTCCAGATGCCTACTACCAGGCCGCGCGCATCGACGGGGCGAGCAAGTTCGCGGTGTTCCGCTACATCCAGCTGCCCAAGATGCGCGGCGTGCTCATGATCGCGGTGCTGCTGCGCTTCATGGACAGCTTCATGATCTACACGGAGCCCTTCGTGCTGACGGGCGGCGGCCCGGGAAATGCCACCACCTTCCTGAGCCAGTACCTCACGCAGAAGGCCGTGGGCCAGTTCGACCTGGGGCCGGCGGCGGCGTTCTCCCTGATCTATTTCCTCATCATCCTGCTGTTCTGCTTCGTGCTCTACAACTGGATGCAGCGCGTGGGTACGCAACAGGTCGAGGTCGAGCAATGAACGAAAAGCGGTTCCACAAGCGCAGCATCTTCCTGGTGCTGTACATCCTGTTCGCGCTGCTGCCCATCTACTGGATGGTCAACATGAGCTTCAAGACGAACGAGGAGATCCTCTCGCACTTCTCGTTCTTCCCGCAGCAGCTCACCTGGGCGAACTACGCGCGCATCTTCACCGACGAGTCGTGGTACTCGGGCTACATCAACAGCCTGATCTACGTGGCGATCAACACGGTCATTTCGCTCACCGTGGCGCTGCCGGCGGCCTACGCGTTCTCGCGCTATTCGTTCCTGGGCGACAAGCATGTGTTCTTCTGGCTGCTGACCAACCGCATGACGCCGCCCGCGGTGTTCCTGCTGCCTTTCTTCCAGCTCTACAGCACGGTCGGCCTGATGGACACCCACCTGGGCGTTGCGCTGGCGCACCTGCTGTTCAACGTGCCGCTGGCGGTGTGGATCCTGGAAGGCTTCATGAGCGGCATCCCGCGCGAGATCGACGAGACGGCGTACATCGACGGCTACTCGTTCCCGCGCTTCTTCGTGACGATCTTCCTGCCGCTCATCAAGGCGGGCGTGGGCGTGGCGGCGTTCTTCTGCTTCATGTTCAGCTGGGTCGAGCTGCTGCTGGCGCGCACGCTCACCAGCGTGAACGCCAAGCCCATCGTGGCGACCATGACGCGCACCGTGAGCGCGTCGGGCATGGACTGGGCGACCCTCGCGGCGGCAGGCGTGCTCACCATCGTGCCGGGCGCCATCGTCATCTGGTTCGTGCGTCACTACATCGCGAAGGGTTTCGCGATGGGACGCGTCTGAGGGAGCTACGCATGTTCAACTGGATGGTCTGGACGACCCCCGTCGCCGTGTTCTTCTCCTGCATCGCGCTGATGCTGGTGGTCATGACCGTGTGGGAGCTCAAGTCGCCCACCACGCTGCGGCGGGGCTGGCTGCCGATGGAAACGACGCGCGGCGACCGCCTCTTCATCGGCCTTCTGTCGGCCGCCTACGTCAACCTGGCTTTCGTCGGCCTGGCCGGCAAGCTGCAGGAGTGGATGAGCCTCGAGGCCGAGCCCTCGATCTGGATCAGCTTCGTGATTTCGATGGCCCTGCTCGCGCTGATCATGCGCAAGGGCTGAAGGCATGCGCGGCCCCGCGGCGGCCGCGACGGCAGTTTTTCGACAGGCATCCGGCTCTCCGCCTCCCCGGAGCCGCGATCAGACACACCGGGGGGGCACCAACCGAGGAGACACAGTCATGAAGATGCGCTACACGGCACTGGCAATGGCGGCGGCGATGTTCGCCACGCACGGCGCTTGGGCTGGCGAGGCCGAAGCCAAGAAATGGATCGACAGCGAGTTCCAGCCATCGACCTTGTCGAAAGACAAGCAGATGGAGGAAATGAAGTGGTTCATCGATGCGGCCAAGAAGCTGCAGGCCAAGGGGGTGAAGGAAATCTCGGTCGTCTCCGAGACGCTGACCGTGCACGAGTACGAGTCGAAGACGCTGGCCAAGGCATTCGAGGAAATCACCGGCATCAAGGTCAAGCACGACATCATCCAGGAAGGCGATGTGGTCGAGAAGCTGCAGACCTCGATGCAGTCGGGCAAGTCGATCTACGACGGCTGGATCAACGACTCCGACCACATCGGCACCCACTACCGCTATGGCACCGCACTGGCGCTGACCGACCAGATGAACGGCGCGTGGAAGGAATACACCAACCCCGGCCTCGACCTCAAGGACTTCATCGGCACCAGCTTCACGACGGCGCCCGACAAGAAGATGTACCAGCTGCCCGACCAGCAGTTCGCCAACCTGTACTGGTTCCGCGCCGACCTGTTCGCACGCAAGGACCTGCAGGACAAGTTCAAGGCCAAGTACGGCTATGACCTGGGCGTGCCGATCAACTGGTCGGCCTACGAGGACATCGCGGCCTTCTTCAGCGAAGACGTGAAGACCATCGACGGCAAGCCGATCTACGGCCACATGGACTACGGCAAGAAAGACCCGTCGCTGGGCTGGCGTTTCACCGACGCCTGGCTGTCGATGGCCGGCGCTGCCGACAAGGGCATTCCGAACGGCCTGCCGATCGACGAATGGGGCATCCGCGTGGCCGACGACAAGTGCACGCCGGTGGGCGCCTCGGTGGCGCGCGGCGGTGCGACCAACTCGCCGGCGGCCGTCTATGCGCTCACGAAGTACATCGACTGGATGAAGAAGTACGCACCCAAGGAAGCCATGGGCATGACCTTCGGCGAGTCGGGCCCGGTGCCCGCGCAGGGGCAGATCGCGCAGCAGGTGTTCTGGTACACCGCCTTCACGGCGGACATGATCAAGCAGGGCCTGCCGGTGGTGAATGCCGACGGCACGCCGAAGTGGCGCATGGCGCCCGGCCCGCATGGTCCGTACTGGAAGGACGGCATGCAGAACGGCTACCAGGACGTGGGCTCCTGGACTTTCCTGAAGTCGAACGATCCTGATCGCGCGGCGGCCGCATGGCTCTATGCGCAGTTCGTGACCGCCAAGACGACCTCGCTGAAGAAGTCGATCGTCGGCCTAACCTTCATCCGCGACAGCGACATCCGCTCCGACTACTTCACCAAGAACGCTGCCAAGTACGGCGGCCTGATCGAGTTCTACCGCAGCCCTGCCCGCGTGGCCTGGACGCCGACCGGCAACAACGTGCCCGACTATCCCAAGCTCGCGCAGCTCTGGTGGAAGAACGTGGCCGTGGCCGTGACCGGCGAGAAGACACCCCAGGCCGCCATGGACAACCTGGCCAACGAGATGGACGACGTGATGGGCCGCCTGCAGCGCGCGGGCATGGCCAACTGTGCGCCCAAGCTCAACCCCAAGGGCGACCCGAACAAGTGGCTGAGCAGCGACCACGCACCGTGGAAGAAGCTTGCCAACGAGAAGCCCAAGGGTGAGACCGTGGCCTACGACAAGCTGCTCGCAGCCTGGAAGGAAGGCCGCGTCAGGTAAAGGCAGTCTTGCTCCCTCCCCCATGGGGAGGGCTGGGAGAGGGGCACGGCGGCATCCGGCGGATGCGTTGCATTGAATGCGGGCCGTCCCCATCCCGATCTTCCCCCGCAGGGGGAAGGAGCAAAGACAATGGATCGCCATGAACATCCGATTCCGCTGCGATCCCGCCCTGTTCGACCTGCTGCCGCGCCCGGTGCCGGCCAAGGCCGCGCTGCCTGACTGGCTGCGGCGGATGGCGCCGAGGGCGCCTTCGCCGGTGCACCAGCGCAGCATCCGCACGGTCAAGCAGTGCCCGCCGTTCGTCGATGCGATGACGCACGGCTTCATGATGCTTCTGCCCTGCGACGTGAGCGTGGAAGCAGGGCGCTTCAGCTGGGACTGGCCGTTGCCCGCGCTCTCTGTGCAGGGGTATCCGCGTGCGCCGCTGAGTTTTCATGTGCCGCAGCAGATCGCGGGCTCGCCGCTCGAGCGCGGCCGGCAATCGGCCATCAAGTTCAACAGTTTCTGGACCGTGGAGGTCGACGAAGGGTGGTCGCTGATGGCGGTGCATCCCGTGAATCGCGACGACCTGCCGTTCAGGCTCGTCACGGGGCTGGTCGATGCAGACCGCTTCAACGAGGTCGGCATCAACTTTCCGGCGATCTGGACCGACCCCGGCTTCAGCGGCGTGCTGCCGCGCGTCACGCCGGTGGCGCAGTGCTATCCGGTGCCGCGCGTGCCGCTCGAGCTTTCCTGCGAGCCCATGTCCGGGGCCCGGGCAAAGGGCTACGAGCAACTGGCCGAAAAGATCATGGCGGGGCCGGGCGTCTATCGCAAGGCGTTTCGCAGCAAGCGCGGCGCGGGCTGAGCGCTGTCGCGAACCCTGTCGTTCAGGCCGGTGCGGCAAGCAGCGCCGCGCGCAGTTCGTCCAGGTCGAGCCAGAGGCGCCCGGTGGGCGCGGTGGCCAGCGCATGCGCGATGCGCCCGAAGGTGTCGGCATTCAACCGGCAGGCGCGGCCGTAGGCCTGCATTGCTTCCTCCATCCGGCCCGCCTCCTGCAGCACGATGCCGAGGTTGACCTCGACTTCGGCCCGCGGCGGGGAAACGCGCAGCACCTGCCGCAGGGCTTCGGCGGCGCCGTCGAAGTCGCGCAGGTCCTGCAGCACCAGGGCCAGTTCGAACCAGATGCCTCCATGTGCCGGAGCGAGCGCGGCGGCCCGCCGAAGCGCCCGTGCCGCTTCGGCTTCGCGGCCGGCCGCCTTGAGCGTCAGGCCCAGCGAGTTCAGTGCCTGCTCGCGCCCTGGCAGGAGTTCCACGGCGCGCTCGTGGCGGGCCAGGGCCAGCGCGACGTCGCCGTTGGCACGCGCTATGTCGCCCCCCAGGAGCAAAGAAGGGCCATGGTCGGGGCGCAGCGCGAGGCTTTCGGCTATGGAGGCGTCGGCCTCCACMGGCGCGCCGGCCTCCAGCTGCAGGCGCGCCAGCAGCTGAAGTACTGCCGGATGTGGCGGATGCTGCAGGCGGGCGTGCTCGCAAAGCTGTCGCGCCCGGGACGCCTGCCCCGCGTTGACGAGGCGGATCGCAAGTTCGAGCAGCTGTTCGACGGAAGCAGGTGGGCTGGACATGGAGTGGGCGGCGGGGCTTCGAATGTAGCGTCTCGCAGCGGTACAAATGGGCATTGATCGTCTGATTGACGCGACGCCATGACCAATGGCAGATGCGTTCGCGGGGTGCTTCGCTTACATTCGACGGCCCCCGAAATGCCCGAGCCAGTGAATTCCAGCCTTTCCAGCCCTTTCCGTGCGCCTTCGAGCGTCAAGCGCGTCCTCGTCCTGCGCTATTCGCAGTCTGGCCAGCTCGACGAGGTCGCCGACCGGATCGTCGCGCCGCTGAAGGCGGACCCGGCCATCCAGGTGCACGAGGAAGTGCTGCGTCCGCTGCAGCCGTACCCCTTTCCCTGGCCCTTCATCAGCTTCTTCGACGCTTTCCCCGAGTCGGCCCACATGAAGCCGCAGCCGCTGGCGCCGCTCACGCTCACGGGCGATGAAGACTTCGACCTCGTCGTGCTGCCGTACCAGGTGTGGTTCCTGGCGCCCTCGCAGCCGGTGGCGGCCTTCCTCAAGCACCCGGTGGCGGCGCGGCTGCTCAAGGGCAAACCGGTGGTCACGGTCATCGCCTGCCGCAACATGTGGCTGCTGGCGCAGGAAAAGCTCAAGGGCATGCTCGACGACGTGGGCGCGCGGCTGATCGACAACGTGGTGCTCACCGACCCAGGGCCCACGCTCGCCACCTTCTTCACCACCCCGGCCTGGCTGATCTGGGGCCGCAAGCGCGGCTTCTGGGGCATGCCTGATGCAGGCCTCAGTGCCGACCAGATCGCGGGTACGGCCCGCTTCGGCCGGGCCCTGCGCGACGCACTGCACCAGGATCTGGAGCGCGGCACGCAGCCGCTGCTGGCCGGCCTCGGGGCGGTGCAGGCCAACGCCAGGCTGCTCATCAGCGAGAAGGCCGGCACGCGCAGCTTCTACCTCTGGGGCAAGCTCATCATGGCCGCCGGCGGCCCGGGCGCATGGCAGCGCAAGCCGCTCCTGCTGCTGTACGTGCTGTTTCTGCTGGTACTGATCATTACGGTGGTACCAGTGAGCCTGAGCCTGCAGGCGCTCCTGCGGCCTCTGTTCAGAGGGTGGCTGACTAGAATGACGGCCCAATTCGAGTGCCCGTCGGGCTCGGCCACCGACCGCACCCCTCTCTATGACGACTGATGTCTTTCTGACCCGCACTGCCGCTTTCCTGCCCTTTTCCCCGGTCAGCAATGAAGATATCGAAGACGTCCTCGGTCGCATCGGCGGCAAGGCGTCCCGTGCGCGGCGGCTGATCCTTCGCAGCAACGGCATCCAGTCGCGCCACTACGCCATCGACCGCGCCACCGGCGAGCTGGCGATGACCAACGCCCAGCTCACCGCCAGCGCGATCCGCGCGCTGGGCGACGTTGGGCGGGTCGACTGCCTCGTCACCGGCACCTCGCTGCCCGACCAGCTCATGCCCAACCACGCGGTGATGGTGCACGGCGAGCTCGGCTGGCCACGGCTCGAAGTGGTGGCCTGCGCGGGCATCTGCCTGGCCGGCGCCGCTGCGCTGAAGCATGCGTGGCTCTCGGTGCGCGCGGGCGATGCGCGGCGCGCGGTCGCCACCGGCTCCGAACTGGCCTCGGCCGTGATGCGCGGCTCGCGCTTCGAGGCCGAGTTCGAGCACGAGATCGAGGCGCTCGAGGCGCGGCCCGAACTGGCCTTCGAGAAGGACTTCCTGCGCTGGATGCTTTCCGACGGCGCGGGTGCCGTGCTGCTGGAGAACGCGCCGCGCGGGCCGCTGTCGCTGCGCATCGACTGGATCGATCTTTCCTCGGCCGCGCATGAGCTGCCGGCCTGCATGTACGCCGGCGCCGGGAAGAACGCCGAAGGCGGCCTCGACGGCTGGGCCCGCAAGTCGCCCGACGAGTGGCGCGGCGAATCCACCTTCGCCGTGAAGCAGGACGTGCGCCTGCTCAACGACAACATCGTGCGCGCCGCGCTGGCCGAGCCGCTGGCCGATGTCATCGAGCGGCGCGGGCTGAAGGCGGCCGACGTCGACTGGTTCCTGCCGCACCTCTCGTCGCAGTACTTCGTGGAGCCCGTGAGCCATGCCCTCGAGGCGCTGGGTTTTCCGATCCCGCGGGAGCGCTGGTTCAGCAACCTCGCGACCAAGGGCAACACGGGCTCGGCCTCGCCGTACATCATGCTCGACGAGCTTTTCCGCTCGGGCCGAATCAAGCCCGGCCACAAGCTGCTGATGTTCGTGCCCGAGAGCGGCCGTTTTTCGAGCGGCTTCATCCACATGGAGGCGGTGGCATGAGGTACTCCCCCAGGCTTGCCCACTTCGTGTGGCCGCCCACCCCCTCGCCGGGGGCAACACCAGCGGCCCGGCAAAGCCGGTTCCGCGGTGTTCCTGGACCAAAACCACTGTTGACGGACGCGGGAGAGTGAGATGGATCTGGATGCAGTACCGCAGGAGGGCAACGCGACCCTCGACGGCCATTCCAAGCTGATGTACGCGCGCGACGCGCAGGGCCGCGTGGTCACCACCACCTCGCGCGGCTGGGAGGCGGAGGAGATCGTCACCAGCCACGCGGTCGAAGTGCTCATCGAGCAGGCGCAGGCCGCGAAGGCGCGCGTGAAGGCCGGGCTGGCCTCGCCGCTCGAATACTGGATGTACGAGCGCCGCATGGACGTGGCGCTGCTCTCGCAGACCAGCGGCTTCTGGCAATGGCGCGTGCGTCGCCACCTGCAGCCGCGCCATTTCGCCGCGCTGTCGACCGCACAGCTCGCGCGCTACGGCGAGGCGCTGGGCCTGCCCGTTTCCACCTTGCGGGAGCTGCCGTGATGGACTTCAAGCACCAACAGGCGGCGCACTGCGAAAGCGGCGTCATCTCCAGCCTCATGCGCCACCACGGCGCGCCGATGAGCGAGAGCATGGCGCTGGGGCTTTCGTCCGCGCTTTCGTTCGCGTACCTGCCCTTCATCAAGCTGTCGGGCCTGCCGCTCATTTCGTACCGCATGCCGCCCAAGGCCATCATCAAGGGCCTGCTGGCGCCGATGGCCGCGCGCTTCCGCTTCGAGACCTTCGGCAGCGCCGAGGCTGGCCAGCGCCGGCTCGACGCGCTGCTGGCCGACGGCAAGCTGGTGGGGCTGCAGACCTCGGTGTACTGGCTGCCGTACTTCCCGCCGAACATGCGCTTCCACTTCAACGCGCACAACCTGCTGGTGTACGGCAAGGACGGTGACGACTACCTCATCAGCGACCCTGTGTTCGAGGAGCCCGTGCGCTGCCCGAGCAGCGACCTCGCGCGCGCCCGCTTCGCCAAGGGCGTGCTGGCGCCGAAGGGCCTCATGTACTACCCGCAGGCCATCGAGCGCAAGGCGGTGGACGCGGCCTCGGTGGTCAAGGCCATCCGCAAGACGGTGCGCACCATGCTTGCGCCCATTCCCATCGTCGGCGTACGCGGCATGCGCACGCTGGCCGCGCGCATGCAGAAGCTGTCGCCGACCGATCCGCGCAGCGTGGACTTCATCGGCCACCTGGTGCGCATGCAGGAAGAAATCGGCACGGGCGGGGCGGGCTTCCGGTTCATCTACGCGGGCTTCCTGCAGGAGGCCGCGCAGCTGCTCGACAAGCCGCAGTTGCAGCAGATGTCGGAGCGGCTCATCGCCATTGGCGACGGCTGGCGCGCCTTCGCGCTGAAGGCCGCGCGCATGGTGAAGGGGCGCGAGGCGGTCGACCCGGCTGCGCTGGCGGCCAGGCTGCGCGAACAGGCGCAGCAAGAGGAAAGCTTCTTCCGCGACCTCAAGGCCGCCGTCGCCTGATATGGGAGCTTCCGGGCTTGCCGCCGTGTCAGCTGCGCCACCCTTGAAGGGGGAGGCCCGGCGCGCGTTGGGGCAGCCCGGCGGCGGTCCGATGCTGGAGCTGCGCCAGCTCGGCTACCGCTACCCCCACGCCGACGCGCCCGCGCTGGCCGGGGTGTCGCTTGCGGTGCCACGCGGCAATGTGCTGGGCCTGCTGGGGCCGAATGGCGCCGGAAAGACCACGCTGCTCTCGCACCTGTCGGGCGCGCTGGCCGTGCAGTCGGGCGAGATCCGCATCGACGGCCAGCCGCTGAACGAGGTGCGCGCCAAGGCGCCCACGCGCATCGCCGTCGCGCCGCAGGAGCACGCCTTCTATCCGATGCTGACCGTGGCCGAGAACCTTGCCGTGTTCGCGGCGGCCGGTGGCCTTTCGGGCGAGCGCAGGAAGCAGCGCATCGAGACCTGCACGCAGTTCGCGCAGCTGGAGCAGTTCGCCGCCGTGCGCGCCGAGCGGCTCTCGGGCGGGCTCAAGCGCCGGCTCAACCTGGCCATCGCACTGCTGCCCGAGCCCGAGTTGATGCTGTTCGACGAACCCACGGTGGGCGTCGATCCGCAGTCGCGCGCCTTCATCCTCGACGCCATCAAGAGCCTTGCGCAGCAGGGCGCGGCGGTGATCTACGCATCGCACTACATGGAAGAGATCGAGGCGATCGCCGACCGCGTCGCGATCCTCGATCGCGGCCATGTGCTGCGCGAAGGCTCGCTCGACGAACTGCTCTCGAAGAGCGCGATGCTGCTCACGCTGGCGGCCGACGGGCTCGACGCCGGCATGCTCTCGCGCTTCGGCACGGTGGAGCAGGTGGGCGTGCAATGGCGTATCCACCTGAACCCCGGCAGCGGCCCTGCGCCTGTGCTGGCCGCACTGGAGGCCGAGGGCATCGAGGTGCGCCATGCCGAGTTCGGCCGGCACGACCTGGAGCAGCTCTTCATGGCGCTCACCCACCGTTCGCTGCGCGACTGAACAGACCCAAGTCATGCTGCTCGCGCTCATCAGGAAGGAACTGCTCGCCCTCACGCGCGACATGCACGGCCTTGCCGCGCTGTTCCTCATGCCGATGGTCTTCATCGTGCTGATGTCGCTCACGCTGAAGGACATCTACCGCCCGCCGCTGGCCGAGCTGAGCTACGCGATCGAGATGCGCGATGACGCGACGCCGGCACAGTGGCTCAGGCAGCTCTGGCAGCGCGGCCATGGTGCGCCGCAGGCTCTTGGCAGCGACTGGCGGGAGCGGCTGCGCAACGGCTCGCTCAAATACGTGATCGTGATGGAGCCCGGCCTTTCCGAAGAGCTGGAGTCGGCCGCGCTCTCGACCGAGGCGCGCATCCGGCTGCTGGCGGAGCCGGGCATCGACGCCAACCTGTTCAATGCGCTGCGCGCCGAGCTGATCGGGGCGTCGGGCGAACTGAAGGCGCGCCTTGCGCTGGCGGTGCCCGGCACGGCAGGGCCGGCGCCGGATGCGTCGATCCAGGCGATGGTGCATGCCGAGCGTTTCTCCACCACCGGGCCCCGGCCCACCTCGGTGCAGCAGAACGTGCCGGCGTGGCTGGTGTTCGGCATGTTCTTCGTGGTGGCTTCGCTTTCCAGCCTGTTCGTGCAGGAGC
Source organism: Variovorax sp. CAN15 (assembly GCF_030462475.1). Lineage (GTDB taxonomy): Bacteria > Pseudomonadota > Gammaproteobacteria > Burkholderiales > Burkholderiaceae_C > Variovorax. The sequence continues at coordinate 51,712 of NZ_JASMRZ010000037.1, forward strand.
GCAGCTCGGGTGCGCTCGGCCGGCTGCAGAGCCTGGGCGTTTCGCGCGGCATGCTGCTGGCGTCGAAGGCGCTGCCGTATCTGGGCGTGAACGCGCTGCAGGCGGTGCTGATGCTGGCCGCCGGCATCTGGTTCATGCCGCTGATCGGCGGCGATGCGCTCTCGCTCACGGGCATCCACTGGGGGGCCTTGCTGCTGTCGCTGGCGGCGGTGAGCCTGGCGGCCGTGAGCCTCTCGCTCGCGCTGGCCTGCCTGGTGCGCAGCCATGCGCAGGCCGCGACCATCGGGCCGATGGTCAACGTGCTGATGGCGGCGGCGGGCGGCATCATGGTGCCCAAGTTCGTCATGCCGGGCTTCATGCAGCGGCTGGTCGAGATCTCTCCGATGAACTGGGGGCTGGAGGCCTTGCTCACCGTGCTGCTGCGCGGCGGCGGCGTGGCCGATGCCCTGCCGCAGATCGGCCGGCTGGTCGCGTTCGCGGCGCTGATGTTCGTCTTGGCCGTTTTTCTTTTCCGCAGGCGCGCATCGTGAGCAACATCACCGTCACCCCCGAATTCATCGCCAGCCTCAAGGCCATGGTGCTCGAAGCCGTCGAGAAGGGCGAGCCGTCCGGTGGCCTTGGCGACGACGAGCCGCTCTTCGGCCCCGAGGCCCGGCTCGACCTCGATTCGCTCGATGCCCTGCAGGTGTCGATGACGATCCAGCAGCGCTTCGGCGTGCGCATGCCTGACAGCAAGGAAACGCGCCGGGCGCTGACTTCCATCGCCCACCTCGCGGAGCACCTCGCGCAAGCGGGCAAGGCATGAGCGGCGTCTATCTGGCCGGCATGGGGCTGGCCTGTGCGCTGGGCGATGACATGCGCTCGGCGCTGGCGTCGCTGAAGCGCGGCGCGGTGCCGGCCAAGCCGGTGACCGTGGCCGACGGCATCCAGTGGCCCGTGCATACGCTGGCTCCGAGGCCGGGAGACTGGACGCAGCGTTTGCGCGACACGGTGCGCGACGTGGTCGCGCAGACCGGCGACTGGGGCGCGCGCACCGCGCCGCTCTTCGTGGCCTCGTCGTCGCTCGACATCGGCTTCATGGAGCACGAGAAGCAGGACCTGCGCCTCGGCGGCGACCTGCAGGACTTCGCCGGCATCGTGGCCGAGTCGCTTGGCTGGCAGGGGGCGGTGTTCACCGTGTCCACCGCCTGCACCTCGGCGCTGAACGCGCTGCTGGCTGCCGCCGGCCTGCTCCGCACCGGCGAAGCCGACGAGGCGCTGGTGATCGGCGCCGAGATGGGCAACCGCTTCACGGTGGCCGGCTTCGGCGCGATGCAACTGCTGTCGCCCGACAGCGCCCGGCCCTTCGGCGAAGGGCGCAACGGGCTGGTGCTCGGCGAGGCGGTGGCGGCGCTGCGGCTGGGCTCGCGCCCGGCACGCTGGCAGGTCGCGGGCGGCGCCAACGTTGTCGATGGGCGCAATCCCTCCGGCACCGAGGCCAGCGCCGTGCATGCGATGTGCCGCGGCGCGCTGGCGCAGAGCGGGCTGCAGCCTGCGGACATCGATCTCATCAAGGTGCAGGCCGCCGGCAGTCCCGTCAACGACGCGATCGAGGCCGAGGCGCTGAAGCAGGTGTTCGAGCCGCTGCCGCCGCTGGTGTCGCTCAAGCCGGCGCTGGGGCACACGCTGGGCGCTTCGGGCGCGGCTGAATTGGCGCTGCTGATCGGCTGCATCGAAGGCGGCGCTTGGCCGTCGGTCGACTATCCGCTCGATGCCTCGCTCGGCATTGCGCCGAGCACGCAGACGCCGCAAAAGCTGCGCAACATCCTGCTGAACTTCGCAGGCTTCGGCGGCGGGCATGCCTCGCTGGTATTGAAGGACACGGGCCCATGACCGCCTGGCGCACGGTGGCCCACTTCGTCGCACATCCGCCGCCCGAAGGATGGCGTGACGATCTTGCCGGCCGCATAGGTCGCCGGCCGCGCCGCGTGGGCGTGTGGACCGAGCTGGCGATGTATGGCGCGCGCTGTTGCCTCGACGCCGCGGGCGAGCCGGCGCTGCCGGCCGGTGCGCGCATCCGCGTCTCCAGCCAGCGCGGCGCGTGGGGCGCAACGAACGCGGGGCTGGCCCAGCTCGATGCCGGGCTGCCGATGCCTTTCACATTCATGCAGAGCCAGCCGGCGCTGATGCTGGCCGAGATTGGCCGATGCCTGGATTGGCAAGGCGATGCGAGCTTTGCGCTGTGCCGCGATCCAGCGCGCGTGCTGCAGCTCGCGAAGCTGGGTGCCTCGCGAGACGGGCTGCTGTTCGGAATCGTGGAGGAAGAGCGCGACGCAGAGCCGGCGCGCTCGGAGTGGTGGCGGCTGGCGCCGGCCTGAAGCCTCAGCCTGCGATGGAGCGCCGCAGGTTGTCGCGTGCCCGGGCTTCGAGCTGCGCGTGCATGCGCGGCGTGGCGTAGATGGCGTCGCGGTCCAGGAAGCGCTGCAGGATCGCGCGGCGGCGCGGCAGGCGCACCTCGTCGGGAACGAAGGCGTACTCGGCCTGCACCTGGCGCTCGTATTCGTCGAAGCGCGCGCGTTCGGCGCCGAGGATCGACAGGTCGATGTCGATCAGCAGTTCTGCGTCGCGGCCCTGGGGCACGGCGTCGTGGCGCGTTGCCATCACGAGCGCATGCACTCGCTCGGCCGCATCCGCCGCGGCACCGGCTTCGAGCAGCGCCTGCCTTGCCCAGTCGGCGCTGCGCGCTTCGTTGTCGTGCGCATGCACGTCGTAGATCGCGTCGTGGAACCACAGCGCGAGCGCCACTTCGCCGGGGCGCTCGGCCAGCGCCTTCTCGCGCTCGAACCAGCCCAGGCATTCGTCCAGGTGCTGCATCGTGTGGTAATGCCGCTGCGGCTCGGCATAGCGGCGCTGGAGTTCGTCGCACAGCGCGTCGTCGGGCGAAGCGACGCCCAAGGCATGCCACGCGGCAATCCAGTTCGCGCGCAGCGCTTCGGGCGTCATCTGGCGGCCTGTTGCTGCTGCTCCATCGCCTCCTTGACCTCCTGCCCCAGGTCGAGCACGGACATGGCGTAGTAGCTGCTCCAGTTGTAGCGCGTGATCACGTAGAAGTTGCGCGTGCCGGCCACGTAGGTCGGCGGCATGTCCAGGCCGTTCTGCAGCTCGACCAGCGCGAACAGCCCCTTGTGGTTGATGCCGTCGCCCTCCGGCACCGCACCGGCGGCCACGAAGCTGTCGGCGCTGAAGGTGGGCAGGATGTCGGGCGCGAGCAGCAGCGCCTTCTGCAGCCGCGCCTCCTCGAAGTGCACGGGGTAGATGGCCGGCACGCCCGGCTTCCAGCCGAAGGCCTTGAAGTAGTTGGCGACCGAGCCGATCACGTCGGCCGGGTTGTTGACGAGGTCGATGCGGCCGTCGCCGTCGAAGTCGACCGCGTACTTGGCGATGCTGCTGGGCATGAACTGCGGCATGCCCATGGCGCCGGCATAGCTGCCCACGGGCACGAGCGGGTCTTCGGCTGTGCGGCTCTCGGTGCTCAGGAAGCTTTCGAGTTCGCCGCGGAAGAAGGCCCGGCGATCGGCCGCGCGCGGATGGCCGTCGGGGAAGTCGAAGGAGAGCGTGGCCAGCGCATCGATCACGCGGAAGCTGCCCATGTTGCGGCCGTAGATGGTCTCCACGCCGATGATGCCGACGATGATTTCCGGCGGCACGCCGTACACCTGCTCGGCGCGCGCCAGCGTGTCGGCATTGGCGCGCCAGAAGCGCACGCCGGCGGCGATGCGCACCGGGTCGATGAAGCGGCTGCGGTAGGTCTGCCAGTTCTTCACCGTGCCCACCGGGCCCGGCAGCATCAGCCGCGGCACGTTGGGCAGGAAGCGCGCGCTGCCGATGGTGGCGCGCACCCATTCACGGTCGAGGCCCCGGCGCTGGGCGACCTCGTCGGCGAACTGCATCGCGTCGTCGCGCGTGGCATAGGGCGTACTGCCGCGAACCGTGCTCGTGGCCCCGCTGCGGCCGTTCGCGGACTTCTGGGCCAGGGCCCCCGTGGACCACGCGAAACCGCAGGCGGCGAGAAGGACCGCGGCCGCCATGGCGGTGCGCGAAGGCTTGGGAAGAAGGAATCGCATGGACCGATTGTGCCGTCCGCCCGCTCGGCCCTTCTTCAGCGACACATGTGGTTTCAGCCCCTTGCCGGATTGGTGCTGGGCCATGCGATCCGGCGGAACTCGCCGCGCAGTGCCGAAAGCGACTGCGGCGAGGCCGGCGCATAGCGCTGCGCCTCGAGCTTGAGCAGCCAGTCGCGCACCGATTGCGCGGCGGGGCCGAAGCGCGCGTCGGCCTCCTGCGCCATCTGGCGGGGCGGCGTGGTCTCGGGCAGCTTCAGGCCGGCCTTGGCGAGCCGCGCGCGGGCCTGGCCCAGCAGGCGCAGCCACGGGTCGTGGCGGCTGCGCTCCCACAGCGTCCAGCCGGCGCCGGCCAGGCTGGCGGCCACCAGCAGATACAGCAGCACGTAGCCCAGGTCCTCGATGCTCGGCGCCTCGAAGCCGATGTTCTTCAGCAGGTTGAGCTGGCGGCTCTGGGTGTAGTTGAGCACCCATTGGTTCCAGCCGTTGTTCACGGCCTCCCACACGGCGCGCAGGTTCTGCGCGAGCGTGGGGCTCATCGAGCCGATGGCGCCGGCGAACAGGCCGGGCTGCGGGCTCAGGCGCTGGAACTGGCCGATGCGCCCCGGCGCGACGGAGCCGGTGGGGTCCACGCGCGTCCAGCCGGTGCCTTCCTGCCAGACCTCGGCCCAGGCGTGGGCGTCGCTCTGGCGCACGATCCAGAAGTTGTCGACGCTGTTGAGTTCGCCGCCCTGGTAGCCGGTGACGATGCGCGACGGAATGCCCAGGTTGCGCATCAGCACCACGAAGGCCGAGAGCGTGGCCACGTGGAACTGGATGTCGGGCGTGGCCGCCACCGGCCGGCCGTCCGCGTCTTTCAGCGCGCGCATGAAGCAGCCGCCCTGGTTGATGCCCACCGCCAGCGGGCCCGTGCGGTGCAGCAGCCATTCGAGGCCCATGCCCATCTGTCCGAACCAGGAGTTGAGCTGGTCGTTGGTGGTGATCGGCTTGGTGCAC
>NZ_JASMRZ010000038.1 GCF_030462475.1 Variovorax sp. CAN15
GTGGATGCCGGCCGCGCGCGCCTTCTGCGCGAGGCGGGCGATCAGCTCTTCGATCTTCTTGCCGACCACCATCATCAGGTCGGCCAGTTCGTCGATGACCACGACGATGTGCGGCTCGCGCTTGAGCGGCTCGGGGTCGTCGGGCGTGAGGCTGAAGGGGTTGTAGACTGATCCTGCCGCTGGTGACTGCCACCGAGCGCCGACTGGAGCTGGACCGCTCCATCGCCCAGAACATGGAGCGCCTGGCGGCGGAGGCGATGGCCACGCGCACGCCACCGAAGCGCGCGTCCAAGCCGGACAACAAGGAGCAATGAGATGTCGGCCCTGCCCGCGACCACCGAATCGCCGCCTGGTCTGCCCTCGCTGCTGGCGCAGCTCGACGACACCCTCGCCGACGCCCGCCTGAGCGACGACGAGCGCCGCGTGCTGGTCCACACGCTGCGCGAGGCCCAGCCGCCCGAGGACGGCCTGCGCCAGCTGCGCAACCGCGCGTTCGACCTGGTGCGTGCGCGCACCGCCGACCCCGAGCAGCTTGCGCTGCTGAAGTGGCTCGAAGGAGTGGTTCGCGCCATCGATACCGGCCGCTCGGCCGACGGAAACGTGACCGTGCGCTCGCAGGCCTTCTTCAGCCCCGGCACGGCCTGCCTGCAGACCATCAACCAGCAGCTGCGCTCGGCCAGGCATTCCGTCGACCTGTGCGTGTTCACCCTGTCTGACGACCGCATCACGGCAGAGGTGCTGGCCGCGCACCGGCGCGGCGTGTCGCTGCGCTGCATTTCCGACAACGACAAGGAGTTCGACCTGGGCAGCGACATCGGCCAACTGCGCGCGGCCGGCATTCCGGTGGCAGTGGACCGCACCGAGGCGCACATGCACCACAAGTTCGCCATCTTCGATGGCGCCCGGCTGCTCAACGGCAGCTACAACTGGACGCGCAGCGCCTGCGAGTTCAACGAGGAGAACCTCGTGCTGACCAACGACCCAGCGCTCGTGCGGCGCTTCGCCGATGAGTTCGACAGCCTCTGGAAAGAACTGCAGGCCCCCCGATGAGCACCCGACGCGTCGACTACGACTGGGAGCTGCCGCCCGAGATGCAGCAGCGTCTGGGCGGCTCCAGCTACGGCGCGCAGCGCGTCATCCACGAGCAGGGGCACCTGATGGTGATCCTGCACGAGCCGCCCGCGGGCACGGCGTCGGAGCGCAAGGCGGCGGTGTTCCTGCGCAAGCCCGATGGCACCTGGCTGCACAAGGGCAACAACCCGGGCGAGCGGCCGCTGGCCAAGCTGGTGGAGAACTACCGCGCGGCCATGGCTGCCTTCGAGGTCCGGCATGAGGCCGCCGAGAGCTCGCAGGCGCTGTTCCAGATTCTCGGGCCGCTGATTCCGCTCTCGCGCGCCGCCTCGAACATGCAGGCCACCTTGCAGGCCGCGCGCGAGGCCGTGCCTGGGGACCCGATGATCACAGACCTGCGCGACCGCGCGGTCGAGATCGGACGCGGGCTCGAACTGTTGCTGGCCGACACCCGCATGTCGCTGGACTACCGGCTCGCGCATGCGGCCGAACAGCAGGCCCGCGCGGCCAACGAGGTCAGCCGCGCGCAGCACAAGCTCAACACCATCGCCGCGCTGACCTTCCCGCTGATGGCCATCGGCGCGGCCTTCGGCATGAACCTGCACAGCGGCGTCGAGAACCTGCCGGGCTGGGTGTACTGGGCGATCTTCGGCGCGGGGCTCTTCAAGGGCGTGCTGCTGCGCGGATGGGTGAAGGCGCCCGATGCGCCAGCGCCGGCCGCGCCGCCGATCGGATCGGGCTTGCCGAAAAAGAAGTAGGGCAACTCTGTCGCAGCCGGGGCCTTCGCGTTTCGCGAAGGACTGCTGCCACCAAAGCAATTCCGCATTCCGCGATCCGTTCCTAGAGTCGGGGCCAGCCCAACAAAGGAGACGGACGCGGACATGAATGCACTCGAAGGCCTGAAGGTGCTGGAGCTCGGCCAGCTCATCGCCGGCCCCTTCGCCGGCAAGACGCTGGCGGAGTTCGGCGCCGACGTGATCAAGGTCGAGCCGGCCGGCGTCGGCGACCCGCTGCGCAAGTGGCGGCTGCTGCGCGACGGCACCTCCGTGTGGTGGGAAGTCCAGTCGCGCAACAAGCGCTCGGTGTGCCTGGACCTGCGCAGCCCCGAAGGGCAGGAGGCCGTGCGCGCACTGGCGCTCGAAGCCGACGTGCTGATCGAGAACTTCAAGCCCGGCACGCTCGAAGGCTGGGGTCTGGGCTGGGAAGCGCTGCATGCGCTGAACCCCCGGCTCATCATGCTGCGCATCTCGGGCTACGGGCAGACCGGGCCCTACCGCGACAAGCCCGGCTTCGGCGTGCTCGGCGAATCGATGGGCGGGCTGCGCTACCTGAGCGGCGAGCCGGGCCGGGTGCCGGTGCGGGTGGGGGTGTCGCTGGGCGACACGCTGGCGGCGCTGCATGGCGTGATCGGCGTGCTGACCGCGCTGCACCACCGCACGGCCCATGGCGGGGAGGGCCAGTTCATCGACGTGGCGCTCTACGAGTCGGTGTTCAACGTGATGGAAAGCCTGCTGCCCGAATACGACGCCTTCGGGGCCGTGCGCGAGCGTGCGGGCAGCGCGCTGCCCGGCATCGCACCGACCAACGCCTACCGCTGCGAGGACGGGCACTACGTGCTGGTGGCCGGCAACGGCGACAGCATCTTCCGCAGGCTGATGCGCGCCATCGGCCGGGAAGACCTGGGGAGCGATCCTGGCCTCGCGCACAACGACGGCCGCGTGCTGCGCGTGGAGGAGATCGACGCAGCCATCGAGGCTTGGACGCTGCAGCGCAGCCGCGACGAGGTGCTGGCCGCGCTCGATGCGGCGGGTGTGCCGGTCGGGCGCATCTACACCGTGGCCGACATAGCGAGCGACCCGCAGTACCTTGCGCGCGGAATGATCGTGGAGGCGCCGACCTCCGACGGCAGCACCCTGAAGGTGCCGGGCGTGGTGCCCAGGCTCAGCGCCACGCCGGGGCGAATCGCGCATCCGGCGCCTCGGCTGGGCGAGCACGATGGCGATCTGCGCGGTGCCGGATGGCCCGCGCGGCGCACGGAAGGAGCGGCGGCATGAAGACGGGCAACGGCACGCGGCTGTTCATCAACGAGGTCGCCACGCGAGACGGCTTCCAGATGGAAAGCCGCTTCATTCCCACCGACGACAAGATCGCGCTGATCGACCGGCTGAGCGGGCTGGGCTACGCGAAGATCGAAGTCACGTCCTTCGCGTCGGCAAAGGCGATTCCCGCGCTGCGCGACGGCGAGGAGGTGATGCAGCGCATCGCCCGCCGCCCCGGCGTGGTCTATACCGCGCTCGTGCCCAATGTGCGCGGCGCCGAGCGCGCGCTGGAGAGCCGCATCGATGAATTCAACATCGTCATGTCGGCGAGCGAGACGCACAACCTCGCCAACCTGCGCATGACGCGCGAGCAGTCGTTCGCGCAGCTTGCCGACGTCATCGGCCTGGCGAAGCAGGCAGGCGTGCCGGTCAATGTGTCGCTCTCATGCGTGTTCGGCTGCCCGATGGAGGGCGATGTGCCGCTGGCGGCCGTGCGGGCCTGGATCGACCGTTTCGCCGCGCTGCAGGTGCAGGGCATCACGTTGTGCGACACCACGGGCATGGCCTATCCCACGCAGGTGGGCGAGATCTGCGAAGCGGTGATGGCGAGCCATCCGGCACTGGAGTGGACGGCCCACTTCCACAACACGCGCGGCATGGGCCTGGTGAACACGGTCGCTGCCGTCGAGTCCGGCATCCGCCGGCTGGACATGTCGCTCGGCGGCATCGGCGGATGCCCCTACGCGCCGGGCGCGACCGGCAATGTCGCGACCGAGGACGTGGTCCACATGCTGCAGTGCATGGGCTACGACACGAGCATGGACCTCGCGGGCCTGGTCGGCGCGGCGGCCGAGCTGGAAGCGCTGGTGCAGCACGAACTGCCGGCCCAGGTCTCGCGCGCAGGCCACCGGCTGACGCGGCATCCGCCGCCGCCCGATTTCAACGACATCGTGACCCGCGCCCGTGAGCGCGAGCACGCAAGCAGGGAGCTTCAACCATGATCGACCACCTGGATCACCTCGTGCTGACCACCGCGCACGAGGAAGCCTGCATCCGTTTCTACGTCGACGTGATGGGCATGTCGCTGGAGAGCTTCGGCGCGGGCCGCAAGGCCTTCCGCTTCGGCAACCAGAAGATCAACCTGCATGTGAAAGGCCACGAGTACGAGCCCAAGGCGCAGCTGCCGACGCCCGGTTCGCTGGACCTGTGCTTCATCGCCAGCGTGCCGCTCGACGAGGTTGTCGCGCGCCTCGGCGAGAAGGGCGTGCCGGTGCTCGAAGGGCCGGTGATGCGTACGGGCGCCGCCTCGCGCATCCGCTCGGTCTACGTGCGCGACCCCGACCTGAACCTGATCGAGATCTCGGAGCTGTCGCCCTGAGGGCGCTGTCCGAAGACAGCAGGCAAGCGAATACAAAACCACCGGAGACAAACCATGAAACCCATCCACCGCCTTCTCGCGGTAGGCCTTGCCCTGGCCGCTTCGGCCGCGGCGGCCGGCGAAGCCTGGCCTTCGAAACCCATCACCATGGTGGTGCCGACCGCGCCGGCCGGCTCCACCGACATCATGGCGCGGCTGGTCGGCGACCCGCTGCAGCGCGCGCTGGGCCAGCCCGTGGTGATCGACAACAAGCCCGGCGCCAGCGGCAACATCGGCACCGAGTTCGTGGCGCGCGCCGCACCCGATGGCTACACGCTGCTGATGCAGTACTCGGGCTATCACGTCGGCAATCCCTCGCTCTACCCGAACATCCGCTGGAGCCCCGCCAAGGACTTCGTGCCGGTGGCGATGGTGATGCGTGCGCCGCACGTGGTCGCGGTGAGCGGCAAGCTGCCGGTGAAGTCGATGAAGGAGCTCATCGAGTACGGCAGGAAGAAGGAGGGCGGGCTCTTCTACGCCTCCTCGGGCAACGGCTCGATCCAGCACATCGCGGGCGAGCTGCTGTCGCGGCAGACGAAGCAGGCCATGACGCACGTGCCCTACAAGGGCTCGGGGCCGGCGATCAACGACCTGATCTCGGGCAACGTGGACATGTTCATCACCACGCCGCCCTCGGTCATCGGCCATTTCGCGGGCGGGCGCATCAAGCCGCTGGCGTACACCGGCAGCAAACGCCATCCCTCGATGCCCGACGTGCCGACCTCGGCCGAGGCGGGGCTGCCGGGCTACGAAGTGGAGTCGTGGTTCGCTGTGTTCGCGCCGGCGAAGACGCCGCCGGAAGTCGTCAACAGGCTCAGCACGGAACTGCGCAAGATCGTGGAGAGCGAGGCCTTTCGCAAGAAGGTGGACGAGCAGGGCGCCTTCGCCACCTACATGGACTCGCCGACGCTCGCGAAATTCGTCGACCAGGAACTCGCGACTTGGTCGAAGGTGATCAAGTCGGCGGACATCAAGCCCGAATGATTCAGGGCGCGCTAAAGCTTGACGTTGATGATCGACAGGATGATCGCGGAGAGCGTCATCGCGACCGGCAGCTTCCGCACGGCAAGCGCATGGGCGCGGGCGACGGAGGCCTGGGTCTGCAGCAGAAGGCTGCGTTCGGAATGGATGGGGGTGGACATTTCGGACTCCTGTGTGGTTGCGGGCTTGTCGCCCTTGATGACCTCCACGATAGGCTTCGCGGAGCGCTCCGGCGCAGGCGTTTCGCCGACACGGCGTTTCTGTTTTCGCAACGATGAGGCGGCAACCGGCCGGAACTTCGGGCGGGTCTTTCGGATCGGCGGGTCTGCGTGCAACGCGAGAATCCGGCACCGACTACCCATGGAAGCAGACAGGAATAGATGACGAGCAAGAAGGCAACGCTCCGGCCGCAGATACGCCGTGCCACCCCCGACGACTCGACACCATGGCCGCTGCTGCTGGCCGCCGACGGTCCGCGTGCCGAGATCCGCAAGTACCTCTTGCGCGGCGAGCTCTGGCTGGCGGAGGCTGCAGGCGAGGTCGTCGGCCAGATGGTGCTGCTCGAAACCCGCATCGGCACCTGGGAAATCATGAACATCGCGGTGAGCGATGAGCTGCGCGGTCAGGGCTTGGGCACCGCGCTGCTGCGCAAGGCGAAGGCGCTGGCCATCGAACGCGGCGCGCACCTGCTCGAAGTCGGCACCGGCAACAGCAGCCTGCGCGAGCTGGCCTTCTACCAGCGCTTCGGCTTCCGCATCGTCGGCGTGGATCGCGATTTCTTCGTGCGCCGCGCGGCCGGTGGCAGGCTGCAGAAGCAGGACGGCATCGTGCTGCGCGACATGGTGCGCCTGCGCATCGAACTCGCCGGTTAGCCGGCGATCAGTTTCTGCACCAGTTCGGCCGTGGTCGCGGCCGCGTACTTGCGCATCAGCCGGGCCCGGTGCAGTTCCACCGTGCGGTGGCTGATGCCCAGCGCCTTGCCGATTTCCTTCGAGGTCAGCCCGCGCATCACCTGCGCCGCCACCTCGCGCTCGCGCGGCGTGAGCTCGGCCTTGACTGCGCGGCGCGAGCCCAGGTCCTCGAAGGTCCAGATGCCGGCCTCGTGCGGGGCGGCGCGGTTCATGGCGTGGCCGGTGACGTGGCACCAGAAGGTTTCGTCCGCGATGGCGCCGTGCAGGCCGCCGAGGCGCTTCATCATGCGGTTGTCGGCGTAGTGCCCGCTGGCGTTGAGGAAGGGCTCCATGCGCTTGCCGATGCGCTCGAACTCGGCCACGCTGGGGTAGAGGATGCTGAAGGAATGCCCGACCAGCGCGGAGGGCGTTGCGCCGAAGATCTCGCAGACGCGCAGGTTGCACGCCACGATGATGCGGTTGCTCGACACCACCATGCCGACGGGGGCGTGTTCAAAGGCCAGCCGGTAATCGATCTCGGGCATCGGGGGTCACCATTACGAAATACTACGTATGTGGGTACGTAGTATCGTTCAGGGCTGTCTTCCTCCCGCTTTCACCACTCTCATTCATCCATCAAGGAGCTCGAGTGAACAAGATTTTTCCTACCGCGGACGCGGCACTCAAGGGGGTCGTCGCCGACGGGCAGATGCTCGCGGTCGGCGGCTTCGGCCTCTGCGGCATTCCTGAAGCGCTGATCGACGCGCTCAAGGACTCCGGCGCGCAGAACCTCACCGTCATCTCCAACAACGCGGGCGTCGACGGCTTCGGCCTCGGCAAGCTGCTGGAAACGCGCCAGATCAAGAAGATGGTCGCCTCCTACGTGGGCGAAAACAAGGAGTTCGAGCGCCAGTACCTGGCCGGCGAACTCGAGCTCGAATTCACGCCCCAGGGCACGCTGGCCGAGAAGCTGCGCGCGGGCGGCGCGGGCATCCCGGCCTTCTTCACCAAGACCGGCGTGGGCACGCAAGTGGCCGAAGGCAAGGAACTGCGCGAGTTCGACGGCGAAACCTACGTGATGGAACGCTCGCTCGTGCCCGACGTGGCGCTGGTGAAGGCCGACGTGGCCGACAAGTCGGGCAACCTGCGCTTCCGCCTGACGGCACGCAACTTCAATCCGGCCGCCGCCATGGCCGGCAAGATCTGCATCGTCGAGGTCGAGAAGATCGTGGAAGTGGGCGAGCTGGCCCCCGACGACATCCACCTGCCTGGCATCTACGTGCACCGCATCGTGCTCAACGCCAGCCCCGAGAAACGCATCGAGAAGCGCACCGTGAGCGCCGCCGCGCCGATCGACGCCGCCGCCGCCAWGGTCGAGGCGCAGACCGCCATTGCTGCCGCCGCTGCAGGCAGCGAAGTACCCGCCAAGGTCGTCAACAACAAAGAAGGAGCCTGAGATGCCCTGGACCCAAGACCAGATGGCGGCCCGCGCCGCCCAGGAGCTCGAAGACGGCTTCTACGTCAACCTCGGCATCGGCATTCCGACGCTGGTGGCCAACCACACCGGCGACAAGGAAGTGTGGCTGCAGAGCGAGAACGGCATGCTCGGCATCGGCCCGTTCCCCACCGAAGACCAGGTCGACGCCGACCTGATCAACGCCGGCAAGCAGACTGTGACCACGCTGCCCGGCTCGGCCATCTTCGGCAGCCATGACAGCTTCGCGATGATCCGCGGCGGCAAGATCAACCTGTCGATCCTGGGCGCGATGCAGGTCAGCACCAAGGGCGACCTCGCCAACTGGATGATCCCCGGCAAGATGGTCAAGGGCATGGGCGGCGCCATGGACCTCGTGGCCGGCGTGAAGCGCGTGATCGTGCTGATGGAGCACGTCGCGAAGAAGAAGGACGGCACCGAGGACCTGAAGATCCTCGAGAAGTGCACCCTGCCGCTGACCGGCGTGGGCGTGGTCGATCGCATCATCACCGACCTGGCCGTGATGGACGTGGTGCCCGAGGGCCTGAAGGTCGTCGAATTGGCGCCGGGCGTCAGCTTCGACGCGCTGCAGGCGAAGACCGGGGCGAAGCTGATCCAGTAAGGGCGGCGAACGCAATGACGAACGAGGGCAGGGCCGTGATGCGGACCTGCCCTTTCTGCTTTGGAGCATGGGCATGACGAATGCGAGCGAGGTTCTCGGCGGCATCTGGCGGCAGGCGGGGCTTCCCGAAGAAGCGCTGGCATTCGCGCGGCTCACCGGCGTCGACCCGGTGCTGCCGTCCTCCTTCGCGGTGGGTGCGGCCGCGCAGGCCACCGTCGCCGCAGCCGCGCTCGCGGCCTGCGAGCTGGGCCATCTGCGCGGGACGGCGCGCCAGCAGGTGAGCGTCGACATGCTGCACGCAGCCCTGGAATGCACGGGCTGGTTCAGCCTGGACGGGCAGGTGCCGCCGCAATGGGACGAGTTCTCGGGGCTTTACCGATGCGCCGATGGCTGGGTGCGCGTGCACGCGAATTTCGCGCATCACCGCGACGGCGCGCTGCGGCTGATGAAGCTCGACCCGCTCACCGCCACGCGCGCGGATGCCGAGACGGCCATGGCCCGGTGGCGCGCGCTCGACTTCGAGGACGCGGCCGCCTCAGCCGGACTTGTCGCGACGGCATTGCGGCGTTTCGACGAATGGGACACCACCCCGCAAGGGCAGGCCATCGCCGCGCAGCCTCTCTTCACCGTCGAGCGCATCGGCGACGCACCGCCGCTCGCACTGCCGCCGCTGCGCGAAGACCAGCGGCCGCTGTCGGGCCTGCGTGTGCTCGACCTCACGCGCGTGCTGGCGGGGCCGGTCGGCGGACGCGCGCTCGCGGCCTATGGCGCCGACGTGATGCTCGTGAATTCACCGAACCTGCCGAACATCGCCGCGATCGCCGACACCAGCCGGGGCAAGCTCTCGGCGCATGCCGACCTGCGGACCGAGGAAGGGCGGATCGCGCTTCATCGGCTGGTGGCCGATGCGCATGTGTTCGTGCAGGGCTACAGGCCGGGCGGTATCGAGGCGCGCGGCTTCGGGCCGTTGGCGCTGGCGCGGCTGCGGCCGGGCATCGTCTGCGTATCGCTCAACGCATACGGCACGAAAGGCCCGTGGGCCGGCCGGCGCGGTTTCGATTCGCTGGTGCAGACCGCGATGGGCTTCAACCACGCCGAGGGCGAGGCCGCCGGCGACGGCAAGCCCAAGCCGCTGCCCATGCAGATCCTCGACGAAGCCACCGGCTACCTGATGGCCTTCGGCGCCGCCGCCGCGCTCTGGTGCCAGCAGCGGGAGGGCGGCAGCTGGCACGTGCAGGTGTCGCTCGCGCAGACGGGACAATGGCTGCGCAGTCTCGGGCGCGTGCGGGATGGGCTCTCGGCTCCGAAGCCCGACCTGAAGCCGTATGTCGAAACCTCGGACTCCGGCTTCGGCAGGCTGGCCGCGTTGCGCCACAGCGCGCAACTGCAGCGCACGCCCGCTGCGTGGTTGCGGCCTTCGATGCCGCCGGGCAGCGATCCGCCGTTGTGGCCTTAGACCCCCAGCGCCGCCCGCACCTTGTCCCCCAACCCCCGCAGCCGCTCCACCGGCTCGTTGGAGAACACGAAGCGCAAATACTGCGCCCCGTGCGTCTCGCCCCAGCCCTTCATCGCTGTGGCGCACACCCGGTGCGCCAGCAGGCGTTCAGACAGCGTCTGACCGTCGATACCGAAGTCGCTGGTGCGCAGCAGCAGCGACCAGCCGCCGCCCGGTACGCCGACCGGCAGGCCCTTGAGTTCGTCGAGCACCGTGTCGCGCCGCCGCTCCAGCTCGGCCACGTAGGGCGCGAGCGTGCGAGGCGATTGCTCCAGCGCCGTAGCCACCGCGTCCTGCGCGATGCCTACCGGCACCACCACGTTGGCGAGCGACACGGCCACGAGGTCGGGCATGTAGCTCTCGGGCGCCACGGTCCAGCCCACGCGCCAGCCGATCATGCGCAGTTCCTTGGCCGAGGAGCCCACGGTGATGGTGCGCTCGGCCATGCCGGGCAGGCCTGCAGGGTGGATGACCTTGCGGCCGTCGTACAGCAGGCGTTCCATCGCGGCGTCGAGGATCAGCGTGAGGTCGTGCCGCACGCACAGCGCGGCGATGGCGCGCCAGTCTTCCTCGTCGAAGCAGCCGCCCGAGGGCATCGAGGGCGACATCAGCAGCATGGTGCGCAAGCGCGGGCCGACGGCTGTCTGCAGCGCTTCGCGGTCGAGCTTCCATTCGCCGCCGGGCGTGAACCGGAAGGGCACGTACTTCGGTGTGCCGCCCGCGAGGCGGATGCGGTTGAGCAGGCCGGCGTAGGTCGGATCGGTCACCAGCACTTCGTCGCCCACCTCGACGGTGGCGAGCAGCGCATTGAGGATGCCCGAGAGGCCGCCCGCCGAGATCACGCAGTTGCGCGCGCCGCTGTATTCCACGCCCGAGAGCGCCGACACGTGCCGCGCCGCCACGTCACGAAGCCGCGACTGTCCGACGAAGGGCAGGTAGCTGTTGTCCGGGTCGAACGACGCGGCCTGCACGGTGCGCGCGACGGCCTCGGGGTCGGGCGGGATGTCGACGTCGAGGTTCTCCAGCCGCAGGAAGGGCGGGCCGTCCGCGTCGTCGGCGATGGCGCCCATGCGGTCGACGCCGATGCCGGCGATGTGTTCCAGGCGGGCAGGGCGATGGCGTGGCATGGGGCGTGTCTCCGTGTAGGGGTTTGCGTTGCTCGTTACGGGGCTGCTGGCTTGCGCGGGCGGCCCGGGCGCTGCGGCGGGCCGCTCGCGCCATTCTCTTCGCCGGGCGGCGGCAGGAGCAACAGCGGCTGCCGCTCCTGCACCGTCTCGCGCAGGAAGTTCCACACCGCCTGCATGCGCGCGAGGTGCTTGGTCTCCGCCGGCATCGACATCCAGAAGGTGCGCGTGAAGTTCGCCTGCCCAGGCAACACGGGGCGCAGCGCGCTGTCGTGCTCGGCGACGAAGGCCGGCAGCACCGCGATGCCCGCGCCCGCCGCCACCGCGCTGTGCTGCGCGAGCACGCTGGTGCTGCGCAGCGCGAACGCGTCGGGGCGGTGCAGCTCGTCGAGGTACTGCAGCTCCTTGCTGAAGAGCAGGTCGTCCACGTAGCTGATGAAGGTGTGGCCGCGCAGGTCCTCGCGCGTACGGATGGGCTTGTGCGCCGACAGGTATTGCCTCGACGCGTACAGGCGCAGCGTGTAGTCGGTGAGCTTGGCGACCACCACCGGCCCGCGCGCCGGGCGTTCGAGCGAGATCACGATGTCGGCCTCGCGCCGCGACAGGTGCACCAGACGGGGCATCGCGAGCAGGTCGATGGTGAGCTTCGGGTGCCGCACCGCGAACAGCGCGAGCTGTGGCGCCAGCACCATCGTGCCGAAGCCCTCGGTGGCGCCGATGCGCACCAGCCCCGAAAGGCCTTCCTGTGAGGCCGGCGCGGTGCTTTCCACGGCCTGGAATGCGCTTTCCATCGCTTCGACCTGCGGCTGCAGCCTGCGACCGGCCTCGGTGAGCCGGTGGCCGCCCGATTCGCGCGAGAACAGCGGGGCGCCGACTTCCTTTTCGAGCGCCTGGATGCGGCGCGCCACGGTGGTGTGGTCGACCTCCAGCCGGCGTGCCGCGCTCATCAGCGTGCCCGAGCGGGCCAGCTCCAGGAAGTACCGCAGGTTGTCCCAGTCCATGTGCTTTCGTGCCTCGGGTGGTTCCGAATGTGAGGCTCTGCATTTTTGCAAAGCGGTCGCGCAATTTTGTCTATTGTCATGGCAAATCTGCAAAGCTAGGATGCGTGACCGACCCGGCTCGCCCGGCGCCGCTTTCACAGGATTCACAGGAGACAAACCCCATGGACGCCACAACCACGCCCTCTACCCAGGTCGCCACCGTCAAGCTGCTGATCGGCGGCAAGCTGGTCGAATCGAAGACAACCGAATGGCGCGACGTCGTCAACCCCGCCACGCAGCAGGTGCTGGCGCGCGTGCCCTTCGCCACGCAGGCCGAACTCGACGCGGCCGTTGCTTCCGCAAAGGAAGCCTTCAAGACCTGGCGCAAGACGCCCATCGGCGCCCGCGCGCGCATCTTCCTCAAGCTGCAGCAGCTCATCCGCGAGAACATGGGCGAGCTCGCCGCGATCCTCACGGCCGAGCAGGGCAAGACGCTGCCCGATGCCGAAGGGGACGTGTTCCGCGGCCTCGAAGTGGTCGAGCACGCATCGAACATCGGCAACCTGCAGCTCGGCGAGCTGGCCAACAACGTGGCCAACGGCGTCGACACCTACACGCTGCTGCAGCCGCTGGGCGTGTGCGCCGGCATCACGCCGTTCAACTTCCCGGCCATGATCCCGCTGTGGATGTTCCCGATGGCCATCGTCACCGGCAACACCTTCGTGCTCAAGCCCTCCGAGCAGGACCCGATGGTCACCATGCGCCTGTGCGAACTGGCGCTCGAAGCCGGCATTCCGCCCGGCGTGCTGAACGTGGTGCATGGCGGCGAAGCCATCGTCAATGGCATCTGCGACCACAAGGACATCAAGGCGATCAGCTTCGTCGGCTCGACCAAGGTCGGCACGCACGTCTACAACCGCGCCACGCTGGCCGGCAAGCGCGCGCAATGCATGATGGGCGCGAAGAACCACGCCATCGTGATGCCCGACGCCAACAAGGAGCAGACGCTCAACGCGCTGGCCGGCGCCAGCTTCGGCGCCGCGGGCCAGCGCTGCATGGCGGTGTCGGTGGCGGTGCTGGTGGGCGAGGCGCGCAACTGGGTGCCCGAACTCATCGAGAAGGCGAAGACGCTGAAGATCGGCGCCGGCACCGAGAAGGGTGTGGACGTGGGGCCGCTGGTCTCGTGCGCCGCCTATGACCGCGTGAACGGCCTCATCGAACGCGGCGAAGCCGACGGCGCAAAGCTGGTGCTCGACGGCCGCAAGCCCACCGTGCCCGGCTACGAGAAGGGCAACTTCGTGGGCCCGACGATCTTCACCGGCGTGAAGCCCGGCATGACCATCTACGACCAGGAAATCTTCGGCCCCGTGCTGTGCATCGCCGACGCCGAGAACATCGACGAGGCCATCGATCTGATCAACAGCAACCCGAACGGCAACGGCACGGCGATCTTCACGCAGTCGGGTGCCGCTGCGCGCCGCTTCCAGGAAGACATCGACGTGGGCCAGGTAGGCATCAACGTGCCGATTCCGGTGCCGGTCCCGATGTTCTCGTTCACCGGCTCGCGCGCCTCGAAGCTCGGCGACCTGGGGCCGTACGGCAAGCAGGTGGTGCTGTTCTATACGCAGACCAAGACGGTGACGGCGCGCTGGTTCGACGACAGCACCGTCTCGCACGGCGTCAACACCACGATCAGCCTCAAGTAAGAAGAAGCCCGGCGGATGGACTTCGAACTTTCCGAGGAGCAGCGCGCCTTCGCCGAGACGGCGCGCGACTTCGCTCAGGCTGAATTCGCGCCGCACGCGGCGCAGTGGGACGCGGAAGCCATCTTCCCGAGGGAGGCGATCGCCAAGGCCGGCGAGCTGGGCTTCTGCGGCCTGTATGCGCCCGAGCGCATCGGCGGCCTCGGCCTGCCGCGGCTCGACTCCGCGCTGGTGTTCGAGGAGATGGCCGCGGTCGACCCCTCGACCACCGCCTTCATCACCATCCACAACATGGCGACGTGGATGCTGGGCACCTGGGCCACCGATGAGGTGGCACGCCAGTGGGGCGAAGAGCTGACGAGCGGGCGCAAGCTGGCTTCCTACTGCCTGACCGAGCCCGGCGCCGGCTCGGATGCGGGCTCGCTCAAGACGCGCGCCGAATTGCAGGGAGCCGAGTACGTCATCAACGGCGGCAAGGCCTTCATCTCCGGCGCGGGCTCGACCGACGTGCTGGTGCTGATGGCGCGCACGGGCGGCGCGGGTGCCAGTGGCATCTCGGCCTTCGCGGTGCCGGCCGACGCGCCGGGCATCAGCTACGGCAAGAAGGAGCACAAGATGGGCTGGAACAGCCAGCCCACGCGCACCATCAACTTCGACAACGTGCGCATTCCCGCGCAGAACCTGCTGGGCAAGGAAGGCGAAGGCTTCCGCATCGCCATGAAGGGGCTGGACGGCGGGCGCATCAACATCGCGACCTGCTCGGTGGGCGCGGCGCAGGGCGCGCTCGACGCGGCGCGCCGCTACCTGCACGAGCGCCAGCAGTTCGGCAAGCCGCTGGCGAGCTTCCAGGCGCTGCAGTTCAAGCTGGCCGACATGGCGACGGAGCTGGTCGCTGCGCGGCAGATGGTGCGGCTCGCAGCCTCGAAGCTCGATGCCGGCCATGCCGACGCCAGCACCTACTGCGCAATGGCCAAGCGCTTCGCGACCGACGCGGGCTTCAATGTCTGCAACGACGCGCTGCAGCTGCACGGCGGCTACGGCTACCTGGGCGAGTTCCCGCTGGAGCGCCTGGTGCGCGATACACGCGTGCACCAGATCCTCGAAGGCACGAACGAGATCATGCGCGTGATCGTTGCGCGAAAATTGCTGGAAGGGGACAGCGATATCCGCTGAAGCCCTGCATCCAGAACCTCTCAAGACAATGACCGACTCCGTAGTTCTCTTCGACGAAATCAAGACCGCCGGCGGCCAGCGCTTCGCGGTGGCCACGCTCAACGCGCCGGCTTCGCTCAACGCACTGTCCGTGGACATGGTGCGGCTGCTCACGCCCAAGCTGCGGGAATGGGCGAGTGACGCCGGCATCGTCGGCGTGCTGCTGCAGGCGGCAGGCGACAAGGCCTTCTGCGCCGGCGGCGACCTGCGCCAGCTCTACCAGACACTGCTCGACTGCGGCCCCGCGCGCAATACCTACGCCGAAGACTTCTTCCGCGAGGAGTACGAGCTCGACTATCTGATCCACACCTTCCCCAAGCCCTTCCTGTGCTGGGGCCACGGCATCGTGATGGGCGGCGGCGTGGGCCTGCTGGCCGGCGCATCGCACCGCGTGATGACGCTGCAAAGCCGCATCGCCATGCCCGAGATCAACATCGGCCTGTACCCCGACGTGGGCGGCAGCTGGTTCCTGCGCCGCACGCCGGGCCGCACCGGGCTGTTCCTGGCGCTCACGGCTGCCAACGTCAACGCGGCAGACACCATCTTCTGCGGCCTTGCCGACGCGCTGGTGCCGCAGGAGCGCAAGGGCGAAGTGCTGGAAGCCATCGCTTCGACCCAATGGGCCGGCGAGAACAAGGCCGACCGCGCCACGCTGTCGCGCATCCTCGCCAAGGCGGGCGAGGGCGCCGGGATGCCGGCCTCGAAGGTGCGCGAGCACTACGACACCATCAACGCGCTGATGGCGGGTGACGACCTGCTCGACATCGCGAAGCGCCTGCGGGATCTGCAGAGCGACGACGCATGGCTGCAGACCGCGGCCAAGACCTTCGCCAAGGGCGCGCCCAGCTCGGCCGCGCTGAGCTTCGAGCTGTGGCAGCGCGTTCCGCGCATGTCGCTGGCCGAGGTGTTCCGCCTCGAATACTGGGCCTCGCTCGGCTTCTGCGCGCACAAGGACTTCGCCGAAGGCATCCGCGCGGTGCTGGTTGACAAGGACCGCAATCCGCGCTGGAGCCCGGCGACGCTCGAAGAGATCACGCCCGCCTTCATCGAAGACCACCTGCGCCCGCGCGGCGAGATGCCGGCAGAGCTGGCATCGCTGGTCTGACCCGCACGCACCGATTCCTGCACAGAACAACGGAGACAAGACACATGAAGATCGCTTTCATCGGCCTGGGCAACATGGGCGGCCCGATGGCCATGAACCTGCACAAGGCCGGCCACGCGCTCGCCGCCTTCGACCTCTCGGCCGAGGCCTGCGCGAAGTTCGGCGCCGAGGGCCTGCCCATTGCCCGTTCGGCCGCGGAGACGGTGGCGGATGCCGAAGTCGTCATCAGCATGCTGCCGGCCAGCGCGCACGTCGAGGGCCTGTTCCTTGGCGGCGCGGGCAAGCCCGGCCTGCTCGACAGCATCCGCGCCGGAACGCTGGTGATCGACAGCAGCACCATCGCTGCTGCCACCTCGCGCAAGGTGGCGGAGGCGGCGGCGGCCAAGGGCATCGCGATGATCGATGCGCCGGTGTCGGGCGGCACGGGCGGTGCCATCGCCGGCACGCTGACCTTCATGGTCGGCGGCGAGGCGCAAGACCTGGAGCGCGCGCGCCCGGTGCTGGAGAAGATGGGCGCCAACATCTTCCACGCCGGAGCGGCCGGTGCGGGGCAGACCGCGAAGATCTGCAACAACATGCTGCTGGGCATCCTGATGATCGGCACCTCCGAGGCACTGGCGCTGGGCGTGGCCAACGGGCTCGATCCGAAGGTGCTGTCGGAAATCATGCGCCGCAGCTCGGGCGGCAACTGGGCGCTGGAAAAGTACAACCCGATGCCCGGCGTGATGGAAACCTCGCCCGCCTCGAAGAACTATGCAGGCGGCTTCGGCACCGACCTCATGCTCAAGGACCTGGGGCTGGCCCAGGAAAACGCCACCGCCGTGCGTGCGGCCACGCCACTGGGTGGGCTGGCGCGCAGCCTGTATGCGGCCCACAGCCTCGCCGGCCACGGCGCGCTCGATTTCTCCAGCGTGCTGAAGCTGGTGCAGAAGGCTTCCTGAGCCCGCTGCGTCTGCCGGCTCAGCTGTAGCGGGACTGCAGCAGCCACAGCAGGCCGAGCACCACCGCGAACAGCACGGCGAACAGAACCCAGGCGCGCATGAACGCCTGGGTTTCGGTGAGTTCGATCTGTGCAATCTGCTGTGAAGGAGGCGGGCTGACGGTAACTTCGGGTTGCGGTTGTGTCATTTCCCCACTGTACAGCGCAGTTCGCCGGCCGTGGCCAGCTTTGCACGGGCATCCATCCGCGACATCGACCACATGATGGCGGCCGCCACCAGGTTGGCTCCCACGCTGAACAAGATCGGCAGGAGGTAGCTGCGGCTGATGTCGAAGGCATAGCCCGCGGCGGCCGGACCGACCAGCGTGCCGAAGGCCACGCTGGTGTAGAGCACGCCGATGATCGCGCTGATGTTGCGCCCGCCGAAGTAGTCCATCACCAGCGCCGGCAGCAGCGCGACGAAGCCGCCGTAGAACGCGCCATAGAAGAAGGCGAACACCGCCAGCCCCCGGAAGCCGCCCGATGAGGCCCACACCAGCAGCGACAGCGCCATGCCGGTGGACATCAGCAGCATGGTCTGCGCGCGGCCCATGCGGTCCGCCAGCCCTCCGAGAAAGAAACGCCCGGCCGTGCTGCCCACGCCGATGGCGCCCAGCAGCAGCACCGCCGATGCATTGGGCACGCCATGGTCCAGCGCATAGGGCACCAGGTGCACGAAGGGCACGAACAGGCCGAAGGAACTGATGAGGCAGGCCGCGTAGAGCCCGGCGAAGCGCCGCGAGCGCACGGCATCGCGCACCGTGAAGCCCTCGGGCCGGGCCGTCGCGGCCTTCGGCTGGGAAGGATCGCCGTCGGGCCCCAGCCCACGGTCGCGCGGGTCGTTCTCGATCAGCAGCGCCATGCCCACGCCCACCACCACCGCCAGCGCGCCCAGTGCAAGGTAGGCGTTGCGCCAGCCCAGCGTCTCGATGAAGAGCGATGCCAGCGGCGGCATCACCAGCGTGCCCACGCCGATGCCACTCACCGCGAGCCCTGATGCGAAGCCGCGCCGCCGGACGAACCAGCGCTGCACCGCGCCCAGTACCGGCACGTAGGAGGCGCCGACGCCCAGGCCCACGCCCAGCCCGTAGGCAAGGTAGATCTGCGTCAGGCTCCGCGCCTGCCCCGCGAGCGCAAGGCCGAGCCCCACCAGCACCATGCCCGCCACGGCCAGCCGCCGCGAACCCCAGCGGTCGGCCAGCGGGCCGCTGAGCACGCCGAGGCCGAAGTAGAGAAAGCCCGCCAGCGAGAACACCAGCGAGACCGATCCGCGCGAGGCGCCGAAGTCCTTCTGCAGCGATTCGAGAAAGGCACTGAAGGTGTAGGCGCAGCCGAAGCCGACGAAGGTCACGGCAAAGGCGCCGGCGACCACCAGCCAGCCGCGGAAGATGCCCGTGCCCTGCAGCGTTGCGGAAGAAGGCTGGCTCGATGGTGTGGTCTTCATGCAGGTGTGTGGATCAAAATATCTAAGCTCGCGAGACTCGTTCTGGCCGCGCGGATGCCGATACTCCTCCTTTGCCGTCTGCGGCACAAACCAGAATTTCTGCCTCGTTCGAATCAGTTTAGCTAAACGATGGAACACCAGCTCCCGCCACTCAACGCATTGCGTGCCTACGAGGCCGCCGCGCGCCATCTGTCGGTGAAGAACGCGGCCGACGAGCTCTGCGTGACGCCGGGCGCCGTGAGCCAGCTCGTGAAGACGCTCGAGCTGCACCTGGGCGTGCAGCTGTTCCGACGCGTCAACAGGGGCATCTTCCTGACCGAGGCGGGTCAGGCCTACCTGCCGCCTGTGCGCAGTGCATTCAGGCAGATCAGCGACGCGACGCAGAAGCTGGCCGTGCCCGCCGAAAACGGCCTGCTCACCGTGAGCACCTCGCCGTTCTTCGCTTCCGCGTGGCTGGTGCCGAGGCTCAAGTCATTCCAGAAGGCGCATCCCGACATCGACCTGCAGGTGCAGGCGAGCAACGCGTTGGCCGATTTTTCGCGCGACGGCGTGGACGTCGCCATCCGCCACGGCACGGGCCAGTACCCGGGGCTCGTCAGCCACTGCGTGCTGACCGTCGAGGTTGTTCCCGTTGCCGCGCCCTCGTTGCTCGCTGAGCAGGGCAAGCCCGCGAAGCCAGCCGATCTGCTGCGCTGGCCGCGCGTGAACGACGCGCAGCGCAAGGGCTGGCGCCTGTGGTTCGCGGCGCAGGGCGTGGCCGATGCGGGCCCGGTGCGCGGACCGTCGTTCGACGATGCCGGTCTGTTGCTGGGGGCGGTGCAGACAGGGCAGGGCGTCGGCCTGCTGCCCGCGGCGCTGGTGGCGAGCGACGTGGCCGAGGGCAGGCTGGTGCGGCTCTTCAAGGCTTCGCTGCTCGACGGCTTCGCCTACCACCTCGTGTATCCGCCGGCCAGCCATGACCGGCCGAAGGTGGCGGCCTTCCGTTCCTGGCTTGCAGAGGCGATGGCTGATGGCGGCCTGGCCGCGGCCAGGACGCCGCCGAGGGAGCTGCAGCCGGCGCGGAAGCGGAGGAAGTAGCGCTACAGCAGCTCGATCCCCGGCAGGCTCTTGAAGCAACTCTCGCGCGTGACGCGCACGAAGTCCGCGAGCCAGGGCTGCGCCGAGGTGTTTTGCGTGCACGCCATGTAGAGCCGCCCGGTCAACCCCTTGCTGCCGACGCGGCGGGCCGTGACGTAGCCGCGGTCCAGGTAGTTCTGCACCGCCCACAGGGGCAGCGTCGCCACGCCGCGTCCGCTGGCCACCAACTGCAGCATCGCCACGGTGAGTTCGGTGGTGCGCCGGTGCGCTGGCTCCACGCCGGCGGGGCCGAGCACCTGGCGAACGATGTCGAGCATGTCGTCGGGCACGGGGTAGGTGATGAGCGTCTGGTCGGCGAAGTGCCGCGCCGTGAGGTAGGCCTTGGCCACGAGCGGGTGATCGTTGGCCAGCAGCGCCATGATCTCGAAGCGGAACAGCGCGTGGTAGTCCACGGTTTCGCCGGGGTCCTGCTCGGACACGATGGCCACCTCGGCGCGGTTCTGCATCACCAGCGCGATCGGGTCGGGGTGGAAGCCCGAGACGATGTCGAGCTCGATCTCGGGCCAGCGCTGGCGGAAGGCGTCCATGGCCGGCATGAGCCAGTCGAAGCAGGTGTGGCACTCGACCACGATGCGCAGCTGGCCGCTGCGCCCCAGCGCGAGCCGGGCCACGTCGCGCTCGGCTTCCTCGATGAGCGGCAGCGCGGTGTCGGCCAGCTGCAGCAGCCGCAGGCCTGTGGTGCTGAACTGCGGCGGCACCGACTTGCGCTCGAACAGCTGCGCGCCGTAGCGGTCTTCGAGCAGCTTGATCTGGTGCGACAGGGCCGACTGGGTGAGGTTGAGCAGCTGCGCGGCGCGCACGAGGCTGCCTGTGTCGCGCAGCGCGATGAGCGTGCGCAGGTGGCGTATTTCAAGGATCGATTGCTGCATGACGGGCTGCATGAAAAATATTCAATCGAATGGGCAAAAGGTTTCGTTTGAATCATATGACGCAAACGCCGACCATCGCAGATTCCCAAGATCAGCGACCGGATTACCTGCAAATGACCACCCGTACCCACACCCTCGGCTTTCCGCGCATGGGCGCGCACCGGGAACTCAAGTTCGCCCTCGAGAAGCACTGGCGCGGCGAGATCGACCGTGCCGCGCTCGAAGCGGTCGGCGAGCAGCTGCGCGCCCGCCACTGGCAGGCCCAGCGCGACGCGGGGCTCGACTTCGTGACGGTGGGCGACTTCGCCTGGTACGACCACGTGGCCAACCATATCCAGCTGCTGGGCTGCGAGCCGGCGCGCTTCGGCTTCCATGGCGACGAGCCTGAACTTTCGCGCTACTTCAAGATGGCGCGCGGCGTGGAGAGCGAGGCGGCCCACGCGCACGGCGAAGGCTGCACGCACGGCAGCGAAGGCACCTTCGCGCTGGAGATGACCAAGTGGTTCGACACCAACTACCACTACCTCGTACCCGAGTTCGACGCGCGCACCCAGTTCAGGCTCGCGTCGACGCGCCTCTTCGACGAAGTGGCGCAGGCGCAGCAGGCCGGCCATGCGGTCAAGGCCGCGCTGCTGGGGCCGCTGAGCTTCCTGTACCTCGGCAAGGAGAAGGCGGCCGGCTTCGACCGCTTCTCGCTGCTCGACGCGCTGCTGCCGGTGTACGAGCAGCTGCTCACGCGGCTGAAGCAGCAGGGCGTGGAGTGGGTGCAGATCGACGAGCCCATCCTCGGCCTCGATCTGCCCGATGCATGGCGCAATGCCTTCGAGCGCGCCTACTGGCAACTCGCCCGCAGCGCGCCGAAGCTGCTGCTGGCCACGTACTTCTCGCCGCTGTCGGACAACCTGCGCCTGGCCTGCCAGCTGCCGGTGGCCGGCCTGCACGTTGACGCGGTGCGCTCGCCGCAGGAACTCACCGGCGTGGCCGACTGGCTGCCGGCGCACAAGGTGCTGTCGGTCGGCGTGGTCGATGGCCGCAACATCTGGCGCACCGACGTCGACGCGGCGCTTGCCAAGCTCAGGCCGGTGGCCGGGAAGCACCAGGGCGAGCTGTGGATCGCACCGTCGTGCTCGCTGCTGCACGTGCCGTTCAGCCTCGCGACGGAGACGAAGCTCGATGCGGAACTGAAGTCGTGGCTCGCCTTTGCCGTCGAGAAGCTCGACGAGCTGCGCGTGCTGCGCGCGGCCATCGATGGCAACGGGGCCTCGGTCGCGGCAGAACTCACCGCAGCTCGCGCCGCGGTGGAAGCACGCCGCGTCAGCCCGCGCGTGCATCGTGCCGACGTTGCCCTGCGCCTGGCGCGCAGCGTGTCCGGTGACGACAGCCGTATGTCGTCCTTCGGGCTGCGCCAGCTGGTGCAGCGCACGCGCTTCGCGTTGCCCGCGCTGCCGACCACCACCATCGGCTCGTTCCCGCAGACCGCCGACATCCGCGCCGCGCGTGCTGCGTTCAAGCGCGGCGAGCTCGACGCGCCCGGCTACCGCGAGAAGATGCGCGCCGAGATCGCGCTGGCCGTGCGCAAGCAGGAAGAACTGGGCATCGACGTGCTGGTGCATGGCGAGGCCGAACGCAACGACATGGTCGAATACTTCGGCGAGCAGCTCGACGGCTTTGCCTTCACCGCCAACGGCTGGGTGCAGTCGTACGGCTCGCGCTGCGTCAAGCCGCCGGTGATCTTCGGCGACGTGGCGCGACCGGCGCCGATGACGGTCGAATGGACCGCCTACGCGCAAAGCCTGACCAAGCTGCCGATGAAGGGCATGCTGACCGGCCCCGTCACCATCCTGCAGTGGTCCTTCGTGCGCGACGACCAGCCGCGCGCCACCACCTGCGAGCAGATCGCGTGGGCCATTCGCGACGAAGTGGTCGATCTCGAAGGCGCGGGCATAGGCATCATCCAGATCGACGAGCCGGCCATCCGCGAAGGCCTGCCGCTGCGCCGCGCGGGCTGGCCCGCGTACCTGAAGTCGGCCACGCGCGCCTTCCGCATCAGCGCTTCGGGCGTGCGCGACGAGACGCAGATCCACACGCACATGTGCTATTCGGAGTTCAACGACATCCTGCCGGAGATCGCGGCCATGGACGCGGACGTGATCACCATCGAGACCAGCCGCTCCGACATGGAGTTGCTGCGCGGCTTCGGCGGCGAGAACAATTCGGGCGGCTTCCGCTACCCGAACGAGATCGGCCCGGGCGTGTACGACATCCACTCGCCGCGCGTGCCTTCGGTCGAAGAAATAGTGCGGCTCATGCGCAAGGCCGCCGACGTGGTGCCGCCCGCCAACCTGTGGATCAACCCCGACTGCGGCCTCAAGACCCGCGGCTGGCCCGAGACCGAGGCGGCGCTGTCGAACATGGTGGCTGCGGCAAAGCAGCTGCGCAAGGAACTGGCACGGGCCTGAAGCGCGGAAGAGACCGGCGCGGACGGGGGCAGCGGGAGAAGAGGGGCAGCGTGCCAATAATGGCGCCATGCTCTCCCTGAACCGTCTCTCTCTTTTCCGTTTCTCCCTGTTGCTTCTCCTGCTTCCAGCCCCCTTGATGGGCTGGGCGCAGAGCCGTGCGGAAGCGCTGCTGCAGTTCGAAGGCGTGCAGCAGCGCTACCAGGCCTCGTACGGGCCTGGTGCCGTCTCGCGAGGCGCCAGGGAATTGCTCGATCCCGACGACCAGGCCATTGCCGACAAGGCGCTCAAGGCGCTGGACACGGCGGCGGCGCGCGCATTCAACACCAACGCCTCGGTCGCGGCCATGCAGCAGGAAGTTGCATCGGCCGGTAACGGCGGGGCCGCGCCCGGCCCGCAGCTGCTCGCTGCCGTGGCCCGCTTCGTGAAGCTGCGCTCCGACTACACGGCGATGAGCGAAGCCGGCAAGGCGGAGTTTTTCAACCGCGAGCGCGCGAAGCCCGTCGACCCGGCGCGCGCCGAATTGCTGGAGCGCATGGCTGTGGCCGACGTGCGCGAGATCGACTTCTCCAGCCAGTTGCTGATGAGTGCCGTCGTCAAGCAGCTGGCGCGCGGCAACGGCGGCCAGCTCAGCTCGCTGCCCGACCGCACCCTCGACATGGCACTCGACACCCTGTGGTCGCGCGGCGTGACCTCGACCCGCCCGCGCAACCTGATGCTCGTGGCGCGCGAATTCGAAAGGCAGGTGACGCAGGCGCAGCTTGCCGCGCTGCCCGATGCCGACGTAGCCGCCTTGCTGGCATGGCGCAACGACCCGCAGGCCGCCGCCGAGCGCGAGGCGCTGGTGGGCACCTACCGCGCCGAGGTCAAGGGCAGCGGCGGCGTCGCGCTGCGGACCCTGATCCGCGCCTGGCCGCGCTCCTGATCGCGCTGGGGGCTCTGGGAGAAATCCCGAGGCCAAAAATGCCCCAGCGGCGTGCAATGCATGACGTACCTGACAACGATTCACAACACACAGGAGAACCTGCCATGCTTTCCCACCGAATCGCTTCGCTCGCCGTCGGGCTTGCCATGTCCGTCTTCGCCCAGGGGGCCGCCGCGCAAGCCTGGCCCGCCAAACCGATCAGGCTGGTCGTTCCCTTTTCCGCCGGAGGCGCCAATGACCTGATGGCGCGCGCGGCGGCCGAAGGCGCTTCGAAGCTACTGGGGCAGCCTGTGATCGTCGACAACAAGCCCGGCGCGGGTGCGATCCTCGGCGCCGACGTGGTCGCCAAGAGCGCGCCGGACGGCTACACCTTCCTGGTGAGCGCGGCCGGCGTGGTGTCGAACAGCATGATCAAGAAGAGCATGCCGTACAAGGACGATGCGCTGGTGCCGGTGGCCATGATCGGCCTGGCGCCCTCGGTGATCGTGGTGCCGGCCAACGCGCCGTACAAGGACCTGAAGGAGTTCGTCGCCGCGTCGAAGAAGTCGGGCAGCGGGTTTCACTGGGCCACCGCCGGCACGGGCAGCACGCCGCATTTCGTCGAGGGCATCCTGCAGACGAAGTACGGCAGCAAGCTCGACGTGGTGCCTTACAAGAGCGGCTCGGAGTCGATCACCGCTGTGCTCGGCAACCAGGTCGAGGCGACCTCGGAGGCCAGCATCGTGGTGCTGCCCTATGTGAAGGGCGGCAAGCTCAAGGCGCTGGCCGGCACGTGGACGCAGCGCATCTCTGCCTACCCCGGACTGCCGACGGCAACGGAGGAGGGCTTCCCCGAGATCCGCATCGCGCACTGGGCCGGCGTGCATGCGCCGCGCGGCACGCCCGACGCGATCATGGACAAGATGGCCGCGGCCGTCGACGCCGCCATGAAGTCGCCTGAAATCTCCAAGCGCCTGAAAGACCTGGGCATCGAGCCCATCGGAGGCACGCGTGCGAGCTTCGCCAAGTTCGTCGACGAAGAGCGCGCGAGGCTCGGCAGCGTGGTCAAGGCGACTGGCATGAAGGAAGACTGAACCGAGCCAGGATGCACCGAAACCGAGCGCGTGGGCTGGCATGCAATGTGCATTGAGGGAGACGCGCAGCGCCGTTGAGCGTCGGTGCACCCGTAGCACCTTTTGCTGAAAGTCGGGTGTCGATCGGCAAGTTCCGCTTGACGGTCTAGAGACAAAGTATGCAGACTGGCTCCGTTTTTGACGGCTGAAAAGGCACTTGGACGAGCGTTGTCAGAAAGTTCCTGGCTATTGTTTCAATTTCGTGAACACTGCGGTTCATTCTTCATAGGGTTTGCCCTAGTCATCCTGGTGCACACTTGCGGCACCGAAAAGCCCAATGAAGAAGGAATTGAAATGAAGACCTCGAACATCCTCGCCGCCGCCGCTCTGTCCCTGCTCGCCGCAGCCGGCGCCCATGCAGAAACCTACGAAGGCGTTCAGCCGCTGACCTCCGGCTACAGCCGCGCCGATGTGGCGCCCCAGGCCGTGGCAGCCGCCCGTGCCGGCAACGCCTACGGCGACAACGAAGGCGCCGCTTCGACCGCCACCCCCGTTCTGACCGCTTCGGTCGACCGCGCCACCGTCCGCAGCCAGGCTGTCGCCGTTGCACACGCTCCGGGCCAGAACCTGCGTCCCGAAACCTTCGCCGGCAGCGTGATCCCGGCGCAAGCCAAGGGCCTGACCTTCACGCGTCAAGCCGGCCTGTAATTCGATGCGGCGCAAGCCGCTTCATCGAATCACAAGTCACACATCTGGAAAGACCGGACCTGCGAGAGCAGCGTCCGGTTTTTTCATTGGGTTTTCGGCTTGTGTTTCGCGCTGTGCCGGTGGCAGTCGTGCGCATGGTCGTCCACGATGCCCGTGGCCTGCATCCATGCGTAGACGATGACCGGCCCCACGAACTTGAAGCCGCGCTTCTTCAGCGCCGCCGATATGTCCTCCGACAGCGGCGTCTTCACCGGCACGCTTCCAGCGCGGTTCACGATGGGCTTGCCGCCCGCCATGCCCCAGATGAATTCAGAAAAGTCCTCGCCCTTGGCCTGCATCGCGAGGTAGGCGCGGGCGTTGCCGATGGTGGCTTCGATCTTCGAGCGCGAGCGCACGATGCCGGTGTCCTGCATCAGGCGTTCGACGTCGGCCCCGGTGAATCTGGCGATCTTCTCCGGCACGAAGCCTTTGAAGGCCTTGCGGAAGGCATCGCGCTTTCGCAGGATGGTGAGCCACGAAAGCCCGGCCTGGAAGCCGTCGAGCATGAGCTTTTCCCACAGCGCGCGGCTGTCATGCTCGGGCACACCCCATTCGGCGTCGTGGTAGGCCATCAGCAGCGGGTCGGTCTGGGCCCAGGCGCAGCGGATCTTGTCGGTGCTCTTGTCGTTCATCGTTCGTTCTTGTGCGGCCGGGTTGAGTTAGCTTCGGCACGGCATTTTCGGCGCTTTCGCCGCAAGGAAGCATGCCACGGCGGCTTCGCGTAAAGAGGCTCCCGAATGGCCTGGCCAGCCAGCCAGCCACTACCCGGAGAAGCCCCTGAGTTCCAGCAGTTCGTCGAGGATGGGGCAGGCAGGATGGTGGTCGCCCAGGCACAGTCCGGCGAGGCGCTCCAGCACGCGCTTCGTCGCCAGCAGTTCCTCGATGCGCGATTCGAGCTCCTCGGTGCGCGTCAGCACAATGCGCTTCACCTCGGCGCTCGTGCGGTGCTCGTCCTGCCTGAGCGCGAGCAGGCTGGCGATGTCGCTCATGCCGAAGCCCAGCGCGTGGGCCCTGCGGACGAAGCGCAGCACGCCGACGTGCTCGTGTGTGTATCCGCGGCCGAAGGCGCCCTGGACCAGTCCGCGGGCTTCGCACTGGCGAAGCAGCCGTTCAGAGACGCCTGCGCGGGCGATGGTCTCCTCCATTCCGAGTCGCCGGCCGGCTTGCGTTGTGGCCGGCTCGGGCGTGCCGTGGGTGCGAGGGTTCATGCGGGCTCCTTCGTGTCGAGAAGGCCCGCAGTCTTCGGCTTCGCACGGTGTCAAGGTCAAGCGGGCGGGCCGCTTTTCCCTGGAGGCGGAAGGGCGATGCGTCCTTCCGCCGGCTGCTTACCGGAGGGCGTGCGCGTGCAGCGCCGCCTTTAGCCGCCGCACCTCGTGCTGCAGGTCGATGATCAGCGCCGCGGCGTCGAGGTTCACGCCGAAGTCGCGTTCCAGCCTGCGTGCCTCGAGTGCGCACTGCAGGTCGGTGCTCGAGAACTCCCAGCGCTCGGGCGGCGCCTCGGCGGTTTCTATGCGCAGGATGCCGACTTCGACCAGCTGCACGACCCAGGCGGTGTCCGCGCCGACGGCATGCGCCAGTTCGCTCGCCGCAAGCGGTTGCGAGGCGCTGATGGCGGTGGTGCTCGTGAGGGTGAAATTCACCATGCTCAGACTCCCAGATGCTGGCGTGGGTTGAAGGATGAGGTGGCTTGGGCCAGCTGCTCGTAGGCCTTGCGCGCCTCGTCGCCATCGGCGGGCGGCAGCGCGATGTCGAGCAGCAGGTACAGGTCGCCCGGCGTCTTGCCTGCGAATCCGCGGCCCTTCAGGCGCAGTTTCAGGCCGCTGCGCGCATTGCGCGGCACGGTCACCTCGACCACGCCGCCGGTCGGCGTTGGCACCTGCACCTGCGCGCCCAGCGCGGCCTCGGTGGGCGTGACGGGCAGCGTCATGTACAGGTCGCGCTCTTCCACGCGGTAGAGCTTGTGCGGCGCGATGCGCACTTCGAGGTACAGGTCGCCCGGCGGCTCGCCGCCGTGGCCCGGCATGCCCTGTGCTGCAAGGCGGATGAACTGCCCCGGGTGCACGCCCGGCGGGATCTTCACGCTCAGCGTGCGGTTGGTCCACTGGGGGTGGCCCTGCGCGTCGATGGTCTGCGCACGCAGCGTGATCTCGCGTTCGGCGCCATTGAGCGCGTCTTCCAGCGTGATCTCGATGGCCGCGTGGTGGTCTTCGCCGCGCGCGCGGAAGTTCTGCCGCGTGGCGCCGCGCCGCTCGGCCTCGCCGAACAGCGACGAGAAGAACTCGCTGAAGTCGGCATGGTCGGCCGGCCCCTGGCGCGGACCGCGGTGGAACTCGAAGCCCTCGTCCCAGCCCGGAGGCGCGCGGAAGTCGCCCTCGGGGCTGCCGCCGCGCGCGACGCGGTCGGCCAGCGCGTCATAGGCGGCGCGCTTTTCCTTGTCGCCCAGCACATCCTTTGCCTCGTTGATGTCGCGCATGCGCTGCTCGGCATCGGCCTCGGTGCTGACGTCGGGGTGGTACTTGCGGGCGAGCTTGCGATAGGCCTTGCGCACTTCGTCGTCGGACGCGGTGCGGTCGATGCCCAGTGCGCTGTAGTAGTCCTTGAATTCCATGGTGCGTGGTGCTTCGGTGGGTGGACGGCGTCGAGGTCGGGAAGATTCCCGGCAGCTAGGCCAGGGCCGCGTCGCCGTCGGCGTGCCGCAGCAGCGGCGTCACGGCCCATGTGGGGCCGCGGCGTTCGAAACGCAAGGGCTGGGCGTTGCCGAGCAGGCCGAGGTCGACGGGCACGCCAAGCAGGGCGGCCAGTGCATAGAGCGTACCGCCGTGCGCCACCACCAGCACCGGTGCCGGCAGCCGCAGGACGGTGCCGATGGCCTCGCGCGTGCGCGCGATGAACTGCGAAAGCGTCTCGCCGCCCTCGGGCTCGCAGGCCCAGTCGATGTTGGCGGACGAGGTGCCGATGAGCGCGCCGAAGTTGCGCTCGCGCAGTGTCGCCTGTGCGGCGGGCACGAGCTTGAGCGCGGTGGCCACCGCATAGGCGGTGTCGTTCGCGCGCCGGGCATCGCTGCACACCACGGTGCGTATCGGCTCGCCCGCCAGCAGCGCGGCGGCGCGCGCGGCCTGCTGCAGGCCCAGCTCGCTCAGCGGCTCGTCCACCGCCTGGAAAATGCGCAGCGCGTTGCGGCCGGTCTGGCCATGGCGCAGGAAGTAGAAGTGATCACAGTCGGGCGAGAGCGGCTGGTCCGCAGCGATGCGGATCAACTGGTCGAGCCCGCTGGGCCTGATGTGGGCGGTGGCGGCGGTCTGTGTCGACATGAATGGCAAGAGGGTATCGATCGGTCAGTAGGCGAGCTGCAGCGGCGCGCCCACCCGCTGCGCCTGCACGTCGGCGCGGTGGAAGGGCAGCGGGTGCCACTGCTTGGCGGCGAACAGCGGCAGCTGGTCGTAGGCGCGCGGCGAGGCGGGGTCGCTGCTCTGGCCGTAGGTCAGCAGGCCCTGGGCGACCGGGCCGTTGGCGTCGAAGCTCACGACCTGCATGTAGCTGCTGCCGTAGTTGACGTTGTAGCCCTTCGGGTCGATCAGCGACTGGCCCTGCGACTCCAGCTTGTTGAGCACGCCCTCGAACTCGTCGCCGCCATGCAGCGCGATCTTCTGTCCGCGCACCATGCGCGACTGCGGCACGCCCAGCGGCACGTCGGCCGCGAAGCCGGCGGTGCGCAGGATTCCGACTGCCTCGCCCAGCGCCTTGAACACCGCCTGGCGCGTGGCCGGCGTGGCCATGTCGAGGCCGGCTGGCGTCGCCACCGGCTGCGCCGGGTCGAAGGGCAGCCGCCAGACCTTCGGGATGTCCTTGGCCTTGCGCCAGAACTCGCGAAAGAGCGGCGCGCCCTTCGAGTCGGCATTGCTGGTGCGGTCCCAGGCGGAGAGCACGCGGCAGCCCAGCGCCTGGTCGGTGTCGAGCGCGCCGCCGGCGGCGCGGCAGGCGGCCCGCAGGTCGTCCATCACCAGCATGCCGGCGAGATTTTTGCCGCGGAAGATCACGCTGCGCAGCTCGGCCGCGCCCATGCGGTTGTCGGGCAGGCCGTCGGTGCCCGCCAGCCGGCCGCGGATTTCCATGATGCCGCTGCGCGTGCGCAGCCGCTGCGGCACGCCGATGGGGCCCACCAGCGGAGAGATGCCCGCGGCCGGCGCGACGTCGGGGTTGCTGAGCCAGAAGCTGTCGTTGCTGTTCTGCACGTAATCCGGCGTGACGAGCACCGGCATGCGCGCCGGCGCGATGACGCCGGGCGCTGCGGCGGTG
This sequence comes from Variovorax sp. CAN15, assembly GCF_030462475.1. Lineage (GTDB taxonomy): Bacteria > Pseudomonadota > Gammaproteobacteria > Burkholderiales > Burkholderiaceae_C > Variovorax. The sequence continues at coordinate 30,019 of NZ_JASMRZ010000038.1, forward strand.
CTGTCGCGGTTCCAGGCGCATGCGCTGCGCGAGCCGTCGAGCACCGCCAGCCCGGCCGCGTTGAGCAGCGCGGCGGCGGCGGGCGAGGGCGCGCAGCTCCTGAGCATCTCGGCCGAGACGTCGGGCACCACCGAGAGGTCGGCGTACATCGCGTTGCCGTCGCGGTCAGCCGCGATGGTGTTGATCCACGGCATGCCCTGGTTGCCCATGGCGGCGCGCAGCTCGGCGACGTTGCGTGCCAGCGCCATCTTCATCCAGGCGTCGGCGGATCGCACGTTGAGCGTGTTGGCGTCGCGGATGGCGTAGGCCTTCCGCGCGGTCCAGCCGAGGCCGGCCCGCGGCAGCGAGATCACCGGGCCCCATTCGGTGGCATAGAAGGTGTGCTGCACCGGCGGCGCGTTGCCGCCCGTCGCCGCGGCGGGCAGGGTCACGGTGCGCGCGACCATCTTCCGCGGCTGGCCGTCGACCAGGTAGACGGTCGGGTCGGCGGGGTCGAGCTTCAGCTCGTAGAGCGTGAAGCGCTTGCCGGTCGAGACGGTGTGGGTCCAGGCCACGTCCTTGTTGAAGCCGATCGCCACAACGGGGCTCAGGCCGCCGGTGGCGCCCATCACGTCGAGCTTGCCGGGAATGGTCAGGTGCATCTCCCAGAAGCGGTTGGTGCCGTTCCACGGGAAGTGCGGGTTGCCCAGCAGCAGGCCCCGGCCGTCCGGCGTGGCGTTGCGTCCGAAGGCCCAGCCGTTGGAGCCGAACTCGCCGCCCTCTGGGTTGGCGTTGAAGCTGTGGCGGCCGATCTCGGCGACCGCCTCCTTGAGCTCGACGGGTGCGGCGCCAGTCCTGGCGCCGGGCGCAGGCGGCACGGCGGCCAGCACGGCGCCGGCCAGCGCGCCCAGGCCGCCCTGGATCATCGACATCTCGGTGGCACGCGACAGGTCGGCGGCCGTCATCGGGCGCACCCAGGGCTTGCCGCGGCAGGCTTCGGGCAGGCCGTTCGGCCCCACGTCCTGCAGGTAGCGGTTGTAGCCGGCCACGTAGCCGCGCAGCGCGGCCCGCACCTCGGGACTGGTGCTGGCGCCCGCGCGGGCCAGCGCGGCGTCGTCCATGTGATAGCGGATGAACAGGTCGATCTGCGCATTCGGCGCGCGGCCCAGGCCCAGTTCGCCTGTGTTCTGCGCGCCGAGGAACTGCGAGCGCTCGCCGCGCAGCGTGAGCAGGTGCTCGGCCGTCTGGCAGACGTTGTCCTGCGCATGCGCATAGGCGCTGCCGTAAGCCAGGCCCTCGTAGTCCGGCGCCGTGATGTGCGCGATGCCGAAGGTGGTGCGCTCGATGGTCACGCTGCGCCCTCCGGGCGGCGGCGTGCTCGCGCAGGCTGCGAGCAGGGCGGCCAGGCCCAGCGAAAGGGCCGTGAGCGGCAACCGGGAGGGCGTGGCGTTCTTCGATGTCATGCGGGCGTCTCTCTTCTTCGTTGGAGGGGAACAAGCAAGCCGATTAAAGGACGTGCCTTCGCCGCGCGTTGTCACCAGCGCGGCACGCCGCGCCGGGTTCAGCCGAACTTCATGCCCTTGGGGCGAGCCTGCAGCCGGTGGATGTACGCATCGATCTTCGGGCGGTTCGAGCGGCCGCCGAATGCGCGGTGCCAGATGAACATCGAACCGATCATCACGTCGGCCGCGGTGAACTGCGCACCGAACAGGTAGGGGCCGTCGCCCAGCTCGCGCTCGACCGCATCCTTGGTGGCCTCGAAGTTGGTCCAGCCGCGCGCGCTGTTGTCGCTGTAGATTTTCAGCAGGCTGTCGCCCATCGCAGGCTCGAGCTGCGAGGTCGAATAGACCATCAGCGACAGATAGCGCCCCCGCTCGGGCGAACCGACGGGCGGCGCCAGCCGCTTGCCGGGAAACTTCTCCGCCACGTACATGCAGATGGCCGCGTTCTCGAAGATGCGCGTGCGGCCGTCGACCAGCGCCGGCAGCTTGCCTGCCGGGTTGATCTTCAGGAACTCGGGCGTCTTGTGCGCCTTCTCGCGGATGAGCGTGGGCACGATCTCGTAGTCGACGCCGGCTTCGTCGAGCATCCACTTGGCGACCTGGGCCCGGCTGTGCGGGTCGAAATACAGCTTCATGGTCATGGGCGTGTCTCCTGTGGCCCCAATGGGCTATCGGTCAGAACTTTGGGATGCGCAGCGTCTTGCTGATCATGAGGGTGCCCGACAGCGCGAACAGCAACGCCAGCGGATGCAGCTGCCAGGGGCCGACGATCCATGTGCCGCCCCAAACGTCGGCACCGATGCGGCCCTGCCATGCGGCGTAGGCCAGCACGGCCACCAGCACCACGCTGGTGGGGATGGGCGTACCTTCGAAGTACTTCACCTTGTCGGAGCCGGCCGAAAGCGCCTCGGCCGTCACGTTGAAGCGCGCGAGCCGGCTCACGCCGCAGCAGACGAAATACACCAGGATCGCGCAGTCCCAGCCGCCGTCGAGCCCCGCCGCGAAGCCGAGTGCCGCGGGCGCCACGCCGAAGGAAATCACGTCGGCCAGCGAATCGAGCTCGCGCCCGAGGGCCGACTGCGTCTGCCGCCAGCGCGCGATGCGGCCGTCGAGCACGTCGAAGACGAAGGCCGTGGGTGCGAGCGCGGCGGCCCACAGGAACTGCGCGAGCGAATGGCTCGCCATGAAGGCCATCGCCAGGAAGACCGCTCCCACGCCGCAGGCCGCGTTGCCGAGCGTGAACACGTCGGCGAGGTGGAACTCCCGGATCATCGAGAAATGCTTGCGGCCCGGCACGGGGGATGGTGTGGTCATGGAGAGCGAGGGAAGAAAGTCTGGCAAGACCTGGATGACGGCCGATGGAACCGCACCTTAACCGAAGCGGCGGGCGCAGCCTGTAGTCGCGGTCCGACGCGCGGGCGCCGCCTGTCCGACAGGGCTTGGCGGGCGCTCAGGTGCCCTGGTGCGACTCGACGATCCGCGCGAAGCGCCCGAGCAGGCTGGCGGCCGCTTCGGTGTCGACCACGCCCTCGCGCAGCGCGGCCGGATCGGCGCCCTTGGAGGCCAGCTCGCCGCCCAGCATCCCGATGTAGCCGCGCATGGCCTCGGCGTTGAATTCAGGGTGGAACTGAACCCCCCAGGCGTGCCGGCCGACGCGGAAGGCGTGCACCGGCTCGTGCTCGTTGCTGGCCAGCAGCACGGCGCCTTCGGGCAGGCGCAGCGCGCTCTGCCAGTGCACCGCGTGCGCCGGGAACTGCGCGGGCAGGCCCTGCAGCAGCGCGTCGGTGGCGGCGGCCTCGCCGAGCGTGACGGTCACAGTGCCGACTTCCGCGCCCTGCGGACGGTCGCCGGCCTCGCCGCCCAGTGCGTGTGCCAGCAACTGGTGGCCGTAGCAGATGCCCAGCACGGGCGTGTCGCGCGCGACCAGCTGTGCGAGCCAGGCGGCCGTGGCCTCGCTCCAGGGTTCGCGGTGCGACACCATCGCATGCGAGCCGGTGATTACTGCGCCGGCCACTCCGTCGGGGTCGGGCAGCGCGTCGCCCCGGCGCGGATCGATTACCAGCAGGGGCAGCGCGTGCTSGCCGWGGCCGTCGGCGATCCAGTGTTCGAAGTCGCCGCCCTGCTGTGCGCGCAGGGCTTCGAAGGTGCTTCCCAGCTTGACGATGACGAGGGGGTGCGGTCGGGGAGTGTCCATGCCGCGATCATGCCGCAGGTGCGCAACCGGCAAGCAACGGCTACAGTGGACGACCCGGGGCCGTTCCCGGGTGCCTGACCTGACCGCAACCCTGCCGGAAACACCATCGATGCGCGCACTGGCTGCCTTCCTCGCGATCTCCGCCGCGGCGCTCGGCGCGCATGCGGCCGAGGTGGTGCGCTGCACCGATGCCAGCGGGGCCATTTCGTACACCAACGTCGAGTGCCCGCCGGGCAGCAGGCAGTCGCGGCAGGTGCCCATTCTCGAAGCGCCGCCGTCCGATCCGGCTCGCCGCGACTACACGCCGCCGCCCACCTCATCCGCGCCGCCGGTTGTGCCGCCGAGCCAGGTGGCGAGCAATCCGCCCTCGGGCCCGGCCATCATTCCACGCTACCCCATCGAGAGCCAGCCGCAGGCCGCGGCCGAGCCTCCGGGTGTCGTGATCCTGAGCCCCGATCCGTACTACGACGGCGTGCGCCCCATCCGCAGGCCGCGGCCGCCGCACGCGCACGACTACGGGCCACCGCCCGGTCAGCGGCCCTGCCAGAACCTCGCCGGCATCAGGCGCTACAACTGCTGAAGACCGACCGGATGAGCGTTTGGGAAGAACAGGGGCCGGGCAGCCTGCCGTGGACCGTCTATTGCGACGGCAGTGCCATGCCGAACCCGGGGCGCATGGGCATCGGCGCCGTCATCACCGCGCCCGACGGCAGCCGCCACACGCTGTCGCAGGCCACGTACACCACGGGCTGCAACAACGAAGCCGAGCTGCGGGCGCTGACCCTCGCGCTGCGGGATCTGCGCGAACGCGGGGCGACGGAGGTGCTGGCTTACAGCGACAACAGCATCCTGGTCGAACAGCTCGGCGCGCCGGGGCCCCAGCCGGTTGCGCCCATCGCACGGCTGGCCGGCCTGTTCGACGAAGCCCGCACGCTGATCGGCAGCTTCGAAGACGTGCGCCTGCGGTGGATTCCGCGCCACCGCAACGGCGAAGCCGACGCGCTCGCGCGGGCCGCGCTGGGCTTCGGCCCCAAGCCGCCGGTCCGCCGGCACCGCAAGCGCCGGTAGCTGCCGAAAAGGGCCCGCCCCCGGGAGCCCCTATCATCACGCGCCATGACAGAAGCCACCTCCCGCCCACCTCTGCCCGACCATCTCTCCATCGACCCGCGCAGCCCGCACCACGTGGCCGCCGCGTTCGAGCACGACATCGGCATCCGTTTCAACGGCAAGGACCGCCTCGACGTCGAGGAATACTGCATCAGCGAAGGCTGGATCAAGGTGCCCGCCGGCAAGACGCTCGACCGCAAGGGCAAGCCGCTGCTGCTCAAGCTCAAGGGCACCGTCGAGGCGTACTACAAGTAAGCAGGCGCAGAGCCTGACAGGCTCACCGCCACTGCAGCAGCAGCGACCAGGGCTGCCGGCTCATGTGGCGATCGACGCACCCCGGCGTACCGGGCGTGCATCCCTCGGGCAGGTAGCTCGGGTCCAGCCACCGCGTGCCCGGCGCGAAATCGAGCCGGCGCCGCGTGACCGACTGCAGCACGTTGCCGCCCACCGTATCGAAGCCGGTGGCATCCACCGTCACCACCACGTCGCAATGCATGGGCAGCGGCTCGCCGCCGGTGTCCCGCGCGGCCAGCACTTCGCCGATCTTGTCGAAGGTGTCGAGTTCGGCGCCCGTGCCGCGCGCCTGGCAGACCAGGTCGCCGACGCGCGGCGGCGTGCGCCTGAGGTCGCAGGCCCGCAGCGCATAGCGCGTGTTCCGGCCGAAGCTCTCGTCGATGCCGGCCTGCCACGCGGCTCCGGCGTAATCGGCATGCGCCTCGGAGAACACGAATTCCTCTTCCGTCAGCCCGGCCTGCCGCGCGAGCCAGCTGACGAATGCGGCGGACCAGGGCGTGTCGATCACCGCCACCCGTGCCAGCGCGGCCTGAACGGCGCGCAGCTCCGCTGAATCCAGCCCCTCGTCGGGGCCCACGCCCATGCCCTGAAGCCGCCCGGCAGTTGCCTCGTTCAACGCCTGCATCAGCAGATGGCGGTCGGCCGGGCGCAGGGCGCCGAAGCGCACCTGCGAGGGCAGCCGCGGATCGACCGCCTGCCAGTAGCCCAGCACGCGCTGCCAGGGCGCGAGGCCGGGCACGGTGTGGCGCGTGTCCTCCGCCTCGGAATCGCCGGCTTCGGTCATGCGGCCTTCGGCGTCCATCGCCTGGCCGCCGAAGGCTTCGTGCTCCTGGATGGCGAAGGTGGCCATGGCGAGGGCGCGCGAGGGTGATGGGAGCTGCGTGGCGGTGTCGAGGCAGCCCGAAGAGGCCGATGCCGGGTTCGCGAACGCTGCCAGCCACAAGGTGCAGGCGAGCACTCCCGCCGAGTGTTTCGACGCGCGGGGAGTCTTGTCGCCGACGAATGGCATGCGACTCTTGCGCGGGCGCCTCAGGCCAGGATCACGCGCTCGCAGGCCTTGCGCAGACCCGGCAGGCCCGGCAGTTCGCGCGCCTTCGCGTCGGTGATCACCACGTCGATGTCGGCCGTGCGCGCGTAGGTCACGCGGCTGGCCTGGCCGATCTTCGCGTGGTCGGCCAGCAGCACCAACTGCTGCGCCTGCTCGGCCATCGCGCGCGCGACGGTGGCCTCGTGGTGCTCGAAGCTCATGGCGCCGTGCTTCGCATGCAGGCCCACGGGCGACAGCAACGCGATGTCGGCGCGGTAGCGGTGAATGGCCTCCACCGTGGTGTCGCCGAATGTGGCCTGTCCCTTCACGTCGATCTGGCCGCCCAGCAGGATGGTCTGGTTGCCGGTGAGGCGGCCTTCGCCCGCGCCCGCGAGCTTGAGCGCGATGCTCAGCGAATTGGTGATGACCGTCATGCCGCTGAGCGTGGCGATCTCTTCCGCGCAGATCGACATGGTGCTGCCCGCGTCCATGAAGATGGTCTGGCCCGGCTGCAGCAGGGCGACAGCGGCCTTGGCGATGGCGCGCTTCTCGCGCTGCCGTGCCACCAGACGCACCGCGAGCGGCGGCTCCGGCTCGGCCTTGACCGCGATGGCGCCGCCATGCACGCGCCGCAGTTCGCCCAAGCCCTCGAGTTCGACCAGATCGCGCCGCACCGTTTCGCGCGACACGGCAAGGTCCTGCACGATGCGTTCCACGCTCAGGCGCGAGAAAGTGGCCAGCAGGCTGCGGATACGCAGGAATCGTTCTTCTTGGAGCATGGAAACGCGGCTTATGGGAAGAAATGAAAAAGGCGGCGTCGGCGAGACGGCCGCCCCGGACAGGCGCGGAAGCCGCGCCATTGTGCCCGCGCCGAATGTCGGGCACGGGCGTGATCACGAGACCGCGCGGTCACGCATTCATGCCACCGGCCGGCGCCCCGATGCGGATGCGCCGGCCGGATGCCATCGTCAGAGGTCGGCCATGCCCATGGCCGGGTCGCTCACCGAATGCCTGCCCGTTTCGACGCGGCCGGCGAAGCGGCGGTAGAAGGCCGGATCGGCGTCGCAGGTTACGGCGAAGTCGTACCACTGGCCGCTGCTTGCCAGCACCCAGGCTTGCTCGACCTTACCGTCTCCGGCCACGGTGGCATTCCAGGGACCGTCGTCGCGGTAGGCCTTGGCGCGCACCGTGAACTTGCAGTTGCTGCCTCCACTATTGAGCATTTCTACCGAAACGTTGCCGTTGGTGATGTCGTAGCACACGCGCACCTCCGGGTTGGGCACGCCGCCGGCACGGAGTCTGTTGAGGTCGCCCTTGAAGTGGCGGTGGAAACCGTTGGGGCCGAGCACCCAAAGGTCGTAGAGGCCGCCGTTATCGGCTGCCGGGTTCCAGGTGTCGTCGAGCTGCTTGCCGGGTTCGATCATGTAGCGGCGGGGCAGGCGGTCGAGGTTGAGCTTGTCGTACACGTGGAACACGGCCGCTGCCTTGCCGCTGTTCTTGAAGATCAGCCTCATCTGGCCGTTGATGGAATCTGCGCGGCCGCTCACGTGCAACTCGTAGGGCAGGGCGCGCGAGGGGCGTGTGCCGGTAGTCTGGCGCGGCAACTGAGGGTTGAGCGGCAGTGCCACTTGCGGGAGTGCTTCCTGGTCGGTGCGCAGCTTGGTGGCGGCGTTCTTGGTCGTGCGTCCTGCGAGAGCGGGAAGCGCCTCGTTGTTCGGCGTGGCGAAGTTGAACGCGCTCGTGAGGTCACCGCACACCGCACGCCGGTAAGGCGAGATATTGGGCTCCTTGACACCGAAGCACGCTTCCAGGAAGCGAATGACGGAAGTGTGATCGAACACCTGAGAGTCGACCCAACCCCCGCGGCTCCATGGGGAGATCACATACATGGGCACGCGCACTCCCGGGCCGTAGACGCGGCCGTCCGTCGACGGCGCGGAGCTTCCAACCAACGGATAGGTATGGCGCTCGAAAGCAACGTCGCTTTCGGACAGAGTGGTCTTGCCTGCTGCTGTCTTGTCCGGGTTGATCGAAGGTGCCGACGGCGAGGGCATGTGATCGAAGTAGCCATCGTTCTCGTCGAAGTTGACGAGCAGCACGGTCTTGCTCCAGACCTCAGGGACTGCCGTGAGTGCATCCAACACTTCCTGGATGTACCACGCACCTTGCACAGGGCTTGAGGGGTTCGGATGCTCCGAATATGCCTTCGGAGCCACGATCCACGACACCTTCCGGAGATTTCCGGCCAAGATGTCCTGCTTGAAAGTGCCTAGGAACCCTCCATCCGGCATCGTGTTGGCCACCCCCTTGTAGAGCGGATACTTGATGTCGTCGCTGGCAGCGTCATATGGCAGCACCGTGGCGCCCTCCGGAAAGTTATCGCCGTCGTACCCTGGCTTGTTCTTGCCCGAGGCCCAACTTGCCGCGCGGAATTGTTTGAACCCCGCGAGTGGGTTGTCGGTGTAGTTGTCGGGCAGATTCTGGTAAACGATCCAGCTCACATTGGCTTCCTCCAGCCGTTCTGGATAGGTCTTCCAATTGCAGCCGTATGCAGAAGCATCCGTGTCAGTGGTGACCGGATTCTTGAGGTTTTCCCACGTGTTGTCGATCGATGCAACGCCTGCCAGGCCGCCGCCGGTGCTCAACTCGCCCGATGGCCCATTCGTGCCCGTCCAATGGAACAGTCGGTTCGAGTTCGTACCGGCGTGCATGCTGCAATGGTAGGCATCGCACAGGGTGAAGGCGTTGGCGAGCGCGAACTGGAACGGAACCTCGGCTTCCTTGTAGTAACCCATCGACGCGGTGTTCTTGAAACGGGGCCACTGATAGATGCGTCCGCCGTCCCAGGCGTCCTGCCCGTCGCCCCAGGAGTGAGGTGTGCCGTTTACGCGCTGTGCGTTGCCCTTGCTGCTGTCCAGGTGGTAGGGCAGGATCGGCTTGCCGTTGCCATCGCTTTGCTGCCACACGTTCAAATTCTTGGGCAATGGAATGGTGAAGCGGTCGCCGAAGCCGCGCACGCCCATCAGGGTGCCAAAGTAGTGATCGAAGGAGCGGTTCTCCTGCATCAGGATCACCACGTGCTCGACGTCCTTGATCGTGCCGGTCTTGTTGTTGGCCGGAATGGCGAGCGCGCGGCGGATGCTGGGCGGAAAGGCCGAGAGCGCGAGGGCGGCGGCGCCGGTGGTGGCGGTGCCGGTGAGGAACTTGCGACGCGAATTCGTCATGGGTTTGTTCTTCTCTTGTTGGGGCATGGCGTAGGACTTGGCGTGGAACTCAGGGGGCGCAGCTCTTCACGGGGGCTGCACCGGTGTCGGGTTGCGTGGGTGTGGTGGGGGTGGTCGGGGGCGTCGGCGTGCCGACGAAGCCACCGCCTCCGCCGCTGCCGCCGCAGGCGGACAGGACGCAGGCCAGGAGGAGCGCGGGTGCGAGACGCGCGAGGAGACGTGGGTGAAGTTGCATGGTTGGAGTCCTCTGAAGGCGTTGTTGTCTTGGGGCTGAAGGTGATCGGGGTCAGGGCAGGGTCGACAGCGGCTGGCCCGACTTGAAGATGCTGTTGAGCTCGGCGCTCGTGAGCGCGCGGTTCCAGATCGCGAAGTCGTTGAAGTCCATGGCGCCGCGTGGCGAGGCGCTCTGCCGCTTGTAGTAAAGGCCGGAACCGTCCTCGTTCAAGCCGATGCCGTTCTTCAGGCCGCCGAGCTTGGCAATCAGTGTGGGTGTGGGAGACAGGTCTACGCGGCCCGTCTGGACACCACGCACCGGATCGAAGGCGTAGCCGTCCATCTTCATTGCGGCCTTGTCGATCACCACGGCCACGTATGCCCATTGGCCGGCACTCAGGTAGTGCATTCCCTTGATCTCGCCGCGCACACCGCTGCCGTTACCGGTGTTGAAGCGAAGTTCGCAGCTACCGAACAGCCCGATGGCGATGCCTTCATTGGTGCCGGTGTCGTAGTTCTTGTTGGCGATGATCGACCCGCCGTTGCTCACCCCCTGGCTGCAGGTGGCATCGGTGCGCATCCAGAAGCCGATGGTGAATGCCGTGACCGCAGCGTTGGTGGTGACGTCGTTGTTCTGCACGAGGCGGTAGCCGGCCATGCCGCTGGCGTTCTTCACCGTGCTGTCGACGCGCAGCGCCTTGGCCTTGTAAGGTGCGCTGAAGCCGTCGTCGACCAGCGAGCCGCCGTTGGCATCGGACGCCCACGGTGCGAGCGTGGAGGCGTTCTTGGTGTCCACGCCGGGCAGGGCGTCGAGCGGGTAGTAGTTGACCAGGCCGTTCGCGAGCGTCGGGGCGAGCGTCACGGGTGCTTCGGGCGCGACATAAGAGATCTGCGCGGCAAGCGCCACGCTGGCTTCGCCTGCGACGACCGTGTACTGGAAGGCGTAGACCCCGTCGCTCGCCGCGACGATGGGATCGGTGTAGCTGGTGGTGCCGGCCGGCAGCGTGGTCACCACCTTGCCGTCGCGCAGAACCTGCACCGCGGAGGTCGTGTTGCCGGAAAGGGTCCACGACAGTTGGATGCTGCGCCTGTCCGCGCCCGTCTTCGCCGCCAGGCTGCGCAGCGAGGTGCTGGCCTGCAAGGCCTGGCCGGCGAAGCGGTAGTCCGTTGCCGCCGGCAGTGCACCCAGGTGGCGCAGCACGGTCGGAGCGATGTCGGTGGCGGCCGCGAGTGCGAGCAGCGTGTCGTCCGGCGGAGCGGCAGCGCCGACGCCCGGCAGCGCCGCCAGCGTCTTGTTGCTCGCGATGAAGACGGTCTTGTTGCTGTTGTCCTGCAAGCCGGCGGCACTGCCGTAGGCATCGAGGCCGTGGCCGGTGGTGAGGATCACCAGCCAGTCTTCCTTCGGGTCGTTGGTGGTGCGCTGCGCGATGCGGGCGAGCAACTTGCCCACGCCGGTGGCAGTGTCGGCGATCGAACGCTGGTAGGCGTCGCTCTTCAGGCCGTTGCCCGCGACCGTGGCAGGCGCGCCGTACTGCGCCACCAGCAGGTCGTAGCCGGCGTCGATGAGCTGCGCGGTGCGGTCGGTGACGCAGGCATCGGCGCCCGCGCAGTCGATGGCGCTGTCCACCGTGCCGGCTTCGTTCGCGAGCAGCAGCGGATAGAGCGCGCCGGAGGTGACGGAGGCCGTCCTGTAGCCAGCGGCCTTGTTGTTCTGCTTCGCGAGAGCGAAGACGGAAGGCGCGAGCTTGACTTCGATGCGCTGATCGTTCGTGTCCCAGCGCACGTTGTGGCGCTGTGCCCAGGTGCCGGTGAGCAGGGTGGCCCAGCCGGGGCCGTCGGTGGTGCGCTGTTCGCTCGGCGTGCCGTTGGCGCCGCCGGTCCAGCCCGGCGCGACGCGCAGCGATTGCAGTGCAGGCACCTTGTTCTGCGCCATCGCGTCACGAAGCGCTGAATGTGTGAGGCCGTCGATTTCCACGACCAGCGCCTTGGGGCCGCTCTTGCCCTGGTTCACCGACGGCGTCGTATTGCCGCCGCCGCTGGCTGGTGGCGTACCGACGAGCGGAAGACCGGTGCCGCCGCCTCCACCACCGCCGCAAGCCGCGAGAAGCAGCAGCGCCCACGTGCTTCCCCACGCCCGCATGCGGCGCGCATTCATTCCTCTGGTCATGTTTTCCCTCGAAGTATTGAGATGCCGGCCCGTGGCTCGAACCCCGGGCTTCCGTGTTTCCACATGTGTTTGTGCAAGTAAATGCATTTGCAACAAAACACACAAATGCTCTGAATGCCTCGGATATTGCGTTTGCCGAGTGACAGCGGTTTGACAAGCTCTTCGAACTTCGAGGTCCGGAAAAAGAAACGGGGCCCGAAGGCCCCGTAGGAGAAAAATGAAAGCGAGGAACGCCGCGGCTCAGCGAATCTGCGTCTCGTATTCCTTCGCGACCTCGGCGAGATTCGTCCAGAAGCCCTGGGGCTTGTTCCCCGCGAGCACGTCGATGAGCACATCCACATGCGCGTGCCAGCCGCCCGCCACGCTGAGCATTCCCTTGCGGCTGGCTAGGCGCCTGTGCGTGAGCACGAGCCGCGTGCTGTCGCCCTGCGGCGTGAGTTCGAAGCTGACTTCCGACGGTGCGGCGCTTCCTTCGTCCCAGCTGATGGTCAGCAGCTTCTGCGGTTCGATGTGCAGCAGCCGCGACTTCTGGTGGATGGGCGCGCGGCATTCGGCGAAGCGGTCGGGCGCCACTTCACCGGTGAGCTTCGTGTGCTCGAAGCGCAGTTCGAACAGCTCGCCGGATTGCTTCGGCAACGCGCCGCCGGCCAGCCATGCGGCGCGCTTGTCGGAGTCGACGAGGTAGGCCCACACCCGCTCGATGGGGGCGGGCAGGGTGCGCTCCATGCGCAGGGTGCCGGGTTCGACCTGGGTGCCCAGGCTGTGCTTGATCGTCATTTGCAGTTTCTCCTTGGGTTGGATGAGAAGGAAGCTCACTTCTTGCGGGGTGCCGCATCGCGCCGCAGCTCCTGCTCCAGCGCATCGAGACGGTTGCTCCAGAAGCTTTCGTAGTAGCGCAGCCATGCGTCGGCCATGGCCAGCGCGGAAGGCTCCAGCCGGCAGACGTGCGCGCGGCCCTGCACGGTGCGCGAGACGAGGCCCGCGCGCTCCAGCGTCTTCACGTGCTTGGATGCTCCCGCGAAGGACATGCGAAAGGGCGCGCCCAGTTCGCCCACGCTGCATTCGCCGTGCGACAGCAGCTGCAGCATGGTGCGCCGCGTGCTGTCGGCGAGGGCGTGGAAGACGGCGTCGAGCCGGTCGTCTGCAAGTTCTAGTTCAACCATGAGGTTTAATATAGACGGAGTTCGATCAAAATTCAACTGGATGGTTTAACGAGCGCCGGTGTTACACCGGATACACCCGGGACGCGAAACGCCGGCGGGAGGCTGGATCGCAGCAGGGGCCGCTCCTAGCATTCGCTTCGTTCCATCCACTCGCAGAAAGAAAGAGAAAACGAAATGAACCCTCTCATCCAGCGCCGCACCCTGTTGCTCGGTGTTTCCGTGTTGCCGCTTGCCGGCGCATGCACCGCGTGGTCCGGCACGGGATCGCAGTCTTCGGCCGAGGCGCAGCTTGCCGAACTCGAAAGCGCCGCGGGCGGTCGCCTGGGCGTGGTCGGCTTCAACACCGGCAGCGGCGCGCGCATCCAGCATCGAGCGCACGAGCGCTTTCCGCTGTGCAGCACCTTCAAGCTGATGCTGGCGGCGGCTGTGCTCGAACGCAGCGCGAAGGACGCGAGCCTGCTGTCGAAGAATGTGAGCTACAGCAAGAGCGACCTGATCGAGCATTCGCCGATCACCGAGAAGCATGTTTCCACCGGCATGACGGTCGCCGCGATGTGCGCCGCCACCATCCAGTACAGCGACAACGCCGCAGCCAACCTGCTGCTGAAGCTGCTCGGTGGCCCGGCCACGGTCACCGCATTCGCGCGCGGCATTGGCGACCAGGCCTTCAGACTGGACCGCACCGAGCCCGAGCTCAACAGCAGCATTCCAGGCGACCCGCGCGACACCACCACGCCGGCGGCGATGAGCGACAGCATCCAGCGCCTTGTGCTGGGCGATGCGCTGGGCGCCGGGCAGCGCGACCAGCTGCGCACCTGGCTGCTGGGCAACACCACGAACAAAGAGCGCTTCCTGGCCGGCGTGCCTGCCGGCTGGAAGGTTGGCGACAAGACCGGGGGAGGCTCCTACGGCTCGAACAACGACGTCGGCGTGCTGTGGCCGCCCGCCGGCGCACCCATCGTGCTATCGGTGTACCTGACCTTCCCGCGGAAGGACGCGAAGGTACGCAACGACGTGGTCGCGTCGGCCACGCGGATCGCGGCGGCCGCGCTGGCAGGCTGACGAGGCTTTGCGGCGGGCTCAGCGCAGCCCGAACAGACCGGCTGCGTTGCCCCACGCGATGCGCTGCGCCACATCGTCCGGCAGATCGCCCAGCCAGACCCGGTAGCCGCGCATCGTTTCGTCGTAGCTGCTCCAGCGCTGGTTGATCCAGGTGTCGGAACCGACCATGAAGCGGCCCGGATGCTTGAGGATCAGTGCGCGCCATTCGGGGCAGAGCCTGCCGCCTTCGCAGGTCAGCCCCGGCCGGTACGAGAGCTCGCCCATCAGCAGCGGATAGCGCTCCAGCATCGCCTGCACCCGCTCCACCGGCGTACCGCCGATGCCCGTGTGGGCCCAGATCAGGCGCAGCGACTGGCCCTTCGAAGGAGCATTCGCCATCAGCAGGTCGACCGCCACATCGTCGACGTGCGCGAGCACGGCGAGCTTCTCGCGCTCCGCCAGCGCGATCAGCTTCTTCGCCACCGGACCGTTGGCGTTGGCACTCTCGTACAGGTGGAATTCGCCGAGGCCGCGATAGGGACCGCTGGCGGTGCCGCGCGCAAGCTCGGTCCGCACCATCTCGTAGATGGTCTCGTCGCGGAACCAGTTGGTGTAGTCCTCGCGGTTGCGGTAGAGACGCACGAAGGGCACCACCGTCACGCCCGCCGCGCGTGTCTCGCGCGACGCGGCCAGCGTCTGCGTGCCGGCGTTGGGGCGCGAGTTCGCGATGATTGCCCTGACGTCGTTGCGCTGCATGCGCGCAAGCGCCTCGGACGGAGGGAAGGGACCGGTGTTGCCGTCCCAGGCCTCCTGGTTGTAGTGCAGGTGGGTGTCGAACAGGGGGCCCTTGTACGGGGCCTGTGTTCCTTGGGCGAACGCCGTGCCGGCGGCCAGGAGCATGGCGATGGCGGATGCGACGGCTCTCATGCCTACCCCTCGTGATGAAAGGAGCCGGATTATCCGGCCCTCGGCGCGATCCCGGGCGCTAGAGCTTCTTCCAGTCAAGGCCATCGGCCGAGCGATAGGTGCCGCCGCTGGCGCAGCAGCCGCCAGCGCCGAAGGCGCGACGCCCGAGCCTCGCCGTGACCTGGCCCGCATCGAAGCTCAGCGACTGGCGCTCGCAGGCGGTAGGGAAGGGATACGGCTCGGGAGCCAGAACGCTCGTCCATTCGATCCGGCCCTGAGCGCCCTGCTGGACGCGAAGGACTTCGCAGTCGTGCACCACCAGATGAATCGGCTGGCCTGCGAGCGTGCCCTGGAATACCTGCTCGGGAGGCGCCGTGCGGATGGCGACTTCTTCCGTGCTGGGTGGTGGCGCAGGGTTGACGCGGTCGCAGCCGGCGAGGAGAAGGCCCGCCGCGCTTGCCGTGATCGAGAGCACGGTTCGCAACGGATGCCGAGGCTTTGGCTGCATGAAGTCCTGTGGAGGTGTTCGAAAGGCCTCAGCCTACCAGCGTGTGCCCCCGTCGCCTCGCTCCTCAGGTCCCGCCCACCACGTCGATCTCGACGCGCCGGTTGGGCTGCAGGCATCGCACGAGTTCGGGCGTGGCGCGCGTTCCTTCGCAATCGCTCACCACCGGCTGGCGCTTGCCCATGCCCGCCGCTCGCACCTTGGTCCTGTCGATGCCGGCCTGCACGAGCAGGTCGCGCACGCTGTTCGCGCGGGCTTGCGACAGGGCCTGGTTGTAGGCATCGGTGCCGAGGCGGTCGGTGTAGCCCGTGACAGTCACGTAGTGCAGCACCTTGAAGTTCGCCTGGATGTCGGCGGCCAGCCGTGCGAGGCGCTCGCGGCCTTCGGGGAGCAGGTCGTTCGGCCCGGAGCCGTCGAAGCGGAAGAGGCCGTCGGCGTTCAGCGTGACCTTCTGCGGCGGCAGCAGCGTGGGCGACGCGGCAACGGGCACGACCTCGGGCGGCTGCACGAGCAGGGCGCAGTCGGGGTTCTTCCAGTGGGTGCTTTCCACCCGGTATTGCCCCTCGACGCGGGCGAAGCGCACCTTCATCTGGCAGGTCACGTGGTCGTTGCCCTTGCCGGTGTAGAAGTTGAACGCATAGTCCCACTCCGACACACCGAAGATGCCTTCGCTGAAGTGCGGGTTGCCCAACTCCAGCCGGACCTGGTCCTTGTTCAGGCCGGGCCGCACGCGCCGCACGTGGTCGGGGCCGACGAAATCGCCGGTCTTGAGGTAGGAGTCCTTCAGTTCGGGAAACTTGGTTTCTTCCGCTGCGAAGGCATTGAAAGAGGCGCTGAAGGAGGCGCCGGCAAGCAGCATTGCCGCAACAACAGCGGTCGGGATGGTTGGTTTTGACATGTCTGGCACGAGTGATTGATTCGATGGATGCATGGCATGAGCGTTGCTCAGTCCCACACGCCGCCGATGCCGACGCGGAAGGCGACCGTCCCGCGCGAAGTGGCCGAGGCGCCACCGGTGACGCTCCAGCGGCCGTTGTCAGCGGTCTTGCGCAGCGAGACCCCCATCGCAGCCTGCTGCTCGTAGTAGCCCATGCCGGCCGCGTAGGTCAGCTTGCCCGGAACGTAGGGGGCGCTTTCCATCGCCATCGCCGCGGCAACGCCTGCGTAGGCCTTCTTGCCGATGTCGTTGATCGTGTTGCCCATCTGGTTGACGCGCGCGTCGGTGTAGGCGTTGCTCGCTGCGCCGACCTGGTTGAGCTGCTGCACGTTGACCGCATCGGTGGGCGCCACGCCGGGTGCCACGTTGTGCACCGTCACCGGCCCGGTCGAGCCGCCGTTGCCCATGGTCACGCTGTTGTAGTTGACCGTGCCGTCCACGTTGGTGTCGTAGCGCACCGTGGTCTGCTGCACCGCCTGCAGCTGGCGCACGTTGACGGCATCGGTCGCCTGCGTGCCCCCGGCCACGTTGGTGATCTGGCGCTCGTTGCCCGCCGAGCCCACCGACACGCCGCCCTGCGTCGACAGCACGGAGACGTTCGAGAACAGTTCCTTCTGTCCGCCCATGCCGGCGCGGTCGGCCGTCGCGCCGTTGCCGATCGCCACGCCGTTGCTGCTGGCGGCGATGGCATTGGCGCCGAGCGCGATGCTGCCCGCACCGTTGGCCTGCGCGCCGTTGCCGGCGGCGATCGCGCTCGCGCCCAACGCGATGGCCTGCGGGCCGATGGCCACGCTCTCCGCGCCGGCGGCCTGCGAGTCGGCCGCTTGCGAGTTGGCGTGGAAGTACTTGATGCCGCCGCCCGTCTGGATGTTGTTGATCGCCTGGTTGGTCGCGTAGAGCTGGCTGCCGTTCACCGCGTCGGTGCTGGTGGCGCTGATCTGCCCGGCGGCCACGTTCTGGATCTGGCGCTCGGCGCCCGCGCTGCCCACGCTGACCACGCCCGCGGGGTTGGCGCCCGCGAAGTTGTAGGTCTGGCCCTGGATGGTGACGCCGGCCGTCGGCGTAGCGGCGGTGGTGGTGGAGCCGTTGCCCAGTGCCACGCTGTTGTCGGTTGTTGCAGTGGCGCCGGTGCCGACGGCCACGCTGTTGTTGGCGTTGACGACCGCGCCGGAGCCCACGGCGGTGCTCTCGCTGCCGGTGGCGACCGGCGCTGAATAGCTTGTGGTCTGCGAGCCGGTGATCCACTTGTTGCTCGCGGCCGCCGCCTGCGTCGCCACTGCCTGCAACTGCGCCACGTTGACCGCGTCGGACAGGGCAGTGCCTGCGGCCACGCCGGTGATCTGGCGATACACGCCGTTGGCCGCGTCGCCCACCGACACCGCGCCCAGTGTGCCGGCGGTTTTGGCGATGTTGGTGCCGACCGCCGCGGTGGTGCCGGTGCTCGGGTCGTAGCCCACGATGCCGGCGCCGGTCGACGCCACCGAGTTGCTGCCGAGCGCGACGCCGTCGGCCACGCTGACCAGCGAGTTCCTGCCCACCGCGATCGCGCGGTCCGCGTCGACGATGGCCCTGTTGCCGATCGCCACGGTTTCGCTCATGGCGGCCGTCGGCGCGGAGGTGATGATGTTGCCGTTGCGGTCGAGGAAGTCGCCCGTGGCCGGATCGACGGAATAGCCGGTGCCCGCCGAGGTGCCGATGGCTACGTTGCTGCTTCCGTTCGTGCCGATGCCGGCGTAGCTGCCGGATGCGTAGTTGTCGCTGCCGGTGGTGGCGAAGCCGGCGTAGGTGCCGATGGCCGTGTTGCGGTTGCCCGTCACCTGCCATGCCGCCGCGTTGCCGAAGGCGATGTTGGAGTCTCCGGTGACGAACTCGCCCGCGGCGAAGCCGAATGCGGTGTTGCCGTTGCCGTTGACCACCGAGCCCGCCACCGCGCCGAACGCGCTGTTGTTGCTGCCCGAGGCCTGGGTACCGGCGCCCGAGCCGACGTAGGAGTTGTGGTCGCCGGACGAGTTGGAGCCGGCGCCGTCGCCAATGAAGACGGCGCTGCTGGTGGTTGCGCCGTTGCCGGCGTTGAGGCCGATGGCCGTCGTGAAGTCGCCGGCCGCCGTTGCGCCCGATCCGATTGCGACCGCTGCCGCGCCGGCCGCATTGGAGTTCATGCCGAGCGCCATTGCCGCCTGACCCGATGCGTTCGAGTTGAAGCCGGTGGCCACAGCCTGCTGCCCGGACGCGCGCGCCAGCGCACCCGCGGCGATCGAGCCGATGCCGGTGGCGCCGTCGTTGGCGTAGTTGCTGCCCGCGGTCTGGTCGGTCGAGTTGACGCTGTAATAGTGCACGGCGCCCGCCGCCGCTGCCGCGCTGACCGCCTTGAGCTGGCTCACGTTCACCGCGTCGGTGTCCACAGTGCCGGCGGCCAGGTTGGTGATCTGGCGGTACTTGCCGCTGTCGCCCACGCTCACGGCGGCCAGCGTGCTTGTCGTGGCGTTGATCGCCGCCGCC
>NZ_JASMRZ010000039.1 GCF_030462475.1 Variovorax sp. CAN15
CACTGCGCAGGCAGGCTGCCTCGCACGACTCCCCACTGCTCGGGCGTGGCGTATTGATGGGTCTCGCACAGGTACTCTTGCAGCAGCATCGGCCGTCCGCCGGCCTCGTCCGGGCTCGGCTTTGTTCATACAGCCTGCACTGTACAAACAGCGAAGGCCCCGAAGGGCCTTTGCTTAACTGAGCGGCATTGCCCGCGAGGGTCCTTTCCTCATGGGGCTGGCCGGCGAATCAACGGCCGGTCATGTTCTCCGGCACCACCCACGCATCGAACTGCTCGGCCGTCAGGTGGCCAGAGGCGATGGCGGCTTCGCGCAGGCTCGTGCCTTCCTTGTGCGCCTTCTTCGCGATATAGGCCGACTTGTCGTAGCCGATGTGCGTGTTGAGCGCCGTCACCAGCATCAGCGAACGCTGCACCAGCTCGGTGATGCGCTCGCGGTTGGGCTCGATGCCCACCGCGCAGTGGTCGTTGAAACTCACCATGCCGTCGGCCAGCAGGCGCACGCTCTGCAGGAAGTTGTGCGCCACCATCGGACGGAACACGTTCAGCTCGAAGTTGCCCGACGCGCCGCCGATATTGATGGCCACGTCGTTGCCGAACACCTGCGCGGCCAACATCGTGACGGCTTCGCTCTGGGTCGGATTGACCTTGCCCGGCATGATCGATGAGCCCGGTTCGTTCTCGGGAATGCTCAGTTCGCCGATGCCGCTGCGCGGGCCGCTGGCGAGCCAACGCACGTCGTTGGCGATCTTGTTCATGCTGGCGGCCAGCGTCTTCAGCGCGCCGTGGGCGTGCACCATGCCGTCGATGCTGGCCATGGCCTCGAACTTGTTCGGCGCGGTCACGAACGGCAGGCCGGTGAGCTTCGCGAGTTCGGCGGCCACCTGTTCCGCATAGCCCTTGGGTGCGTTCAGGCCGGTGCCGACGGCCGTGCCGCCCAGCGCCAGTTCGCACAGGTGCGGCAGCGCGGCACGCACGTGCGCCTCGCCATGCGCGAGCTGCGCCACGTAGCCCGAGAACTCCTGGCCCAGCGTGAGCGGCGTGGCGTCCTGCAGGTGGGTGCGGCCGATCTTCACGATGTCGGCGAAGTCCTTGGACTTCTGCTCCAGCGTGCCGCGCAACTTGGCGATGGCCGGCAGCAGCTTGTGGGTGATGGCCTCGACGGCGGCCACGTGCATGGCGGTGGGGAACACGTCGTTGCTCGACTGGCTGCGGTTCACGTCGTCGTTCGGGTGCACGAGGCGGCCTTCGCCGCGCTCGCCGCCGAGGATCTCGCTGGCGCGGTTGGCCAGCACCTCGTTGACGTTCATGTTGGTCTGCGTGCCCGAGCCGGTCTGCCAGACCACCAGCGGGAACTCGCCCGGGTGCTTGCCGGCGATGACTTCGTCGGCGGCCGCCACGATGGCGTTTGTCTTCTTCTCGTCCTGCAGGCCCAGCGCGTGGTTGACCACGGCCGACGCGCGCTTGACCTGCGCCAGCGCCTTGATGATCTCGCGCGGCTGCTGCTCGCCGGAGATGTCGAAGTTCTGCAGCGAGCGCTGGGTCTGCGCACCCCACAGCTTGTCGGCCGGCACGTCGATCGGTCCGAAGGTATCGCGCTCGGCACGGGTCTTGGGGGAAGTCGTCATGAGAAAAAGCTCCGCAGGATCATGAAAGGTCGCGCCGCTTTCCGGCGCGCCCCGGAGTATCGCCCCGATGAGAGTAGCTCTCATCTGACGAGGTCATTGCGCCGCCGCCGACAGAGGCGCTCGGCCTCTCGCCTTGACCCCATCATGTCGAAAAGTTATAATCCATGACTTCTGACGACCAACAAGTCATGATGACTGCGTTGGTCAAGCCTTCACTACTCGCGGATCTCCGAATCCCGTCGCGGTGCAAGGTTCTCCCGCCGGGCCATGCCCGGCAACCCGGCCGGATTTTTCCGGCCCCATTGCCACGTCACGCTCATCCAGGCGGCGCCCCTCGACCAGGCCCGTCGCGCTGCGAATGAAGCATCCGGCGGGCACTGGCTTCGTCGCCCTGTCGTCTTCAGTGCCTGCCGGCAGCCCATGCAATGGGCTGGGGGCGTGGTCGCGTCGCTCCTGCGTGCTTTCCGGCGGGGGCGGCGATCTGTCAACCCTTCACCCAAGGAGCCCCGACGTATGGCCAAAGGAATTCTCATCGACCATGTCTTCAAGGTGTTCGGCGACGAGCCCGAACAAGCCCTGGAGCTGGTCCGGCAAGGACTTTCGAAGAAGGAGATCCTGGCGCGCACCGGCCAGTCGATCGGCGTGTTCGACGCCACCTTCGATATCCAGGCCGGAGAAATCTTCGTCATCATGGGCCTCTCGGGTTCGGGCAAGTCGACGCTGGTGCGCCTGCTGAACCGCCTGATCGAGCCGACCGCCGGTCGCATCGTGATCGATGGCGCCGACATCAACGAGTACTCCGACGCCCGCCTGCGCGCGCTGCGCCGCAAGGACATCAGCATGGTGTTCCAGTCGTTCGCGCTGATGCCGCACATGACGGTGCGCGAGAACACCGCCTTCGGCCTCGAACTCTCGGGCACCGGCAAGAGAGAGCGCCTCGCGCAGGCGGACAAGGCGCTCGCGCAGGTGGGCCTGGCGGGCTGGGGCGACAGCTACCCCGACGAGCTCTCCGGCGGCATGCAGCAGCGCGTGGGCCTGGCGCGGGCATTGGCCTCGGACCCGTCGATCCTGCTGATGGACGAGGCCTTCTCGGCGCTCGACCCGATCATCCGCACCGAGATGCAGTCGGAGCTGCTGCGCCTGCAGCAGGAGCAGCGCCGCACCATCGTCTTCATCTCGCACGACCTCGACGAGGCCATGCGCATCGGCGACCGCATCGCGATCATGAAGGACGGCCAGGTGATCCAGGTCGGCACGCCCGACGAGATCCTGCGCAGCCCCGCCAACGACTACGTGCGCAGCTTCGTGCGCGGCGTGGACGCGGCGGCCGTGTTCAAGGCCGGCGACATCGCGCGCAAGCAGCTCACCGTGGTCTGCGAGCACCCCGAGCGCGGCGCGCGCGCGGCGCTCAAGCAGTTGGAAGACCAGGACCGCGACTTCGCCTACGTGACCAGCCCCAACAGGCGCTACCTGGGCACGGTGTCGGCCGACACGCTGCGCGCCGCGCTCGACGGCCATTCCGGCCCGCTGGGCCTGCGCCACGCCTTCCTGAACGACCTCGGCACCATCGACGCCGATGCGCCCGTGGCCGGCCTCTTCGGCCAGGTGGCCCAGGCGCCGTGCGCGATGCCGGTGGTGGCGGCCGACGGCCGCTTCTGCGGCGCGATCAGCAAGACGACGCTGCTGAAGTTCCTCGACCGCGACACGCCGCCGATCGACCCGGCTCACCAGCCCCAGCAACCCGTGGCCGCCGCAACCGCAGCAACGGCCGCCTGAACGATTTCGAAGGAACAACCGATGAACGACACCGCACTGCCCTCCGAACTCGCACCGCTGAACGACGCAGCGACCGTGCTGGCGACGCCTGCCCCCGCCCCGGTCGACCCGTGGGAGGCCCTCTCCGCCGCGCCCGACGCTTCCGCGACCAGCGCCTGGCTCGACGCCCCCGCGCAGCTCGACAGCGCCCACCAGCTGGCCGGCCACGCAGATGCAGCCACCAATGGCTTCCAACTGCACCGCCTGTGGGACGGATCGCTGCCCGTCGAGTCCTGGATCAACAGCGGCCTGGGCTGGGTGGTGGAGCACTTCCGTCCCTTCTTCCAGACCGTTCGCCTGCCCATCGACAGCACGCTGAACTCGGTGCAGAGCCTGCTCACCGGCCTGCCCACGCTGGCGATGATCGCGCTGATCGGCCTGCTGGCCTGGCAGTTCGCCGGCCGCGCGCTGGCCATCGGCACCACGGTGGCGCTGCTGCTGGTGGCCATGCTGGGCATCTGGCCCGAGGCAATGGTCACGCTGTCGCTGGTGCTGACCTCGCTGGTCTTCTGCATGGTCATCGGCCTGCCGCTGGGCGTGCTGCTGGCAAGCAGCGACCGGGCCCAGCGCGTCATGCGCCCGGTGCTCGACGCGATGCAGACCACGCCGGCCTTCGTGTACCTGGTGCCGGTGGTCATGCTGTTCGGCATCGGCAACGTGCCAGGTGTGATCGTCACCATCGTCTTCGCGCTGGCACCGCTGGTGCGCCTGACCAACCTCGGCCTGCGCCAGGTGCGCCCCGACCTCATCGAGGCCGCGCGCGCCTACGGCGCCTCGCCCTGGCAGATGCTGGTAAAGGTGCAGCTGCCGCTGGCCATGCCGTCGATCATGGCGGGCATCAACCAGGCGCTGATGCTGTCGCTGTCGATGGTGGTGATCGCCTCGATGATCGCCGTGGGCGGCCTGGGCCAGATGGTGCTGCGCGGCATCGGCCGGCTCGACATGGGCCTGGCGACCGTGGGCGGCCTGGGCATCGTGCTGCTGGCGATCTCTCTGGACCGCCTGACGCAGGCCATGGGCAAGTCGCGCCGCGGCGGCGGCCGCCGCTGGTGGCACACCGGGCCGACGGGCTTCGCGCTGCGCGTGCTGCAGCGCGCCGTGGCACCGGGCCGCGCGGATGCGGAACCCACGCCCGCTCTCTCGGCACAGGCGCGATGAACGGAGGAACCATCCACATGAACAAGAAGAACCGATTCATCGCACGCGGCCTGCTGGCCCTGGCCTTCGTCGCCACCGGCTTGGCCGCGCAAGCCGCCAACGATTTGCCCGGCAAGGGCGTCACCGTGCTGCCGCTGAAGAGCTCGCTCGCCGAGGAAGCCTTCCAGACGCTGCTGGTGATGCGCGCCCTCGAAAAGCTCGGCTACACCGTCGAGCCCATGAAAGACCTGGAGCCCGCCACCGAGCACCTGGCCATCGCCAACGGCGATGCCACCTTCATGGCCAACCACTGGAGCCTGCTGCACGCCGACTTCTACAAGAACAGCGGCGGCGACGCCAAGCTGTGGCGCAAGGGCGTGTACTCCGACGGCGCGGTGCAGGGCTACCTCATCGACAGAAAGACGGCCGAGCAATACAACATCACCAACATCGCGCAGCTGAAAGACCCGGCCATCGCCAAGCTGTTCGACACCGACGGCGACGGCAAGGCCGACCTCACGGGCTGCAACCCCGGCTGGGGCTGCGAGCTGGCCATCGAGAACCACCTGACGGCCTACCAGCTGCGCGACACCGTCACCCACAGACAGGGCAGCTATGCCGCGCTGATGGCCGACACCATCGCGCACTTCAGGCAGGACAAGCCGGTGCTGTACTACACGTGGACGCCGTACTGGGTCAGCGCCGTGCTGCGCCCGGGCGCGGACGTGGTGTGGCTGCAAGTGCCCTTCTCCTCTTCGCAAGGCGATGGCGGCAATGTCGACACGAAGCTGCCCAACGGCAGGAACTACGGCTTCCAGGCCAACCAGGAGCAGATCGTCGCCAACCGGGCCTTCGTCGAGAAGAACCCCGCGGCGGGCAAACTGTTCGAGGTGATGAAGCTGCCGATCGGCGACATCAACGCCCAGAACCTGCGCATGAGCCAGGGCGCGAACACGCAGCAGGACGTGGAGCGCCACGCCGACGGGTGGATCCGGGCGCACCAGCAGCTATTCGATGGCTGGATCGAGCAGGCCCGGGCCGCGGCGCGGTAGGCGCGGCGGCTGAGATAATCGGGGGGCGTTTCACATTCCTAAAAAGCCCCCACCATGACGACCACGATCCAGCAGGCCGACCTGATCGAATCGATCAGCGCCGCGCTGCAGTACATCAGCTACTACCACCCCGCCGACTACATCTCCCACCTGGCCCGCGCCTACGAGCGCGAGCAGAGCCCCGCGGCCAAGGACGCCATCGCGCAGATCCTGACCAACAGCAAGATGAGCGCGACCGGCCAGCGCCCGATCTGCCAGGACACCGGCATCGTCAACGTGTTCCTCAAGGTGGGCATGGACGTGCGCTGGGGCGGCTTCACCGGCAGCCTGGACGACGCCATCAACGAAGGCGTGCGCCGCGGCTACAACCACCCCGACAACACGCTGCGCGCCTCGGTCGTGGCCGACCCGCAGTTCGACCGCAAGAACACCAAGGACAACACGCCCGCGGTGATCTTCACGGAGATCGTTCCAGGCGACAAACTTGAAGTCACCGTGGCCGCCAAGGGCGGTGGCAGCGAGAACAAGAGCAAGCTGGTCATGCTGAACCCCGGCGACAGCGTGGTCGACTGGGTGCTCAAGACCGTGCCCACCATGGGCGCCGGCTGGTGCCCGCCGGGCATGCTGGGCATCGGCATCGGCGGCACGGCCGAGAAGGCGGCGCTGATGGCCAAGGAAAGCCTGATGGACGACCTCGACATGCACGAGCTGCTGGCCAAGAAGAATTCGGGCGCCGAGCTGAGCAAGGTCGAGGCGCTGCGCGTCGAGCTGTACGAGAAGGTCAATGCGCTGGGCATCGGCGCGCAGGGCCTGGGCGGCCTGGCCACCGTGCTCGACGTCAAGATCCAGATGTACCCCACGCACGCGGCGAGCAAGCCCGTGGCGATGATCCCCAACTGCGCGGCCACGCGCCACGCGCACTTCACGATGGACGGCAGCGGCCCGGTCTACCTCGAAGCGCCCTCGCTCGACCTGTGGCCCGACGTGAACTGGGCGCCCGACGAGAAGAAGAGCAAGCGCGTCGACCTCGACAAGCTCACGCCCGCCGAAGTGGCGAGCTGGAAGCCGGGCGACACCCTGCTGCTCAACGGCAAGATGCTCACCGGCCGCGACGCCGCGCACAAGCGCATCCAGGGCATGCTGGCCAAGGGCGAGAAGCTGCCGGTGGACTTCACCAACCGCGTCATCTACTACGTGGGCCCGGTCGATCCGGTGAAGGACGAGGCCGTGGGCCCCGCCGGCCCCACCACCGCCACCCGGATGGACGGCTTCACCGAGATGATGCTGGCGCAGACCGGCCTGATCGCCATGATCGGCAAGGCCGAGCGCGGCCCGGTCGCCATCGAGGCCATCAAGAAGCACAAGAGCGCCTACCTCATGGCCGTGGGCGGTGCCGCCTACCTGGTCAGCAAGGCCATCAAGACCGCCAAGGTGGTGGGCTTCGAGGACCTGGGCATGGAAGCCATCTACGAATTCGACGTGGTCGACATGCCGGTGACGGTGGCGGTCGACGCCGGCGGCACCAGCGCGCACATCACCGGCCCTGCCGAGTGGCAGAAGCGCATCGCCACGGGCGAGTTCAAGACCATCATGATGGAAGAAGCCTGAGTTGAGCCCGGTAGGCGTCTTCGACAGCGGTGTCGGCGGGCTCAGCGTGCTGGCCGCGCTGAGGGCCGAACTGCCGCACGAGAACTTCGTCTACTTCGCCGACACGGCCTATGCGCCCTACGGCGAACGCGGAGACGCCTACGTGATCGAGCGCTCGCGCGCCGTGGTCGAACACCTGCTGCGCGAGCGCGGAATCAAGGCGCTGGTGGTGGCCTGCAACACGGCCACCACCGCTGCCATCCACCTGCTTCGGGCCGACCACCCCGACCTTCCGATCGTCGGGCTGGAGCCCGGTCTCAAGCCCGCCGTGGCGGCGAGCCGCACGGGGCACGTCTCGGTGCTGGCCACGCGAGGCACGCTGGCCAGCGCCAAGTACGCGGCCCTGCGCAATTCCTTTGCCGGATCGGCCGACGTCAGGCCTGTGCCCTGCGACGGCCTCGTGAAGGCCATCGAGGGCTTCGACTCGGCCGGCATCGCGGCACTGAGCGAACGCTACATGGCCGAGGCCGGCCCCTTCGGCGACGGGCACGGCGAAGTCGACACGGTCGTGCTCGGCTGCACCCACTATCCGCTGGTGAAGGACGAGCTGGGCAAGCATGCGCCGGCCACGCTGCGCTTCATAGACACGGGTGTGCCGGTCGCGCAGCAGACGCGGCGCCTGCTCGCATCGGCGGGGCGGCTCGCCGACGGCACCGGAGCCACGGGAAGCCTCTTGCTGCAGAGCAGCGGCGACGTCGCCGTGCTCGAAGCCGCGGCCGCCAAATGGCTCGGGCTGTCCAACGCCGCCACAGCCTGAACCGATCCATGCGCCTGCTGCTGCGCCACGCCGCCCTCTTCCTCCTGGGCCTTTCGGCCGCCGGCCTGAGCCACGCAGCCTGCGAAAGCGGCCTTGCCGAGCGCATGCATGCCAAGCTGCACCCCAACCGCCAGCTCGACGAGCGGCTCGCGGCCTGCAAGGTGTGGCCGGCCTTTCCGGGGCGCAGCATCGTCGTGCTGCCGATGCCGCGCGAAACCACCGACCGGGGCGCCAAGGTCTTCGACCTCGAGATCCTGCTGATCCAGCGCCCCGACAACGGCAACACCGACCGCGACACCGTCATCGGCCGGCTGCTGCAGCCCGAGGCGCTCGACGAGGACGCCACCACCTCCATACAGGACATCCGCATCGACACCTCGCGCTACGTACTCTCCCCCGAGGTGCGCGCCTTCGGCCTTCGCGTGCGCTACAGGGGCAGCAACGGGCCCGGCAGCCCGCTGGCGAGCGAAACGGTGCGGCTGTACGTGCACCACGGCAAGCAGTTGCGCCAGGTGCTGCAGGAGATCGAACTCGACCACGACCACGGCGGATGGGATTCCACGTGCACCGGCCATTTCGAGAAGCTGCGCACCATGCTGTCGGTCAGCAGGGGCCGCAGCAACGGCTTGGCCGACCTGCAGCTGTCGCGCACGCTCCTGCAAAGCCGCGCACAGGAGCAGGAAGACCAGGGCTGCGTCGAGAAGGCCCTGCCCCCGAAGTTCAACACCGTCACGCTGCGCTACGACGGCGAGCGCTTCAAGGTGCCGAAGTCGCTCCAGCAGCAAGTCCCCTGACGGGAGCCTGATCCGCGGCCTGTTTTTCACCGGGCCGTCACACAAAAGTACCAGCATGCGCGGTTTGTCAAAAAGTATTGCCGCGCACAATGAACTCCCCCTCCCAGACCCGCATTCCCTTCAAGCCCATGATGCTCGCCGGCGCACTCGCGCTGGCCTTGAGCGCCTGCGGAGGCGGCGGTGGCGGCTCGGGCCCGATCGGGTTCCTGCCGCCTGCCAGCACCACGCCGCCTCCGGCCGCCCAGCCGCCAGCACAACCGCCAGCCGCGCAGCCTGAACCCGGCCAGCTCGTTTCGAAGGCACGATTCACGCCCAATGCGGGCACGACCGAGGGTTCTTCCGACGCGTCGACCGCCATCGCGCTGCCCGACAACTTCATGATCGTGGCGGACGACGAGGCCAACGTGCTGCGCGTCTACCCGCGCGGCGGCGGCGCCGCGGTGAAGGAGTGGAGCTACGAACTCGACGGCCCCAAGCTGACCAAGGAGCTCGACCTCGAGGCCGGCACCCGCGTCGGCGACACGCTCTACTTCACCGGTTCCAACAGCAACAAGAAGGACGGTGCCGACGCGGCCTCCGACCGCTCGCACCTGTTCGCCGTCAGGGTCAGCGGCACGGGCGCGGCCACCGCCTTCGACTACGTCGGACAGTTCGCGCTGCTCGAAGCGCAGCTCGTCACCTGGGATTCCAGCAACGCGCACGGCCTCGGCGCCAATCGCTTCGGCTTCGCCGTGTCCGCCGCGGCCGGCATCGCGCCCGAGCGGGTCGACGGCTTCTCCATCGAAGGCATGACCAGCTCGCCCGGCGACACCGCGCTGTGGCTCGGCTTCCGCGCACCGCAGACGGGCACCACCGTGCGCTCCAAGGCGCTGATCGTGCCGGTTCAGAACTACGCCGCGCTGGTCGGCGGCACCGCCACGCAGGCCACCTTCGGCGCGCCCATCGAGCTGGAACTCGGCGGCCGCGGCATCCGCTCGATCGACAAGGGCACCGATGGCAACTACCTGATCGTCGCCGGCCCCGCAGGGGCTGCCAGCCCGGACGTAGACCGCAACTTCGCGCTCTTCGCGTGGGACGGCAACCCGAACAGCGCGCCGGTCGAGCTTTCGAACGACCTCGATGCGCTGCGCAAAGAAACCGGCGGCAGCTTCGAATCCGTGGTCGAGGTGCCGGGCCCGGTGAAGGCCGGCACGCAGGTCCAGCTGCTGCTGGACAACGGCGACACCAAGTGGGACGGCACGACCGCCTCGAAGGACCTGCCGCCCGCCGACCAGAAATTCGACGGCTTCGTCGTCCGCCTGGGTTCGCCCCTGGTCGACACCACCCCCCCGAAGCTGAGGAAGGCATCGCTGGCGGGCCTCGTGGGCGTGAACCTCGACGCATCGCTCACGCTGGCATTCAATGAAGCGGTGCGCCTGGGCTCGGGCAGCATCGTGCTTCACAAGGCCGACGGCAGTGTGGTCGAGACCTTCCACGCCAACAGCCCCGCCGCGCGCATGCAGGTGGCGTTCAACAAGCTGAAGCTGGTGCCGACGGCGCCGCTGGCAGCGAGCAGCGGCTACTACGTCACCATCGATGGCAATGCCATCACCGACCCGGCCGGCAACGCCTTCGCCGGCATCAACGACGCGACGACGCTGAGCTTCACCACCACTGCCGGCGCCACGACGCTCGCCACCGGCGACCTGCTCTTCATGGCCGCCAACGCCGAGGCGCCCGACGCCTACGCCTTCGTGCTGCTGAAGGCGGTGAACGGCGGCACGAAGGTGCTCTTCACCGACCGCGACCGCAAGACGGGCACGAACGAGTTCACCGGCATCACCAACGAGACGGCCTTCTTCTGGACCGCCGACCGCAACCTGCCGGCCGGCACCATCGTGACCATCCAGACCGACGTGACGGGCAATCCGATCGCGGACAAGGGCTTCACGCTCGGGTCGCCGGGCGGCATCGGCAAGTCGGAAACCGTCTACGCCATCGCGGGCGGCACCATCGCCGGGTTGGGCGACGGCGTGGCCGGACAGATCACCGCCGTCGGCGACTACCTTGCGACCATCACGCTGGGCGGCGACGCAGGCTCCATTCCCGACGCTGTCACGACAGCCGGCACGGGCATGAGCTTCAAGGTCACGCCCGCCAACCAGACCAACGCGATCTACACCGGCTCGCTCGACCGTTCGGATCTCGCCGCCTTCGCGGCCCGCGTGAAGGACCCGGCGAACTGGACGGTGCGCTACGCGCCGGAAGTCGGCTGGCCCCTGAGCAACGACAGCCTGTTCGGCGACAAGCTGCCCTGATTGCCGGCGGCTAGGAAGCGCGCAGCGCGGCCTGGCGGCCGCGCTGCATGTCGATCGGCAGCAGCAGCAACAGCCCCGCCACGAACAGCACCGTGGTCGACAGAATCGCGATGCGCTGGTTGCCGCCGGTCATCCAGGTGATGGCGCCGAAGCTCAGCGGGCCGACGATGCTCGCCAGCCGCGTTGCGAAGGTCCAGAGCCCGAAGAACTCCGCAAGCTGCTTCGGCGGCGCCAGGTAGCCCGTCATCGCGCGGCCGGCCGACTGGCTCGATCCCATGGCCAGCCCCGCGATGGTCGCGGCCCACCAGAAGCCGCCCTTGGTGGTGACCAGCGCGGCGATCACGCAGACCGCGACCCACGCGACGAGCGTGCCGGCCAGCGAGATCTTGTGGCCGATGCGGTCCTGCACGTAGCCGAAGGCGAAGGCTCCCAGCGAGGCTGCGATGTTGAGCACGAAGATCAGCACCATGGTCTCGCTCGCCACGAAGCCGATCACCTGCTCCGCATAGATGGCTGCGAGCGTGATGGCTACCGCCACGCCGCCCTGGTAGCAGACGGTGCAGGCCAGCAGCCACATGAAGTCGCGATACGCCCGTGCCTGACGGTAAGTGACGCGCAGCTGCTGCCAGGCACCGAGTCCGACATCCGCGGTTCGGGGCTGCGCGCGCTCGGGCAGCAGTGCAAAGGTGGCGCAGGCCGCGAGCCCGTAGATGGCTGCCGTGATGAGCATCGTGACCGGCACGAAGTGCGCCGCCGGCAGGCCTCTGGATTGGGACCACAGCACATAGGCCAGGCAGATGCCCAGCGCCAGCATCCCGCCCACATAGCCGAAGGCCCAGCCCCATCCGCTCACCTTGCCCATGCCTTCGGCCGTGGCCAGCTCGGGCAGGAAGGCACCCGTGAGGGACTCGCCGTAGGAATAGAAGGCGTTGGAGACGATGATCAGCGCCATCGCGAGCGCTACGCCGCCAGCACCGGTGAAGCTGGGCGTGAAGGCAAGCGCGGCCGTCGCGAAAACGCAGCCCAGCGTTGCGAGAACCAGAACCCGTTTCTTCGCCGCGCGCAGATCGGCCCAGGCACCGATGGCGGGCATCGTGAGCATCACGATGGCGTAAGAGGTACTGAGCGCGGCCGTCCACGCGAAGGCGGCCCATGGAGCACCCTTGGCGATGCCGCCCACGAAGTAGGCGGCGAATACCGCAGTGATGACGACAGTGGTGTAGCCGGAGTTGGCGAAGTCGTACATCGCCCAGCCGAACACCTCGCGCTTGCGCACGCCCGGTTGCAGCGCTGACGCGGGGAACAGGGCCATGCGCGGAGTGCCGCGGGCGGCGTCGGTCAGGTAGTCAGTGCAGGTGGCGCGGACGGCGGCCGCCGCCATGGCCACCGCCGCTGCCCCCGCTGCCCGGACCACCGGTGCCGCGCGGGCGCTTTCCGATTTCGAGCGAGTTCACGAGTGCGTCGAAACGGTCGCTGAAAAGGCGATCGATCTCGGCGACCACTCCCCCCAGCTCGGAGCCGTCGAAGTGGCGCTCCATGAGATTGACCACGTCTTCCACCAGCAGGTCGCGCTGCACCTGCATGATCGCCGCCGGGTTGGGGCCGACGAAGAGCATCAGGAAGTCGTCGCGCGACTCTTCTTCCGGATCGCCCTCTTCCTCGTCGAAGTCGGTGTCGTAGAAGGTGACCTCGATGGCTGCGCCGCGCTCGGAGAGCTCGTTCAGGCCCATGCACATTTCGTCGAGCGCCTGGCGGAAGTCTTCGTCGCCGGCCACGGTCCAGCACATCTGGAGCACGTGGTCCTTCTGCTCGTAGCGGATGCCGGGCTCCTCCTCGTAGGAACTGGTGGCGCCATCGGCCAGCGACTTGGCTCCGGCATATTTCCAGAGCGGCTTGAGCGCTTCCTGGATCTGCTCGAAGGTCACGTCCGAACGCAGCGGCACGTCGCCATGCACATGAATTTCAAATGGAGCGTTGTAGCGAGGCATCTAATGCTCCCTTTTAAGTTGGTACCCGGAACGGGGGTCGAACCCGTATGCCCCGATCAAGGAAGCGGCGGATTTTAAGCCTGAGCATGGCATCCGCACCGGACTAAGGATGGGCTTGGATGAGGCTTGCTGCAGCAGGTTTTCCCCGAGGCCAGTGCCTTCGATCATATCCCGGTGCGCGATGCAAACCGCCCCGGTTCCCCTCCGCCTGGCTCCTAGCCGGCCCCTGGAATCGGGGCCTTTCAGGAGCACCTCATGGCGAAGGTCAAACTCACCAAGTCCGTCGTTGACACATCGCAGGCTCAAACCTGCGACGTGGAACTCCGGGATACGCTCGTTCCGGGCTTCTTGTGCAAGATTACACCAACGGGCCGCAAGGTCTTCATGGTTCAGTACCGCACGAACTCCGGCGTGCGGCGCAAGCCGGCAATCGGCCAGTTCGGCGAACTGACGGTCGAACAGGCGCGATTGCTTGCGCAAGACTGGCTGGCCGAAGTCCGGCGCGGGGGCGATCCCGGACTCGACAAGGCCGAATCCCGCAAGGCGCCGACGGTCAAGGAGCTGTGCGGCCGGTTCATGGACGACCACTCCAAGCCGCACAACAAGCCCAGCACACAGGCCGGCTACCAGTACCAGATCGACAGCTTCGTCATCCCGGCCTTCGGCAGCAAGAAGGTTCACGAGGTCACACGCCACGACATCACCGCGCTGATGAAGCGCATGGAGAAGTCGCCCACCCAGGCTAACCGGGTGCTGTCGCTCGTCCGCAAGATGTTCAACCTGGCCGAGCTGTGGGGCTACCGGCCCGATGGCTCCAACCCGTGCCGCCACGTCCCCAAGTACCCGGAAAAGGGTTCGACCCGGCTCATCACCGACGACCAGATGACCAAGCTGTTCACCTATCTGGAGAAGGCCGAGGCCGAAGGCTTGGAGCATCCCACCCACCTGCTGGCAGTCCGGCTGCAATTCGAGTTCGCCGCACGCATGTCGGAAGTCCTGCTCTTGCAGTGGGATTGGCTCGACCTACCCAACGGCCGGGTGGTCTGGCCGGACAGCAAGACCGGCGATATGTCCAAGCCCTTGAGTGAGGAAGCCCGCCGGCGGCTGACCAATGCTCCTCGCTACGGCGATTCGCCCTATGTCTGCCCGGCGATCCTCGACCACAGCAAGCCCCTCAGCACCCACACCTACTATCAGGCGTGGCGGCGCATCCTTGACCGTGCCGGTGTGCCGAAGGTCGGCACTCACGGTATCCGCCACCGCTCGGCGACCGACATTGCCAATTCGGGCGTTCCCCTAAAGGTCGGCATGGCGCTGACAGCGCACAAGACCGCGGCGATGTTCATGCGCTACGTCCATACCGAGGACGATCCGGTGCGGCAAGCGGCCGAACTAGTGGCGGCCCGGCGCAAGACGATCACGGGTGCGCAACGCCAGGCGGAGGTCGAAGCATGAGAAGGAGGCCCACCCGGGAAATCCGAGACAGTGTCTCGGAAATGTGGACGCGGGCTCGCCCCTTCTCCTTGACTTCCATTCGTCTATAAACGAAAATAACAATGTACCGAATCGAGCACTACCTCTCGGCCGACGTACAGAAGGATCTCTACACCGACTGGCTGCGGCGCTTGCGTGATGCACAAGCCAAGGTGGCGGTCATCCGCCGCGTGGCCCGTATCGAGCAAGGCAACTTCGGCGACCACAAGTTTTGCCGAGATGGCGTGTGGGAGCTGCG
The DNA here is from genome assembly GCF_030462475.1 of Variovorax sp. CAN15. Classification (GTDB taxonomy): domain Bacteria; phylum Pseudomonadota; class Gammaproteobacteria; order Burkholderiales; family Burkholderiaceae_C; genus Variovorax. The sequence continues at coordinate 14,847 of NZ_JASMRZ010000039.1, forward strand.
CATCGACGCGGGGCCTGGCTATCGGGTTTATTACGGCCTAGCGGGGCAACGGTTGGTGCTGCTGCTGTGTGGTGGCGACAAGCGCACCCAGGATGCGGACATTGACCGGGCGGTGGGCTATTGGCAGGACTGGCAACGGAGAATCGACGAATGAGAGGCAAATCCCATGACGAGGCGATGGCCGAGCTGTACCGCAACGATCCGGCGCTCGCACTTGAAGTCATCAACAACATCCTGGCCGATGGCGACCAAGCCGAACTGATGACCGTGCTGCGCCAGCTTGCGCAGACAGTCGGCGGCGTGCAGGCGGTGGCCGAACAGGCTCACCTTAACCCGACGCAGCTTTACCGCACGTTGTCGCCGAAGGGCAATCCCGCCCTGAACAGCTTGACCGCCATCCTCAAGACGATGGGCCTACGCTTGGCTGTGCAGCCGCTGGCTTCTGCGCCCTCGGCGCACGCGGCTTGATGTTCGATGCCTATGGCAAGCATCGTTCATCCGATTCACTTTGAAGACTACAGCGGCGTTCAATTTGAGCGCCTTGCTTTTGCTTATCACGTTCGTACCGGCTGGCGCGACCTGATCTGGCACGGCCAATCGGGTAGCGACCAGGGACGAGACATCTTCGGAATCGAGGAGTTTGACGATCGACCTTCGCGCAAGACGATTATCCAGTGCGCTAATCGTGACATGCTGACCCTGGCGAAAGCCCGAACCGATATGGAGAAGGCTGTCGAGGCTACTGGCGGTACGCCAGATGCTTTCAAATTCATCTGTCGTGGTGCAGTCTCTGACGCCAGCAGAACACGGATCAGCGATAGCGCTGCTGCACTTGGCGTAGCGCATGTGACGATCTGGTCGAGCGTCGAGTTCGAGGAGAACCTGCGTTTGCGTGGCGAATACCTCTTGCACCGCTTCGTCCAGGGAGTCGAGTTCCCCGAAGCCGAAGCTGAGATCCGAAAATTCGTTGATGACTTCCCTGGCTTATCCGACGCCGAGGCGCTGGGTTTGATGGCTGCCGTATTCGACCGGCCTGCTTTTCGCACACCTTTTCAACAGGAAAGTTCGCTACCCGCCTTCCAGCAAGCTGTTGAGGACACCATTCGAGCACTCAACACCGGAGCGTGGAGAACACGTGAAGGCACCGAAATTCGGCGCATTCCATCGATCCATCACATCAGAGATCAGCGTGTTCGCAAGGTGCTGGCCCAGGTTGTGCGTCAAGTCGATGAACTGCGCCGCATCTTCGTCTCTCGCCTCCGAGAAGGCGAGATCCGGCATTGTGAATGCGGCAAGGCGGACTGCCCCACCTACATGCTCAGTTCTCGTGTAGCGGACGAACTGGATTGCGCCCGTGACCGCATCCTCGCTACCTTTCGCTCGGTGCATGCACCGTTCGATGTTGTCGTCCGCTAAACGCGGAGAGGTCGGCAATGGCGGCGCAAATTGACCTGTTCAGTTCTCAGCATCTTGAAGCTGCCTGCCGTGTGCTTGCAGACACCGAGCGCGGCTTGAGTGGCACACAGATTGGGAGGCTGCTGCAAGAGATGGAAGTGATCGACCCATCGCCGGGCATGACGAAGTGGAAGCGGTTGTTCAACGCGCTCGCCGAGTTGCAGAACAAGCATCAGCGAGGCAACCATCTGATTATGTTCATCAACCGCGCAATGAACCCGGTGAACTACGTGCGCGATCCTGGAACATTTGCTTGGCTGCGGGATGAACTCAATGTCGTGCTGGCGTTCTCTGGCTTCTATGTTCGCGACGATGGCAAGGTGGGATATGCCGACAAGGCGACGACGTTGGATGCAGCCCGCGCACGCGCTGGACGTCTCAAGGCGGCGCTGGAAAGCAGAGTCGTCCATGCGGAGGTCTTGAATTACTGCCGAGCCGAGCTGTTGGACGAGAACTATTTTCATGCGGTCTTCGAGGCGAGCAAGGGTGTCGCCGAGCGAATTCGCATACTGTCGGGGTTGACCGGCGATGGTGCCGACTTGGTGAACAAGGCGTTCGCGGGTCAGCAGCCAATCTTGGTCTTGGGACCACTGAGCACCGAGTCCGAAAAGAGCGAGCAGAGAGGATTTGCGAACTTGCTAATCGGTCTGTTCGGCGCCGTGCGCAATCCCTTGGCCCATGCCCCGAAGACGAATTGGCCTATGTCTGAGCAGGATGCGCTCGACATCTTGACGCTGGTTTCACTGATCCATAGAAAACTGGATGGCGTGCAGAAAGCGGCAGTGTCCTTTTCGTAGGCGTCGCAACGCCGTCCTGATCGATTGTTGTATCGTGATACGACAATCACCTGCCTCCTCTGAATAGACCGTCCCAGCCTGTTGAACGAGATTCAAATGGCTTAAAACAAGGAATCTTCATGTCGCAAGCGGCGTTCAATGTCTTCGATGCGCTGTCCGCTTGGGGCAAGACGCTTTCCAACTGGCAGCGGTGCCTGCTGGTCAAACTCGTTGGCGCCGTCGATTTCCCGGACGAGGCTTTGGATGAGGTCTACCGCGAGTACTTGATGGACCAGCAACTGGCCACCACGGAGATGCCACGCGCCACATGGGACATCGCCTTGCCCCAGATCCAAGGCGGCCCCACAACGGACTCAAGCGTAGTGACCGCCATGACCGCACTGACCGGCGTCAACGCCCTGGCGCCGGGTGAAACACTGACTTTCGGGCGCAAGCTCACTGTGATCTATGGTCCCAACGGTGCGGGCAAGTCCGGCTATGCGCGAGTGCTCAAAGCCGCATGCTTCACCCGTTCCAAGCAAACCGCGATTCTCGGCGATGTGAAGTTGGCCAAGCACAAACAACCCACGCCTAGCGCGACGTTTGCCTTCGACGACGGCTCCAACACGACATTTGTCTACAAGGAGCCTTGCCAGCGACTGCGCGACAACTTCGCGGTGTTCGACTCGACCTGCGTGCGTGTCCATCTGGATGAGCGCAATGCCTTCCAAGTCATGCCTTATCTGTTCGATGTTTTTCCCCGCATGGTGGAGGTCTTCGGAAAGCTCCAGCGCAAGCTGCGCGATGACATCGCTCTACGTTCCCACGCTACGGACAAGTTCGCGATTCCAGGCAGCACGTCCGAAGTCGCTTCGCTGCTGATCACCCTGACGGCACAGACGGACCTCGTTGGCTTGCAGGCATTGGCCGCCTTCGRCGACGAGGAGCGCGCGCGCCTGGAATCGGTTGTCCAGCAACTCGCGACACTCAGGACCACCGATCCCAAGGAGATCATTCGCCAGAATGAGCAGCGCATCATCGATCTGGACGCACTGAAAGCATCGATCTCAGGTTTGCACATGGCTGTATCGCCTGCAGTCGCGGAACAGATCACCAATGCCGTCAAGCAGATTCAGACGCTGACGGAAAAGGCGTCAGCGCTCTCAGCGGCACAGTTGGGCGAGGAGCCGGTGCAGCCCATCGGCACAGCAGCATGGCGTGACCTGCTGGCTGCGGCCATTGCTTACAACGCCGAAGCCTATCCTGACGAGGCGTTTCCACCGAAGGCGGATGCGGCCCGATGCGTGCTTTGCCATCAGGTTCTCGACGAAGACGGCATTGCACGATTGACCCGCTTCTATCAGTTCGCAACCAGTGGTGTCGAAGCGCAGCTTGGCCAGGCCAAGACAACGCTCGCAGGGTATGGCACGAAGTTGTCGAAGATCAGTCTCGCCTTCTTCGACGAGGGCAGTGTCGCGCGCCGGACCTTGACCGAGGTGGATGCCGCAATGGCCGCGGCGGTTTCCAGTCATGTCGAAGGCTATCGGGAAGTCATCGGAGCATTGGCGCGGGCGGTTGCCGGTGCCTTCGACCCTGGCTTGAGCATGTTGGACCATGACCCGGTCTCGGTACGCATCACGGAGTTGGTTGAGCGCCTGAAATCCGACAACGATGCCTTGCGACAGAAGGACCCCAAGGTACTGATGGGGTCGTTGATGGCAGAGGAGCGATTGTTACTCGATCGCCAGGTGCTCTCCGGCCAGTACGATGCCATCGCTGCGGCGGTGGCAGACCTCAAATGGGTGGTGAAGGCCAATTCGTGCATCCGCGGCTTTGCCGTATCCCAACGCGAAGTGACCAGCAAGCAGAAAGCGCTGGCCACAGAACTGGTGGCGCAGGGCTTCATCGCGCGATTCACGGAGAACTGCGCCGCCCTGCAGCTCAAGCTGCCGGTGCAATTCCGCTTCGCGGGCGATGCTGGAACGACTGATCGCAAAATCGAGATTGCCAACGCCAGCGTGGCCGGCATCGACCCGTCTTCGGTGCTGAGCGAGGGCGAACAGACCGCCGCGGCATTGGCCGACTTTCTCACTGAAGTGGAACTCAACGGTTCCTGTTTGGGCGTGGTGTTCGATGACCCCGTGACCTCGATGGACCATGTACGCAAAGAGGCGATCGCACAACGCCTGGTGGACGAAGCCGCCAAGCGGCAGGTGATCGTCTTTACGCACGACATCCTGTTTACGAACTATCTGGCGACGGCTGCGGTGGAAAAGGGTGTCGATTTCGCGGGCCGGACCGTGTGGCGTGGCGAGGCCGAAGAGCCAGGTGTCATCGACAGCCTGGCCTTCCCTCACGAACATTACGAAGGTGCTGCACACGATCGCGCACGAAAGCACCTTGACGTCGCCCGCACGCTGGATGGCGACAAGCAGCGCGACAGCCTGGAGAAGGCGTGTGGCAGCCTGCGTACCGCCTATGAGGACTTCATTCAGCGAAAGCTGTTCGGCAATGTCGTGCGCCGCTGGCGGGAGAACATCACCTTCACCCTCAGTCAGGTGTATTTTGATGAAGGCATTGCTGCACAGGTTCACACGCGCATGGTGATGTTATCCCGATACATCGATGCTCACTCCCACTCGCCAGACTTCCACGAAGTGCCGTTGACGATTGATTTCGTGGTTGACGAATTGGCACAGATGGACCGCATCAAGGCTGAGTACAACACAGCGCGCAAGGCATGGGAGAAAGCCAAGCCCCAGGCGGCGACCTTTAGCTGATCCGGACTTCAATGGCAAAGCCCACGATTGTTCTCGACAAGAACTACCTGCAAGGATCGACGGCGGCGCACATGCTGCAACTCGCGCAGTCGCACCAGTTGCTGATGGCCGACGTACTTTTCTACGAGTTGATCTCGTCGTCCGAACCGGGACGCTCGCGCTGCTTCGCCAAGTTTCCCAAGATCGAGAACCCGGTGATCTTGGTCAATCACGTAGGGGCGCTGCTGAAACAGGAGATAGAGTCGCACGAAGCCTGCGGCAAGCCCTCTACGCGGTACGAGGATATCCGCTTCCAATTCAACGAGGCGCTGACCGGCGCGAACTACGCGCTGCCGCCTTCGGCGGCTGAGGCGCTTCAGGAGCAGACGGCGGAACTTCGTGAAGATGTCGAACGATTTCTTGACCKGGTGCGCTTGATTCCGACCCTAATCCCAAATCTTCTGGAAGGCACCAGCGCGGAGCGACAGTCACTGCGGGAGGCCGCCGAGGAGGTCATCGCGACCAATACCGATGCAATGTTGAAGTTCTACGGGAGCCTGGAAGTCCCTTCGGGCGAACTTCCACTACCGCCTGCCACGATCATGACCCGGGATTGGGCACTATTTCGTTGGCAGCAGGTCCAGTTGCTTTTCGCGCTGGACGCATATTGTCGTTATGGTGGACGTGTTCCCGACACACTGAGCGGAAAAGCCTACGAGAAAATCGAGCACGATGTTCTCGACGCGCACTACCTCCTGTTGGGAACACTGGAAGGATCGTTCGCCACGCGAGAAAAGAAACTGCAGCGGTGGTTTGGTCTGCTTTGTCCCGACGGCCAGCTCTATTCCTAGCCAGTGGCCTTGCGCAGGCATCTTTTCAGATCGTCGGGTAGACCACCTTCTCGTTGTGATCGCTGAAATCGTCGCTCCACGTCAGCTTGATGGAGTGCTTGCTTTTGCTACCCAGTGATATGGACGCAATCAATTCCACCGACTGGAGCGTGTCCAGTGTCTCTAGCGGAAATTTCGAGTCGATGTCCGATTGAACCAGGCAGTCGTTGCCATCGGGAAACGACAGCGACACGTTGCGCGCGGCCGATTTCCCCTTGTTCCAGATTTTCAGCCGTCGGTTGTTGCTGCCGATCTTGATGAACGTCGCGCCGAGGTCCGCTTTCTTAATGTTGAGGATTTCAGTGGCTTCTTTTTCCAGAAGTAGCTTGTTCAGTCGATCCTGGCTCTCAATCAACTTGTTCTGTTTCTGATTGAATCTGAACGTCGTCCAAGTGGCGTACGCGGACAGCAAAAGAGCGCCTATGGCGATGGCATCACCAACACTGATTGGGAAGGGCATCATCGGATCTTGATGTTCTTGCTGCCGCGGAATGCCCTCTTCAGCGATTCGTGCAGTTCCTTCTGAAGATCTTTGACGACGGCTTTCCCGATCTCCTTGGCATGCGCTTGCACGTTCTCATCGTTGGCTCGGATGAGATCATCCTTGGAAATCTGCAACCCACAGTTGCCGCAGGTGAACAGTTCGCTCGTCTGCCCATCAGCGCCGTCGTGTGAAAACTCAGTGCCACCGCACGTTGGGCAATTCAGACAGACCGACCGGTTGTACTTGTCCGCTTTGAACGTCATGCCGTATCTCCGATCGTGTCAACGCTGTGAGCCGTGAATGATCGCAGCGAAGAAAAGAATAGCATCGCTGCACGGGGATCTTTCGTCGACGCGATGCCTATTTATTCTATCTGACAGTCTTCATTGCGTCCCGGCGTGCCGCCGCCGGGTTCGAGGGCTGCGCCCCGCGCTTCGTGCCGAATCGCGGCCATTCGGCTTTGCCCCCTGACGCCTCCGGCCCTTTCGAGCCTGCGCGTTCCGCTTGCCCTAAAAGCCGAGTGTGTGCAGCGGGCGGGTGTGGGCAGTCTTGCTGTTCCCTTCACCGTATCACGGCGTTCTCGCCGTCAAGGGCGGCGCGCGCCATGCGCGCTTGCGTCCTGTCGGCCGTCTGCGACCCCTGACTGCTTGCGCTGCGCCGTGCCCCGGAAGGGTCGGGCAATTCCGCCCGGCATCCTTGCAGGAGTTCACCATGAACAACGCACTCATCACTGACGAGCAGCGCATCGTACTGCTGGCCAACGGCCGCGAATCCTTGGAGAACCCGGACTTTGATCCGGCCCCCGTGGTCAAGCTGTTCACGCCGGACGCCGGCGCGACCTGGCTGCTGACCGAGATTGATCCTGACGACCACGACCACGCTTTTGGTCTTTGCGACCTGGGCCTGGGGGCGCCGGAAATCGGCTGGGTCAGCCTGGGCGAGTTGGCGATCGTGCGCGGCGGGCTGGGCTTGCCGATCGAGCGCGACCTGTCTTTCCGCGCTGAGAAGCGGTTGAGCGCCTACGCGCGCGAGGCGCGGCTGAGCGGGCGGATAGCTGTCTGACTCGGCCTTGGGCGGATGGCCCAGCAGCGCATCCCGTATCGGGATGCGCTTACTGCATCGTCAGCGAGGCCAGTCGTCGCTACGAACGCCTTCAAAGAAGCCAGGGCCGACTTCGATACGCAGTGAAGAGTGACGGCGCAAGATCTTCTGCGCTATCTCGGGCGATGCGTAGTCCGTGAAGTCGAGGAGGTAGCCGTAGACCATTTCACCGCTACTGCCGTCCAACTCCATTGCTTCTACATCGGCGAGATTGCCAACCTCATGCAGTTCGAGGCCCAGCAGTTCGGCATAGGATTGCGATACGCTGCGCGGCGGTGGCTCGCCGTCGTGGTCGTCATCCCCCCAGTTCGTATCGAGTTCCGCTTTGGTGACTTGGCAGTCCACTGACCCAAAGCACTGGCTGCCCAATCGCTCCACGCTCAAAGTGCCCTCCACATTCACGATGTGGCCCGCGTAGGGACGCTCAGTGTCGATGCCCAAGCCAACATGGCCATCCAGGTCGATTTCCAGCGAGCTGCCAACGGGGACGTTTTCAGACTCAACCTCGAAATCGAAATAGACCTCATCAATGCCATCGTAATTGGCGTTGGCCATCTCGCTGTTCACGTCATCGTCTTCGATGACCACCTGATCCACATGCTCACGCAGATAGTTATCGAAGCCTGCGTGAGAGGCGTGAATGTGTGTGTGGGGTGCTCGTTCCTTGAAGGCTGCGTCGATCAGCTCATGCAGTTGGCTTGGCGCGGGGGCTGCGCCAAGTTCGCTGGCGCGCCTATCGAGCGAGTCGTAGTCGAGTACAACGTGGTAGACATTGCTCAAGTCTTTGGGTTCGAGTGCGGCTACCTGGGCGGCCTGGTAGGCGGCAAGGCTCTTGTAGCCGAGTGCAGCAACAATGATTTGCTGCGCATGGCCAAGCTGCACAGGGGCGGCCACAGAAACGCTGTTCTTGCGAACAGAATGGGCAAGGTCGGAAATGCCGATGGGCATACGATTCTCCTGATTTCAGCGCAGGCCAATCGAGCGATTACTTGGCCTACGCCCAGGCGATATCGCATGGTGGTGGCAAGAAATACGGGGGGAAAGCAGAACGCAGTCTTGATTGAGCCGCTCGAAGCTCAGGCGGACAGGGCCTTGCCCACATTGTCCGCGAAAAATCCGCCGAAGACAAATCCCGCGATGCCCAAACTGCATGGGCGTCCCCGGCCACCTGGGAGATGGCCGGTCGCGCTGTCGTGCTGCGCATCGAGCCGCCTGCGGCGTCTCGCCCCTGACGGGCTTCCATCGTTCCCTCGCTCCGCTCGGCTGACGCCTCCGGCCCGGCTTCCAGCTTCGGGCCTGCGCGCTTCGCTTGCCGTGCGGTCGGCGTGTGGGGAAGGCCGTTGCCTTGTCCAGCCGTCTCCCCTGACTTCATCACCTTCACCGCGACTGTAGCCCGCGCCCGTGTGCCGTCAAGGCGCGCAGGGCCGTGTCCTCGGCTGCGCCTGCGGGCCGCACCAACCCTGCGCTTGCCTCCTTGACGGCGCCCGTTCGCGCGCTCCTGACCGTCGCGGGCGATGAACTCAGGAAAGACGGTGGCAACAGGGCCAACCGGGTTCCTCGTGCCGACCGCACCGAACAGCCGAAAGGCTGGGCTCCGAATCTAGGAATCCGGTGTGCGGTTTTCTTCAACAGCCTTTTTGTTCAGGAGAAAGACATGCAACTCGCATCCCGTTTCGCTTCCCGCTCCCCTTCGCTGCGCAGTGACTACCCGCTGTCCGATGACCAGATTCATCGCGTGGCCCCGTCCATCTTCGCGGATGCCCCGCACGAAAGCCGTTCGCAGCGGTACGCCTATATCCCCACCGCCGCCGTGCTGACCGAGCTTCGCAAGGAGGGATTTCAACCCTTCATGGTGACGCAGACCCGCGTGCGCGATGAAGGCAAGCGCGAGCACACGAAACACATGCTGCGCCTGCGCCACGCCAGCCAGATCAACGGCGCAGAGGCCAACGAAATCGTGCTGCTGAACTCGCATGACGGCACCAGCAGCTATCAGATGCTGGCCGGAATGTTCCGCTTCGTTTGCAGCAATGGTCTTGTGTGCGGCGACACCGTGGCGGACGTGCGCGTACCCCATAAGGGCGACGTAGCCGGTTCCGTCATCGAAGGCGCTTTCGAGGTGTTGAGCGGCTTCGAGCGGGTGAAGGATTCCCGCGATGCCATGCGCGCTATCACGCTGGATGAAGGCGAAGCCGAAGTGTTCGCCCGTTCCGCGCTGGCCCTCAAGTACGACCCCACCGACAAGAAGCCCGCGCCCATCACCGAATCGCAAATCTTGATGCCGCGCCGGTTCGACGACCGCCGCCCCGACCTGTGGAGCGTGTTCAACCGCACGCAGGAAAACCTGACCAAAGGCGGATTGCATGGCCGCAGCGCCAACGGACGCCGCCAGCAGACCCGCCCGGTGCAGGGCATTGATTCCGATGTGCGCCTCAATCGCGCCCTCTGGATGCTGGCCGATGGCCTGCGCCAGTTGAAAGCCTGAACCGTTTCCCCGCCGGAGGGGCGGTTCCCCTCCATTCCCTTGTTTCACTCGATTGGAGATTCACCATGAACGCCGTTACCCAAACCGAAGCCCGCGCCGTCAATACCGCCGCCGCTATCCCGTTGGAAGCCGCCGACCCGACCAAGAACCTGATTCTGGTTCCACTGTCGCGGCTGGTGCTGCGCCCCACGGGCCGCAACGTGCGCAAGACCCCGCGCATGTCCATCCCCGAACTTGCCGCAAGCATCCAGCGTGTCGGCCTGCTGCAAAACCTGATCGTGATTGCATCCGCCGATGGCGAGCATTACGAAGTCGTGGCCGGTGGCCGTCGCCTCGCAGCCCTCAAGCTGCTGGCGAAAAAGCACCGAATCAGCAAGGAATGGGAAGTGCCTTGCCTGCTGGTGGCCGATGGCACCGCCCGCACCGCCAGCCTCACCGAGAACGTGCAGCGCGAAGCCATGCACCCGGCAGACCAGTTTGAAGCCTTCGCGGCGCTGGTGGCCGAAGGCCGCCCCATCGAGGACATTGCGGCGGATTTCTCCGTTACGCCGCTGGTGGTGCAGCGCCGCTTGAAGCTGGCGAACGTGTCGCCCCGCCTCATGGCCGACTATCGCGCCGATGCCGTGAGCCTTGACCAGTTGATGGCCCTTGCCATCACCGATGACCACGCCGCGCAGGAAAGCGCGTTCTACGATGCGCCAACCTGGCAGCGTCACCCGTCCAACCTGCGCGAACGCCTCACCGAAAGGGAAATCGACGCCTACCGGCATCCGCTGGTGCGCTTCGTCGGGCTGGACAGCTACGAGGCCGCAGGCGGTGGCATCCGCCGTGACCTGTTCGCCGAAGATGACGCGGGCGTGTATCTGACCGATGCCGCGCTGCTGGAAGGGCTGGCGTTCAATAAGCTGACGGGCATTGCTGCCGAGGTGAAGGCCGAAGGCTGGGCATGGGTGGATGCCACGCCAGGCGTGACCCATGCCGACCTGCACGCCTTCCAGCGTGCGCCGAAGGAGCGGCGCGAACCGAACAAGCGTGAAGCCGCACGCATCGAGAAGCTGCAAACCAAGATGCACGAACTGGCCGAAGCCGTGGATGCTGCGCTGGACGCTGACGATGAGGAAAAGGCCGACGCCTTGCAGGAGGAAGGCGAAACCCTGGGCGAGCAGTTGCAGGTGCTGGAAGATGGCTTGCAGGACTACGGCGCGACCGTGAAGGCCGCAGCCGGTGCCATCGTCACCATCGACCGCAACGGCGAAGCCGTGATTCATCGCGGCTTGATGCGCGAGGCCGAGGCCAAGGCGCTGCGCACGCTGGAAAGGCTGCGCCAAGGTTTCGGCAGCGAAGGCGAAGCCGCGAACGACGACGAAGGCGAGGACGACGAGCCACCCAAGACCGCCGCCATGTCCGACCGGCTGGCGCAACGCTTGAGCGCCCACCGCACCGCCGCGCTACAAATCGAAGTCGCCCGGCATCCGCAAGCCGCGCTGGCCGCCGTGGTGCATGGCATGGTGCAGACCGTCTTGCAGGAACGCCGCTACGGCCGCAGCCGTGATTCTCTGCCGCTGGGCGTGGGCCTCAAAGTGCAAGACCGGCTGGAAGGCATGGCCCCGGACTGGCCGGAAACTCCCGCCGCCGTGGCGCTGTGCGAATTGCAACAGGTGGCGGGCGAAGCCTTGCCGGAGGACAGCGCCGAACTGTTTGCCGCGCTGCTGGCGAAGCCGCAAGATGAACTGGTGCGGCTGCTGGCCGTGTGCGTGGCTTCCACGGTGGACGTGGTGACGCCCCGTGCCACACCGCACCAGCCCGGCGAGGAACTGGCGCAGGCCGTGGGCCTCGACATGGCTGCATGGTGGAAGCCGACCGCAGAAGGCTACTTCAAGCACGTTTCCAAGGCCGTGATTCTGGAAGCCGTGGGCCAGTACGCGCCCGAGCACGTCACGCGACTGGCGAAGTTGAAGAAGGCCGACATTGCCAGCGAAGCCGAGCGGTTGGCCGATGGCACGGGCTGGATGCCTGCCATCTTCAAGACCGAAGGCCCGGAAGCTGCGCCGCAGGAAACGCAGGCGCAGGATGCCCCGGAGGATGCCGAGGCAATGGCGGATGAACCCGCCGAGGCGCTGGCCGCTTGACCCGCGCCGAAGGCAAGCGCCCCGGCCTCGACCGGGGCGCTTCGCTGCAAGGAGAAGCCCCCATGACCCGCATCACCAGCAGCCGCCCGCGCATGGCGGCGATCTACGCGCCCAGCACGGTACGCGCTCGCCGCTGGCACGACGATGGCGACGTGCGCGGCTACCGCCCGCCCTCGGGCTGGTCGGCCCGCGCCGACCTCACCGACATTCACCCCATCACGGGCCGCGCCTTGCCGCGTGCCGTGTGGTGGCTCATCGAGACGAAGGAATAACCGCGTTCAGCACCGCGCCCAGGCCGTTCCGTCCTGGGCGCGGTGGACGCAAAATCCGGGCGCGGCAGTGGCCGCGCCCGGTGTTCAAGGCCAGCAGCCGAGTCAGAACGCCGCCGCCTTCGCGGTGGCTCAGGCGGTGGCGTTGAAGGCATCGCTGTAGCGCGCGATGCCTTCGGGCACTGGCCCATGCAGGGCCAGCGCCATGAAGTAGCCGGGCGGCACGCCCGGCAGTTGCAGGCCCGCATGGGCCTGAAAACCAAAACGCGCGTAATACGCGGGATCGCCTAGCAGCACGCAGCCTGCGGCCTGCATGGCCCGCAGTTCAGACAGCGCCTGCTCCATCAGGCGCGAGCCGATGCCGTGCCCCTGCCTTTGCGGCAGGACGGAGATCGGCCCCAACCCGTACCAGTCCTCAGCCTGGCGGCCGTGGCCGTCGGTGATGGTCACGGGCGACAGGGCCACATGGCCGATGATCTGGCCGTGTTCTTCGGCCACGATGGAAAGCGTCAGTTCGTTGGCAGTGCGCAGTGCGCGCACGATGAATTGCTCGGTGTGGCTGGTGTGCGGCGCATCGGCGAAAGCGGCCGTCGTGACGGCTTCGATGGCAGCAATGTCGTCCGGGGTTTCGTGTCGGAGCTGGAGAGTCATGGGCTTGTCTTGGGTTACTTCCTGAAAATATAGAACGGCCTGGGCGTGTCGGCGCGAGGCGCCGCCGGGCTTTCGGGCTGCGCCCCGTGCTTCGTGCCGAATCACGGCCATTCGGCTTCAATCCCTCACGCCTTCGCGCCTGTGGCGCTGCGCGCTTCGCTTGCGAGGAAGGCTGCGCCCCGCCGCAATGGGCGGAGCTTGTGGGGCTACGCCCCGGCTTGCTGCGGCAGGTTGTGCAAAAGCGTGCCGTCCTCGACGCTGGCGATTCGTTGCCTGTACGTCACGAAGGACGGTTCACCGACACACCGCTCGGCCTCGCCCGATGGAGCTTCCTCACCACGCCTCAAGCATGTGCCGCGAGCTGCGGCTGGGGCGCTCTGGCCTTGTCGTCGGGGCATTGACCTGGCCCGCGTCAGGGCGCAAGCCGGTGAAGCCGTCACGCGGGGATGCCGAGTCGGCCCTGTCTCCATTCGGGAGCGGGCGGCCTGTGCGTCCTTGTCTTGTTGTGAATCCTGGCGGTGGCGCGGCTGCGCCTTGGGCTTCATGGCCGCAACCTTCCAGCGAAAACAATTTCCCCTGCGCTGCGCGCATTCCTCGCGGGACAAATTCTTTTCGCCTCCAGGTTCTCCACGGTGTTGCGACCGCTGCGCGGTGCGGCCAGCCCATCCCCCGCCGGACGGATCACAACAAGGACGCACTGGCGCGACCTTGTTCAACCCGAAAGGAGAAATCATCATGGCCAACATCGGCACCTTCACCGCAGACAAAGACGGCTTCAACGGCCAGCTCCGCACCCTGACGCTCAACGTCAAGGTCAAGCTGGTTCCCAACGACAAGGGCAACAACGAGAGCGCCCCCGACTTCCGCCTGCAAGCGGCTGGCCACGACATCGGCGCGGCGTGGAAGAAAACCAGCGAGGCCGGACGCCCCTACGTGTCCGTGACCCTGGACGATCCTTCATTCCCGGCAACGGTCTATGCCCGCCTGATCGAGAACGAGGACGGCACGCACGACCTGATCTGGTCGCGCAACAAGCCCAAGGCGGCCTGACGGCCGCCCACAGCGCCCCGCCCATTGCGGCGGGGCGCTGTGCTGCTCATCGCAGCACCGCACGCACGGGGTTCGGCAACGGGTGCCTCTTGGCATGTTCACCAGGGCCGGTATTCATCGGTGGATGGCCCGCAGCCCGTGGCGTAGCAAGCCCAGGATGGCGTGTCGGCGCTGCAAGCGCCGCCGGGCTTTCGGGCTGCGCCCCGTGCCGGCAAGCCGTCACGGCCATTCGGCTCCAATCCCTCACGCCTTCGCGCCTGCGGCGCTACGCGCTGGCGCTTGCACTCCAGGGGAAAGCCCTGTGGGCTATCCCCGCCGCGCGATGCTTGGCGCCCCTCGATGCCGCCGAACCGGCTGCGCCGGATCGGCCCGGCCAGCGCCTACGGCTGGGCCGCTGCCGCGAGCTGGCTTTCAGCCTCGCTCATCAGCACCGCCGTGCTGCATTCGAGCGCGCCGGCAATCTTGAAGATCAGCGATAGCGTGGGCTGGTGTTCGCCACGCTCCACCTTGCCCATGTGCGAACGCTCGACGCCGGCCAGGTGCGCCAGCGTCTCCTGGGCGATGCCGCGTTCCGTGCGCAGCGCACGCACCGCCGCGCCGAAGGCTTGAGCCAGCTCGGCGTCGAAGGTGGTGGCGCCGGCCGGTCGGCCGGGCTGGACGGATCGCTTCTGCATGGACAGAAGCGTCGATTCGCAGCACAATTAAAACCACGTTATCTTTAACTCATTCATCAAAAGCTCACTGTTCTGCGCTTCTACAGAAATCCGCATTTGCGGGTTTCAACAAAGGCGCGAAATCACGGAACCGCCATCGTGTTTATGCCCAAATCCGCAGGTACGGCTTTGCGCTTTTGCGCTTCGGCGGATTCGTGCGGCCGGAGGGTGGCGCCATGACGGCACTCATCACCGAGGACGACCGCGCGCGCCTGCTGGCCCACGGCAAGGCCCGCGCCGCTGGCGAGGCCATCGACCCGGTGCCCGTGGTGCGGTTGTTCACGCCGGACGCGCATGTGACCTGGCTGCTGGCCGCGCTCGATCCTGCGGACGGCGATACGGCCTACGGCCTGATCGACCTCGGGCTGGGGATGCCAGAGCTGGGGACGGTGAAGCTGTCCGACCTGGCCGGCATCGTCGGGCCGCGCCAGCAGCCCGTGCTACGCGACCTCTATTTCCGCCCCACGCGCACGCTGTCGGAATACACCCGGCTGGCCGAGCGCGACGGAGCGATCCCGGACTGAATACGGCCTACTGTGACTTTTTCAGTCTGGCGTCATGCCGGGCAGGTCTCAATCGGGATTCTTGCGGCATACCCCGGCCAGTCTGATCGAAACAGTCATGATGCCTGGCTTGGGTTGCGGCAGGCTGGCCGATACGGCGTCCCACGGTCGGGGCGCTGCCACCGCCGCATTGAGACGGAAACCGCAACGCATCGGAGCCAATCGGTCTTGACAACCCCAGTCACCATTTTTACCCATGACGTTCTGACGATGGCGATGTAGCGCGTAGCCCAGCCGTGGCGGCGATTCCTGTTCCCAGGAGGTTGCGTCATGGCCGACCGCGCCGCCGAGCCTTGGTATCCGACTGCCGCGTATCTGTACGTGCTGCATCTGGACAGCCTTGCGCTCGCCTGGGAGTACCTGCGCAGGCACCCCGACTACCGGCTCGACTGGCTGCGCCATCGTCGTCGGTCGCAGGCGGCACAGGAAGCGGCGCAACGCTGGGGCTTGCGCCTGCTGGAAGACCCGGCCCTGGATGCGCGCGACGCGCATCCGGCCTGGCTGCCCGGCCACGCTGCGATGGTGCAGCTCTACCCGGATGAAGATCCGCCACCCGATGCCTCGATCTTCGCGTTCTGGCGCATCCCTGGCCATAAGCAACTGCTCCATGACGGCAAACGGCTGGCGCTGATCGCGCGCAGCCCAGGCCATTGCCTGCGCTTTGCGCTGGCCCCCGGCCTGGAAGACGGCATGGCTGTCGCCTATGCCCATCGCGGCGGCACTGCCGCGCCTGTGCGCGGTCATGTGCCCGGCGTGACCTTCGCCGCCACGCCCAGGCCAACACCTTCCGCGCTGCTGGAACTGCACACCTTGCAGGCGCTCGACGCGACCCTGGCGGGCGCGTCCTCGCGTGAGGTCGGCGAAGGCTTGTTCGGTGCCGACGCCGTGGCCGACTGGTACGCCGACGGCGGCTTGCGCTCCAAGGTGCGCCGCTTGGTGCGGCGTGGCGATGCGCTGATGCGCGGCGGCTATCGCCGCCTAGCACAGCTTGCGCCGCTTGAGAAGGGTCGTTTTGAAGGCGACGCAAAACGACCCTGAGCAAGTGGGCCGCGTTTTCTGAGACTGCCTCCATCCGGTTGCGCTGTGTGGCCGGAGCTTTGAAAGCTATGGAGGTTCACACCATGCGTCCTGCTCCCTTGCGGCCTGCCGCCGCTGTCTCGACCGCTGCCGCGCAGCCCCAACGCTATCTCACCAACGACGAAGCCGCCGAGTACCTGCGCCTGTCGCCGCGCACGCTGGAAAAGCAGCGCGTGATCGGCGGCGGCCCGCGCTTTCGCAAGTTCGGCCGGCGGGTCATGTACGCCGTGGCCGACCTCGATGCCTGGGCCGCCGACCGCAGTTTCGAGACGACTTCCGATCCCGAGTACGCCGAGCACCACTCGGCCGACAGCCGTGCGCGCTGATCGGCGGCGCGTGGATGGCCTTCGCCATGTCCACACCCTTGCAGGAGCGCGAACAGCTCGACCTGTTTCGCGCGCTGCCGGGCGACATGGCGCCACGCGACAGCCAGGACTTGATGGCCTTTCCGTTCTTCTCGCTGGCGAAGTCCAAACGGGTCAAGCCCATCGACTTCCGGGCGGGCAACGTGACGATCCGCGTGGAAGGCACGCAGGAGCACGGCATCGCCACGATCTGGGATGCCGACATCCTGATCTGGGCCGCCAGCCAGATCGTGGAGGCGCGCGACGCGGGCCTGCGGCCTTCGCGCTTGATGCAGGTACGCCCCTACGAGGTGCTGCGCTTCATTGGGCGCGGTACGTCGCTGCGCGACTACCAGCGCCTCAAGGCTGCGCTGGATCGGCTGCAATCGACCACGGTGGCCACGTCCATCCGCGAGACGACCGGGCGGCGATTGCATCGGTTTTCCTGGATCAACGAGTGGAAGGAACTGGCCGATGCCAGCGGCACGCCGCTGGGCCTCGAACTGATCCTGCCGGACTGGTTCTTTGCCGGCGTGCTCGACGCCGCCCTGGTGCTGACCATCGACCCGGCGTATTTCCGGCTCACGGGCGGCATCGAGCGGTGGCTGTACCGCCTGGTGCGCAAGCACGGCGGGCGGCAGCCGGGCGGCTGGCAATTCGACTTCCAGCACCTGTACCGCAAATCGGGCAGCGTGGCGCGCTACTACGACTTCGCCGCCGACCTGCGGGCGCTGGTGGCGCGGCAAGCCTTGCCGGGCTACCTGTTGGGCATCGAGCACGCGTCCGGGATTTCCTCGCCGCTGCTGACCTTCCGGCCCGTGCCGCAAACGGCACGGGGATAACTTCGGGAGAGTCTGTGGATGGACTCGTGCTATCAGGCAACAGAGGTGTCGTGCTATCAGGCAACGAATCCTCGTGCTATCAGGCAACAAAATCGGCCGCAAACCCGCGCCAGCACTGGGTTTCGCGTCCCTCTAACTTCCCTAACTTAAATTCTCTAACTTTTAGTAGAAGCGCCGCGCCACGGTGGATAACCACCACACGGCATGAAAGGCAGCAGCAAAAGCCCGGCTTTCCAGCATGGAGGGCCAAGCCATGATCGTTGCTCTGCTCAATCAGAAAGGCGGCGTGGGCAAGACCACGCTCGCCACGCACATCGCCGGCGAGCTGGCGATGCGCGGGCAGCATGTCATGCTGCTGGACGCCGACCCGCAGGGTTCATCGCTAGACTGGACACAGCGCAGAAGCCAGCAAGGCTTGCCAAGGCTGTTCAGCGCCGTGGGCCTCGCACGCGAAACGCTGCACCAAGAGGCGCCAGAACTCGCCAGGCGGGCCGATCACGTCATCATCGACGGCCCGCCCAGGATCGCTGCCTTGGCGCGTTCCGCGCTGCTGGCGGCCGAGCGCGTGCTGATTCCCGTGCAGCCCAGCCCCTATGACCTGTGGGCCAGCGCGGAGATGGTGGCGCTGATCCGTGAGGCGCAGGTGTTTCGGCCAGCGCTGCGCGCGGCCTTCGTCATCAATCGGCGCGTCAGCACCACCGTGATCGGGCGCGAAGCGCGCCAGGCTCTGGCCGACCAACCGCTTCCTGCGCTGCGCGCGGAAGTGCATCAGCGCATCGTGTTCGCCGACAGCGTCGCCGCTGGCCGGCTTGCACGCGAGACGGCGCCGGACAGCACCGCCGCACGCGAAATCACTGCGCTGGTCGATGAACTATTGCGGTGGACGACATGACAACGACGCCGCCACCGAACAGCAAACGCACGGCCAAGCGCGTCGGCATCGGCGCGCGTCCGCCCGCGAATCCGCACGCCGAGGCGTGGATTCGCCAGGGCGATGCCGATGCGCTGGGCAAGGGCGACCTCTACACGGCTCGCCTGACCCTCGACATCACGCCCGCGATGCGGGCGCGCATCAAGGTGTCGGCCTTCACGCAGGGCGTGACCGTGGCCGACCTGCTGCGCGGCCTGCTGGAGCGGGAGTTTCCAGAGCACCGCAGGGAGAACACCCCATGACTGCATCCGTTTCGTCTGCCGCCGCGCCTGTTGCGTGCGCGGCCACGGCTGCGCACGCAGCACCTTCCGGCCAGCCTGCCAGCACGCCGCTGACGCGCGTGGCGCTGGCCTACATCGAACCGCGCTTCAAGCTCTACCTGCGCTTCGGCGAACCTGCGCGCACGCTCCAGCTCGACCGCTGGCGGCGCTGCGCGGTGTTCCTGCCGGGCGCCATGTTCAGCCGCATCCGCTGGCAGGCCAACGACTACGGCACGATCCGCTGGCAGCTCATGGTGATGCAGGCTTGCACGCCGCTGGATGCGGCGCAGCGCATCCCCGGCGTGCAGCCGGGCGCGCGCCTGCTGCTGCACGCCGAGGGGGAGAACCAGGTGCGCGCCGTGCTGGAGCGCATCGACGCCATCGAGGCGCTAGGCATCGCGCCATCCGCCGCTTCGCCCGTGTACTGGCGCACGCTCGCCAACCGGCTCGCTGCGCGTCTGCCGCTGCCCGAATACACCGCCGAGCGGCACGCCGCCTGGCTGACCGGGAGGGCACTGCCATGACCGCCGTTTCGACTGCCGGCGCCGCGTCGCGTCCTCGCTCGCCCCGCGCACGTTTGCGCGCTCGCMTCGTRCTGGCGGGCCTGTCCGYCTGCGGCCTCGCTGCGCTGGCCTGGGCGTCCTTCGTGCAKCCRCTGCCGCGCCTGAYCTACAACCCGTCCGACAGCGTGGCGGTCGGCTGGTATCGCGTCAATCCGCAGCGCCACGGCACCGGCTCGCTGCCGCGTCGGCTGGAAGTGGGCAGCATCGTCCTGACCACGCTGCCGCCAGACGCCGCCGCGCTGGCCGCGCAGCGCGGCTACCTGCCGGCGCGCGTGCCGCTGCTCAAGCGCGTGGGCGCCATCGCGCCGCAGGAGGTGTGCATCACTGGCCGCATCGTCCGCATCGACGGCGTGCCTTCGGCCGCTGTGCTGCCTGCCGACCGCTGGGGCCGGCCGCTGCCATCCTGGCAGCAGTGCCGTCGCCTCGAACCCGGTGAACTGTTCCTGCTCAGTGTGACCAACCCGGCGTCGTTCGACAGCCGGTATTTCGGGCCGGTCAGTGTGGGCGCCGTGATTGGCGTCGCGCATCCGGTCTGGCTGGAGTCCCGCCCATGATGGCCGCCGACTTGCTGCACGTTGCCGTGCATCTTGTCGTGCCATCGGGCGTGTCGTGCTGCTGGCCGTCGCCGTGTCGTCGCGCGTGCAGTGCGAGCGCATCCGCGCCGCACTTCGCGCTGCCTTCGGCGCAGCCGTCCAACGTGCAGGTGTCTTGCCTCGAACGCGCCCGGCCTGTGGCCGTCGCTGCGTTCGCCGGCGTGCTGGCTGCTCGTGCAGCAGCGCCGCCGGGCCGCCGCTGCCCGGAGCGCCAGCGAGGGGCAAAGGCGGAAGGCAAGATTGAAGGGCGCGGCACCACGGTGCGCGCAAAGCCAGTCTGCACATGGGTTTGGGGCAGCACGCGCCACAGGGTGGCTTCGTGCCGCCAACAGCGCAAATGCCATGCAGGCATTGGGAACACCGTGTGCCGCATCCGCTCGGGCGCGATGGGCTTGGCTGGAGGCGCATCATGAGCCAGCGCGGAAACTCGGATGGTGATGACCGTTTCCGCGTGCGGCCAGGCAAGCCGAAGCAGCGCGGCGACACCTTCATTGCGCAGGTGCTGCGTCAGACCAGCAAGGCGGCTGGCGTTACAGGCGGCAAGCGCGGAATGGGTGGCAAGGTGAGGGGCAAAACCACCGGCAAGGCGCCTGGTTCTCGTCTGGGGCGCGGGCATACGGCGGCGAGCTTCACGGGCCAGTCCTTGACTGCCTATTCACGCCGGGCCACGGTCAAGGTTCGGCTGGTGTATTTGCAGCAGGCCAGCGGCAAATCGACGGTGCAGCACCTGCGTTACATCGGGCGCGAAGGCGTGGATCGCCAGGGCGAACAGGGACGGGCCTATGGGACCATCACCGACGAGGCGGACACGGCAGCTTTCGAGGAACGCGGGCGGGGCGACCGTCACCAGTTCCGCTTCATCGTCTCGCCCGAGCATGCCGACCAACTCGAAGACCTGCGCACCTATACCCGCCACCTGATGCAGCGCATGGAGGCTGATCTGGGCACCCGGCTGGACTGGGTGGCGGTGGATCACTGGAACACCGACAACCCGCACACCCACGTCGTGCTGCGCGGCAAGGACGATACGGGCAAAGACCTCATCATCTCGCAGGAGTACATCACCCGCGGGATGCGCGAGCGGGCGATGGAGCTGGCCACCGAATGGCTCGGGCCACGCACCGAGCTGGAGATCCAGCGCACTCTGGCCCGCGAGGTGGAGCAGGAGCGCTGGACTTCTCTGGATCGAACCTTGCAGCGTGAAGCGGTAGAGGGATTGGTGAAAATCGAACGCTTCAATGATCCCAAGCTGCAGCGCCAGCGCCTGCTGCTGGTCGGGCGACTGCAACGGCTTCAGCGCATGGGCTTGGCGACGGAAACCCAGCCTGGCACCTGTGCCGTCCACGCCGAAGCTGAGTCCACCCTGCGGGCGATGGGCGAGCGCGGCGACATCATCCGCACCATGCAACGTGCGATGGGCGGCAGGCAGCGCGACCTGGCCGTGTTCCAGCCGGCCGAAGATGGGCACTCCATCATCGGCCGCGTAGCGGGCAAGGGGCTGGCCGACGAACTGTACGACCGGGGCTATCTCGTGGTCGATGGCATCGACGGCAAGGCGCACTACGTCGCGCTGTCGCCCAGGACGAAACTGGAGCAGTATCCGATGGGCGCGGTGGTCGAGGTGAAAGGCTCTGCCGAGATACGGGCGGCGGACAAGACCATCGCCGCGATGGCAAGCAATGGCCTGTACCGCACCGACCATCACCTTGCCATCGCGCAAGGGCAGACTGTCCCTGGCCGCGATCCGCAAGAAGTCGTGGCAGCCCATGTCCGGCGCCTGGAAGCCCTGCGCCGGGCTGGCATCGTGGAGCGCGTGGCCGAGGGGCTATGGAAGGTGCCGGACGACCTGCCCGAGCGTGGCCGCCAGTACGACGCGCAGCGCCTGGGCGGCGTGGCCGTGGAGCTAAAATCGCACCTGCCCATTGAGCGTCAAGCTCGCGTCATCGGCGCCACCTGGCTCGACCAGCAGTTGATCGGCGGCGGCTCCGGCTTGGGTGATTTGGGTTTTGGTAGCGAGGCCAAGCAGGCAATGCAGCAGCGTGCCAACTTCCTGACGGAACAGGGGCTGGCCGAGCGGCGCGGGCAGCGCGTGATCTTGGCGCGCAACCTGCTGGGCACGCTGCGCGACCGGGAACTGACGCTCGCCGCGAAGGACATTGCCGCCGAAACCGGCTTGGGGTATCGCCCCGTGGCTGACGGCCAGCGCGTGGCCGGCATCTACCGGCGCAGCGTGATGCTTGCCAGCGGACGCTACGCACTGCTCGATGAGGGTATGGGGTTCAGCTTGGTGCCTTGGAAGCCGGTGCTTGAACAGCGGCTGGGGCAGCAACTCGTCGCCACAATGCGAGGCGGGAGCGTGTCATGGAAGATCGGGCGACGGCGCTACCTGTCCATCCAATGATGAATGGAGCAAATCAGAGATTCAACACGCCCCCTCATTCGGGCCAGCAATCACTGGGATTTTACCGTGTGTTGGCTTTGATACCGAGGTGATGGACTGCACAACTCTCTCCGTCTGTTTGTGACAGAGGGCTGACTTCAAAGCTTTGCTACTACCGTACGCAAGTGAGGCACGTTTCGGCAATTCCGGTGTGTTTTCTTCTAGTATTCTTCTACCAACAATGCACGTATCTGTTGCAGCGCAGCAGGATCGTCCATGGTGGTGAGGTCACCCGGATCGCGCCCCTCGCACACGGCCTGGATGGCGCGGCGCAACAGTTTGCCGCTGCGGGTCTTGGGTAGCACTGTCACGAAGCGCACCCGTGCCGGGCGCGCCACGGCACCCAACTGCTCGTCCACCCGCTTCATGATCTCGCCCTCCAGCTTGAGTTTCGAGGCATCGTCGTAGAGCGAAGAACTGTCCTTGGCCACCACGAAAGCCATCGCCACCTGCCCCTTGAGCTGGTCGGCAACCCCTACCACCGCCACCTCGGCCACATTGGCGTGGCTGGAAATGCTTTCCTCGATCTCCCGCGTGCCCAGGCGGTGGCCCGCCACGTTGATCACATCGTCGGTGCGGCCCAGGATGTAGAAGTAGCCATCCTGGTCGCGAATGCCCCAGTCGAAGGTGCTGTAGACCAGCTTGCCGGGAATGCTCTTCCAGTAGGTGTTGACGAAGCGCGCGTCGTCCTTCCAGACCGTCTGCATGAAACCCGGTGGCGTGGGCCCTTCGATGACGACCACCCCTTTCTCATCGGCACCGGTGAGTTCTTCGCCGGTGGATTCGTGCAGCAGCTTGACGCTGTAGCCATACATCGGCACACCCGGGCTGCCGAACTTGCTGGCTTTCTTCTCGACACCGTTGGCGATGGTGAGAATGGGCCAGCCGCTCTCCGTCTGCCAGTAGTTGTCGATGATGGGCACCCCCAGGCTGTCGCTGATCCAGCGCGCGGTGGGTTCGTCCAGCGGCTCACCGCCCAGGAACAGGGCCTTGAGGCTGGAGAGGTCGTACTGCTTGAGGTAGGCCGGGTCCTGCTTCTTGAGCACGCGCACGGCGGTGGGCGCACTGAACATCACCGTCACCTTGTACTTCTCCACCAGGCGCCACCAGATGCCGCCATCGGGCCGGATCGGCAGGCCTTCGTACAGGATGGTCGCCATGCCCGCGATCAGCGGGCCGTAGACGATGTAGCTGTGCCCCACCACCCAGCCGATGTCGCTGGTGGAGAAGTAGGTCTCGCCGGGTTCGCCCATGAAAATGTGCTTCATGCTGGCGGCCAGGGCCACGAGATACCCGCCCGTGTCGCGCTGCACGCCCTTGGGCTTGCCCGTGGTGCCGCTGGTGTAGATGGTGTAGCTGATGGCGGTGGACTCCATCCACTCACAGGGCACCTGTGCGTCCAGGTGCTGCTCGCGCAGGGCCGCGTAGTCGTGGTCCCGCCCGGGCACAAGGCTCATCGGCGCCAGGCCACGGTTCACCATCACCACCGACGCTGGCTTGTGGGTGGACAGCCGCAGCGCTTCGTCCAGCAGCGGCTTGTACTCAACCACCTTGCCGCCGCGCGATCCGGCATCGGCGCTGACGATGGCCACAGGGGCGGCGTCATCGATGCGGTTGGCCAGCGAATGGCTGGCGAACCCCCCGAACACCACCGAGTGGATGGCGCCAATGCGCGCACAGGCCAGCATCGCGAAGGTGGCCTCGGGAATCATGGGCATGTAGATGAGCACGCGATCGCCCTTCTTCACGCCCTGCCCCAGCAGCACCGCCGCCATGCGCTGGACCTCGGCATGCAGCTCCCGGAAGCTGTAGGTGCGCTCGGTGTCCGTTTCGGTGGACACGTAGATCAGCGCGTTCTGGTCTGCGCGGTCTTTCAGGTGCCGGTCCACCGCGTTGTGGCACAGGTTGGTCAGCCCGCCCTCGAACCAGTGCGCGAACGGTGGGTTGTCGTGGTTGCACACCCGGTCGAAGGGCTTGTGCCAGTCCACCAACCCGGCCTGTTCGGTCCAGAAGGCATCACGGTCGTCGATGGAGAGATTGCGAAAATCATTGAATCTCATCAGGATGTACTAGGTTAAGTTAAGTATGACGTCACTGGCCGCCAAAGCTGTACCAACGAACTTGTTCTAAATCAAACAGAACGACCACACATCTGCGTCTGCCTTGAGAGCGAACATTTTCTTAATCCGATCTGAAGTAGAAGTAATCAGAGCACCCCTCTGCCGCTCAATTGGCGTCGACAGGATCATCCCTGCTTACCTCAGGAAAAATCCAGATCGAAAACACCATAAACCCGCCCAAGAAAAATGCAGCCCAACCAGCCGTTCGAAGATCAATCGAAAACTCATACAAACCTATCACCCCGAAGAGCATCAAAATCAGTATGGAAATAATTACTTTGAATTTAGTTGGCATTTAATCACTCCGGATATTTGGCAGTCATGTTAGAAGCTTGCCGATTTCACAACGCCATCATTTGAATTGGGTGTACGAACTGTTTTTCGAAGATCTTGCTTCAAATAACGCGTGCTGTAGCCGTTAAAGATATGACCCCAAAATCCTCTTTTGAGATCGGAGGTTCCAAACAACCAATCAAAAATAGGGGTTCCGATACCCATATTAACTTCCATCATCAATGGATGATCGTGATGCGCCGTATGATGCCGGCGCGCAGTATTAATAATCGGCGTATTTCGAATAAGCCAGTTGTCGTTCACATGGCATGAGAAATGAACGAGTTCATAGAACATGTAGCTACCCGTCAGCGCGGCCATCAACAGCCAGCCGAAATTAGGGGAGAGAATCCAGCCAGCGACGAGCGATGGCACGAGAGACAGCAAGGTAAGCACGATCATTGTGAAAGGGGGAAAGAACGTTACACGCCAATCTCTATGATCCGCGAAACGCATTTCTTCGCGCGTAAAGAACTGATGATGCATCAATGTGTGTCGCACATAGAGCGCCCGGAAAATGACGTTCTTGCGAGGCCGATGCATTACATGCGCATGCAGCAAGTATTCGGTGAGTTGATAAGCCATGAAACCCAATGGCAAGGCCAGCCATTCCCACAGTTGGACGTTGCGAAGATTGGCAGCATAGATGTAGAGCGCCGTGAAACCGCTGATGGCAATGATCGCCAAGTGCAGCCAACCGTGGTACCAACCCGCCACACGATGTCGATACTCTTTGCGATATCGACGCTGGCGTTCCTTCATCATAGTAGATTGAAGCTCCATGAAAACCTCCAATTAAATTCACCCCAACAGGGGCATGCCTGCCAACAACACTCGATTTCAGCCGCAGTCAATACCTTGACTTGCTTCGTAGCCAGTTTTCAATATCTGCGGAAGCAATGCTCCACTCATTATCAAAATTTGCAACCATGACCTTCATGAAAGATTCGCAAGAATCAGCGGAAAGATTCAAGTCACCGGTGTGATCCAAAAGAAGAGCGAAAGCCAACTGCCGCGGCTCGGCACCTTCGTACCCCCATTCGAACCCCATTTCCGCATAGCGACGCAGGTCGGTCCGGTCAGGCAACAATTGGCCATCGGCGAGCACTTTAATTCCATCGATAGTTCGATCGCCCGTATATGTCTTCATATCTCGCCCCTGGTCAAGTTTGAGGTTCCGCATCCACGGCACCCGCGATAATTTTCATAACCTCCACGTCCCCGAGAGCTCCGCTCAACGAGCCCGTGTAAATAATTTCACCGCGCTCAATCACCACTAGTTTATCTATGTAATCTGGAACATGATGCAAATTGGATTCAGCCATCACAATGGCTTTCCCAGATTGGCGAATCGCGGCGACTCCCTCCGCTACAAGTGGAATGATGGCGGGTGAGAGACCTTCAAAAGGTTCGTCGAGTAAAAGGAGTTCTGCGTCGAGAGCCAATGCGCGGGCGATAGATACCATCTTGCGCTCGCCACCCGAAAGCTCTGCCCCCCCGCGTTTACGGTATCGTTCCAGCTTGGG
This sequence comes from Variovorax sp. CAN15, assembly GCF_030462475.1. Taxonomy (GTDB): domain Bacteria; phylum Pseudomonadota; class Gammaproteobacteria; order Burkholderiales; family Burkholderiaceae_C; genus Variovorax. The sequence continues at coordinate 41,201 of NZ_JASMRZ010000039.1, forward strand.
GAAAATACGATATGCTTCCGAAATGCGCTCCGCAGCAGGTCTGCCACAGGTACGAGTCCACGTCGGAAGTTCAATGTTTTCCTCGACCGTGAGGTCGGCATACACTTCCGATTCTTCAGGGGAAAAGCCAATGCCCAGTTGCGCAATCTGCCATGTGCTCAAGCGCGCAAGATCTTTATCTTCCCACGAGATGCGCCCGGAAACGGGCCGAAGATAGCCCATCAACGACCGAAAAGTGGTGGTCTTTCCCGCTCCATTTCTGCCGAGAAGACATACCAGTTCACCGGCGCGAACCTCAAGACTGATACCTCGAAGAATTCGACTTCCCTGGATGTCCACGGTCAGTTCGGACACGTTCAGCATGGCTGGTGTTCCCCCTCGTTTTTTTTCTGACTACTGTGGACAGGGCCGATCACTGCTTCAAGCATCAAGGAGTCCTTAAAGAAAACATCCGGAGACATATCTCCAATCACACGCCCTTCCTGAAGCGCGATCACCCGATGCGAGTAACGTGCGACCAGTGTCATGTCATGCTCGACTTGAATGATGGCGCTCACCCCTTCCGAGCGTGCCGCCTTCACTAACAGTTCCATAATCCCGTATTTGTCTCCACTTGAGACGCCCGAAGTAGGTTCATCTAAAAGGATGGCCTTAGGACGAAGTGCAAATGCGCTGGCGATATCAAGGAGTTTTTTCTCTCCTTGTGAGAGAGAACCAGCTCGTTCAAAAAGCTTGTGATGCAAGCCAAGTGTTCCAGCAATATGCTGAACTTCGTCCTCGATCTGAGGATCTTTGGTCAATGTTCGTAATGGATTCGAAGCTCTACGCAACCTTGAACTTACAGCAACTGCGATCGTCTCCCAAACGCTCACCTCTGGAAAAATATTGACCAGCTGGAATGAACGGGCCATGCCCATCGCAGCCAACTTAACCGGACCTACTCCAGCAATACTATTTCCCATGAAATGCACCGTCCCTTGGGAGGGGGCCGCCAACCCCGTCAACACATTGACGAGTGTGGTCTTCCCTGCTCCATTCGGGCCGACTATTGACACGAATTCACCGCCTCCGATCTCCAAAGACACATTCTTTAGAGCTTGGTACGATCCATAAGATTTGGATACATTGCATGCGCTCAACATGGCACTCATTGGGCATCTCCCCTTACACGACGTTGCAAGTGATTGGAAATCGTGCCGATCAATCCTTCTGGAAGCACAAGCACGAGAAACACCAACGTAGCACCCAACATAAATCTCCAGTAGGCCGTACTCGATACCAGTACTTCATGCAGCAGAACAAAAATGAGCGCCCCTACCCCAGGCCCCACAAAGGTTCCAGCCCCCCCAAGAATCATCATGAAAATAAGATTGCCTGACTGAGGCCAATACGCAAGCTCCGGATCAGCAAGTCCAGTGGAAACCCCCAACATCGCGCCAGCGATTGCACCGAAAACGCCAGACACTACAAAGGCAAACAGTCGGAGGCGATAGACACGTACGCCAAGGTACCGAGCCTTGCTCTCATTGTCTCTAATAGCGCGCAGCTGGAGGCCAAGAGGCGAACTGACGATGCGCCAGGTGAGCAATCCGAGCAGCACATAAACTATCAAACAGTAGTAATAGAACGGACCACTGAGAAACTGAGTCGCAGTCATATCCCAATCCTGCCCCAGTAACATCGGCCGCAGGACACGCATACCTTGATCACCTCCTGTCAAGTTGTAGAACTTGAACAGGAAAGAGTGAAGAAGCATGCCAAACGCAAGTGTGAGCATGCCAAAGAAGATATGTGTGAAACGGACACAGAGAGCACCAATCGCCAATGCGAATAGTCCTCCCAAACTCGCTGCTGCGATCAAGATCAACTCAAAGTGGAGAACGCCCGCCTGGGTCGCTGCGGCCGCCACGTATGCCCCTACAGCCAAGAACATTGCATGGCCAAAGGACAGCAACCCCGTGTAGCCAAACAGAAGATTCATGCCGAGAAGAGCGATTCCAAATGCCAAGGCAGGCATAAGCATCACGGTGCTGTACGGCGTTAGCATCAAAGGTGCAATTGCAAGTCCAGCTAGCAACACAACAAATGGAATAACGCCGTTAAGCAACCGCGGCTTCGGCCGAGGCCGAATTCTCGGAGAAATTACGTCAAATACTGCGCTCAAGATGCGCTCCTTCCAAACAATCCAACAGGGCGAATCAAGAGGACAACAACGACAACTAGATAGATGGAGAGAATCTCCACTTCAGGAGCTAACGAAACTGCGAACGCCCGCATGAGCCCGACAATGATGGCGCCAACAGCAGCCCCAGCCATGCTGCCCAAGCCCCCGATCACAACAACTGCAAAGGCCTCCACCACGAGTTCAGCGGCCATGGTCATAGAGGCAGCCGAAGTGGGAATAACCAATGCCCCACCCACAGTTCCTAGAATGCAGCCCAGCGTAAAAACCATTGTGAATACTTTGGATGAATTAACACCCAATGCTTCAGTCATGTTCCGATTTTCAGCCGTAGCCCGTACGATCCGTCCAATACGGGTTCGCTTGAGTGACAATCCTAAAATCATTGCGATTAGGATGCTCGCTCCAATGACAAGAAAGTTATATACAGGGATCTGCAATCCACTTATGTCGATCGTTCCATATATTCCATATAGAGAGCTGTCCATTGATCTCGGTGCAGCACCCCAGAAAAAACGAAAAACATCCTGGAACATCAGCAAAAGACCAAAGGTCAGCAAAAGTTGATAGCTAGGGTCTCGCCTATATACGGGACGTAACAACAACTCTAACGGAGCTCCGACTGTTCCAACGAGTACACCAGACAACACAAGTGCTGGAACAAGAAAAATCATCGGCATTTGCCATTGGTGCAAGAGGCCGACAGCCGTAATAGCAAAAAACGCTCCCAGCGCATAGAACGAACCACAGGCAAGATTGACGACCTTTTGAACGCCAAAGATGAGTTGCAGACCGCAGGCGACAAGAAACAAAATCGCGGCTTGGAAGAGACCGGCTAAAAAGAGGTTGGCATACTGCATTGAAGCATCCATTTCATGCGTGTACGGAATTTTTAACTTAGCGGAGTACGCTTAAAGCACACTCCGCTAACGAATAATTACACGCGGAAATCTGCAGTCTTGATCCATTTCCAGTAGTCTGCGCCTGCAGGCTTCTGCAATTGATCAGAAAACGCGGCGGTAATATCGGACAGCCCCGGGTACTCATGCTGAGTACTGTTCTTACTGAAGCCTTGGTAGAACATCTGTTCGGCAATCTTGTCGGCCCGATAACGCCCTCGGCCACCTAGACTTTCGATGTCGTTTCCGGCAATGGCATCAGCGATCTCATCAGTTTTTGGCCAGCGGCCGGCAGCCTTCGCCGCCTTCTCGACACCGGCTTTGTAAGCCATCAGATTGAAGTAGGCGCGGTCAGCCGATGAGGTCGGAATGGCCTTGTAGCGGTCCCTGTATTCCGCAACAAACGACTTCTGCAATTCGGATGCTCCGGGCAAGTCAAAGTAGAAGGTGTTCTGCCCCAGCAATGCACCCTCGGGAACGAAACTGGACCGCAGGTCATTGATTTGACCACCCGCCACGGTCGACACGATCTTTGCGTTGGCCAGCAGACCTGCCGCGGAGGCCTGCCGAAGAAAGATAGGAAGATCGGAGAGGAAGAGCGAATTGAAAATCAGATCAGGCTTGGCGGCGTTCAATGCCGCCACGTTCGTCGTGAGATCGGTGGCACCAACCCGGATCCATTGCTCAGAAACAACCTTGGCCTCGATGTCATAGCGAGACAACAACGTCTTGAACGTTTCCCAGCAGTTTCGCCCATACGAATAGTCGGAATTCACTCCTGCAATAGTTGCGAACTTACCTTTGAAGCGTTTGATGGCCATGAGCGAACTCATCACTGCTTCACACTCGTTGTCAGTCGACCGGAACACAAAACGAGTTTTTGGCATCGACTCTTGCACTCCGTTTTGTGTCGTTCCATCCCAGCACTGGAGCAGAACACGCTCATCCTCTGCGACGGGGGCGACTGCCAGAGTAACGCCGGTAGAAATCAGTCCATGAATGGCGTCCACCTTCTCCTGCAGTGCCAGATGGCGAAACCGCTCAACTGTGTCCTTGGGAGTGGTCTCCTCCTGAATGACGAGCTCCACTTTCCTACCTGCAATCCCCCCCGACCGGTTGATTCGGTCCACCCCCCACCGAACGGCTCGAATGCTGTCCTCCCCCAAGAAGGCAGCCACCCCTGATCGCGGCGCCAACAGGCCAAGACGCAGAGGTCGGTCCTGCGCAAACAGAGGCCCACCCACAGATATCGCCGCCGCACCCAGGGTTGCTTGGGTAAAAGTCCGCCGACTTAACTTCATTTTGTCTCCTTTGCATGACACAGATAGATGAGGACCAATCCATGTCATGCAGTTTCGCAGTCATATGCCAACTTGCATGACACAAGTATATTACATGAGCGGCAAAAGTATCTCATAGAGGGTTTTCCCTTGAAATGAGGTACTAAGAGGATGTGCGGCCGAGAGGTGGCCCCATCGGTCTGAACACGAGTCGGGCGACGACAAGTGGAACGCTGCCGGGGTTGACCGCAGTGCAGAGATGTCCACGGTGGCGGGCGGGCGTCGCTTGCGCGAACGCACGACCGACGCGGTGGGCATCTCGTGTGACCGCCCATGCTGATGGCGATGCCCTCGCCCTTGAGCCGCTCGGTGAACACCATGCTGGTGAACTGCGAACCCTGGTCGGTATCGAAGATCTCCGGCTTGACGTGACGCGCGATCGCATGGTCGAGCACGCGCACGCAGAAGTCCGCTTCCATCGACATCGACACGTCCCTGGCCGGGACCTTGCGGCTATGTCAGTCAATGATCGCGGCCAGGTACACGAAGCCGCGTGCCATCGGGATGCAGGTCAGGTCCATCGCCCAGACCTGGTTCGCACGCTCGATCGCCAGGCCGCGCAACAGGTACGGGTAGATCACACATGCTGCGGCTCGTGTTGGGCTTGCTGTACAGCGCCTTGATGCCCATGCGCCGCATGAGGGGCGCCACGTGCTTGCGCCCGACCTCGAAGCCTCGTGCCTTGAGCATGTGGCGCGGCATGCGGCTGCCGGCGAACGGTTGACC